>NZ_JRJC01000017.1:0-128385 GCF_000762975.1 Enterobacter sp. UCD-UG_FMILLET
CGCTATGGAGGGCGTCCTGGAACACGCAGGTATCACCTTTGATGAGAACATCCATACAACGGTTTCCAGTGAATTCAGCGATTACCTTGAATCCGGTTTGATCCCGCCATCGTCCAGTATCAGTAAACTGTCGATGATTGAAACAATAGCGTTCACGAGCGATACGGACTGGGAAACTTATTCCCAGTCCGTATCGGACTATGCTCATAAGCACAATATCGATTTAAAGGTCGATCCGTTTAGCGCCCTGATGTCCCCAACTCAGAGAATTGCTCTGGAGAAACGCATTCAGGAAGACTTTACTTTAAAGACCGCCCGCTGCGATAAATATGATTACATGATCGCCGGCACCTGTGGCGTTATTGGCGGGCTTATCGATATTTTTCTGGTAGGCGCACCTGGTGAAGGAAAACTGACCAGGCTTGCAGATAATGCGGTGGACGGAGCAGTCGAGAAATTCGCCTCAGCATTTGGATGGAAAGGCGGTTCAGAAGGGAGCGATCCTACAAAAAGCGCTATCGGCTTTCTGGAGAGAAAATTTAAGGTCAATTATGACCATCGGCATGGCGGCGATGTTGACGGTCTCTTCAGGATGAATACGAAGAATCACCATATTAAAAGTCTTGCCCACTCCCCGGACCTGGTCGGTTTATTTTTCTCTATCCTTGATCAATTTACCAGCACGGCACATTTTGTGGCAGACGGAAAACTGGTTTCCGTAGATACCGAAACTTTTGAGCTTAAAGGGAATAACTTTTGTTTCTAAGGTATTCAGTGGCTTCGTAAACTGGCTGGGCCATCTTTTCTCTGATATGGCGGGCTCTTCTGGTGCTGAAGGGAGAGGCTCTGGTATCCCAATTCCATTCTTTTCCTTACTTCAGTTTATTAACGTGGGTGAATTTGGTCAGCATCGTCAGTCTTTCGCGACCATTGCCGTCCAGGTTTTTGAGAAAGGATACGACCTACGGCATGGATTAGCGATGGCTATCCCTGTCCTGATTACCGAATTGCTTGTGCGGATCACCTGGACGGTTAAACAACGTTGCTACCATAAGAAGGCATGGGGGGAATGTATTCCTTCTGCGAATAACCCAGAACTCAGACGAATGTTGCTGGTTGCGCATGGAACCTTGTGTTTGATGGATGCTGGCGACGCGGCACTTCGCTCAGGAGGAGACATGATTCAGTTCCTCCTGAGAACGAACCTCATCGGCTGGGCAAGGTTTGGCACTCTGGCGATTAAAGAACTCCATGTCTGGTACAAAGCGGGTGGAATTGACGCCAGTGCTGTAGATGAATATATGGACCATGAACTTCGGCGAATGCTAAAAGCGGGTTAACGTTACGACCTCGTTGAATATCGTAAAGCCTGGGTGCATAGCTTTGCGAATCTGTCTACGCAAAGCAGAAAAAGGACCTTCATTGCAAGGCAGAAATATCCTTTGAGGTGCATGACTGCTAAAAGCAGGCCAGTGCCAGCAACGGAAGGTGCTCTAATATTAAAAGTTAAAATCATGCTTAAGATAAGTTTCGATTCAATCATCATTGATAATGACTTTTTTACGCGGCATTGTTTTACTTTATAGTCAGTAATACGTACAATACTAAAAAAATGGAATGAGCGACTAAAACTGATGACCCCGGGAAAAATACTTAAAAAATCATTTATTGCTGTTGTTTTGAGTGGTGTTCTTGCCATTTCTGGATACTTTGGAGCGCTAAATACAGTGTTTGACTTGTATCAGAATATCGCAGATAGATTTTTCCAAAAACAAGCGGAAGATAATCTACACGTAATTTATACCGGGGCATCGATAAAGTACATCGAATCAATTTTTGGCGCACCTGTGAAAGAAGAACATTCTGAGGATGGCAAGGTTAATGAGTATATTTACTCGTTCAGGAAGTTCTATCTACAAGTGGTTTATGATAATAAGAATACTGTGATACTCTATTCTGTAACCAGCAAGGATAAGGACTTTCATCCTGAAGTGCCTTATCTGGCTAAAACCCTTGGCCATAAGTTTAAAGACTTTGGAAATAATATTAACTATTTGCATTTTGACCATTCTGCGAAATTCTATCAATATGAAGAAGGGCACTACTTAGGAAATCCTGGTAACTATAGGAACTTTTATCTCGCTTATAATCCTGCTGGCGTTGATTACGTTGAGTTGCAGTCGCTCCCTGATTTTTATAATAACGATGAGCCTTCTCCAAATAAAAAAGATGTTGAAGTGTTCAGAAGCAAAAATGCGCCTAATACATTTGGTGTAGGCGATATAAACGGAGGTCCCGAGGGCCTTGAGTTAAGCTTTAGACTTGGGATTGATTATTACGATGCGAGAGATATTCCAGATAAGGATTAGTGGTGGTAATCAAACATTGTATAATTTTTTTATTTAGCTTGAATGTAGGCTATCACCATTAGATCAGCCATTCAGTTCTGATGTCCACTTTTCGCTTGAAGCTGACTCACGAGCCATTTCTGCAGCAGCATGGTGACAGGAGCGTAAGTTGTAAGTATTCATCCATAGCAAATGTGTTCATGAATCTGCTGATGGTCGACAGTTTTTATTTTTATACACCTTTGGCATATAAATGGAGTCAGGAAGTGATTTCTATAAAGAACATTCTAAATATCAACATAGCAAAAAACATCTACCTTTCCCTGATAGGGGGCGGTGTGGTGGTGTTTATGATTTACTCTATGAGAATTGGCTTCTTACCTACAGGATTATCACTTTCTGATGTCATATTTTTTCTTCTTGTCATTATCTCTTTTTCAATTTTTCTTACATTCTCTCTTGCAATATGGTATTCAATGTCGGTTGTAACCTCTTATTACTGCTCGATGTTTATTTTACTCCTTGCGCCCAATAAAAAAATAAAGCGTAAAGAATGGCGTGGAAAACTGAAAGCAACCCTTAAAGCAGGGAGAATAATGAGGGTTTATGTTGCTTTGTATGCCCATTTAATTATTGCTTTTGTGGGTGGCGTTATTCTTTTTTTTGGTAGCGCTAATGGAATGTTTGATGGGGTGTTCGTTTTATTATCGTTACTATTCACTGCATTTTTTATTACACTGATCATCTATACTTGCATTGATAAAATGGTAAAAAAAGAAGATAAAAGAAGTACCGTTATATCAATTTTAGTTTTAATTTTTGTTATATTCTTTATGCTTTCAGATATGGCGCCTGTGCTTAGCGATGCAGGCATGAAGTATATCGGCGTGCGCAAAATCAATGTGACAATCCTTCTGAAAGGAAGCGATCTGGAAATGGCAAGACATTTAACCGGCAAACAAGATCAGACCTTCTTTAAAGGGGACGCACTATTTACTGGTGTAGGAACATCTTCTCTGCTGATTATCAACAACAAAAAAATTATCGCGAAAAATGAAAACCTGACCTTGTCATTCTGATCGCCATGATTCGTCTGCTGAGTTGCTCATGCTAATTCACACCTAACGCAGTTAATAATGTCTGCTCCTTGCTCAAAGCAGAGATTCCCCTAAATAAATTCGCCCAAAGCAAACCCCCATTACTCCCGCAGCCACGGCGTAATCGTCAGACCGGTAAGCAAACCTTCCGGGCTGAGCAGGCGAGTGACGGTTTGCCCCCACGGCTCCATACGGTTAGCCACCAGCAACCGATAGCCTTTTTCACTCAGAACGCGGGTAGCCGAGTCCAGATCCTTTACCTCGTACTCAATCCATCCCTGTGGTATCGGGTGCTCCGTGGGCCACTGTTCATCTCCAAAACAGGACGCAGCCGCCTGTGCGAGCGGCCAGACGGCGAAATGCTTCACGCCTTCCAGCTGGCCCTCTTCAGTGAGCAGATAATCGGTATTCCCCTCCATCGGCTTCAGCGGAAGGCCGAGTGTCTGGACATAAAACGCGGCGCTGGACTCCGTATCCCGCGAAATGGGCCCGAACCCGGCGACGAACAAGACATCAATTTCCGGTAACGTCTGCGACATATCCACTCCTGAATGAGGTGAAATTTACCCTGAATTTATCTTACGATCGGCGGAAATACGACTCTCAAATCTGGTATCGCGTTCACCGTGCCTGCACGTCCACGACGGGTTTAAAATTCAGCGCGATGACGATCAGCAGCACGACTCCCGCACTCATGATCAGCCATGCGCTGGTCAGCGAGACCGAACTATCGCGAACGATCCCTGCAATTAACGGCATAAGCGCGGCGATCGTGTATCCGCCTCCCTGAACTTTAGACAGCAACTTCCCGGCCTGCGCGGGCGTTCGCGCATGATCGAACGTGACGATGAGCGACAGCGGGAAGAGGGCGCCGATCCCGGTGCCAAGCAGCAACGTGGATAATACAGGCGTCGTACCCGGCGCAAAGACCAGACACAGTAATCCTGCCAGCAGCAACAGCAATACGGCGATCAGCGGCACGCGACGGTCGGGGAATTTACCGATCAGCGCGGAGACGGCAAACCCGGCGAAAACCTCGGTTAACGTCAGCCAGGCCAGCATGTAGCCGCCGCTGCGTGCGGACCATCCCGCCTGAATATAGAGCGGGGGCAACCAGGCCAGTACCAGCGTGTAGGCTCCCGTTCCCACGCCGAAAAAGATCACCAATAGTACTGTCCGGGAGGACGAGAGCGTCACGTTTTCGTGTGCTGTTTTTTCCCCTTGAGGATGCTTAACCAGGGTTAACCACAGTATCAGCGCAAGCAGCGCTAACAGCCCGGCCATGGCCAGCGCGGGCTTGAGCGCGAGCCATGAGAACAACGGCTCGGCGCTGGCGGCGGCGACTGCCGCACCGGCCATGATGCCCGTGCTGAAGAGCGACATCACCGTACTGGCCGTTTGCGTATATTCCTTTTTTATCAGGGCAGGCATTAACGCCTGGATCGTGCCGATGCTGGCCCCGCCCAGTAACGCGGTGCCCATAAGACTCTCCGGTGAGGCGCTAAAACCGCGTAATAAGCAGGCCACAAGCAGGATGAAGAGCCCGAGCATAATGCCTCGTGCGGCGCCGACTCTGGCTAAAAGCCAGGGCCCACACAGGGCGGCCAGCCCCATCATCGCGACCGGCAGGGTAGTCAGCAGGCTGAATTGCGTGGCGGTCAGTCCCGCTTCGCGCTGCAGCACGGAAAACAACGGTCCGACAGAAGCCAGAATGGGGCGCAGGTTCAGCCCGACGATAAATGCGATAACGGCGAAGAGTAAAGGCGACGTGCGTTTCAACGTGGAATCCTTTTCGGTTGTGAATGGCCCGGGCAAATCGGCACGAGCATTTATCTTAACGTTAAGATAAAATATGTTTTTGCGTAAGATGTACCGCACAACAGGATAAATACCCACGCCATCAGGGGTGAAAATGCAAGACCACGTAGACTTCGTTGTCGGCCAGTGGAGCCGCGCCATGCCGGAGCTGGACGCCTCGTCGATGAAAATTTTTGGCCGAATGCTCAGGCTGATGAAGCATCTGGGAAAAGAATGGGCGGAGGCGATGGCGCAGTTTGGTTTTCGCGAGGGCGAGTTTGACGTGCTCGCCACGCTGCGCCGAGCCGGTGAGCCGTACTGTCTTTCCCCCACGCAGCTGTATAAATCGCTGCTGATCACCTCAGGGGCGATGACGAACCGGCTCAGCCATCTCGAACAGCAAGGGCTTATCAGGCGAATTGCCGATCCGGATGACAAGCGCAGCACCCTCGTAAGCCTGACGCCGCACGGGCAGGAGCGTATCGAACAGGCGCTGATCGTGCATACACAAACCCAAAATGCGCTGCTGAGCAGCTTGTCTGAGCCGCAGCGCGCGCAGCTTGAGTCCCTGCTCAGGGAGCTGCTGCTGACGTTCTCATCTGAGGACCTGAGCGACAGGTCACCGAGTGCCGATAATACAAACACTGCATAGCTAAACCTCACAGTAAGGGAATGTATGTCTTTACCGCCACTGTATGCGCTTCGCGCTTTTGAAGTCGCCGCGCGGCTGAACTCCTTCAGCAAAGCGGCCGAAGCACTGAATATCACGCCGGGCGCGGTCAGCAGGCATGTCCGGACGCTTGAAATGTGGTTCGACTGTGAGCTCTTTAAACGCCAGGGGCCGCGAGTGGAGGTCAGTGATGCCGGACGTATTCTGGCCGGACAGCTCAGCGAAAGTTTCTCGAATATTGAGTGGGCCTGTCGCGCATTCAGAAGCGAAAACCACCTTCTGCGCCTCAAAGCTCCCAGCACCCTGACGATGCGATGGCTTCTGAATGTGCTTAAATCCTTTCGTGAGAACCACGCGAAGCCAAAAATTGAAATTGCCAGCGTCTGGATGGACTTCGACACCGTTGACTTCAGCCGTGAGCCCTATGATTGTGCGATCCTCCTCGGTAATGGCTATTTCGGCGAGTCAACGGAAAGCAGGCTGCTCTTCAGTGAATGGCTCATTCCGGTTTGTACCCCGTCGCTGCTTGAATCTGCCCGGCATCAGCTTGCGCAGTGCGAGCTTATCCATCCCTCTCCGGACAGGCGGGACTGGAAGCGCTGGCTGAAAAGAACCGGGTTATTCCCCGGGCTCGACGTGAGTCGTGGAATCGTGTTCGACACCCTGGAGCAGGGAAGCCTGGCCGCCATGCACGGTCACGGTGTGGCGATGGCCGACCTCCGCCTCACGCTCGACGCGCTGAAAAGCGGCCTGCTCGCGCTGCCCTTCAGGGAAGCTATCGCAACCGGCGATGGCTACTACCTCGTCTGGCCGAAAAATTCGCTCAGAAGACAGAGTATTGAACGGTTGCTGGCGTGGTTTAACCTTAATGCGCCGGTGCTGCCTTCGTTGGATATCGTCTGTCTTGATTACAACGAAAAGCGGGTTTAGTAAATAGCGGAATATTTATTGAAGGATATTCCGCAGATGGAACGTATTTATGCGTAGGGAATATTTGCCATATTTTTATATCTTTCCGGCAGGGCGCTGTTCAGATTAAGTAATTTATCCAGAATATAAAGCGCAGGCGTCCCTTTTGCGCGTTCAGCGTCGATCAGCGCAGTGCGTAACATATTGGCAGCCGACGTCATTTCACGGAAGTACTCCTCAGATTCCGGCGTTTGAACTTCGCCTGAAGCGGCGTAACGCACCCGGGGCCAGTCCGCGAAGTCCAGAACCGGAAGGATCCCGTCGTCTTTGGGTAAATGCGCTGAGAGCAGCTCTTCGGCGTTACCCGGATTGCTTTGGGCGAAAGAGAGAAGGTGCAGTCGATGGATGAAAGGCGATAACGCTTCTGAGCTTTCCTTTTCTGCTGACAGTAACGTTATCAGCTCATGCACATTTGCATCGGGGCTATATTTATGAGGTGAGATAATACTCATTAAATGGAATAAAACATCGAGTGTCATAGGTGCTCCATACAGGCTTGGTAATATTTATTTTTATCTATCCCAGGGATGAATGGATGTTATTTCAGGGCCGTCGCTTTTGAAAAACGATAAATAGTGGGAATCAATGTGAGTTTGACTCAACGTTGCGCTTTGGGGGGCGATCACACGCATCCTCACGCTGCAGCGTTTTGTTTCACAAACGCCATAGCTCATCGGCTTTTCAGGATGGTATAACGTCCTGCGGCAACCGGGTTGTCGCCCGCTGACCCCATTAACAAAGGTGTATATGAAACAAATTACTTTCAGTGACCTGCAGCAGCAAAGCGAGCAGGCGGCTAATTCCCCTCGCTTACGTGCGCATCGTAATTTACATCCCGAGCTGAGCGACCCGGTGCAGCGCCTGGCCATTGCAATGGAACCCGGCACCTATGTTCGTCCCCATCGCCATCCGCACACCTTTGAATTGCTGACGGCGCTGAGCGGTCGCTTTCTAGTGCTAAATTTTGATGACAGCGGTAACGTGATCCGTCGCGTGGTGTTAGGTGAAGACTGCAAAGTGCTGGAGATGGATGCCGGTACCTGGCATGCCGTGCTGTCGCTGGATAAAGGCGGCGTCATTTTCGAGGTAAAACACGGCGGCTATCAGCCTGTTCCGGAGCACGATACCGCCTCCTGGTCACCGGCTGAGAACGCGCCCGGTACCGCGGAGCTGATGAAATGGTACGCTCAGGTGCAGGTGGGGGACGGAGGTTTTACCCTGTAATTTTCTCTACTTTTCCCGACGCGCAGAAAGGCGCGACGGGATAGAGAGAGACGATCCCGCCAACTCAACTGACCGTATTAAAATGCCAGTCGCCGGCAGTCGACAGCGTCACAAACGGGCCTGCCAGCGTGCTGTTGTGATGGGCGATAATATCGCTGGCGGATAAATGGGCATTATCCATTGTGGTATGCGCATCTGAAATCAATACCGTCCTGAAACCCAACTCCGGTGCGGCCCGGCAGGTGGTGTCGACACAAAATTCTGTTTTCATCCCGGCAATGACCAGCTGTTTGATGCCTCTCTGATTAAGTTCTCGCAGCAGTTCGGTATCCCGAAAACAGCTGGGATAGCGCTTGGTGAAAACCCCATCCTGCTCCTGGACGTCCAACTCGGGTATCAGCTGTGTTAACGGCCCCTTCTCCGAGAAGGGGGAGTCGTCCAGTCCAATATGGCGGGCAAAAAAGACGGGTACCTGCGCGTCTCGGGCGTTGGCGATTAACAAGCGGATATTGGCCAGAACGGCATCGGCGGAGCGAGGGGAAACCGGGCCCCGAAAGAGGCCCTGCTGCATGTCGATAATCAAGAGAGCATTGTCAGATGAAACCATTTTCTTTCTCCATTCATAGGGTGGTGAACGGAGAGAGATTTCCCCGTCCTGGCCGGCGGGGAGTGAGGTTCTGTTTGTCAGTCGTTTGCTACAGATACTCTCGCACCGCCGAAGGTTCCGGTGGTGGTGAGGGTGGTTGTTGGCTGAACTGACTTAACCATGTAGTGACCTTTGTTTTTATTTCGCGATTGGCGAAAAAGTACGTTCAGTTCTAGCGCAGGTGAAATATGCGCTTCAACACACCAACTTAAGTAGGTGCGCCGTAAGCGTTGCACATTTTTTAGGATAGAAGACTTTGATTATTCAAGGTTCTCGAGCCCCTGCAGAAAATCCTCAACCTGCTCAGGCGTCGCCGTGTCTGCCTGGTAAAGGATATCGAGCTTAACGTTCTTCAACCCGCAGAAGCCAAACACGCCTTCGATTATCTGCGTCTGAATCGCCGTCGAATAGCCGTGTTTGTCGAATCCGGTGAGATCGCTGCCGCCGGTGGCGATCAGGCGGACGGGAACATCCCGTAAGCTGCCCACAATCCTGCCGTCGTCAGCTACCTTATACGCCCAGTTAAGGGTTAATACGCGATCGAACCAGCCTTTCAACAGCGCGGGAACCGACCACCAGTACACGGGGAAGACAAACACCAGCATATCCGCTCGCTCGACGCGCTGCTGCTCGCGCAGAATATCGTCGGGAAGGGCGGTCGGATCGCCGTGATACAAATCGAGATCGGCGCGGGTCATCGCCGGATTAAACCCTTCAGCATGCAGATCGGCAATTTCAACCTGCGTACCTTGCTCGCGTAATTTCCCGGCAATACGGGCTGCCAGCGAATTGGATAACGAATTGTCGACAGGATGAGCCGTCACGATCAGTGCGTTATTAATGGCATTTGTAGCAGACATAGCGACCTCGAATGAGTGAGAACTGCCCCTATATTACTATTGGTAACTTATGTGTCAATCCGCCCCCAGCGATCATTTTGTGCTATTTACGTAGGTCTCCAGCACGCCGGTCATGGCGCCGCTGAGCGTATCTTCCGCCACGTTCCGGGCGAGCACGCCGTTACCTGCAGCGGTGCTGAGCGCGTCCGCCGCGCCGATGATGGCCGTCAGTACCGCTTCTCCCTGAACGCCTTTGAGCGCGACGAACGGGGAAAGCGCGGTACGCAGGCAGTCGGCGCAATCGGCCACGCATGCCTCACGAAACGTCTGCAGCGCGTGGGATCCGGACAGCGCCGCGGCGATTGGGCCGGTCTCTGGCCCGGCACTAATGGCGCAGTCGATATAGGCGGCGCTGAAAAAGCGGATCGTCTTCTCCAGCGTTTTGCTGTCGACCGCCAGCGTCTCGCGGAATTTCGCCAGCTGCCGGTCGCTATAATCCTGGTACAGCGCCATCAGCAGCCCTTCACGATCGCCAAAGTGGTCGTAGGGGATAGGCTTGGTCACGTTGGCCCGCTCGGCCAGATAGCCAAGCGTCAACGCCTCCGTGCCTTGCTGACGAACGATTCCGCGCGCAACCTCCAGCAGCTGCACGCGGCGGTCCTCTTTTCTTAAGCGCTTAACAACCATGCTTTCCTCAGAAGTATTATCTACTCATGGTAGTTTACACGTTTTCTGCAGGGTGCTGCACGCGTTGTTCCGCCGGGCGGATCCGGAACCAGATCGCATACATCGCGGGCAGGAAGACGAGCGTGACGATCGTCCCGCCCAGCGTTCCGCCGATTAACGTGTAAGCCAGCGTGCCCCAGAATACCGAATGCGTCAGGGGAATAAAAGCCAGCACGGCCGCCATGGCGGTCAGAAGGACCGGGCGCGCGCGCTGGACCGTCGCTTCAACCACCGCCTGGAATGGCTCGAGACCGTCCCTCTGGTTATGATCGATTTGACCGATCAGGATTAGCGTATTGCGCATCAGAATGCCGGAAAGGGCGATCAGACCGACCAGCGCGTTGATGCCAAACGGCTGATTAAATATCAGCAGGGTCGGCACTACGCCAATCAGCCCCAGCGGCGCGGTTAAGAACACCATCACCATCGCTGAGAATGAGCGCACCTGCAAAATGATGATCAGCAGCGTCAGGGCAATCATGATCGGGAACAGCGGGATCATTGCCTGCGTGGCTTTGCCCGATTCCTCAATCGAACCCGCCATGTCGATACGGTACCCGGCCGGCAGCGCATCAACAATCGGCTGAAGCTGCTTCATGATGGCGACCGACACATCCGGTGGCTGAAGATTGTCGGCTATATCGCCCCGCACGGTAATCGTCGGGGTACGATCGCGACGGCGCAGGATCGGATCTTCCATACCGATCTCAATCTTGCCGATTTGAGACAGCGGAACGCGCTGTCCCGCATTGCCGACAAGGGTGAAACCCTCTATTTTGGCCGGATCAAGACGGATATCTCCCGCCGCGCGGCCAATGACCTCCACCGAGCGAATATCTTCCCGCACGGAGGTGACGGGTACGCCTGAGAGCAGAAACTGAAGCTGATTGGCAACGGCACTGGAGGTCAAGCCGGTCGCCTGCAGGCGGTTTTGATCGAGGGTGAAATGCAACACGGGAACGCGCGACCCCCAGTCAGTGTTGACGGTTCTCATCATTGGGCTCGCCTGGAGCACGGCTTTCACCCTGTCAGCGATGTCATGCACCTGTACGACATCCGGCCCCGACACGCGCCAGGCAACCGGGAAGGGCGAGTACGGGCCAAACACCAGCTGCGTCACCCGCACGCGCGCTTCGGGGGCAAGGCCGTTGGCGACAGCTTCCCTCAGCCGGAGCTTGAGCGCCTCGCGCGACGTCTCGCTGTCCGTCAGGATCACGATTTTCGCAAAAGACGGATCGGGCAGTTCAGGCGCCATCGCCAGATAAAAACGGGGCGAACCCTGACCAATATAGGCCGTGACAATTTTGGCTTCGGGCTGCTGGCCCAGCCACGCTTCTATTTTTGCGGTGGCGGCGCTGGTTTGCGCAATCGAGGTACCGTAGGGCATCTGTACCTCAACCAGTACTTCCGGGCGATCGGAGGTCGGGAAGAATTGTTTTTTAACCAGCCCCATGCCGAGCACGGCCAGGATGAAAATGGCGACCACCGACCCGGCCACCCGCCATTTTCTGGCGATAACGCGGGCAAGCAGCTGGCGAAAACGGTTATAGCGAGGCGTGTTATAGATGGCGGCATGACCCCCTTCTACTTTAGGGATCGCCGGCAGGATCTTCACCCCAAGATACGGCGTGAACACCACCGCGACAAACCACGAGGCAATCAGGGCGAGGCCGACTATCCAGAACATATTGCTGGTGTATTCCCCTGCGGTCGACTGGGCGAAACCATTCGGCATAAAGCCAATGGCCGTCACCAGGGTACCGGCCAGCATGGGCGCGGCGGTATGGCTCCAGGCAAAGGCCGAGGCTTTGATTCTGTCGTAACCTTCCTCCATTTTCACCACCATCATTTCGATGGCGATAATGGCATCATCAACCAGCAGGCCGAGGGCGAGGATCAGGGAGCCCAGCGTCACGCGGTCGAAGTTAATTCCCGCGGCTTCCATCACCACGAAGACGACCGCCAGCGTCAGCGGGACCGCCGCCGCAACGACAACACCCACGCGCCAGCCCATGCTGACAAAACAGACCACCATGACCACAAGCAGGGCGACGAAGAATTTAATCATGAACTCATCGACCGACGAGCGAATATTCACGGACTGATCGGTAACTTTGGTCAGGGACATGCCCAGCGGCAGGCTATCATTTATTTTCGCCGTTTCCGCATCCAGCGCTTTACCCAGCGCCAGACCGTTCCAGCCTTCACGCATCACGATGCCCAGCAGAAGGGCGGGTTCATGCTGATTGCGTATCAGCATCGTCGGGGGATCTTCGTAGCCTCGCTCAACCGTTGCCACATCGGACAGCTTGAGCGTTTTGCCCTGAGCTACAAAAGGGGTATCGCGGATTTTCTGCAGTTCATCAAACGCGCCGTCCAGGCGGATAAAAATCTGCGCGCCTCGGGTCTCAATGGAACCCGCCGCGGCTAGCGCGTTCTGGCCGTTGAGGGCGTTGAAAATGTCCTGGGGTGAGAGCCCTATCGTCGCCAGACGGTCGTGGGAGAAGGAGATGTAAATCCGCTCGGCCTGTTCGCCGATAATGTTCACTTTCTTCACGCCGGGAACGTGCAGAAGCTGCTGGCGCAGGCCTTCGGCATCGCGCACCAGCTGTCGCTGCGGTTCGCCTTTCGCTTTCAGGGCAAAGAGGGCAAAGGTGACATCAGAGAATTCGTCATTGATCATCGGGCCGATGACGCCCGCCGGAAGACGCTGAGATTCATCTCCAAGCTTCTTTCGCGCCTGATAGAACTCCTCCTGCACTTCGGCTGGCGGGGTCTTGTCCTGCAATGACAACGTGATAAACGCCATGCCGGGACGGGTATAGGTTTCGGTACGGTCATACCATTTGAGTTCCTGCAGGCGCTTTTCCAGCGGCTCGGCGACCTGATCCTGAATTTCCTGCGCGGTGGCGCCCGGCCAGACGGTTATCACCGTCATTTGCTTAACCGTGAAGGGCGGATCTTCCGCGCGTCCGAGCCCAAAGAAGGCGTAAATTCCGGCAATCGTGACCAGAACGATCAGAAACAGCGTGACGGAACGTTCGCGGACGGCCAGCGCCGAAAGGTTAAAGCGGCTTCCGCTCATGGTGTGTTCTCCGCCAGGGCGGCATTGCGTTGCTCAGCAAGCCTGACGACCTCACCTTCGTGCAGAAGATGGGCGCCTAACGCAACGATCTTCTCACCGGGCTTCACGCCGCCCGTGACCTGCGCCGCATCTTCACCCACGCTCAGCACCCTGACGGGCGTCCATGCGACCTTTGCCGGCCGGGAGGAAATGCGCCATACGCCGGGACCTTTTCCTGCATCATAGAGCGAAGCCAGCGGGACCTGCATGACCTGACCTTCCGCTTTATGGTCCTGAATGTTCAGCGTGACGGTCGCCCCCAGCGGCGCGTTCGCCAGCAGGCCATCCAGCACGTAGCGGGCTTCATACGTGCGGGTCGCGGCATCGGCCGAGTCAGACAGCAGGCGCAGCGTTGCGGTGACCGGATGTTTTTCATTGCCATACAGCGTGGCCTGCGCTTCGCTGCCGACGGCAGGACGCAGCGTTTCCGGAAGCTGGACGAGCGCTTCACGCTGCCCCGCTCTGGCGAGCCTGATCGCCACCTGTCCGGCGCTGACGACCTGACCCGGCTCGGCGAGCGTCTCCATAACCACGCCGTCCGAATCCGCCAGCAGCACGGCATAGCCCGTGGCGTTTTGCGCCACGCTGGACTGCGCCCGGGCGGCGCTGAGATCGGCCCTGGCCGTATCGGCCGCCGCTTTGATCTGGTCATACTCCGAGGCAGACACCGCGCCGGATGCCACAAGTCCACGATAGCGCGCCTCATCGCTGGAGGCTTTTCTCGCGCGCGCCTGAGCCGCATCCACCGCGCGCTGCTGCGCCTGAGCCTGTAACTTCAGGTCAACCGGATCCAGGCGCAGCAAGGGCTGGCCCCGTTTGACGGTCTGCCCCGTATCGACCAGCCGCTCAAGGATTTTTCCCTGGACTCTGAAACCTAAATCGCTTTGCGTTCTTGCGACCACCACGCCCGTGAAGGCGCGGGCGCTGTTGTTCGCAAGCTCGACGGATGCGGATCGGACAAGCGGTGGCTTGGTGCGCGGATCGTCACTTGCGGAAATATCGCCGCACGCCACCAGGGCAAACGGCAGGAGACAAACGGNCAGGCGCAGCAAGGGCTGGCCCCGTTTGACGGTCTGCCCCGTATCGACCAGCCGCTCAAGGATTTTTCCCTGGACTCTGAAACCTAAATCGCTTTGCGTTCTTGCGACCACCACGCCCGTGAAGGCGCGGGCGCTGTTGTTCGCAAGCTCGACGGATGCGGATCGGACAAGCGGTGGCTTGGTGCGCGGATCGTCACTTGCGGAAATATCGCCGCACGCCACCAGGGCAAACGGCAGGAGACAAACGGCAACGCGGGCTGAAGTAAGCCTGAGCATGGGAAACCTTTTCGACGTAACAGGACGGTTTCCGCATTTTCTGACCAGTGACCAAAAAAGTCAATGGTCACAAATCAGGGGGCAAGGCTTCTTAAAATGAGTGAAGAGAGAAGCACCGCCGCGGTGGGAGCCATTTCGAGGTTGTACTGTAGCTGTACGGGATTGATAAAAGGACACATCACCATGTGGATAGCCTGAGTGACCTCATCCAGCGGCGTTTTTCTTTCAAACTCGCCGGCCTGCCTGCCTTCGATAATGATGCTCTCAATCAGCTTCATCAGGCTTTCTGCATACCGTTCTGTCGACGGCCACTGCTCGCGCGCGGCGACGGCGGCGATGTCGTAAAGCTTACGGTCGTGGAAAAACAGCTCGCTTCCCGCCTCGGTGAGCGCTTTGAAAAGGCGGNCGGGATTGATAAAAGGACACATCACCATGTGGATAGCCTGAGTGACCTCATCCAGCGGCGTTTTTCTTTCAAACTCGCCGGCCTGCCTGCCTTCGATAATGATGCTCTCAATCAGCTTCATCAGGCTTTCTGCATACCGTTCTGTCGACGGCCACTGCTCGCGCGCGGCGACGGCGGCGATGTCGTAAAGCTTACGGTCGTGGAAAAACAGCTCGCTTCCCGCCTCGGTGAGCGCTTTGAAAAGGCGGCGGAGTTTTTCGCTTGCTGACGGCGCATCCTCAATGGCGGAAAGCACCGCCGCCATGATCAGCTCCAGGCGATTAGCGCAGATCACCTCGCCGATAGCCTGTTTAGAATCGAAAAACTTATAAATGTAGGACTTTGAAAAACCGATGGATTTCGCCAGTTCTGCGACGGTGGTTTTTTCATAGCCGTAGTGGCCGAAGTGCTCAAAAGCCGCTTCGACGATTTGCTCTCTGACAGCGTGGTCAAGGGGGCCGCGTGATGATGGGGGGTTCATATTTTTAGTCATTATTTAAGCTTAGCGTGACAGGCTACGATTAACAACGAGTGACCATTTTGTAATTTGGTTACCGATATTACCATGCGCCGTTCAGACGGGACGATCAACCATGTGCGGTAAGTGTATCACCATTTTTCTTGCACTACGGCATCTATCTGTCTGATAAAAGCGAGGGTTTCAGCGCAGTTCCCTTGCACTGAACATAACCGTTTGAGGAGGCCGCAAAACCGATGCGGCCTTATCTGTCAGGCAGCCAGTTCAGGCATCTGTTCCTTCACGAAATCCAATACTTTCCTCGCGTCGAGAGAGGCATAGGGCAGGCTCTCAATAATGGCGATTGAGCGCGTATTACCCACCGTTTCTTTTATCTCATCGAGTTTGTACTGAATGTGCGGCGCGACGAGGAAACCATCGAAAGCGGGTGCGACGCTGGCGAAGTTATCCAGCCCAACAGCGCTAATCATCAGCGGATAGCCTTCGCGTTCTGCCAGAGACTGCATCTTTTTGGCGAGAGAGTTTGCGGTATTACCAAACAAACAACATATCAGAAGCTTTTTCATGTTTTGTTCCTCCTGAAAACCGCACACAGAGTAGTCCTGAGGGTGTCAGCGAAATGCGCGCTATCTCTTATTTTGGCGACAAATTAATGTTCTTTTAGCCAGTCGAGAAAAAACTGGCTAAAAGCCGTAACCTGAAGCGGCTGCAGCTTTCGCTGGGGGTAAACAAACTGCAGTCCGACATCTTTGCGATCGTATCGGCTAAAGCCGGTGAAGCTGTCGGCAAACAGTACCGTGAGCCGTCCGGTTTCAACATCGTCTTTGACGTCCCACCACGATTTCCCCGCAATGCCAGCCCCGCTGAGAGCCCACTGACGAAGCAATGCCCCGTCGTCGCACACCATGGCTGGCTCTACGCGAACGACGCTTTCCTCGCCATCTTTTTCAAAGCGCCATTCGTTCATCACCACGCCCTGAGACTCAAGCGCCAGGCACCGGTGCTGGGCTAAATCGGCAAACGTGGCGGGGATGCCGCATTCGTTAAGATACGCCCCGGAGGCGACCAGCACCCGATGGTTCGGGCGGATGTTTCTGACGACAAGGCTGCTGTCCGGCAGGTTGCCAAAACGCACGCTCATATCCAGCCGGTTAGCGACCAGGTCCTCAACGTGTTCTCTTAACGAGATGAAAAATTTAACGTCGGGATGGCGTCGGGAGAATTCTACGACGGCGGGGCTAAGATACTGTCTGCCAAAGTCCGAGGGTGCAGAAAGGCGAATGTTGCCGCTGAGCACGCCTTCCTTTTGCGTCAGTAACGACTCGGCGTGATGCACCTCTTCCAGGACGCGCAGTGCGGCATGATAAAACTCTTCCCCGGCGCGGGTCAGCGTGATGGATCGCGTTGAGCGGTGAAACAGGCGCGTCTGGTAACGCTCCTCAATCACCTTCAGCCTGGCCGTCATGGTAGCGGGGGAAAGCGACAGGCGTCGCCCGGCGGCAGAAAGACCACCGGCCTCGGCAACTTCCACCAGTAACGCCATGTCTTCAAGTTTACCCATTATTCATATTTTCCGAAAAGTGCATCTGATTTTAGCGCAATTATCAAAATCAGATGCCGACTGTAAAGTGATTTCATCCAAACCATAAGGGATGAAAACATGCAACGTACCTCACTTTTTGAACGCTACAGGCTGGGTCAGCAAGACCTGAAAAGCCGTATCGTCATGGCGCCGATGACCCGCGCGCGCTCAATTCAGCCGGGAAATATTCCCTCAGCGCTGATGGCGGAGTATTACCGGCAGCGGGCCAGCGCCGGATTAATCATCACGGAAGCCACCCAGATTTCGCCTCAGGGTCAGGGATACTCATGGACGCCCGGCATCCATTCGCCTGAGCAGGTTTCAGGATGGCAGCTCACGACGGGCGCCGTGCATCTGGCGGGCGGGGTGATTTTTTCGCAGCTCTGGCACGTCGGGCGAATGTCGCACGCCAGCTTTCATCAGGATGGTCTGCCCGTCGCCCCGTCAGCACTGGCGCCGGACGCGCAGGTGTGGGTGGTGAATGAACAGGGCGAAGGCCAGATGGTTGACTGCCCGCAGCCGAGAACCCTTTCGCGCAAGGATATTCACAGCATCATCGCGGACTATCGTCAGGCGGCACTCAATGCCGTTCAGGCCGGGTTTGACGGCGTGGAGGTTCACGGCGGAAACGGCTAATCTGATCGACCAGTTTATGCGGCAAACCTCAAACAAACGCACGGATGAGTACGGCGGCACGCTGGCGAACCGGATCCGTTTTGCCCAGGAGGTGTTAAGCGCCATTGCCGAGGCCATTGGCCGCGAGCGCACGGGCATCCGCCTTTCCCCATTTATTACCCAGCGCGGGATGAACGATCCGCAGGTGACGAAAGCCATACTCGCTCTCGCGGCCTGGTGTGAACAAGAAGGGATTGCGTTCATCCACCTGGCGGAAGCCGACTGGGACGATGCGCCGCAGGTGCCAGAGCAGTTCCGACAATCGCTACGCGCGACGTTTAGCGGAACCCTTATCGTCGCGGGTAACTATAACCTTGAAAAAGCGGAAAAGATCCTTGCTGTCGGCTATGCCGATTTGATTGCCTTCGGACGGCCGTTTATTGCCAACCCGGATTTACCCCACCGGCTTGCGCACCAGCTGCCTCTCGCCCAGGTGCGCGACCCCGCCACGCTGTTTGGCGGCACCGCCACGGGATATACCGATTACCCAACGTACACTCTGCAGGAGGAAACATGATGAACCATAAAACCTTTATTATCGGCGGTATCTCCGGCATGGGGTCAACATATTTACGTCCCGTTCTTGCGGCGCTTTTTTTTATTGGGCTGTCGGGCGCTGCGTATTCGGCCCAGGCAGAATGGGTGAAGCCAAAACAGCTTATTGCAGACACCAGCCTGCCACAGGCGCAATTAAAGGCGAATGAAGCCGTCGCCAGAGAATATGCCTCGTTCTGGAATACCGGTAATGAAACACTTGCGCGTGATGCCCTTGCGGCAGGTTTTATTGATAAAACACCTCCGGAAGGGCGTGAGCAGGGGCCGGAAGGCGCTATTTTAGCTTCCCGTGCGTTTCGCGCAGCCGTACCAGATTTGCGTTGTGACGTTGAGCAAATGATTATTTCAGGCGATCGCGTGGTTTCGCATTTACATTTTTACGGCACATTTACCGGAACATTTGGCAAGCTGAAAGGAAATGGGCAGAAAATAGATTTTATCGCCACGGATATTTATGAGATTGGTGACGGTAAGATCGTGGCTAACTGGCATATTGAGGACAACCTGACGCTGATGAAACAGCTGGGCGCGCTGTAAATTCATCACTCCGGGGCGGCCCGGAGTGATGCAAAAATCCTATAAGCCAAGATCGCTCAGCGAAGGGTGATCGTCCGGACGTCTGCCCAGCGGCCAGTGGAACAGGCGCTCGGATTCTTTTATTGGCATATCGTTTACGCAGGCAAAGCGGCGCTTCATCAGTCCGTCCGGCTCAAACTCCCAGTTTTCATTGCCGTAAGAGCGGAACCAGTTGCCGGAATCATCATGCCATTCATAGGCATAGCGCACCGCGATCCGATTCTCCGTAAATGCCCAGAGCTCTTTAATCAGACGATAGTCCAGCTCCTTTTTCCATTTCCGCGCCAGAAACGCCTGGGCTTCTTCACGGTTGGTGGCGAACTCTGCGCGGTTACGCCATTGGGTATCCAGCGTATAGGCAAGCGCGACTTTCGCCGGGTCGCGGCTGTTCCAGCCGTCTTCTGCCAGCCTGACTTTTTCGATGGCGCTTTCACGAGTGAAGGGCGGTAAAGGAGGACGTGTGTTCATTGCGATTACCTCAGCGTTATATTATGTAGACAGATCTGTCTACTTGCGGTAATCTATGCCTGTAAAATAACGCTGTCAACATTCTTTTTGAGGCTAGCCAAAAGTGAAAACAGAACCCGCAGGCAACGACAAAAAAATCAGCGTCAGAGATAAAATATTACTCACGGCGCACGATCTGTTTTATTCCGCGGGCTTCAGGGCGACGGGGGTGGATACGCTGATTAAAGCGTCTAAAGTGACCAAGGTAACTTTCTATCGCCATTTTCCGAGTAAGAGATTGCTTATTCTTGCCTATTTGCACTATCGGCATGAAATATGGATTAACTGGTTTGAGACCACGCTGCGTCGACATCTCGATCAAGGCGAAACGCCTGCTGATGCGATATCTGCAACGCTTTATGATTGGTTTATTTCGCCCGAGTTCCACGGCTGCGCGTTTATTAACGCCAGCGCAGAGGCTAAATCGGAAGATATTGAAAGCGAAATAAAAGCGATATGCCGCAGTCATAAGTCAGAAACAAAGAAAATTATTGCCTTGCTGACGAAGAATGCTGATGAGCGCGTCGTCAATGAAATCATGCTGCTCATTGACGGCGCAATTATTCATGCACAAATGGGCATGGATTCAGAAACGGTAAGACATGCGTTAAAAAAGGGCCTGGAAAAACTGTCCGAACAGTGATATTCCCCGGTGCTTAATCAACTCTCGCACCGAGCCGATTAAGCACCCGCGTTACACTGTCGGAATGGTGCCGCCATCAATCACAAATTCAGTACCTGTGATACTCGCAGCATGCGATGAAGCGAGGAAGACGATGAGGTTGGCCACCTCAATCGGTCTGGCAGGGCGTCCGAGCGGTATTCCACCTAACGCCTTCATAATAATCTGCTTGCCGCCTTCGTAGTCTGTTCCTGCCTGCTTTGCCAGCCTCTCCGCCAGTGCAACCGCCGCTTCAGTTTCGATCCAGCCGGGCGCAACGCGCACCACCCGAACGCCCTTTGGTGAGACTTCCTTTGAAAGGCTTTTACTGTAGGTTGAGAGGGCTGCTTTAGCCGCCGCATAACCCGTTGTTGATTCCGGTAACGGCAGTTCGCGCTGAATAGACGTCACGTGAATAATCACTCCATTTCCCTGCGCGAGCATTCCAGGAAGCAGGGCGCGATCTAAGCGTACTGCAGGCAACAAATTAAGATTGAGCTCCTGCTGCCACTCTTCCTCGCCAAGCGCAGCAAAACCGCCACCGGGTGAGGTTGAACCGCCCGCAACATGGATAATCACGTCGATGCCTCCCATCTGTTCCTGAACCGCAGATGCGACAGCGGCACATCCAGCGACCGTCGTAAGGTCAGCGGCTACAAAAGTATCTGCGACATCTACGTCCGGCTCGTGGCGCGCAGTGGTGAATACCGTTGCACCGAGCTGTTTTAAAAGCCCGACGACCGCTTTTCCGAGCCCTTTCGTGCCAGCGGTAACAAGCACGCGTTTGCCTTTAAAATCAATATCTAATGACATAACCTTGCACTCCCGTTATTTACAGTACAGGTATATTCAACATAGACTGAGAAATTGACAAGTACGCACGAAAAAGTGAGCTACTGAATTATGAGTAAGTTATATAGTCCGGAATCTGCCGCGAGCGGCGTGGAGCAAGTGTTACGGCTGCTGGAAGGCCGCTGGAAATTAATTATTCTTTTTCATCTTTTCGACGGAAAAGTGCAGCGCTACTCTGATTTCGAAAAACTGATCCCCGGTATTTCCCAGAAGATGCTGGCGCAGCAGCTCAGGCAACTTGAATCCGATGGTATCGTTTCGCGGATGGTCTACCCGCAAGTGCCACCGAAAGTGGAGTATCGCCTCACCGATTGGGGTCAGGCATTATGTCCGGCGCTTGATGCCATGCTGAAATGGGCAGAAAAACGTGAGGATTACGCGAGCCAGACAACCGATGGAAGTGCTCTCCACATTCCCAACGGGGAATGACACCTTAAATTGTTGTCATTCGCCTTTCGTTAACGCGGGTTTTTAGCACGGAGAGCGTCCATGACCCCTTGTAGCAGAGCATACTCAGGATTATGGGGATGTCTCTTTAGAATGAGAGCTCTCGTCCCGCTGCGCCAGCGATAGCGCGCTGGCGCTGGCGGGATCGAACAGCGAGAGGCTCTCAATCTGATTGAGTAAAATCACCTTGCGGAATGACATGGCGCTGCGGGGTTCGGAGTCGAGCGTGATGTCATGCTCCGCATACCACCTGCTGTAGTTATTCTCGATGCGAAAGTTCATCGTTTTCGCGTCTCTGTACCCGCTCAACATCGGAATCAGCACGATATTGGCCGTTTTTTCATATTCCAGCGTCGCGGTGTGGATCATGCCGACGTAAATCCGTCTCGACCGGAGCGTGACCTGCGCCAGTTCCCCTTGCTCCATACACTGATACAGCAGCTGTTCAATACCGCTCGACTGCGCCAGACGTTTGTAGAGCTTTTTCCGGCTTTCGCCGTCCAGCCTGGCGCTGCCTGCCCAGTTAGAGCGGTAGAGGCAAAACAGGATGGCAAACGCCAGCATAACAACCACCGGCGCCTGAATGCCTAAAAAACTCCAGTTCATAAAGTCGATTTGCCAGTCGGTATATTTCGGTGAGGCAAAGTGAAAAGCGTTATTGGCGGCGGAAAGGGCGAGCAACAGCAGCCAGAGCAGCCCCGTGGCAATCACCCCCTGCAGAACGAAAATACAGCCGTACAGCGCCACAAGAAAATAGACGTCCCAGCCAAAGGAGCGCTTGATTTTAAAGCGGGTCGACAGGTCGCGGCTGGTGTACCAGTACCCGCATACCATCAGCACCATAAATATCGCCGTTCCCATATCAGGCCCTCTTCAGCATGTTGACGTGACGCAGAAAATCCTGCCGCACCTCGTTGCTTTTGTAGTTCACGGAGGCGTTCCCGTCCTGGTCGATAATGATGCGATCGCCATCTTCGACGGCTTCAATGATTTCCTGCTGGCTCATCACCTGCAGTAAGGATTCCGGGCTGGAGAAAAGGGAGAGAAAGAAACGTTTCATGTCAGGCATCCGTATGAATTAAAAAGGATAAGCCTGGAAGAAGACCGGCGAATTTGCCTTAAGGAAATCCTGAAAGTTAAAGCCGGGTGGCGGCCACGCATTACCCGGCCTAAAAATCCACTCTTTTGCCTTCCTTTAAATGATTGATATGTATTCAAAATAAAAAATAGATCGACACAAACTTGGACAAATAACAGTAATTGTGTAAGTTTTAATTATGCGATTACGCCACGTTGTTTACAGCCAGGATGTGACCCATGAGTACGTTGCCCTCTGTCGTGAGTCGGTTTGTTGAGTACTACGCCGCACTGGATAGCCAGCCGCCGTCGGCGCTGGTCGGGCTTTACCATTCGAATGCCACGCTTATCGATCCGTTTGGCGAACATGACGGGATTTTCGCGCTTCAGCGCTATTTCACCCATCTGCTGGCCAACGTCGAGCATTGCCGTTTTACCATCGATACGCCGCTTTGCAGCGAGAACCGGTTTGCTGTGACCTGGGTCATGCACTGGTCGCATCCGCGCATTGCCGGAGGCGAGCCGCTCGAACTGCCGGGATGTTCGGTGGTGGAGACGGAAAACGATCTCATCACCCACCAGCGCGACTACTACGATGCGGGAGAGATGATCTACGAACATCTTCCTCTGCTTGGCTGGGCGGTACGCGGCGTGAAGCGGAGGGTCAAATCATGAAAACGGTGCTGATCACCGGCGCAAGCTCGGGTATTGGCGCCGGGCTGGCGAAATCCTTTGCCGCAGACGGCTACCACGTGATTGCCTGCGGACGCGATCCGGCGCGCCTCGACGCGCTGCATCAGACCTGCCCCAATCTCACCGTTCGCCTGTTCGATATGACCGACAGGGACGCCTGCCGCCAGGCGCTGACCGGCAGCTACGCCGATCTGATAATTCTCTGCGCCGGTACCTGCGAATATCTCGATGGAGGCGTGGTGGATGCGGCGCTGGTGGAGCGGGTTATGGCGACAAATTTCCTTGGCCCGGTGAACTGTCTTGACGCGCTGCAGCCGCAGCTGACGGCTGGCAACCGCGTGGTGCTGGTAAGTTCTATGGCCCACTGGCTGCCATTCCCACGGGCAGAGGCCTACGGCGCGTCCAAAGCGGCCCTGAGCTGGTTTGCCGAGAGTTTGCGCCTGGACTGGGAGCCAAAAGGAATTGCAGTCACGGTGGTCTCGCCGGGCTTTGTTGATACGCCGCTGACGCGCAAAAACGACTTTGCCATGCCTGGCAGGGTGAGCGTTGACGAGGCGGTCAAGGCGATCCGTACCGGGCTGGCGGCAGGGAAAATGCATATTGCGTTCCCCACCGGGTTCGGCTTTATTTTGCGTGCGCTCTCCGGGTTACCGGCATTTCTTCAGCGCGCGCTGCTGCGAAGGATGGTGCGTTCATGAATATTGCAATTATCGGCAGCGGCATCGCCGGGCTGACCTGCGCCTGGCGCCTGGCCGGGCACCATCAGGTGACCCTGTTTGAAGCGGGCACCACGCCCGGCGGCCATACCGCAACGGTTGACGTCTCGACGCCACAGGGCACCTACGCGATCGATACCGGGTTTATCGTCTACAACGATCGGACCTATCCGCGCTTTATGGGCCTCCTCAGCGAGCTGGGCATCAGCGGGCAAAAAACGCAGATGAGCTTTTCGGTGCACAATCCCGAAACGGGGCTGGAGTACAACGGCCACACCCTGACGTCGCTGTTTGCCCAGCGCCGAAACCTGGTGAATCCTGCTTTCTGGCGGCTGCTCGGGGAGATCGTCCGCTTCAATCGTCTGGCAAAGCAGGCGCTGGACGGGGAGGTGGACCCGAACGCCACGCTGCAAACGTTTCTGGAACAGCACGGCTTCACGCCGTTTTTTGCGCGCCACTACATTCTGCCGATGGGGGCCGCCATCTGGTCCTCGTCGCTGCAGGAGATGAAGCGTTTCCCGCTGCCGCTTTTCTTACGTTTCTTCCAGAACCACGGGCTGCTGGATATCACCCAGCGCCCACAGTGGTACGTCGTGCCGGGCGGCTCGCGGGAGTATATCCGCGCCATGCTCGACAAGCTGGGCGACCGTCTGAATCTGCATCTCAATTCTCCGGTGCAGCGGGTGAGCCGCCACGAGCACGGGGTTACGCTTCAGCTTGAAAACGGCAGCCATACCTTCGATCGGGTGATTTTTGCCTGCCACTCCGCCAGCGCTCTGGCGATGCTTGATGACCCGACGCCCGCAGAGCGCGAGGTGCTGGGCGATATTGGCTGGCAGCGCAACGAGGTCGTTTTACACAGCGACCCGCGCTGGCTGCCGGTGCGGCCGCGCGCGTGGGCCAGCTGGAACTACCGCCTGAGCGCGCAGGAGCAGGCCAGCGCCTGCGTGACCTACAACATGAACATCCTGCAGGGGCTGCCTGAAGGCAGTCCGCTGTTCTGCGTCACCCTCAACCCGGACGCGCCGGTAGATGAACGCTTCGTTCTGCAACGCTTTGTCTATGAACATCCGCTGTTTAACCCGCAAAGCTGGCGGGCGCAGGCGCGGCGCGGCGAGATCAACGGTCATAACCGGAGCTGGTACTGCGGGGCCTACTGGTACAACGGTTTTCATGAAGACGGCGTGCGCAGCGCGCTGGACGTGGTCAACGCGATAGCGGTCGGAGAGGGGAACTGAGATGAACAGCTGCCTCTACCACGGCGTATTACGCCACCGCCGCCTTCAGCCGAAAACCCATGAATTCAGCTACAGCGTATTTATGGCCTGGCTGGATCTCGATGAACTGCCGCTGCTGCCGTCCGTCGGCGTGCGGCGCAATCGCTTTGCCGCGGCCTCGTTCCACGACGCGGACTATCCGCTCGGCGCGCCGCTCAAAGAGAACGTGCTGAGCATGCTGGAGAGCCTGACCGGGGAACGTCCGGACGGGCGGGTGATGCTCCTGACGCAGCTGCGCTATTTCGGCTTTCATTTCAATCCGGTCAACTTTTACTACTGCTACGACGGGAAGGGGACGCTGCGCTGGGTGCTGGCGGAGGTCCGCAACACGCCGTGGAATGAACGCCATTACTATGCCGTCAACGGACAGGATGCGCAGCCGACGGAAAAAGCGTTTCACGTTTCCCCCTTCAACCCGATGGACATGATCTACCACTGGCGCTTTAACGACCCGGATAACACGCTGCATATGCACATTGAAAATCATCAGGAAGCGAAGGTTTTTGACGCCACGCTGGCGCTGCGCCGGGAGCCTTTGACGCGCCCCGCGCTGCGCTCGCTGTTGCTGCGCATTCCGCTCATGACTCTGAAAACCGTCTTTGCCATTTACTGGCAGGCGCTGCGCCTGTGGCTCAAGCGCGTGCCGCTGTATAACCATCCCGTCAGCAGGAGTGAACGCTCATGACCGATCCCGTCTTTGCGTTAGAACCCGATATCCCGCGCAACGTACGCATCGCGCGCTGGCTGCTTTTCAGGCTGCTAAGCGGTATTCGCGGCGGCTCGCTCACGCTGCGTGAAGGGGCGCAGACCTTTCATTTTGGTGAGACATCCTCCGCGCTGCACGCCGACGTGCAGATCCTCACGCCCGGCGTCTACTGGCGCGTCTTAACGGGCGGGAGCCTTGCTGCGGCAGAAGCCTGGATGGACGGCGAATGGGAAACCACGCAACTTACGCCGCTTCTGGAGCTGCTCGCGCTCAACGGCGAGGTGCTTGGCCGTCTGGAAAACGGGTTCCGTCTGCTCGGCAGGCCGCTGGAGCGGATACGCCACTGGACGCGGCGTAACTCCCGCGCGCAGGCGCGTGAAAATATTGCCGCCCATTACGATCTGGGCAATACCTTTTATGCCCATTTTCTGGATAAAGAGCTGCTCTATTCCAGCGCGCTGTTTACTGAGGATGAGCAGGATCTCACGGCGGCCCAGCAGGCCAAAATGGCGCGCCTGTGTGACCAGCTGGCGCTGAGCCCGGCCGATCACCTGCTGGAAATTGGCACCGGCTGGGGCGCGATGGCGGAATACGCCGCTCGTCATTACGGTTGTCGGGTGACCACCACCACGCTGTCGCAGGAGCAATTCATCTGGGCGGCAGAGCGAATCGCCCGCGCCGGGCTGCAGGATCGGGTTGAGGTGCTGCTCTGCGACTATCGCGACCTCACCGGACAGTACGACAAGCTGGTCTCGATAGAGATGATTGAGGCCGTCGGGCAACGCTATCTGCCCACGTTCTTCCGCACCTGCCAGGCGCGGCTGCGCCCGGGAGGACGGATGGCGATTCAGGCCATTACCATTCAGGACCAGCGCTATCGCGACTACAGCAAAAGCGTCGATTTTATCCAGCGCTACATTTTTCCGGGCGGCTTCCTGCCGAGCATCACCGCGATGAACGAGCTGATGACCCGCCATACCGATTTCGTAGTGCGCAATCTTTTCGACATGGGCCCCGACTACGCCCGCACGCTGGCCCACTGGCGGCAGCGGTTTGTCCATGCCTGGCAGGAGATTGAAAAGCTCGGCTTCGATGAACGGTTCCGCCGCATGTGGCTGTACTACTTTGGCTACTGTGAAGCCGGGTTTAACGCTCGCACCATAAGCGTGGTGCAGCTGACCGCCGAGCGCGTATGAGACGATATCTTCAGGTCTTCCTGCTGGCCGTCGCGTTCGACCTTTACTGGGCGCTGGTGGTGATCTTTCGCGAACAGGGCCTGATTTTCTGGATTGCGCTGGCGATCCTGGCGTGTCTGCTCTTGCCGCCTGTATACAGGTTTTACGCCATTGGGCTGGCCGCGGCGGGGAGTCTGCTGGATACGCTCTGGGCGCTGACGGGACTGATTGCCTTCACGGGCGAGTCCCTGATGCCGCTATGGATGGTGGCATTATGGCTGATGTTTGCCTCCGTCTGGACGCAGCTGACGCGCACCACCACGTTGCCCGGCTGGTTGCTGACCCTGCTGGCCGCCGTGGGGGGGCCGGTGGCTTATCTGTTTGGCGAGCGGCTGGGTGCCATCACGTTTCTGGAGCCAACCTTTATCGTCGTCAGCTGGATGGCGCCGGGGTGGCTGGTATTGATGCTGTTTTTCCACCTGCTGATGGGGAGACAAAAATGAGAGCTGCATTTTTGCTGCTTTGTCTGACGCTGGTTGTTCCCGTTGCCCAGGCCGCCGACTGGCTGGCGTGGCGGAAGGTGGGAGACGCCACGCTTACCTGGGGGCCGTTCACGGTCTATACCTCTCAGCTCCGCACCCCCGACGGGCGTTACGGTCGGGAGGACCAGGATCAGGCGCTGATTATTACCTATGCGCGCGACATCGATCGCGATGAACTGGTCGAGGCGACCCGCGATCAGTGGCAGGCGCAGGGGATTCTGACGCAGGAACCGCAAAGCGATGCCTGGCTGCGGATGCTCCAGTCGCTGTGGCCGGATGTCCGACCGGGCTCACAGCTGGCGTTTGTTCTCAACGATAAGCAGGGGCAGTTCTGGTATCGCGCATCAGCGGCGCAAACATCCTTTATTCCACTCGGACCGCGCCAGTCTGAAGCGTTCAGCACCCGTTTTCTGGCCATCTGGCTCGATCCCCGCACGCAATATCCTGAGCTGCGTCAGCAGTTAATCGGAGGCCAACAATGAAACGTATCCTGATGATGGCGCTGGCATTCACGATGCTGCTGGCGTGCCGGAGACGTTATCGGCGATACGCTGACGCTCAACGAGCACTTCGTCTACGACGATGGCGAGAAGCAGCAGCGGGTCTGGCACATCCGGCGCGTCGGGAACGATCGCTACGAGGGAACGGCAGGGGACATTGAAGGGGTTGCCACGGGGCAGGCCGCAGGCAACGCCTTTAACTGGCATTACAGCATGAATGTAAAAGCCAACGGGCGAACCTGGCTGCTGAAGTTTGACGACTGGATGTACCTGCAGGATGAGACCCATCTGTTTAATAAAACCGAGATGAAGAAATTTGGCGTCACCGTCGCCACGGTGACGCTGTTTTTCACCCGGAAGGCGTAAGCTTAGTCGCGAACATTGCCGGTTTTGCTGCTGGAGTAAATGAAGTACAGGGCAATCCCCAGGCAAACCACCGCGCCCAGACGGCTCGGCGAAAACGGAATAGCGGGATTGTTCAACCAGCCAAAGTTATCAATCAACATACTCATGGCGAGCTGGCCGAAGATCACCGCCACCGTAGCGACGGCGGTGCCGATGCGCTGCACCGCCACGACCATGATCACAATGTAAGGCACGCCGAACATTGCCCCGAGGAGCTGCCATTTCGGCACGTCCAGCAGCGTGACCGCCTGCTTCGGCTCAAAGAAAAAAATCAGCAGGGCGGTCACCAGCGCGCCGACGGAAAACGTCAGAAACGCGCTTTTAAATACCCCGACATTGCTGCCGAGCTGTCCGTTAATCGCGGCCTGAATGCTCAGCGTTGCGCCGCCGCAGACGGCCAGAAGAATCATAATCAGTGTCATACGTTACCCCTGTGCGACCAGAACCAGTGCCGCAATAATAAAAACCAGCGCCACGATACGTTTCGCGTTTATCTTCCTGTGCGGCGTACCCAGCAGGCCAAAGTGGTCAATGATCAGGCTTTTAAAAATCTGACCAGCCAGAATGCCAATCATCGTCAGAGCGATGCCGATGGTCGGCGTGGCAATAGTCAGAATAACCACATAAACAGGGCCGAGCACGCCGCCGAGCAGCTGCCAGCCGGGCTGAGCGAAAAACGACGGACTGTTACGCGGGCTGAAAAACAGCATCAGCAGAAACGTCAGCGCGGCGCCGACGCCAAAAATGCTGAACGTCGCCCATAAGTCGCCCACTTCTCCCCCTAATGGCCCCAGCAGCCCCGCCTCGACGGAGAGGCCCATCCCGCCGGCAATCACCAGTAAAATCAAAACAAACTGCATTCTTCTTCCTCCGTTTTCAGGCGAAGAAGATTACGTCGGTAGACCCGTGAGAAAAATGCCATAATGCAGGAAACACCTTTGCAGGAAATGCATTAATGTCAGATGCCGGAAGCATGAACCTTCGCTCACTGCTGCTGTTTATTGCCGTCTATGAAACGCAGAACTTTTCCGTCGTTGCGCGACGAGAGGGAATATCTGCCTCGCAGGTGTCGCGCATTGTTCATCAGCTTGAGGACGCGCTCGGCCAGCAGCTGTTCTATCGCAATACCCGGGCGGTGATCCCCACGGAAAGCGGGCATCTGTTTATCCGCTATGCCCGGGCGATGGTCGATAACTTCGAAGAGGCGCGTCGTGAGCTGGACGAACGTTCGACCGTACCCTCCGGCACGGTCCGCATAAATGGGCCGGTATTTTTTGGACAGAGACACGTTGCGCCCGGCCTGGCAGGCCTGGCCGAGCGTTATCCACGGTTAACCATTGAGCTGACGCTGACCGATGACTTTATCGACCCGCACCGGGACGCCGCCGATCTCATTTTCCGCATCGGCACGCTGACGGATTCGACGTTCCACGCCCGTGTTTTTGGGCAGCAGCGCTACCACCTCGCCGCGTCGCCCGCGTATCTGCGTCAACACGGCATTCCGGCCGACCCGACGGAACTGAGCCAGCACAAATGTCTGGTCTATCGCGGTTCGTCCGGGCCTAACCGCTGGCTCGTGCGTCGCAAAGGGGAGAATTGGGTGCATTATCCCGTCGCGCCGCTGATGACGTCCAATAATGCGGAGTCGCTGCTCATTGCCGCGCTGGGCGGGATGGGGATCGTCCTGTTTCCGGACTGGCTGATTGGCGACAGGCTGAAGCGGGGTGAGCTGGTTGCCCTTATGCCGGAAATGGCGTGCGCCATCAACACGGAGCAACTTAATATTGCGGCGATCTATCCTAACGCACGTCATCCGCCCCTGAACGTCAGGGCGGTGATAGATTATTACGTGGCGTTTTTCGGCACGCCGCTCTACTGGCAAACGTAAGGGATTACGCGCCGAGCTCCTTGCGGATAATTTCTGCGCCAGCGCTGAGTGCTTTCAGCTTGCCGTTAGCCACCTGACGTGAAAGCGGAGCCATGCCGCAGTTGGTTGACGGGTAAAGCTTGTCGGCATCGACGAACTGCAGCGCTTTACGCAGCGTATCGGCGACTTCCTCCGGCGTTTCAACGGCGTTGGTTGCCACATCAATCGCGCCGACCATCACCTTTTTACCGCGGATCAGCTCCAGCAGATCCATCGGTACGCGGGAGTTGTGGCACTCCAGGGAGATAATATCGATATTAGAGGTCTGCAGCTTAGGGAAGGCCTCTTCATACTGGCGCCACTCTGAGCCGAGCGTCTTTTTCCAGTCGGTATTGGCCTTGATGCCGTAGCCGTAGCAGATGTGTACCGCAGTTTCGCACTTCAGCCCTTCAATGGCGCGCTCCAGCGCGGCGATACCCCAGTCGTTCACCTCGTCAAAAAAGACGTTAAATGCTGGTTCATCAAACTGGATAATATCCACGCCTGCGGCCTCTAACTCACGCGCTTCCTGATTGAGGATTTTGGCGAATTCCCAGGCCAGCTTTTCGCGGCTTTTATAGTGGGCGTCGTAAAGGGTGTCGATCATGGTCATCGGCCCGGGCAGGGCCCATTTGATCGGCTTGTCCGTGAGCTGACGCAGGTATTTCGCATCGTCCACGAATACCGGCTTCTGACGCGCAACGGCTGAAACCACGGTCGGTACGCTGGCGTCGTAGCGGTTACGAATGCGCACCGTCTGGCGATTTTCAAAATCCACGCCGCTCAGGTGTTCAATAAAGGTGGTGACGAAGTGCTGGCGGGTCTGTTCTCCGTCGCTGACGATATCGATACCCGCGCGGATCTGCTCATCCAGGGACAGGCGCAGCGCGTCCTGTTTACCCGCCAGGAGTTCCTGATCCTGTAATTTCCAGGGTGACCACAGGGTTTCAGGTTGTGCAAGCCAGGTCGGCTTAGGCAGGCTGCCAGCCGTAGAAGTCGGGAGCAATGTTTTCATAATAAAAGACCTATTTTGATGAATTAAAGCGTGTAGTTATCAGACCACTGCTCAAGAATGTGTTGGTAAGGCTTAATGAAGTACGCTTCGGTAAAGCGACCCTGTTCAATCGCCAGTCGGCTACGCTCTTCCCGGTCATAAACAATTTTGGTTAAGGAGTGATCCTGCTGGTTCAGATCCGGTCGGTAGCACAGTCCCGCCGCCGAGTTTGCGTTATAAATTTCCGGGCGATAGATTTTCTGGAACGTCTCCATCGTGCTGATGGTGGCAATCAGCTCCAGATCGGTGTAGTCACTCAGCAAATCCCCGGTAAAGAAGAACGCGAAAGGCGCCACGCTGTTTTCCGGCATGAAATAGCGAACCTTCAGGCCCATCTTCGCGAAGTACTGTTCCGTCAGCGACTCGCCATCCGGCTGATACTCAACGCCCAGCACAGGATGCTGGTTACCGGTGCGGCGGTAGGTGTCTTTGCTGGAGACGCTCAGGCAGATCACCGGACCCTTGCTGAAGTTCTCTTTGTATTCCGGCGAGCTCACAAAGTGGCGGAAAATATTGCCGTGCAGTTCGCCAAACTTTTCCGGAATGCTGAAGTGCTGCTGGTTCTTGTTGTGTTCCAGCAGGCGTACGCTGAAATCATAATCCCGCACGTAAGAAGAGAAGTTATTTCCGACGATGCCAGGGATACGCTGGTTATTTTTTTTGTCGACAATCGTGGTTTGCAATATCTCAATGGCCGGGAACGGTTTTTCCGCGCCAATGTTCAAATCGACAGAGATGATTTCCAGCTCAACCGCGTAGCGATCGGCGTTTGGGTTATCCCAGCGCGCCAGGGCGTTAAAGCGGTTGTTGATCATCACCAGCGTATTGCGCAGGTTTTCCTGTCGCTTTTCCCCGCGCGCCAGGTTGGCAAAGTTGGTGGTCGTACGCGTATTTTCTGACGGGTTGTAATTCTCATCGAAGCAACTGCGCTTAAGGGTATATGTGAAAGCTTTGCTCATTGTGGTTATGCATCCTAAGTTCATGTTGCTAAGAAGTTACCGATGCATAATTTATGCCTGAGCCCGCGGCGCAGGGGAAGTGACTTAATTTCAATGCAACATGAGGGAAGTTCATGAACAGTGTTGCGCGCATGCTGGGATAGGAAGAGTAAGGGGCATCGCGCCCCTTAGCGTTATGCTGTAGGACGTTCATTCCAGGCGTCACTGTGCATGATGTTGCCGTCGACAATGCGCCAGGTGATTTTTTCGTACTGCAAACTTACGCTTTCAATATGGTTCATTTTATTGTTGGCAGCGATCTTCACGTTCGGCACGCTGCAGTTAACACCCGTAACCTTTACGTTCTCCATCAAGACGGTGTAATAACAGACTTCCTGTCCGGCATCATTAATATGATAGAACTTGATTTCAGCGCTTTTAAGCGCCTGACCGGTAGATGCTGCTTTATAGAGATAGGGCGTGGAGCTATCAACTTCCTTTTCAATCCGCATGGATGAGTGTTGACGCGTGCCGGTGATCTTGCCGTTAGCGCTGTCTACCGGTAGGTTAAGGCCATGACTCAGCCCTATGATCTCAATGCTACCTTCACGGTCCTGAACATCAACGGAACCTTTAATATCTGCTCCACCATCGTCTTTTAGCCACATGTAGGGAGGAATTGGCATTCTTTATTTCCTTATTTTATTGAGTAGCAGTGTTGTTAAGCGATAAATAACCGTTGCGAGGGTCAGTACGATTAAAATATCGATATTGGTATATGTCTCATATATTGTTTCTGCATTCACGTCGCCATAAATAAAATCACATATAGATGAGGCCACGTCATGATCAAGATAGCGTTCAGCGGGTCCCAATATGCGGCCTACTATAATGCTGATGCATATAAACCAGACCGTTTTGAATAGCCTGATGCCCCATTTACGGACAAGTGTTGCTGTAGCCACTTTCAATCACCTCAACCCAGCCGCGTGCCATCAGTGAACGCATACAGGGAACCTGAATAAGTTCCGTACTCATCAGTGCATTGCGGATCAATGCGTAATCAGAATCATGGGCAATCGTGATACATCCCTCAGATAGCGTACCCGGATGCAGTCGAAACAAACCCCGATAGACGTTATCAATCCAGGTGCCATCATCGATACCCCAGTCATCCTTGTATAAAGCAAACCACTCATCGCGGCCAAATTCTGCCCCGGATCTAACCTTGTTCCACCGATCCTGAACCTTCGCTTTTAACCCTGAAAAGAAACCTCCAGTCCCTCTGTCAACAATCCAGTATTTCCCTGGGGGAATTGGGCCTGAGCCTTTAATAGCACCACATAATCCATTGTTTCTGTAAATTCCCTGCCCGGAATGGGCCATAAACACGCCGACGCCGTGCAGGTTAAAAGGCGCATAGTCAGCACCGTTAAGCAGCATTGTTCCTTTTAAGGCCATATTTTCTCCTTACTCTTTTAATAAGAGAAAAGCAGCCTACGCCTGAAGCGGGTACAGATATTCAACTCACATCATATTTATGAGATGCTCATTTTTTTTAAGAAAATGACCTGACAATTTTTAATCACTCTTGCGGCCGTAACGGTAGTAAACGCTGAATAAAGAATAAACAAGGCTCAGGCAACAAAGCGCCATGCCTACTTCTCTGGCACACGCTCTGTAATTCCCGCTATAATCCCCAAAATTTCCAACCGGTTTAGAAACAATCATGACAAAACTCACCTTACAAGAGCAGATGCTGAAAGCGGGCCTCGTCAGCAGCAAGAAAGCGGCAAAAGTGCAGCGCACGGCAAAGAAATCACGCGTTCAGGCGCGAGAGGCCCGTGAAGCGGTAGAAGAGAACAAAAAGGCGCAGATCGAGCGCGACAAGCTGCTGAGCGAACAGCAGAAGCAGGCCGTGCTGGCGAAAGAGTTTAAGGCGCAGGTGAAGCAGCTGATTGAGATGAACCGCATCACCGTGGCGAAAGGGAACATCACCTTTAACTTCACCGACGGTAATCTGATCAAAAAAATCGACGTCGACAAGCAAACCCAGGCCCAGCTGATTAACGGCCGTCTGGCGATTGCCCGTCTGGTCATCAACGCCAGCGGCGACTGTGAATACGCGATTATTCCGGCGGTGGTGGCCGATAAAATTGCCCAGCGCGATGCCGACAGCATTGTGTTAAACAGCGCGCTCAGCCAGGAAGAGCAGGACGAAGACGATCCGTACGCGGACTTCAAAATCCCTGACGATTTGATGTGGTAAATTGCGTTCAGAACGGGGCGGCGTGACGGGCGTTAACCGGCTCTCCGCTCACGGGATGAATAAAATTCAACTCGCTGGCATGCAGCATCAGCCGGGGCGTATCCTCAGCCCCCGGCGCTTCAAGACCGCCATACAGATCGCAGCCCAGAATTGGGTGCCCCAGCTGCTGACAGTGAATGCGCAGCTGGTGGGTTCGTCCGGTCTCCGGAGTAAGTTCCACCCGCGTTAACGGCAGTCCCGTCTCCTGATAAAACCGCTCCACCACCCGATAGCGAGAGCGGGCGGGTTTACCGCTGATGGGGCAGATCGACATCAGCGGGAACAGCGCCGGGTCTTTGGCAATCGGCGCGTCTATTATTCCCTCGTCATGTTCCACATGACCGCAAAGCAGGGCGCTGTAGACTTTCTCCACGCTGCGCTGGCTGAACTGCTGGCACAGCGCCGCGTTGATGGCCTTATTGCGCGCAACCACCATCAGCCCGGACGTGCCGAAATCCAGGCGGTGTACCAGCGTGCAGCCGGGGTACGTCTGGACCAGACGATAATGGACGGAATCAAGGTTTTGCGGATTTTTTCCCGAGAGGCTGAGCAGACCGGAGGGCTTATCGATCAGCAGCAGATGTTCATCCTGCCAGAGGATCTGAATGTCGTCGTGACACGGTGGGGCTATAAAAGAATCAATAATCGAAGACATCAGGCCGCCCGGTTGGAGAGTGGGAGCGGATGATAACGAAATGCGGGGAAAAGAAAAACCCTCCCACCAGGCGGTGAGAGGGCAAAATCTTAGGCTGCTACCAGGCTGTCGATGGCGGCTTTCGCATCGGTCTGCGCTTTGGTCGCCACTTCCGGACCGTAAGCGATACCTTCCGCGAACACGAAGTTCACGTCAGTGATGCCGATGAAGCCCAGGAACAGGCTCAGGTACGGCGCAACCAGGTCGGTTGGGGTATCTTTATGAATACCGCCACGGCTGGTCAGGACGATCGCACGTTTACCTTTCACCAGACCTTCAGGGCCATTCTCGGTGTAACGGAAGGTTACGCCAGCGCGCGCCACCAGGTCGAAGTAGTTCTTCAGCTGGGTAGGGATGTTGAAGTTGTACATTGGAGCGTTGATGACGATAACGTCATGCGCCTGCAGCTCAGCAATCAGCTCGTCGGACAGGGCCAGGGCTTCCTGCTGACGTGGAGACAGCGGTGCATCGCTTGGGCGCAGCGCGCCAACCAGCTCGCCATCCAGCACAGGAATTGGGTTTGCAGCCAGGTCACGCACGGTGATTTCGTCAGCAGAATGCTGTTCACGCCACTGTTCAACGAAGTAATCAGACAGCTGACCAGACTGAGAGTACCCTGCCAGAATACTGGATTTCAAAACTAATACTTTGCTCATGGGTGATTCCTGTTTTTGCATTTGATTGAAGGGGGTTGCCCCGTTGCTTGTTGACACTCTATTCACAATCCTGCCATAGAGATAGCGCAATATATCGAAGCCTATGTTCGAATTTTTTGAATAAGGCGCGAAAGGCGTCATTGTGGTACTCTATAGCAATCATTAAAAAGAGAATTTATCAGGGCGTGTAGTGCCCTTTAACGCTATGACAGAACAACAAAAATTGACCTTCCCGATGCTCCTGCAACAGCTCGATTCTCTGATGCTGCGCGACAAACAGCGCTTCGCCCGTCGTCTGCACGGCGTTAAGAAGGTTAAAAATCCTGATGCTCAACAGGCCATTTACCAGGAGATGGCGAAAGAGATTGAACAGGCGGCAGGGAAAGTCTTGCTGCGCGAAGCCGCGCGCCCGGCGATTACCTACCCGGAAAACCTGCCCGTCAGCCAGAAAAAACAGGACATCCTTGAGGCCGTCCGCGACCACCAGGTGGTGATTGTCGCGGGTGAAACCGGTTCGGGGAAAACCACTCAGTTGCCGAAGATCTGTATGGAGCTGGGGCGCGGCCTGAAAGGGCTGATTGGCCACACCCAGCCGCGTCGTCTGGCGGCGCGTACCGTGGCGAACCGTATTGCCGAAGAGCTGCAGACGGAGCCGGGCGGCTGCATCGGCTACAAGGTGCGATTCAGCGACCACGTCAGCGATAACACCATGGTCAAGCTGATGACCGACGGTATTCTGCTGGCGGAAATCCAGCAGGATCGCCTGCTGATGCAGTACGACACCATCATCATTGACGAAGCGCACGAGCGCAGCCTGAATATCGACTTCCTGCTCGGCTACCTGAAAGAGCTGCTGCCGCGTCGCCCGGATCTGAAAATCATCATCACCTCCGCGACCATCGACCCGGAGCGCTTCTCGAAGCATTTCAACAATGCGCCGATTATCGAGGTGTCAGGACGCACGTATCCGGTTGAAGTGCGCTATCGCCCGATCGTTGAAGAGGCGGATGATACCGAGCGCGACCAGCTGCAGGCCATCTTCGACGCCGTTGACGAGCTGGGCAACGAAAGCGCGGGCGACATCCTGATCTTCATGAGCGGCGAGCGCGAAATCCGCGACACCGCCGATGCGCTCAGCAAGCGCGACCTGCGCCACACGGAGATCCTTCCGCTTTACGCGCGCCTGTCAAACAGCGAGCAGAACCGCGTCTTCCAGCCGCACGGCGGGCGCCGCATCGTCCTGGCGACTAACGTGGCGGAAACCTCGTTGACCGTACCTGGGATTAAATACGTGATCGACCCGGGCACGGCGCGCATCAGCCGCTACAGCTACCGCACCAAGGTTCAGCGGCTGCCGATTGAGCCGGTCTCCCAGGCGTCCGCTAACCAGCGTAAAGGCCGCTGCGGCCGCGTGTCGGAAGGGATCTGTATTCGTCTCTATTCCGAAGACGATTTCCTGTCGCGCCCGGAATTCACCGATCCGGAAATTCTGCGCACCAACCTGGCGTCCGTTATCCTGCAGATGACCGCGCTGGGGCTGGGCGATATCGCGGCGTTCCCGTTCGTCGAAGCGCCGGATAAACGCAACATTCAGGACGGCGTGCGTCTGCTGGAAGAGCTCGGCGCCATTACCACCGACGAGCAGGCGACGGTCTACAAGCTGACGCCGCTGGGCCGCCAGCTCAGCCAGCTGCCGGTGGATCCGCGTCTGGCCCGTATGGTGCTGGAAGCGCAGAAGCACGGCTGCGTGCGCGAAGCGATGATCATTACCTCGGCGCTCTCCATTCAGGACCCGCGCGAGCGTCCGATGGACAAGCAGCAGGCGTCTGACGAAAAGCACCGTCGCTTCCACGACAAAGAGTCCGACTTCCTCGCCTTCGTGAACCTGTGGAACTATCTCGGCGAGCAGCAGAAAGCGCTCTCCTCGAACCAGTTCCGACGCCAGTGCCGCGTGGATTTCCTCAACTACCTGCGCGTGCGCGAGTGGCAGGATATCTACACCCAGCTGCGCCAGGTGGTGAAAGAGCTGGGCATTCCGGTTAACAGCGAGCCGGCGGAGTATCGCGAAATCCATATCGCGCTGCTGACCGGCCTGCTGTCCCACATTGGGATGAAGGACGCCGAGAAGCAGGAGTATACCGGCGCGCGCAACGCCCGTTTCTCCATCTTCCCCGGTTCCGGCTTGTTCAAAAAGCCGCCGAAATGGACCATGGTCGCCGAACTGGTGGAAACCAGCCGCCTGTGGGGGCGCATTGCCGCGCGGATCGATCCGGAATGGGTGGAGCCGGTGGCGCAGCACCTGCTGAAACGCTCGTACAGCGAACCGCACTGGGAGCGCGCGCAGGGTGCGGTGATGGCGACCGAGAAGGTGACCGTTTACGGCCTGCCGGTGGTCGCCGCGCGTAAGGTCAACTACAGCCAGATCGATCCGGCGCTCAGCCGCGAGCTGTTTATCCGCCACGCGCTGGTGGAGGGTGACTGGCAGACGCGCCACGCCTTCTTCCGTGAAAACCTGAAGCTGCGCGCCGAAGTGGAAGAGCTGGAGCATAAGTCGCGCCGCCGCGACATTCTGGTGGACGATGAGGCGTTGTTTGAGTTTTACGACCAGCGCATCAGCCATGATGTGATTTCCGCCCGCCACTTCGACAGCTGGTGGAAGAAGGCCAGCAAAGAGACGCCGGACCTGCTCAACTTCGAAAAGAGCATGCTGATTAAAGAGGGCGCGGAGTCGGTCAGCAAGCTCGACTACCCGAACTTCTGGCATCAGGGCAACCTCAAGCTGCGTCTGACCTATCAGTTTGAGCCAGGGGCAGACGCGGACGGCGTGACCGTCCACATTCCGCTGCCGCTGTTAAACCAGGTCGATGAAGGCGGGTTTGAATGGCAAATTCCCGGCCTGCGCCGCGAGCTGGTGATTGCGCTGATCAAATCCCTGCCGAAACCGGTGCGCCGCAACTTTGTGCCTGCGCCAAACTACGCGGAAGCGTTTTTGGGCCGCGTCACCCCGCTGGAGCTGCCGCTGCTGGACGCGCTCGAGCGTGAATTCCGCCGCATGACCGGCACCACCATCGACCGCGACGACTGGAACTGGGATCAGGTGCCCGATCACCTGAAAATCAGCTTCCGCGTGGTGGACGATAAAAACAAAAAGCTGCTGGAAGGGCGTTCGCTGAGCGAGCTGAAGGAGGCGCTGAAAGGCAAAGTTCAGGAAACGCTGTCTGCGGTGGCGGACGACGGCATCGAGCAGAGCGGGCTGCATATCTGGAGCTTTGGTCAGCTTCCGGAAAGCTACGAACAGAAGCGCGGTAACTATAAGGTCAAAGCCTGGCCGGCGCTGGTGGACGAGCGCGACAGCGTGGCGATCAAACTGTTTGATAATCCGCAGGAACAGCAGCAGATGATGTGGCGCGGGCTGCGTCGCCTGCTGCTGCTCAACATCCCGTCGCCGATCAAGTATCTGCACGAGAAGCTGCCTAACAAAGCCAAGCTCGGGCTGTACTTTAACCCGTACGGCAAGGTGCTGGATCTGATTGACGACTGCATCTCCTGCGGCGTGGACAAGCTGATCCACGAGGCGGGCGGGCCGGTCTGGACGGAAGAGGGCTTTGCCCAGCTTCAGGACAAGGTGCGCGCGGAGCTGAACGACACCGTAGTGGACATCGCGAAGCAGGTGGAGCAGATCCTTACCGCCGTGTTCAATATCAACAAGCGCCTGAAGGGGCGCGTGGATATGACCATGGCGCTGGGGCTCTCGGACGTGAAGGCGCAGATGGCGGGGCTGGTCTATCGCGGTTTTGTCACCGGCAACGGCTTCAACCGTCTCGGCGATACGCTGCGTTATCTACAGGCGATTGAAAAACGTCTGGAAAAAATGGCTATCGACCCGCACCGCGATCGTGCGCAGATGCTGAAAGTGGAGAGCCTGCAGCAGGCGTGGCAGCAGTGGCTCAACAAGCTGCCGCCGGCGCGGCGCGACGATGAAGATGTGCAGGCGATCCGCTGGATGATCGAGGAGCTGCGCGTCAGCTTCTTTGCCCAGCAGCTCGGTACGCCGTATCCGATTTCGGATAAGCGTATCCTGCAGGCGATGGAGCAGATTTCCGCTTAAAACCCGGTTTTATCCCTCTCCCTGTGGGAGAGGGTATCATTTTCACCCGTTCACCATCGCCAGCGTAAACCCATCCCATCCCTTAATCCCCACCGTTTGCAGCGCGGTGGCGGTTAAGCGCGGGTTATCCCCAATCATTTCGATAAAACGCCGCACGCCCTGTACGCGCGCGTCGTCGCTTTGCCCGTTAATGACCTCTCCGTCACGCACCACGTTATCGCCGATTATCACCGTGCCGGGACGGGAGTAGTGCAGCGCCCACTCCAGATAGCCGGGATTGTTTGGCTTATCGGCATCAATAAAGATCAGGTCGAACGGCGGAACCTCACCGAAATTCTCCAGCGAGCTCAGCGCCGGGCCTTCAATTAATTCAATGCGTTCGTTTAACCCAGCAAGCTGAATATTCTGGCGCGCAACGCGGGCATGTGTGGGATCGGCCTCAAGCGTAATCAGCTTCCCGTCCGGCGGCAGGGCGCGCGCCATCCAGATCGAGCTGTAAGCACCCAGCGTACCAATCTCCAGAACGCGCCTCGCCTGCGTCATGCGCACGAACAGCGCCAGCAGCTGTCCCTGATTGGCCGCCACGTCGTGTTCGGGCAGCCCGGCGCGCTTGTTGTTTTCCAGTACCTGACTCAGCACGTCATCGTCAGGGATCAGCGAAGAAATCATGTAATTATCTACTGCAGACCATCGTTGATGCATAGATTGACTCCTTGGATTTTTCTCCCTCTCCCTGTGGGAGAGGGGCGAGGTGAGGGCATCAGCGCGCAAGCCGGGTTCATGCACTCTTCCAGCCGCCGCCCAGTGTTTTATACAAATCGATCTGCGCCAGCAGCAGGTTATTTTTCACCTGCACCACGCTGGTCTGCACCGAGTACAGCGTGCGCTGCGCGTCCAGCACGTCCAGATAGGAGGAGTAGCCGTTGCGATTGCGGTTCTGCGCAATGCGCAGCGTCTCCTGCGCCACATCCTGCTGGGCAAGCAGCTCGGTCAGCTGTTCCTGATAGCGCGCAATAGCATCAAGGCTGTTGTTCACTTCGGCAAACGCGTTACGCACGGTTTTTTCATAGGCGTACAGCGCCTGGTTACGCTGGGACTGGGAAATATCCACCTGCGCATTCAGCGCCTGGCGGTTCAGCAGCGGCGCAAGAATGCTGCCCCCGACGCTCCAGAGCTGAAGCGGATTGTCCAGCAGGCCGGACAGGGTGCGATCCTGTATCGATCCTGTCGCGGTCAGGTTGATCGACGGCAGCAGGCTCGCGCGCGACGCGGCAAGCGAGGCGTCGGCCGCAACCAGCTGGCGTTCGGCCTGAACGATATCCGGCCGACGGTTCAGGAGCGTAGAAGGCAGCTGTGACGGCAGCGTCAGCGGCGTTAGCGTCTCAAAGCTTTCGCTGCGCGCTACCGCCCCGGGATTGCTTCCCAGCAGCAGGCTGAGGGCGTTTTCCTGCTGTGCAATCTGATGCTGCAGCACGGGAACCTGCGCTCGCGTTGAGCGGAGTTCGGAATCCGACTGCATCAGCTCCAGACGCGAGCTGTAGCCCGTCTCAAACTGACGTTTCGCGAGGTTAAATGCCTCTTCGCGCGATTTCAGGGTGGATTCGGTCACGCGCAGCTGCTCGTCAAGCGAGAGCAGGGTGACATACCCGGATGCAACGGAAGACGCGACGGTCAAATCCGCGGCGGCGGCGGCGGCTTTTTGCGCCGCCAGCGAGGCTTCGGCGGCATTGGCCGTGCTGCGGTTGACGCCCCAGATATCCACGTCGTAGCTCGCCGTCAGGCTACCTCTGTACAGCGTGCCGTAGACCGGCAGCCCGGTCGCGGCGGATTGCGAACGGGCGCGGGTCCCCGTTACGCCCGCGTCAAGCGACGGAAACAGGCTGCCGTCGGCCGCGAAGACCCGCGCCTGATACTCGTTTATCCGTTCGCGGGCGATCAGCACGTCGCTGTTATGCTGTAGCGCCTGATCCATATAGCGGTTCAGGTGGTTGTCATGAAAATTGCGCCACCAGAGCTGCTCCGTCGGGCTGGCAGGGCCGGAGCCGGTGCGCCACTGGGTGGGGATGTGCAGCGTCGGCTGCGCCTGTTTCACGTCAACGGACTGGCATCCGGCCAGCATGACCGCCGTCACCAGCGCGGCTATCGGGCGAAGGATCATTACTTCGCCTCCCGCGTATCAATGGTCACCTGTACCGACATACCCGGACGCAGCAGCGCGGAGTCCTCTGGCTTGCCGAGCACCTCGATGCGCACCGGAATACGCTGGGCGATTTTGACAAAGTTGCCGGTGGCGTTGTCCGGCGTGATGGCGCTGAACTCCACGCCGGTCGCCGGGGAGATGCTCTCCACGCGGCCCTGATACGCTTTGTTGTTCAGGGCATCAACGGTGAATTTGACAGGCTGACCAACGCGCAGCTCCGCAAGCTGGGTCTCTTTAATGTTGGCGATAACCCAGTGCTGCGGCGGAACCAGGGTGGTGAGGTGGGTCCCGGCGGTCACGTACGCCCCGAGACGCACGGCAATCTGGCCGAGCTGGCCGTCGCGCGGGGCGGTAATTCGGGTGTTTTGCAGGTCAATTTGCGCCAGCTCCAGCGCCGCTTTCGCATTTTCGACATCCGCCTCCAGCGCGCCGCGGTTCACAATCACCGTCTGCAGATCCTGACGCGACATCTCAAGCGAGGCTTTGGCCTGCTCGATATCGGCGCTGCCCTGGGCCGCGCTGGCCAGCGCCGCATCGCGTTCGCGTACGGAAAGCGAACCGTCAGCCGCCAGATCCTTAACGCGCTTTAAATCCGCCTGCGTTTTGAGGCTCTGGGCGCGGGCATTTTTCAGCGCCGCGTCGTTTTTGGCGATCGTCGCTTCGGCGCTTTTACGCTGCTGCAGGTTGTTATTGAGCGCGGCAATTTTCATCGCCAGCTGCGCCTCGGCCTGATGCACGCGCTGACGATAGATACGGTCATCGATCTGCAGCAGCAGGTCGCCTTTTTTGACCTGCACAAAGTCTTGAACCTTCACCTCGGTGATATAACCATTCACCTGGGGGCTGATGAACGTCGTCTGGCCGCGCACGTAGGCGTTGTCGGTAAACTGCGCGTGGCGGGTGAACGGCGGCAACTGCCACGCGTAAAGGATCACCAGCACGCCGACGATACCGATGGCAGCGGCGGTGAAAACGGAAACAATGCGCACATTTTTGCGGGTGTTGGCCTGCTCTTTAGCGGCATCCTGCTGACTCATAAACTCTCCAGAAATATTTTGATTATTTATTGCCGGTGGCGTTCTTCAGCGCCATACGGGCAGTGATGCGCAGGCGCAACAGGCGCCATAAAATCCAGACCAGCGTGGCGGCAGCGATGCCTGCCGTCAGCAGATAAGTATCGTTGTAAGCCAGAATATTCGCCTCAAGCGTCGTCACCGTTTGCAACTGCGTGATCGCCTGCGTTCCCAGCAGCGAACTGTCGCCAATCAGGCTCCGGTACATCTGGGTGTAAAGCTGGATACGCTCGTTGACCAGCGGATTGAGCGTGGTGAGCTGGTCCGCCAGCAGGCTGGAATGGTACTTCTCGCGCCAGGTCTGGAAGGTTCCGAGGATCGCGGAGCCCAGCAGGCCGCCGAGGTTCTGACTCATGCCGAACATCACCGAGAAGCTGACCAGGTTGCGCGGGTCGGCGATCACCCCGCCAATGGCCGCCAGCATGGCGGGCGCCAGGAAGAAGGCGCTGCCGAAGCCCAGCAGGAACTGGCTGAGCATCAGCTGATCCGGCCGGGTCAGGTTATTGGACTGGCTGTCCAGCAGCGAGGCAACAATCATCAGCGCCAGGGAGGTGATAATCGGCCACGCAAGTTTCGTGGGTTTGATGGTAAGACAGCTGGTGACAATCCCGCAGACGATCCCGGCGAAAATAGACCACGCCAGGTGCGTCATCTGCTCATTCTGTAACCCCACGTACTGCAGCCAGCCGATGACGCCGGTGTTTTGCTCCGCCAGCACGATACGGATCAGCAGCATGATGAGTCCCAGACGGACGATGCTGCCGCTCGACAGCCAGCGGGTGTTAAGCAGCGGGTTGGCGCGGTTATGTTCAAAGACGATGGCGGCCACAATCAGCACCAGCGATAGCGCCAGCGACCAGCCGATCCACGGCGCCTCGAACCACCAGTCTAGGCGGCCCAGTGAGAGCACGGCGCAGAGCAGGGCCATTCCGGGGGCCATTAAAAAGAAGGTGATAAAGTCTTTCTTCTCAAAGACCTTGCGCCTGTCACCCGGGGGCAGTTTTAAGGCTATCACGCAGGCCAGGGAGATCAGCGCCAGCCCCAGCTCGAAGAAATAGAGCCCGCGCCATTCGTCCAACTGCAGCAGTTCGGTGGAAAACAGACGGGCCAGAGGAATGGCGAGCGACGACCCGGTAATCCCGATGGTGAGCGCCTTCAGGCGGTGCTTCGCAGGCCAGGCCTGGATCTGATAGTAAATCCCCAGCGAGCTGAGCGCGGCGGCCACCATCCCGTGCGCGGCGCGCACCATCAGCGCCGAACTGAGATCGTTAACGAACAGGTGGAAAAAGGTCACCAGCACGTACAGCACCAGAAAACCTTCCGTGAAGGCGCGCAGGCCGTACTGCTGGCGGAACTTGACCAGCAGCAGGTTGATAGAGATGTTGGTCATGACGTAGACCGCGGGAAGCCAGGCGATTTCGGTCGACCAGGCCCCGAAGGTCCCCTGCAGGTTTTGCAGGTTGGCGGTCACCACCGCATTCCCCAGCGCGCCCGTCAGGCACACCAGCAGGCCAACGACGCCGTAGGCAATGCGTTTTGGCGTAATGTGCTCGGGCGTGGAAGGGGAACCCAGCAGGGCGGGTTTCTCATGTGGCTGCCACTCGCGAGGAGCATAAGGGGCGCGTTCGGGCAGGCGCATAACGTCGTTTACCTTAGAAATGATTGAATAATTAGCGGGCTAGCGATTCTACGTCTGCCGCAAATGATAATTCAAGTGAATATGATTTACGCATGTTAATCAAATGTAGAAGGGAAGTTTAAGGAAAAAGAGCGGCCCGATGTCGCCGTTGTGTTGAGAACCTGAAGTCGCTACCCTGAAGGAATAGAGAGAAGGAGTTCATCATGGAACAGCCCCATTTTCCCATCCTGCCGGACGCCACGCTGGCGGCCATCAATACTGTCGGTGAATGGCTGGCGCAGGATGACCTGAGCGGCAGCCGCCAGCAACCGGACGTCGATGCGGTCATCCTGGCAGGAAACGCGGTGATCCCAACCATTGACGCGGCCTGCCGGATTGCCTCTCAGAAAGACATCCCGCTTCTGATTAGCGGCGGCATCGGGCATTCAACCACCTTTTTATACGCCGCCATCGGCAGTCATCCGCGTTATCACACCGTACCGGTCACGGGGCGGGCCGAAGCGAGCATTCTTGCCGACATTGCGCGGGCGTTCTGGCAGATCCCCGAGGCGCAGCTGTGGGTTGAGGATCAATCCACCAACTGCGGTGAAAACGCGCGCTTTAGCTGGAATATGCTGAAACAGCATCAGCGAGTGACCGGGCGGGTGCTGGTGGTGCAGGACCCGACGATGCAGCGCCGTACGATGGCGACGTTTGCCCGCGTTTGCCGGGATGAGCCCGTATCACCGCAGTGGATAAGCCATCCCGGGTTTACGCCAACGCTGCACAATGGCAAAGAGGGCGTGGAATTTAGCGCGGGCAATAGCGGACTGTGGCCCGTTGACCGCTACATTTCACTGGTTCTGGGTGAGCTGCCGCGTTTGTATGATGACGTTAACGGCTATGGTCCGGCCGGGCGGGATTTTATCGCGCATGTTGAATTCCCAGAGGCGGTGATTGCCGCGTGGAAACAGCTGCAGCAGGATCCGGTCCTCGCGGATGCGTTGGCCAGACGCTCGATTTAAGGGTGTAATCAGAAGCGATAACAACCGCTTCAGAATAACCTTTGGCTTACAGCAATGTCCTGGTCCGGCTGTATATCGCCGAAGCGTTTCCGTAAGGCCGGGGCGAGGCGCAGGGATGCGCCGAGAGGGCGTGGCCTGCAGGGATGCAGGCTCATGCCCGACCCGATAGCCTGAAGGAATAAGCTGAGGGGACCGCGAAGCGGCGATTTACCGCCGGGAGCCCGGGTTGCCAGGGTGGTGGCGATTGAGCCACCCTGGCACGTTCACCGGTTATGTCGTTAAAGAGTAGCAAGGAACATAAAGTGAACGGAATGACCACTACACCCGTATGTTCCCCTCACCCTAACCCTCTCCCACAGGGAGAGGGGATGCTTCACTGCTCATATTAGCCCTTAATAAAGGCATAGAATCACAGCGCCGCAAACTTATCCAGCGTCCGCACCAGCTGCGTCACAAAACCGTACTCGTTGTCATACCATGCGACGGCTTTCACCAGCTGCAGCTCTCCCGCTTCTGACACCTCCGTCTGCGTGGCGTCAAACACCGAACCGTAATGCGAGCCAATCACATCGGACGACACAATCTCTTCGTCGGTATACCCGAACGATTTATTGCCCTGCGTCGCCTTTTTCAGCGCGGCGTTGATCTCCTCAACGGTCACTTTCTTGCCGAGAATCGCCACCAGCTCGGTGACCGAACCCGTTTTTACCGGCACGCGCTGCGCGTGGCCTTTCAGCTTGCCGCTGAGCGCAGGGATCACCAGACCGATGGCCTTTGCCGCACCGGTGGTGTGGGGAATGATATTCTCTGCTGCCGCCCGTGAAGCGCGAAGGTCTTTCCCGCGCGGGCCATCCACCAGCGCCTGCGTACCGGTATAGGCATGAATGGTGGTCATGGTGCCCACTTTTATTTCAAACGCATCGTTCAGGGCTTTCGCCAGCGGGGCGAGGCAGTTGGTGGTGCAGGATGCGACGGAAATAATGGTGTCACTGGCGTCAATGGTGTCGTCATTCACGCTGTAGACGATGGTTTTCATCTCACCCGCTGGTGCAGAGATCAGCACTTTCTTCGCGCCGGCGTCCAGGTGCGCCCGTGATTTTTCTTCTGAAGTATAAAAGCCGGTGCACTCCACGACGATATCCACGCCTGCGGCTTTCCACGGAATGTGCTTCGCCTCTTTTTCGGCGTACACCGCAATGGTTTTACCGTCCACAATCAGCGTATCCTCGGTGAAATCGACGCTCCACGGGAAGCCACCGTAGTTGGAATCATGCCTGAGCAGGTAGGCCAGCACTTTCGGTGAGGTGAGGTCGTTGATGGCGACGACGGTATTGCTGTCCTGGGTTTCAAGAAGGCGACGCAGTACTAGGCGCCCAATGCGTCCAAAGCCGTTAATGCCAATTTTACTCATGGTGTTCTCCTGTAAACGTGTCGATACGACAGTTTGAACTCATCCAGGCTTAGACCATCACGGGCAGGGCGGCAATTGAAGATGCTTCATGCGGGAGGAAGTATTTGAAAAACCATACAGAAAAGTTAATGAATTTTTAAGGAAAGGGGATTATGTTGGCGCGATAACTGTTTTTAATCGGGAAATGACATGCGCACTAAATATACAAGCCTGCAAATCGGCATCCACTGGCTGGTGTTTCTGTTAATCATCGTCGCCTACTGCGCCATGGAGTTCAAAGGTTTCTTCCCTCGCACCGCGCGTCCAGCGATCAATATGATCCACGTCTCGTGCGGTATCAGTATCCTGGTGCTGATGGTGACGCGTCTGCTGGTTCGCCTGAAATTCCGCGCGCCACCGATTCAGCCGAAGCCAAAAGCGATGGTGACGGGGATGTCCCATCTGGGGCACCTGGTGGTGTATCTGCTGTTTATTGCGCTGCCGCTGATTGGCATTGTGATGATGTATAACCGGGGAAGCGAATGGTTTGCTTTCGGCCTGGCGATGCCGCATGCGGCGGAGTCCAATTTTGACCTGGTTGATGTGCTGAAAGAGTGGCACGAGACGCTGGCGAACCTGGGCTATTTTGTGATTGGCCTGCACGCGGCGGCGGCGCTGATGCACCACTATTTCTGGAAAGATAATACCCTCCTGCGCATGATGCCGAATAAGCGTCAATAAAGGCGAAAAACAGGCCGGGTAGGCGCAGCGCCACCCGGCTTGTTTTTTAACTCAGTAGCGCACGCTCTTCATCAGTTAACGCCAGCGGCTGCGTTGACCCCGTCTCCGACGACTTCACCGCCGCTTCCAGCACGGCCATGACCGCCAGTGCCTCAACAGGGTGGACAGGGTTGGTGATTTTCCCAAGCAGCGCATCACGTACGTTGACGTAATACTGGCGCTGATCGCCTTTCGGGGTAGGGATCGTCTGCGGTGCGCCGTCGGCCCCAAAGAACACCATGCTGTCGCTGTCTTCGCCCCAGGTTTCACTGCCGGGAGTTACCCCTGAGAGCAACTGCGCTTCCTGCTGATCGATTCTGGCTTTTACCACGCTGCCCTTGTCCCCGTGGACGGTAAAGCGTGCCGTACCGCCAGCAACCAGCATGCTGGCGTGCAGAATGACCTTATGCTCCGGGTAGTTTAAGACCACGTGCGCCCAGTCGTTAATTTCTGCGCCGTCGCGCAGCGTCGCGATATTCCCCTGAACCGACTGCGGCAGGCCAAAAAGCTGTAGCGTCTGGTCAATCAGATGAGGACCCAGATCAAACCACAGACCGCTCCCGGGTACGTTCTGCTCGCGCCAGCGTACGCGAACTTCCGGGCGGAAACGGTCGATGTGCGATTCCAGGTGTTTAACCTTGCCGAGCGTGCCTTGCTCGATAATCTGCTTAATGCCGAGGAAATCGCTGTCCCAGCGGCGGTTGTGGAAGACCGAGAGCAGCAGCTGCTTTTCATCCGCCAGCGCAATCAGGTCGCGGGCTTCCTGCATGTCGAGGGTAAAAGGTTTATCCACGACCACGTGTTTACCCGAGTTCAGGGCAAGCGTCGCCAGCGGGGCGTGCGTGGCGTTGGGGGAGGCAATCACCACCAGATCGATATCAGGATGCTGAATAGCCTCTTCCGGTGTTGCCACCACCTGTACGTCCGGCAGATCGCGTTTAACCTTCTCTTCATCACGAGAAGAGACCACGGCCAGCTTAATCCCGTCCACAGACTGGATCAGCGGGGCATGGAAGGTTTTACCGACAAATCCATACCCGATCAGCGCAATGTTGATTGTTTGAACTTTACTCATGACCTTCTCCACGTTAATTCGCGCACACCGTAACCTGCAGTGCGCTATGGTCCCCAAGCTCAGGCCAGGGACGATCTAAAAAGAGTTGTTGGATGCTGGATAACCCGGAAACCAGATACGGCTCGCAGCGGTTAATTTTCAGGTGGTCGGCGACAATCCAGTGCGCATGGCTTGCGTCGAGCATCGCGCGTTTAACCTCGGCATCCGCTTCTTTACCGGCGCTCAACCCGAGTTCGGCATGAATGGCGCACGCCCCAAGAATGGCGATATCTGCCCGATACCGGGACAGCAAAGACAGCGTGGCGCTTCCGGCAAACAGTCGCTGCTTGTGGTCCCATTTTCCGCCGAGCAGGATCAGCTCAATATCTTCCCGGTCGCTAAAATGCTGGGCGATATCCAGCGACGTGGTAATGACGGTGAGCGGCCCCTGAAGAAAGGTGGCGACGGCCATCACCGTGCTTCCGGCATCCAGAAACAGGGTGGAGCCCGGTGGAACCTGCTTTGCAACCAACTTACCCAGGCGCTGTTTGGTCTCCGGCAGCAGCGTGTTGCGTCCATGACGATTCATAGCGGAAAGGTTGAGCGCGATGGCTCCGCCGTGGTTCTTCTGCGCAAGGCCCTGGTTTTCCAGGTCGGTCAGATCCCGACGGATGGTGTCCGCTGATACCTGCAGCTTTTCTGCCAGCTCGGTGATGGTGGCCTGGCCTTGCTCGCTGAGTAAATCCAGGACGTAGCGTTGACGAGCGGTTTTGTGCATGGGGGGCATTCCTGCAAAATGTTGCAATAGTTTGCATAATACAGCATTTAGCCGCAGAGAGAAGAGGAATGTCCTTAGGACGATGTGCAGAGGCATGATGATTCAGATGCGTGATTATTAAAATATTATTAAGCAGGTATAAGTAAGCCGTTTTGAATGTTAATCACTATGTTATTGTTATGTTTTATTTAACGGTTTGGATTATGCAACCAGTACATTGCTTCTGGGTGGAATAAAAAGCTGATTTATTCCTAATTATTGGCATTTAATTGCTTACATTAGTTATTTAATGGTTTTTAATTTCAATCAAATCCGCCGGGTTACTTAAACTGACACTTCTTTGAAAATCTTTGTGTCTGACCCGCGCTGAAATTAACGCAAAAATGTGCATATTACGAATTAGGAATTTTCCTTAAATAACAGTGGGTTTATATGTTTCATTTGAAAGTCTATTTTCAGGGTTTTGTCCAGAAACCCCATGTTTTTTCTTATTTGTAACACCGCATTAACATTGTGGGTGTAGTGGGCTATACCGCATTTTGTTATGCTGCTAACCACTTTAAGAAATAAGTAAATTCTTAATTGGAATTAGACGCAGGCAGATCTCATCTCCAATGGAAATGGGTGTGGGGAGTATTACCTTAAATTCAGCAAGGTAGCTAAATAAGATATTTGTCTAATTATCTATACCTCTTCTTGGGTATTTGCTTGAGTAACACTCAGAGTCAGGGAGATAACATGACGATATTACGAAAGCCTATGTTACGACGATTTACAGCAGCACTGGCATTCATTTCATTAGCCATAAATACGGCGTACGCCAATAGCAGTCAGGTGGGCATTGCCCCGGTTGCCACGACAACCTTAAAAGAAAGTATTCTTTTTGCGATCGATCGCGATCCGTCAATTAGTCAACAGGCCGCGCAATTAGGTATTGGCCAGGCACAAATAGATGAAGCGCGCAGCGGCTGGATGCCGCAAATATCGCTGAACGGGAGTACAGGGCACAGCCAGACCACCGATTCCAGCGGATCGCTGAAGAATTCAGCCGCCTGGGGGCTGAGCCTGACGCAGCTGCTGTACGATTTTGGCAAAACCAATAATAGCATCAGCCAGTCCTCCGCCCAGCGCGATAGCTACCGCTATCAGCTGATGGGCACGCTTTCGGACGTGGCGGAGAAAACGGCGCTGAGCTATGTAGAGGTCAAACGCTATTCCGATCTGCTGCAGGCGGCAATTGATAACGTTCAGGCGCTCAAAAACGTCGAGCAGCTGGCAAAGCTGCGCGCAGACGCGGGCGTGAGTTCCACCTCCGATGAGCTTCAGACCCGCACGCGCATTGCCGGCATGCAGGCGACGGTCGCGCAGTATCACGCCGCCTTAAACAGCGCGCGCGCCAGGCTTGCGGTATTAACCGGAATGCAGGCAGAGGCCTATTCGCCGGTGCCCGCGAATCTTGCCGTGGAGCCTGACTCGCTCAACCGCATCGATTATTCCCTGATACCGGCGGTGATGGCCGCGCAGAACATGGAACGTTCGGCTCAGTATGGCGTGGAAACGGCTAAGTCCCAGCACTGGCCGACGTTAAGCCTGAAGGGTGGGCGCACCCGTTATGAATCGGACAACCGTTCGTACTGGGACGACCAGATCCAGCTCAATATCGACGCGCCGCTTTATCAGGGGGGCGCGGTTTCCGCTCGCGTTCGGCAGGCTGAAGGCGCACGGGCCATGGCCTCTTCTCAGGTCGATCAGGCGCGTTTTGATGTCCTGCAAAAAGCCTCCGTCGCGCAGGCGGACTGGACCGGCGCACGGGGAAGAATGGAGGCCGGAAAGCAGCAGCTGGAAAATGCCCTGCGGGCCCGCGATGTTTATAAAAATGAATACACCCTGAGCAAGCGCAGCATTAACGATCTGCTCAGCGTTGAGCAGGATGTCTGGCAGGCCACCTCAGCGAAAATAATCGCCGAGTATGACGGCTGGAGTTCGGCAATTAATTATGCTTCCGCGGTTGATAATTTGATGCCGCTTATCGGAATAGAGAAAAACGCAGCCGCAAAATTACCCGATTTGAGTTAAAAAAAGACGCGCCTTTCTGCGCGAAATAAGTCTGACAATAATGGGTGTTTTTTCCCAGGGATAGCTACATCCGTCTGGTGGACATATCCACAGGAATCCGTACACCTGCAAGGAGAAGAATATGAGTAACGTAAAAGTTGTTGATGTCATCATTCGCAAAACGGCGGAGAAAACGAAATTAACCGGCGAAGGAAATCTGTCGGTCTCTATTTCATCCCCGAGCGTGATTGAAATCCAGGGTTCTGCTCAGGATGTGGTGCGCTATGTCCGCCAGGGTAAAGATCTCCTCATTTATATGAAAGATGGCAGCGTTATTCGCTGCAATAACTATTTTGTTGAAGATCCTGAAACGCATAATCAGTCAGAGCTGGTATTCAACGATCGTCAGGAACTGACGCATATTTCTTTTGCCGATACCGGGGAAGCATCGGGTGCTGCGGTGACCGAGTTAACCGCGCAGGCCACACCGATTAGCAGCATTCAGCCTTTCCTCGAGCAGGAAAGCGTCTTAAGCGACGCCCCGTGGGGCTGGATTGCGGGAGCGGCATTAGGTGGCGGTGCCATCGGGGCGCTGCTGGCAAACGGCGGTGACGGCGAAACTAAAACGAAAGTTATTGATAATACGAAAGAGGTTGAAAGCGCTACGCCGACCTTCTTGCTCTCGGATAAAGCGGGTGACAAGCAGGGCGTGCTGAGTGCAAACGAGATCACGGACGACAGCAACCCAACCTTTAGCGGCACCGGTCAGCCGGGTGCGACCATCCAGATCAAAGACAGCAGCGGCAGCACCATTGCCAGCACCATGGTCGGTAAAGACGGCACCTGGACGGTAATGTTACCGACCCAGACGGACGGGGAGCACACCTGGTCAGTCGTGCAGATCGACGGCAGTAAAACCACCTCTGCGGGCAGTATCACCGTGACGGTCTCTACCGCCGACGCCGCCATTACGCTGGCCACCACGGCGGGCGATAACGTGCTGAACGCCAGCGAGCAATCCGCGGGCTTTACGCTTTCGGGTGCCAGCAAAAACCTGGCGCAGGGTACCGAACTCACCGTGACGCTGAACGGCAAAACCTACACGGCTGAAGTGGGAGCAGACGGCGCGTGGCGCGTTGACGTGCCTGCGGCAGACGCGCAGGCGCTGGGCGATGGTACCTGGACGGTCAACGTCAGCGGCAAAGACGCGGCGGGTAACACCATCAGCGGAAGCCAGACGATTGGCGTGGATACCACTGCGCCAACCCTCTCTGTCGATACCCTCGCGCAGGACAACATCATTAATGCGGCTGAGCACAACCAGCCTCTGACCCTGACCGGTAAAACGAACGCGGAAGCCGGTCAGATCGTCACGGTCACGCTGAACGGTAAAAACTATAACGCCACGGTGGGCAGCGACGGCACCTGGTCCGTCACGCTTGATGTGAACGACGTGCAGGCGCTGAGTGAGGGTAATCACACCCTGACGGTTAACGTTAGCGACAAAGCGGGCAACGGCTCGTCCGTAACGGCAGATTTCACGGTGGATACCGCCGCGCCGGTCGTCACCATCCATACCGTGGCGGGCGACGATACCCTCAATATCAGCGAGCAGGGCCAGGCGCAGATTATCTCCGGGCAGGCGAGCGGCGCGGCGGCGGGCGATGTGGTCACCCTGACCCTTGGCGGCCAGACCTTCACCGGCGTGGTGCTGGCGGACGGCAGCTGGAGCGTGGGCGTTCCGGCGTCCGTGCTGGGCGCGCTGGGTGAAGGCAACCACACGCTTTCGGTTTCCGTTACTGACGCGGCAGGCAACACCGGCAGCGCCACGCACGGCATTACGCTGAGCGGACACCCGCCTGAATTTACGATTGACGCCATCAGCCAGGACAACGTGCTGAATGCCCAGGAGGCGATGCAGCCGCTGAGCCTGACCGGCACCAGCAATCTGCCGGACGGCAGCGCCATCACCGTGACGCTCAACAACGTCAGCTATCAGGCCACCGTAGAAAACGGTATCTGGGCAGTCCAGGTGCCGGTTTCCGACGTCCTGAATCTGGCGAACACGCTTTATACCGTCAGCGTCAGCGGGACCGACAGCGTAGGTAACAGCGGTTCTGCCGAGGCGAATCTGCTGGTAGATACCGTTCTTCCGCAGGTCATTATCAATACGTTTGCGGGCGACAACCTGGTCAATAACGCCGAAGCGGGCGTCGATCAAACCCTCAGCGGTCGCGTTACCGGCGCGGCGGCGGGCGATACCGTCTCCATCACAGCCGGCGGCAAGAGCTACACCGCAACGGTTGGGAGCGATCTGACCTGGAGCGTGAAAATCCCGTCAGCGGATCTTCAGGCGTTCGGCGACGGGGATTTAACCTTCACCGCGTCCGTCACCAACGGGCACGGCAATACCGGCACCGGCGAGCGTGATATCAACATCAACGCCGAGCTGCCGGGTCTGCGCGTGAACACCATTTCCGGCGATGACGTGATCAACGCCATCGAACAGCAGCAGGATCTGAGCGTCACCGGCTCCAGCACCCATCTGGCCGCAGGCACGCAGATTATCGTCACCATCAACAACGTGGAGTACGTTACCGCGGTGAACGCCAGCGGCAACTGGCAGATCGGCGTTCCGGCGGCGGACCTGCAGGCCTGGACGGCGGGCGGCATGACGGTTAGCGTCAGCGCGGTAGATGCCTGGGGCAATCCGGTTGCGGCTGAACACCCGATTGAACTCGATCTGAACGCCGTGGCGGTCACCATTGATACCGTCTCCGGCGATGACCTGCTGAATGCGGCAGAAAAAGGCAGTGATTTAACCCTTTCCGGCCAGACGCAGGGCGTGGAGGCGGGGCAGACCGTGGTGGTGAAATTCGCCGACCAGACCTTCACCGCGCAGGTGCAGCAGGATGGCTCCTGGAGCCTGAGCGTGCCTGCCAGCGCCATGGAAACCCTGATCGACGGGCGCGCGCAGGTGAGCGTCAGCGTCACTAACGTCAGCGGCAACAGCGCGGACGCCGCGCGCGTGGTCACGGTGGATACGCAGCCGCCGGCGATTACGCTCGATAACCTGACCGCCGACAACATCATCAATGCCGCTGAAGCGCAGCAGGATTTACTGTTAAGCGGCAGCAGCAGTGCGGAACCCGGCCAGACGGTCACCGTGACGCTGAACGGCAAAACGTATCAGACCACGGTCCAGACGGACGGTACCTGGCAGCTGAGCGTCCCGGCGGCTGATGTCGGTGCCCTGACGGACGGCTTTGTGACCGTGACGGCCACCGTCAGCGACGTGGCGGGCAACGCCAGCAGCGCCGATCGCGTGGGTCTGGTGGACGCGACCGTACCGCAGGTGACCATCAACGACTTTGTCACCGACACCAACACCGTTAACCAGCTCGCCCATTCACAGGCGCAGATCCTGAGCGGCTCCGTCACCGGTGCGGCGGCGGGCGACCTGGTGACCATCACCATTAACAGCGTCGACTACACCACCGTGGTGGATGCATCCGGCAACTGGAGCCTTGGCCTGCCGGCGTCCGTCGTACAGGGGCTGACCGACGGCACCTGGACTATCGACGTCTCCGTGACCGACCGTTCCGGCAACACCGGAAGCAATTCGCTGGATGTGGTGGTGAATACCGTGACGCCTGTCATCGGTATCAACACGCTGGCGGCGGACGACGTGATCAACGCGACCGAGAAGGGCGAAGATCTGCTGCTCTCCGGCACCAGCAACCAGCCGGAAGGCACGACCATTACGGTGACCCTGAACGGGATTCAGTACACCGCCACCGCTGACGCCAGCGGTAACTGGAGCGTGACCGTACCGGCCTCGGCCGTCAGCGCGCTGGGAGAAGCCCATTACACCGTGACGGCGAGCGTCACAGATAACGTAGGTAACAGCGCTTCAACCTCACACGATGTGCTGGTGGACAGCTCGCTGCCGGTAGTAACGATCGACACCCTGGCGGGCGACAATATCGTCAACGCAGCGGAAGTGGCGGCAGGGCAAACCCTGACCGGTAAAGTGACGAACGCGGCGGCAGGTGACACTGTCACCATAATCCTTGGCGGCCAGACGTACACGGCTACCGTGCAGGACGATCTCACCTGGAGCCTGCCGTTAAGCGAGAGCCAGTTCACCGCGCTCGGCAACGGCGACCTCACCGTATCCGCCAGCGTGACCAACGGCCACGGCAATACCGGCTCTTCTTCTCTCGACTTCACCATCGACGCCCAGCTCCCGGGGCTGCGCATTGATACTGTCGCGGGCGATAACGTCATTAACGCGATCGAACACGCCCAGAACCTGATTGTGTCCGGTACCAGCACCGATCTGGCGGCGGGCAGCGCCGTAACCGTGACCATTAACGGTAAAGCCTATTCTGCAACGGTGCTGGCGGACGGTACCTGGCAGGCGGCAGTACCGGCGGCTGATGTGTCCCAGTGGACGGACGGTTCGCTGGATATCAAGGCAAGCGCGCAGGATGCTTCCGGCAACCCGGTGGCTATCGGCACCGTCGTGGACGTCGATCTCGCGCCTGTCGCCATCACCATCAGCAGCGTGACCGACGATAACGTGCTCAACGCGGCGGAAAAAGGCCAGGATCTGGTGCTTTCCGGCACCACGTCCAACGTTGAAGCGGGTCAGACCGTGACCATCACCTTCGCGGGTAAAACCTATACCACGACGGTGGATGCCAACGGCGACTGGACCTGGACCGTTCCGGCAGCCGATTTGAGCAGCCTGAAAGACGGTGACGCCAGCGTGCAGGTAACCGTCACCAACGTGAACGGCAACGCGGCGTCTTCGGCTCAGGAATTCAGCGTCGATACCACCGCGCCGACGGTGACCATTAACACCATCAGCGGCGATAACATGCTTAATGCGGCTGAGGCGGCGCAGGATCTGACCCTGAGCGGCACCTCGACTGCCGAAGCAGGCCAGACGGTCACCGTGACCTTCAACGGCAATCAGTACACCGCTCAGGTGCAGGCGGACGGCAGCTGGACGCTGGACGTGCCTGCGGCGGATATGGCAGGCATCGCCGACGGCAGCGCGGCGGTCACGGTGACCGTGTCCGATAAGGCTGGCAACCCGGCCAGCGCGGGCTCCTCGGTGCTGGTCGACACCACCGTACCGCAGATTTCATTCAACATCGTCGCGGGCGACGACGTCGTGAATATTGCCGAGCACGGCCAGGCGCTGATCGTCTCTGGTAAGGTGACGGGCGCGCAGGCGGGTGACGTGATTACCGTGACCCTGAACGGCAAAGACTACACCGCCATGCTGGACGCGTCCGGCAGCTGGAGCGTGGGCGTTCCGGCGGCGGACGTAGGCGCGCTGGTTAACGGCGAACAGACGATCTCCGCGACCCTCACCGATAAAGCCGGTAACAGCACCACCGAGACGCACGCGTTTGACGTTTCCCTGACCGCGCCGGTGATTGCCATCAATACCCTGGCGGTTGACGACGTGATCAACGCGACCGAGAAAGGCCTGGATCTGCTGGTGTCCGGCACCAGCAACCAGCCGGACGGAACCACCATCATAGTGACCCTGAACGGGATTAACTATACGGCGACTACCGATGCCAGCGGGAACTGGAGCGTTACCGTTCCGGCGGCAAACGTCTCCGCGCTGGGCGAAGCAAGCTACGTGGTGACGGCGAGCGTAACCGACACCGCGGGCAACAGCGCGAGCACCGGCCACAGCGTGCTGGTCGACAGCGCGCTGCCGCAGGTCACCATCAATCCTGTCGCCACGGACGATATCATTAACGCAGCGGAAGTGGCTGCCGGGCAGACCCTGAGCGGCAAAGTAAGCGGTGCGGCGAGCGGTGACACTGTCACGATTTCAATCGGCGGTAATACGTACACCGCGACGGTTCAGGACGATCTGAGCTGGTCGGTCAACGTGCCGTCTACGGTCTTGACCGCCATCGGGAACGGCGATCTGACCGTGTCAGCCAGCGTCACCAACGGCCACGGCAACACCGGAACCGGCGAGCGCGACATCACCATTGATGCCAACCTGCCGGGCCTGCGCGTCGATACCGTGGCGGGCGACGATGTCATCAACAGCATTGAGCACGCCCAGAATCTGATTATCACCGGCTCCAGCGAAGGCCTGGCAACGGGTGCGGCGTTAACGGTCACCGTCAACGGCAAAACCTACGCGGCCACCGTGCTGGCGGACGGGACCTGGACGGCAGCCATTCCGGCGGCGGACGTCAGCGCGCTGAATGCGGGCACGGTCACCGTGACCGTGGACGGCCAGAGCGCGGCGGGCAATCCGGTTTCCATCAGCCATGACGTGAAGGTGGATCTGGCGGCCATTGCCATCAGTATTAACCCAATTGCCTCGGACGACGTAATCAACGCGGCGGAGAAAGGCGCGGACCTGGTGCTGTCCGGCTCCACCACCAACGTAGAAGAAAACCAGACCGTCACCATCACCTTCGGCGGCAAGTCGTACACCGCGACGGTGGATGCCGACGGCAACTGGACGACCACCGTACCGTCTGCCGATTTGGGCAGCCTGAAGGACGGCGATGCCAGCGTGCAGGTAAGCGTCACCAACGTGAACGGCAACAGCGCGTCGGCAGGCCGCGAGTACAGCGTGGACGCCACCGCGCCGACGGTATCTATTGAAATTGTCAGCGACAACAACATCATCAATGCGGCCGAAGCGCAGCAGGATCTGGTCGTTAACGGCGTGACCAACGCCGAAGCGGGCCAGACCGTCACCGTGACGCTGAACGGCGTGGACTACACCACCACCGTGCAGGCAAACGGCAGCTGGAGCGTGACCGTGCCGTCCGCGGATCTGAGCGGTATTACCGACGGCAACTACACCATCAGCGCCGCCGTATCGGATAAGGCAGGCAACCCGGCCTCTGCGGATCGCGACGTATTGGTGGATACCACCGTTCCGCAGCTGACCATCCACACCGTTTCCGACGACGACGTGATCAACAGCGCCGAGCATGCGCAGGCCTTGATTGTCACCGGTTCCGTGACCGGCGCGGCGGCGGGTGATGTGGTCACCGTTACCCTCAACGGCAAATCGTACATCGCCACACTGGATGCCTCCGGCAACTGGAGCGTTGGCGTGCCTGCGGTGGACGTCACCGCGCTGGCCGCCGGGGATTACACCATTACCGCGGCGCTGACCGATAAAGCGGGCAACAGCAACAGCGCCACGCACGGCGTGGAGGTGAACCTGACCGCGCCGGGGCTGACCATTGACACCGTTTCCGGTGACGATGTGATCAACAATACTGAGAAAACACAGGATCTCACCCTCTCCGGTACGGCTTCCGGCCTGGCAGCGGGCGCGGTGGTGACCGTGATGCTGAACGGCAAAGCGTACAGCGCGCTGGTGGACGATAACGGGAAATGGACGACTACCGTCCCGGCGAGCGAAGTCGGTCAGCTGGGTGAGGCGCTTTACACCGTCACCGCATCGGCAACGGACAGCGTCGGCAACAATACCAGCACGTCGCACACCGTGAACGTGGAATCCGTTCTGCCTGGCGTGATCGTCAACACCATTGCGGGCGATGACGTGATTAACGCGGCGGAGCTGGCTGCCGGGCAGACCATCAGCGGTAAGGTGGTGAATGCCGAAGCGGGCAACACCGTGACCGTGACCATTGGCGGCAACAGCTACACCGCCACGGTGCAGAGCGATCTCACCTGGTCCGTGAACGTGCCGTCGGACGTGCTGACCGCGCTGGGTAACGGTGATTTGACCGTGTCGGCCAGCGTGACCAACGGCGTGGGCAATAGCGGAACGGGCGAGCGTGATATCACTATCGACGCTAACCTGCCGGGCCTGCGCGTGGATACCGTGGCGGGCGACGACGTGATCAACAGCATCGAATACGGGCAGAACCTGATTATCACCGGCTCCAGCGACGGGCTGGCGGCGGGCTCGGCGCTGACCGTGACCGTAAACGGCAAAACCTATCCGGCGACCGTGCTGGCGGACGGCACCTGGAGTGCGGCGATCCCGGCTGCGGACGTGGGGGCGCTGAATGCAGGCACGGTCACCGTGACCGTTGCGGGCCAGAGCAGCGCCGGTAATCCGGTCTCCATCAGCCATGAGGTGACGGTGGATTTGGCGACCGTTGCCATCAGCATCGATGCGATTGCCGCCGACGACGTGATTAACGCCGCCGAGAAGGGCGCGGATCTGGTGCTCTCCGGGGCGACCTCTAACGTTGAGGAAAACCAGACCGTTACCATTACCTTTGGCGGCAAGAACTACACCGCCACGGTGGACGCCGACGGCAAATGGACGACCACGGTGCCAGCGGCCGACCTGGCGGGTCTGAAAGACGGCGACGCCAGCGTGCAGGTGAGCGTCACCAACGTCAACGGCAACAGCGCCTCGGCGGGCCGCGAGTACAGCGTGGATGCGACCGCGCCGTCCGTGACCATCAACACCCTGGCGACGGACGACATTCTTAATGCCGCCGAAGCGAAGAGCGATCTGACCGTGTCCGGTACCAGTACCGCCGAAGCGGGCCAGACGGTGACCGTGTCGCTGAACGGCAAAGACTACACCACAACCGTCAGCGCGGACGGCAGCTGGACGCTGAACGTTCCGGCGGCCGATCTGGCAGGATTAACCGACGGTAGCGTCACCGTTACCGCTTCGGTCAGCGACAAGGCGGGTAACCCGGCGTCCGTAGACCACAACCTGACGGTGGATGTGACCGTTCCTGCGGTCACTATCAACACGATCGCGGGTGATGATGTGATTAACGTGGCTGAACACAGTCAGGCACACGTTATCAGCGGCACCGCCACCGGCGCGGCAGCGGGCGATAAGGTGACCGTCACCATCGGCGGCCAGACTTACACCACCGTGCTGGACGCGGCGGGTAACTGGAGCGTGGGCGTACCGGCAAGCGTGATTTCCGGCCTCAGCGACGGCACCGTGACCGTCACGGCGTCGGTTACCGACGCGGCGGGCAACACCGGTACCGGCAGCCATGACGTGACCGTCGATACCGGCCTGCCGTCGGTGGCCTTCAACGCCATCAGCGATGACAACGTGCTGAACGCGGTAGAGAAGGGTCAGGATCTGAGCGTCAGCGGCACCAGCGCCAACCTGGCAGAAGGCACCGTGGTGACCGTGACCCTCAACGGTAAAAACTACACGGCTACCACGGCGGCAGACGGCACCTGGAGCCTGACGGTTCCGGCAGCGGATCTGGCCGGTCTCGGTCAGGCCAACTACACCCTGAACGCGACCGCCACCAACGGCGTGGGTAACAGCGTGAGCAACACCGCGAACCTGCTGGTGGACACCGCGCTGCCGACCGTCACCATCAACACCGTGGCGGGCGATAACGTCATCAACGCGGCGGAAGTGGCCGCAGGCCAGACCCTGAGCGGCACCGTGGCGAATGCCGAAGCGGGCAATACCGTGACCGTGACCATTGGCGGCAACAGCTACACCGCGACGGTGCAGAGCGATCTGTCCTGGTCCGTGAACGTGCCGTCTGACGTGCTGACGGCGCTCGGCAACGGCAGCCTGAGCGTGACGGCGACCGTCACCAACGGCCACGGCAACACCGGCACCGGCGAGCGCGAGATCGCGATCGACGCTAACCTGCCGGGTCTGCGCGTCGATACCGTGGCGGGCGACAACGTGGTCAACAGCATCGAGCACGCGCAGAACCTGATCGTCAGCGGATCCAGCGACGGGCTGGCGCCAGGCACAGCGCTGACCGTCACCGTCAACGGCAAAAACTATGCGGCCACGGTGCTGGCGGACGGCACCTGGAGTGCAGCTGTTCCGTCTACCGACGTGAGCGCGTGGCCGGAAGGCACCGTCAAAATCAGCGTGACCGGCGACAGCTCAGCGGGCAACCCGATTACCATCAGCCACGACGTGACGGTGGATCTGGCGACCGTTGCCATCAGCATCAACGCCATCGCCACCGACGACGTAATTAACGCGGCGGAGAAGGGCGCGGATCTGGTGCTGTCCGGTGCGACCACCAACGTGGAAGCCGGGCAGACCGTGACCATCAGCCTGAACGGCAAAATCTATACCGCGACAGTAGACGACAGCGGTAACTGGACCTGCACCGTGCCGTCTGCGGATCTGGCGGGTCTGAAGGATGGCGATGCCAGCGTGCAGGTGAGCGTCAACAACGTGAACGGCAACAGCGCCGCGGCGGGCCGCGAGTACAGCGTGGATGCGACCGCGCCGTCCGTGACCATCAACACCCTGGCGACCGACGATATCCTGAATGCCGCCGAAGCGAAGAGCGACCTGACCGTGTCCGGCACCACCACCGCCGAAGCGGGCCAGACGGTGACCGTGACGCTGAACGGCAAAGACTACACCACAACCGCAGGCGCGGACGGCAGCTGGACGCTGAACGTCCCGGCGGCCGATGTTGCGGCCCTGACGGACGGCAGCGTGACCGTCACCGCAAGCGTCAGCGACAAGGCGGGTAACCCGGCGTCCGTTGATCACAACCTGACAGTGGACGTCACCGTTCCGGCGGTGACCATCAACACCGTGGCGGGCGACGACGTGATTAACCTTGTTGAGCATGGCCAGGCGCACATCATCAGCGGCACCGCCACCGGCGCGGCAGCGGGCGATAAGGTCACCGTGACCATCGACGGCCAGACCTACACCACCGTGCTGGACGCGGCGGGCAACTGGAGCGTCGGCGTACCGGCAAGCGTGATTTCCGGCCTCAGCGACGGCACCGTGACCGTCACGGCGTCCGTCACCGACGCGGCGGGCAATACCGGCACCGGCACGCATAACGTGACCGTCGATACCGGTCTGCCGTCCGTGGCGTTCAACGCCATCAGCGGCGATAACGTGCTGAACGCGGTAGAAAAAGGTCAGGATCTGAGCGTGAGCGGCACCAGCGCCAACCTGGCGGAAGGCACCATGGTGACCGTGACCCTCAACGGCAAAAACTATTCGGCCACGACCGCGGCAGACGGCTCCTGGAGCCTGACGGTTCCGGCAGCGGATCTCGCGGGTCTGGGCGAAGCGAACTACTCCCTGAACGCAGCCGCGACCAACGGCGTGGGCAACAGCGTCAGCAATACGGCGACCCTGTTGGTCGATACCGCGCTGCCGACCGTTACCATCAACACCGTGGCGGGCGATAACGTCATCAACGCGGCGGAAGTGGCCGCAGGCCAGACCATCAGCGGCAAGGTAGCGAACGCGGAAGCGGGCAATACCGTCACCGTATCCATTGGCGGCAATACGTACACCGCGACGGTACAGAACGATTTGACCTGGTCCGTTAACGTGCCGGAATCCGTCCTGACCGCGCTGGGCAACGGCGATTTGACCGTGTCGGCGACCGTCACCAACGGCCACGGCAACACCGGCGCGGGCGAGCGCGAAATCACTATCGACGCCAGCCTGCCGGGCCTGCGCGTCGATACCGTGGCGGGCGACGATGTGATCAACAGCATCGAGCACGGGCAGAATCTGATCGTCACCGGCTCCAGCGACGGGCTGGCGGTAGGCACGACGCTCACCGTGACCGTGAATGGCAAAACCTATGCGGCCTCCGTGCTGGCAGACGGCACCTGGAGCGCGGCGATCCCGGCGGCAGACGTCAGCGCGCTAAACGCGGGCACGGTCACCGTGACCGTTGCGGGCCAGAGCGCGGCGGGCAACCCGGTGACCATCAGCCACGATGTCACCGTCGATCTGTCTGCCGTTGCCGTCAGCATCAATGCGATTGCCACCGACGACGTGATTAACGCGGCGGAGAAAGGCGCGGATCTGGTCCTGTCCGGCAGCACCTCGAACGTGGAGGAAAACCAAACCGTTACCATCACCTTCGGCGGCAAGACGTACACCGCGAAAGTGGACGCTGACGGTAACTGGACGGCCACCGTGCCGTCTGCGGATCTCGCGGGCCTGAAGGACGGCGATGCCAGCGTGCAGGTGAGCGTCACCAACGCGCACGGCAACAGCGCCTCTGCGGGCCGGGAGTACAGCGTGGATGCGACCGCGCCAGCCGTGACCATCGATACGGTCGCAGGCGATAACGTGATTAACGCCAGCGAAGCGTCTGCGGGCGTGGCTATTTCCGGCACCACCACGGCGGAAGTCGGTCAGACGGTCACCGTGACGCTGGGCGGTAAGAGCTATACCGCGCAGGTGCAGCAGGGTGGAATCTGGAGCGTGAACGTGCCGGGTACCGACCTGTCCGCTCTGGCGGATAACGGCTACACCGTGCAGGTCAGCGTGAGCGACGCCGCGGGTAACCCGGGCAGCGCGGGCAAAGCGATTACGCTTGATACTACGCCGCCGACCGTCAGCTTTAACGCTGTCGCGGGCGATGACGTCATCAACAGCGTGGAGCACGGGCAGGCGCAGATCGTCAGCGGCACGGCAACCGGCGCGGCCGTCGGCGATAAGCTGGTCATCACCATCGGTTCGAACCAGTACACCACCACCGTGGACGCCAGCGGTAACTGGAGCGTGGGCGTGCCGGCAAGCGTGATTTCCGCGCTGACCGACGGCACCGTGACCCTCAGTGCGACGATTACCGACAGCGCGGGCAACAGCAGCACCCAGACTCACGACGTGGTGGTCAACACCGCCTCCGTGGCGCTGACCATCAATACCCTCAGCGGCGATGACGTCATCAACGCGGCTGAGGCGGGCAACTCGCTGGTGATTAACGGCTCCAGCGCCCAGTTCGCCAGCGGGACCCAGGTCACCGTGACGCTGAACGGCAAGAGCTATACGGCCACCATCCAGAGCGACGGCAGCTGGACGACCACCGTACCGGCCGCCGACGTGGGCGCCCTGGCCGATGGCGCGAGCTATCAGGTGTCCGTGTCGGCGCAGGACAGCGCGGGCAACAGCGCGTCGGCGACGCACGGCATCAGCGTGGATACCACTGCGCCGGTGGTGAGCATCGCGACGCTGTCGGCTGACGATATGCTGAACGCGCTTGAAGCGCAGCAGCCGCTGACCGTGCACGGCTCTTCCAGCGCGGAGGCGGGTCAGACCGTCACCGTGACGCTGGGCGGCAAATCCTACACCGCCACCGTCGCGAACGACGGGACGTGGACGCTGGATGTTCCGGCGGCAGATCTGGCCGCCCTGAGCCAGGGCGCGCTGACGGTCACCGCCTCGGTCAACGACAAAGCCGGTAACAGCGGCCAGACCACGCACACCTTAACGGTGGATACCGTCGCGCCAACCGTGACCATCAGCACCGTCGCCGATGACGACATCGTCAACAACGCGGAGCAGCTGGCGGGCCAGACCATCAGCGGCACCACCACGGCGGAACAGGGCCAGACGGTGACCGTCTCCTTCAACGGGCACAGCTATCAGGCGACCGTCGCGGCAGACGGTTCGTGGTCGGTCTTCGTGCCGGGCCGTGATTTCCTCGGCCTGAGCGACGGGGAGTACACCATCACCGCTTCGGTAAGCGATAAGGCGGGCAACCCGGGCAGCGCGACGCACGACGTAACGCTGAACGGCGATGTGCCAACCATCACCATTAACACCTTTGCGCAGGACGATATCGTCAACGCCGCCGAGCACGGTACGCCGCTCGTCATCAGCGGTACCACCGACGCCCCGGCGGGCCAGACGGTGACCATTACGCTTAACGGTAAAACCTACACGGCGACCGTCCAGAATGACGGCAGCTGGAGCTATACGGTGGGCAGCGCAGACGTGACCGCGCTGGCGGACGGCGGTTCTTACGTCATCAACGCGCAGGTCAGCAACACCATCGGCAACAGCGGCAGCGATAACCACACCGTGACCGTGGATCTCACCGCGCCGTCGATGGGCATTACGATTGATTCGCTGCAAAACGATACCGGCCTGAGCGCGAGTGATTTCATCACCAACGACAGCCAGGTCGTGGTCAACGGCTCGCTGACCGCGCAGCTCGGCAACAACGAGAAGGCGCAGATCAGCCTCGACGGCGGCACCACCTGGATTGACCTGACCGTGACCGGCACCACCTGGCGCTACACCGATGGCCGCACCCTGACGGACGGTACGTATCAGTACCAGGTGCGCGTTATCGATAACGCCGGGAACGTGGGGGCAACGGACAGCCAGGACGTGGTGATTGACCTGACTAAGCCTGCGGCAAGCACTATTACGGTCGATTCCATCACCCAGGATACGGGCCTGTCCGGCAGCGACTTTATCACCAGCGACAGCCAGATCAGCCTGAAAGGGACGCTCGGCGCGGCGCTGGGCAGCGGCGACCACGCGCAGATCAGCCTTGACGGCGGCGTCACCTGGACCGACGTCAGCGTCAGCGGCCTGAGCTGGACCTATGTCGATGGCCGCACGCTGGCCGACGGGGATTACAACTACCAGCTGCGCGTGATTGACGACGCGGGCAATATCAGCGCCACCGCCAGCCAGGTGGTGACCATTGATACCGTTGCGCCGGACGCCAGCAAAACGATCGCTATCGACAGCATCAGCGACGATACCGGTCTGAGCAGCAGCGACTTTATCACCAACGATACGTCCCTGACGCTGCACGGCTCGCTCGGCGCGACGCTGGCCGACGGCGAATATGCCCAGATCAGCATCGACGGCGGCGTGACCTGGCAAAACGTCATCGTCACCGGCAACAGCTGGTACTACGTCGATAGCCGCACGCTGGGTAACCAGACCTATGACTACTACGTTCGCGTGGTGGATGCCGCCGGCAACGTGGGGGCCAGCGCCCATCAGCAGGTGACCGTCGATACGGTCGCCCCGGATGCGGCGATTACGGTGACCGTGGATAACATCACCGTGGATACCGGCTTCGACAATAACGACTTCCTGACCAGTTCGACCTCGTACACGCTGCACGGAACGCTTGGCGCAGAGCTCGGCGCGGGTGAATTCGTGCAGGTGAGCATGGACGGCGGCAGCACCTGGGTGTACGCCACCGTCAGCGGGACGCAGTGGAGCTACAGCGACACCCGTACCCTGACCGACGGTAGCCATAACTACCAGGTGCGGGTCGTTGACCAGGCGGGGAACGTCGGAGCCACCACCTCGCAGGCGGTGACGGTGGATACCCAGGCGCCGCAGTACGGCGTCACCATCGACAGCATCAGCGAAGATACCGGCCAGTCCGGCAGTGATTTCATTACCATGGACACTACGCTGACCATCAACGGTTCGCTGGGCAGCGCGCTGGCAAACGACGAGCGCGTGCAGATCAGCCTCGACGGCGGGAATACCTGGCTCGATACCACGGTCACCAACCAGCGCTGGAGCTACACCGATACCCGCGATCTGGCTGACGGGGACTATACCTACCAGGTACGGATTATCGACCAGGCGGGCAACGTGGGCTCCACCGCCTCTCAGGTGGTGACCGTGGACACCACGCCGCCAGCGACGGTAGGCACGGTAGTGAGCTATACCGACGGCGAAGGCGAGCGTCAGGGCACCTTTGGCAGCGCGGTGGCAACCGACGATAACTCGCCGCTGATCAACGGGACGCTGAACCGCGCCCCGGACGACGGTGAAATTGTGCAGCTCTACCGTGATGGCGTTCTGCTCGGCCAGGTGACCATGAACGGCAGCGCGAGCTGGTCCTTCCAGGACAACGGCCTGAGCGACGGCAATCACACCTATATCGTGCGCGTCACCGACAAAGCGGGTAACTACACGGAATCGGACGGCTTTGTGCTGAACGTCGATACCAGCATTCCGACCACCACGGCGGCGATTACCGCGCAGACCACGTCGGACACTACGCCGATCGTCAGCGGTACCGTCTCCGCTGACCTGGTAAACGGTGAATATCTGGTGGTGACGGTGAACGGCAAAACCTACACCTCCCAGACGGGCGGTGCGGTGGTGGTCGACCCGGATCACAACACCTGGTATCTGCAGATCCCGAACGGCGATGCACTGAGCGTGTCGAGCTACAGCGTGACGGCGCAGGTGAAGAGCAGCGCGGGTAACGGCAATACCACCGGTACGGCGACCGGCAGCCTGGTGATTGATACCACTTCGGTGAATACCGACTGGGCGACCACGGCGGGGAACAGCAACAACTCGACCATGACCCTCGGCATGAACAGCAGCGGTCTGTGGAATATCATTGCTAACGGCCAGTCCTACTCCAGCAGCGATAATTCGAGCTATGCCGGAAATACGCTGACCAACACCCGTGGCTACTACGTGGTGAGCCAGACCGCCGCCGACTTTGATCGTAACGGCACGCAGGACATCTTCGCGACCGAGAACACCTACGCCGGCTCCACGCAGGTGATGTGGACCTATGATGGCAGCACCTATAACGCCAGCCAGCTGGCGATGGGCACCACCATCTGGTACGGCGGCGTGATCGCGTACGACAAAACCGGGGATGGCTATCTGGATCTGGCGTACGGCGATGCCGGTATGGACTCACTGACCTACCTGGTGAACAACAACGGCGTTCTGTCGCCGGACGGCACCGGCGGGGAAGGCGGGTTCTACGGTCAGTTCGATTCCGGGCGCGAAATCTCCGGCGTCGACCTGAACAACGACGGCACGGTGGATATTGTCCAGCACACCAACCGCAGCGGCGCGTACTCGTTAACCGTGATCAACAACAACGGTAACGGCACGCTCTCCATCGGCCAGAACCTGACCAACGTGTTTGTGGTCAACGCCTCGAATACCACCACGGCGGCATCCATGACGTGGGCGGACTTCAACGGCGATGGCTACATGGATCTGTACCTGGGCAGCAGCTACAACAACAACGGCGGGGTGATCTACTACAACGACGGTACCGGGAAGCTCTCTGCCACCAAGAGCGCGGTGGAAGCCTCCAACGCCACGGCGGGCTATCTGTCGGTGGCGGTGGACTGGAACGGTGACGGGCAGATGGACATCATCAAGCTTAGCACCTACGGCGGCTCGCAGACGGCGACCCTGTTCACCAACAACGGTTACGGTTCCACCTGGACCTCAAGCCAGCTGGCGTCAGGCCTGGCGAACGTCACCGGCGTGGCGGCAGTGGACTACAACTGGGACGGCGCGCAGGATCTGCTGGTCTCTCAGCAGAACGGCAAGGTGGTGCTGGTGCAAAACAGCAAAACCATTGCTGATGGCACCGCGATGCACCTGCACATTGTCGACAGCGAGGGCATCAACGCCTACTACGGCAACACGGTCAATCTGTACAACGCCGCGGGCGTGCTGGTGGCCTCGCAGATCATCAACGCCCAGTCCGGTATCGGGTCGAACGATACCTCTGCGCTGGTGAGCTTCTACGGGCTGGACCCGAATGAGACTTACTCGGCGGAGATCCTGAAGATCGCCAACGGCGTGTCGGATAACGTCACCTGGACCGGCCTGGAGGCGGGCAACGGCAAAGAGGGCTATGTCCTGACGGCCGAAGCTGCCACCGGTGGCCACAGCGGGACCATCACCGGGACCGGGTATAACGACACCTTCATCGCAGAGGATGGCACCTATACCTACAACGGTTCCGGCGGCTGGAATACCCACTCCGACTACGACACCTGGAGCAACACCGGTGGGATGGACGTGGTGGATTACCGCAACGCGACCTCCGGCGTTAACGTTGACTTGCGCCTCTCAACCGCGCAGAACACCGGGTTCGGTACCACGCGACTGTTGAACATTGAAGGCATCAACGGCTCGGATTACGACGACGTTATTACCGGCAACAGCGGTGATAACCAGTTCGAAGGGCGCGGCGGAAACGACACCTTCAACATCGGCAGCGGCGGTCACGATACGTTGCTCTACAAGCTGATTAACGCCTCGGATGCGACGGGCGGTAACGGTCACGACGTGGTGAACGGCTTCACGGTCGGTACCTGGGAAGGGACCGCGGACACGGATCGTATTGACCTGCGCGATCTGCTCTCCGACAGCGGCTATACCGGCACGGGCTCGGCGAGCTACGTGAACGGCGTGGCCACGCTGGACAGCAGCGCGGGCAATATCAGCGATTACATCCGCGTGGTGCAGAACGGCAGCAATACCGAGATCCAGGTTGACCTGGACGGTACAGGCGGTCAATTCTCGCCAACCACCCTGGTGACGCTGAACGGCGTGCAGACGGATCTGGCGACGCTGCTGGCGAACCATCAGCTGTTAATTGCGTAAAACAACGCCGCGGGGAGCGATCCTCGCGGCCTTTTGCGTTTCTTTACATGAATAGCCATAACCCTATATTTCACAAGATTATTTTGCGGGCTCGTTTAGAGAGTGTTCGTTTTTCAATCATCCCGTAAAGGTATCATTTCAGTGCGTAATTATCGCGCTGGACAGGACGTAGCATTATGAAGACACATCCACAGTACGAACCCTGGCTGCAGGGCATGCTCATCATCGCGAAGCATTACCGGCTGGATTTTTCCGCGGAGCATGTTCGGGTCACGATTAACCATGAAAGCCAGTCTCCGCGCCAGCTGGTGCTGGAGGAGATGGCGCGCCAGCTTGGGCTGGGGATGCGTGTGGTGGCGGCGGAAGCGGTATCCCTCGACCCGTGGCGTCTGCCGCTGCTGGCGGAATTTACCGGCGGACAAATCGCGGTCATTAACCGCATGGACAGCGAAGGCAACGTCAGCCTGCAGTTTAGCGGCGACGCGGGGCTGGAGACCACGCTTACGCGCGATGAGCTCGGGTCGCGGTTAAAGGGCCTGATGGTGCTGCGCCCGCTCGAATCCACGCCGGATGCCCGCGTGGACGACTACATCAAACCCTATGAGAAAAACTGGTTCTGGCAGCTGGCGCTGAAGGACTGGCGACGCTACAGCGACATTATGCTGGTGGCGCTGGTCGCCAACGTGCTGGCGCTTTCGGGCATGGTTTTCTCCATGCAGGTGTATGACAGGGTGGTCCCGTCACAGTCTGAAGCCACATTATGGGTGCTGTTTGGCGGCGTGATGATTGCCATCGTGTTCGAATTCATTATGCGCATGCTGCGCGTGCATATTTCCGACGTGGTGGGGAAACGCGCCGACCTGCGCATCTCCGAACGCGTTTTTGCCCACGCGCTGCGGATTAAAAACGGCGCGCGTTCTAAATCAACCGGATCCTTTATCGCCCAGATCCGCGAGCTGGAGTCGGTGCGCGAGCTCATCACCTCCACCACCATCGCGGCGATCTCCGATCTGCCGTTCTTCCTGCTGTTCGTCTTTATTCTGTGGATGATTGGCGGGCCGCTGGTGTTGGTGGTCCTGCTCGCCGTGCCGCTGCTGCTCATTCCTGGTCTGCTGGTGCAGCGCCCGCTGGGAAAACTCTCCAGCGAAGGGATGCGTGAATCCGCCATCCGTAACGCCACGCTGGTGGAAGCGGTGCAGGGCATTGAAGACATCAAGCTGATGCGCGCCGAGCAGCGTTTCCAGAACCAGTGGAATAACACCAACGACGTCGCCGCCAGCGTCGGCATGAAGCAGCGCTGGCTGACGGGCCTGCTGCTCACCTGGACGCAGGAGGTGCAGTCCATCGTCTATGCGGTGGTACTACTGGTGGGCTGTTACCTGGTTATCAGCGGCGACATGACCACCGGTGCGCTGGTGGGCACCTCGATTCTGGCGTCGCGCACCATCGCGCCGCTGTCGCAGATCTCAGGCGTGCTGTCGCGCTGGCAGTCGGCAAAAGTGGCCCGCAAGGGGCTGGACGATCTGATGCAGCGTCCGATTGACGATCCGCAGCACGGCAAGAAGGTCCACAAAGCCCACCTGCGCGGCGACTATGCGCTTGATGACGTCGGGTTTTATTACGACGAGGAAGAGAAACTCACCGTGCTCAACGTCAGCAAGCTGCAGATCCGCGCCGGAGAGCGCGTGGCGGTGCTCGGGCGTAATGGCTCCGGTAAAAGCACGCTGTTGCAGTTGCTGGCGGGCATGCAGGAGCCGCAGCAGGGCAGCATCCTGTTGGACGATATTGCCCTCAATCATCTGGACCCGGCCGACGTGCGTCGCGACATGCAGCTGCTCGGCCAGCAGGCCCGGCTGTTCTTTGGCTCCGTGCGGGACAACATCCTGATGGGGAACCCGCTCGCTACCGACGACGAGATCCACCAGGCGCTGGTCAACAGCGGCGCGCTGGAGTTCGTGCGCAAACAGAAAATGGGGCTGAACACCATCATCAACGAGGGCGGAACGGGCCTCTCCGGCGGTCAGCGTCAGGCGCTTTTGCTGGCGCGCGCGCTGATCACCTCCCCGAATATCCTGCTGCTGGACGAGCCTACCGCCTGGCTGGACGAAATGAGCGAGAAGCAGTTTATTCAGCATCTTCACAAATGGCTGGGTAAACGCCGGACGCTGGTCGTGGCGACGCATCGTCTGCCGATTCTGGACCTCGTAGACCGCATCATCGTGCTGGAAAACGGCAAGGTGGTGATGGACGGCCCGCGCGATGCGATCCTGCATCAGCACGGTATGGCGCCGCAGAAAGCCGCGCAGCGCACCGTGACCATGAAGCCGGCGGCGGTTGCAGAGGAGGGCGCGGCATGAATGATTTATCTCGTTTCAATAGTCGACTGAAGGAGCCACGTCTGCCGCGGTCGTCACTGGTGGCATGGTCGCTGTTCGCCCTGCTGGCGGCGTTTATCATCTGGGCAAGTCTGTTCCAACTGGATGAAGTGACGACCGGCAGCGGCAAGGTCATACCGTCTTCTCATGAGCAGGTTATTCAGTCTCTGGAAGGCGGCATTATCCACAGCCTGCTGGTGCGCGAAGGTGACATCGTCGAACGCGGCCAGCAGCTCGCGCAGCTTGACCGAACCAAAACCGAGTCGAGCGTTCTGGAGAGCGAGTCGCGTCTGAATGCCGCGCTGGCAACGGCGGCGCGCCTGAAGGCCGAGGTGAACGATACGGAACTCGCGTTTCCGGACGAGCTGGATGACGACGTTGAGCTGGTTAAACAGGAAACGGCGCTCTACCAGTCCCGTCGTGAAAGCCTCGAAAAAGGGCTGGCCGGTTTGCGTCAGGGCGCCGAGCTGGTGCAGCGCGAGCTGTCGTTAACCCGTCCGCTGGTGACTCAGGGGGCGGCCAGCAAGGTTGAGGTGTTACGTCTTGAGCGTCAAAAAAATGAGCTTGAGAATAAAATCACCGAGATGAAAAACCAGTATTACGTTCGCGCCCGTGAAGAGCTGGCGAAAGCCAATGCGGAGATTGAGGCCCAGCGTTCGGTGATGAAAGGGCGTGAGGACTCCCTGACCCGCCTGACCTTCAATGCCCCGGTTCGCGGGATCGTGAAGGATATTGACGTCACCACCGTGGGCGGCGTGATCCCGCCGAACGGCAAGCTGATGAGCCTGGTTCCGCTTGACGATCAGATGGTGGTTGAGGCGAAAATTTCGCCTCGCGATGTGGCGTTTATCCATCCCGGTCAGAAAGCGCTGGTGAAAATTACGGCCTATGACTACTCCATCTACGGCGGGCTGGAAGGGGAAGTGACCATGATTTCCCCGGACACCCTGCAGGATGAAGTGAAAAGAGATGTCTACTACTATCGCGTCTATATCCGTACCGACAGTAACCATCTGACCAATAAGCACGGCCAGGAATTTCCGGTCTTTCCGGGCATGATAGCTACCGTTGATATTAAAACCGGCAGTAAAACCATCCTGGATTATCTGCTGAAGCCGCTAAACAAGGCGAAAGAGGCGCTGCGCGAAAGATAAGAGAGTGGCGTTCGGGATCCCGAACGCCACGTTAATTATACCGTTGACGCCACGTTGTTAAGGTGGCGTCGTTCTTTAGGCACCACGTTGATGTAATGCGTGACATACGCAAAATATAAACCGGCATAGTTTTCCACCAGTTCGATAAAGGCCGGATAGATCGACATTTTTCCATCACCCCGATCTTTAAGATAGCCCGCCTCTTGCGCCGTTTTAATAATTCGGTTGACGTGGATGCGCGAAACGAAAAATTCTTTTGCGAGCGTGCTCGCTGAATAGTCAATGACGGCTCCGTGGGCGGATTTATTTTTCATGGCCTGCAAATAGATATAAAGCATAATCATTCGCCCTCCATCTTTATCAATAAACAACCCCACTTCAGGCAGCACCTTTCGGAACGTTAATCCCCGAAAAAGATATTCAGCCGCGCGGCGGAAGAAGTTGTTTCTCAAAATATCATTATCCAGCAGGTTTACATTAATATTAAAAGTCGGATAAAGAATGCTGACGGGCAAAAATGCCCCGGACATATAACGCTTAAGTTCATTGAGACCTTTTTCAGTTGGCGCGATTCTCGTTTTGCGTCGGTCTTCCGTGCAGCGCCAGGTACTGATGCGTCCGGTAGTTCTCAGTATTGTAATGATCGCAATAACGCTGTTGGGGCTGGCTATTTTATAGCGAGAGCATAACTCTTTAATCTCTGAAACTGATTCGGCCTGATTTCCAAAAATAAAACAACACATGGAGAGGATAATGTTGAACCGGGATTCCTGCAGCATTGTCTTGTAGAACAAAGGTTGTTTTTTGTAGATGGTGTCATTAATTGTGTAGTGCTCTAAAATTGCCTCACCGAATCGCGGATTGCTCTTTATAACATCCCTTCGATGTAGCAAGGCCCTGGATGAGATGTGATTATCCATAGCATTTTTTCTCGTATTTGAATGAACCGATAGATGAAGTATCCAGTCTTCTTTTTCGGAATTTTCATTATACCCTGAGAATAAGATGTTTGCCGTTGTTATTTGCAAAGAAAAGTATATTTAAACGACGGTGATTAACGCAAAGATGTTCCTCTGAGTTCAGCTGATAACTGTTTCTTACCCTGAGGCTGTACTGTAAAATTAATGTTTATAACAGGTGCGTTAAATTTTACGCATTCACAAATGGAAATGGCGCCTTAGTGCCCAGGAGCAGTTTATGACCCACAACATTTCTCTCAGAAATAGGGTGTGCGATGAACAAAAGTTTGTCATCTCAGCCTGCGGTTTTACGTTCCAGGGATATCGTCTGTTCCTTAACCAGTACGGAATACAGGCTTCGCATATTCATTTTGATGGGGATGAGGCATCGCAACAGGATATGAAAAATATCCTTATAAATCAGAATGCTCATGTTGTGGTGTTTCTCGGAAAAGGTATCTTAAGTCTCCTGGAGAGCCTGAAGCGACTGGCGTCCGTGCTCAATGCGTTGCCCGTTATTCGACGCGTCACGCTGTATGGCGACATACCGGATGGCTGGCTATATCGCACCCTGGGCAGTCTTTTAAATAATAGTTATCAATTATCATTGATTCGACTAGCCCGCGTTTCGGATGTCGTCACTGGTTCTCATACGCACCATCATGTATTTAAGGAACGTTCGTACTTATTACGCGATCGCTACAGGGATAATTCTTCGCAAGACAACGTCAAGTGGCTAACAAAAAGAGAGATTGACGTTTTATTAAATTTCTACCGCGGCATGTCCGTAAAAGAAATGTGCGATGAAATGGGACTATCTAATAAAACGGTTTATACCCACCGTAAGGAAGGCGTGCTGAAATTACGCTTAATTAAGCGGTGGCTACACGATTCGCACAATATCAATGCGGAAAGAAGTATCAAGCGGCGGAGTCAAAACACGGAATTTACGGATAAGGAAGCAGAGATTTTTAATGCATTATATAAAAAAGAGATCTTCCCTGCTTATCAGATCATTACCGATCGTGACAAAAAAGGCGTAGGCTTTGAGATACTGATCCGCTGGAACAAAAACGGTAAAATTGTCAAGCCGACCAGTTTTCTCACGGATATTTCAAATCATGAGATATGGTTGAAAATTACCGCGCTAGTTATTCATGCCGCCGTGTCGGGAATTAATAAGTATAATGGTAAATACTATTTTTCTGTGAATATTCCACCTCGCCTGGCCTCCGGAAATGCATTGCCTGATATGGCAAGGAAAGCTATCGACATGCTGCTCAAACCGCAGTGGGCCGAGAAGCTGGTCTTTGAATTCGCAGAAGATATTGACGTGACGAAGGACAAAGGGATCCCAGAAACCATGCGGCATTTGCGTAATACAGGGTGTCGATTGTTTCTGGATGACTGCTTCTCTAATCACCAAACCATGTTCCCGGTGCGGCAGGTGCATTTTGATGGACTCAAGCTGGATCGGGATATCGTTGAGCATTTTGTGGCAAACGACAATGACTATAACCTGATCAAAGCGATACAGATTTATAGCGACATGACCGGAACGGACTGTATTGCAGAGGGAGTAGACAGTGAGGAAAAATTTGAAAAATTAGTCGCGCTGGGCGTCAAAAACTTTCAGGGATATTATTTATCGCGAGCCGTGAAAGAGGACGAGTTGGATCGCATGGTCAGAATTTTTAGTTAAGAAAAAAATAAAGCCCCGAAGGGCCTTTTATTATTTTCGACCCAACAGCAGGCCGAGAACAATACCTACCGCACCTGCGGCGATGAGGCCGGTGAGGGGATTATTTCTGACAGCTTCAGTGACGTCGGAAACGGCATCGCTGGCCTGCGCGGCATATTTTTTAGCCGCACCTTTTACCTGATGCTTTGGTGAATCTACGAATTCACCAAACTGCTGCTGCGCTGAACCTGCAAGCTCATCAAATTTATTTTTTGCTTTATCTTCAGCAAACTGGGTGTTTTTATCAGTACCGAAATCAGACATTTTTGCCTCCTTTTGTTGATAATTTAAGGATAGCCGCTCTTTGTGGATGTGGGAGGCGAAAGGTTAATTTCGGCACCCGGCAGGGCTGTTTTCGGATATATCCCTATACCGGGAACCCGTTATTTCTCACTGTCATCCTGACCATAATACAGTTTCCCGATGCGGATCAGCGGGCGTCCCTGAGACTTACGATGCAGGTTACTGTCCCTGAGCGAATAAACGCACCCGCAGTATTCCTGCTGGTAAAACTGCTCCCGCTTGCTGATCTCAATCATGCGAGAGGAGCCGCCCTGTTTACGCCAGTTATAGTCCCAGTAAACCATACCCGGGTAGCGCGCGGCAGCACGCTGGCCGCAGTCATTTATCTGCTGCATGTTTTTCCAGCGGGAAATCCCCAGCGAGCTGCTTATGACGCTGAATCCATTTTCAGCCGCATAGAGTGCCGTACGCTCGAAACGCATATCGAAGCACATGGTGCAGCGGACGCCACGCTCGGGTTCCCATTCCATGCCTTTCGCGCGCTCAAACCAGTTATCGGTGTCGTAATCGGCATCAACAAACGGCACGCCGTGTTTTTCCGCAAAGCGAATATTTTCCTCCTTGCGGATGAGGTATTCCTTCTGCGGATGGATATTGGGGTTGTAGAAGAAAATCGTGTAGTCAATCCCCGAAGCCTGGATAGCCTCCATCACTTCACCCGAACAGGGGGCGCAGCAGGAGTGCAGCAGCAGCTTGTCGGCACCGTCTGGCAGGGAAAGTTGTGGGCGGATAAAAGGGGCTGTCGTCATGGCGTTCTGCACTATGTTTATGAAATTTATGGAAGGGTAGCATAAATTCATCATCTGTTGAGACGGGATCAGGGCAGGACAGAGCGATCCCGCCGGGCGGGATCTACTCGGGTACCACGTGTCGCTATTCGGCAAATTTCAGCAGCGCCTCGCCATCAAGACGATAGCGTACCCATTCGGACTGCGGCAGTGCGCCTATGCTCAGGTAAAAATCAATAGCGGGCTGGTTCCAGTCGAGCACGCTCCATTCAAGGCGGCCGCACTGCCGTCTCACCGCCAGCTGCGCGATATGTTTCAGCAGCGCTCTTCCCGCGCCTTTACCACGATACTCCGGAGAAACGTACAGGTCTTCCATATAAATCCCGTTGCGTCCGAGCCAGGTAGAATAGCTGGTGAAGAAAACGGCATAGCCGGCGATCTTGCCTTCAAATTCTGCGATCAACGCTTCGGTCTTTGTGCCTGCGCCAAAGAGCGTTTCGCGGATCTCCTCCGGCGTGGTAACCACTTCTTCCGGCGCTTTTTCATACACCGCCAGCTCGTAGATCATGGCATATATTACTGCCGCATCTTCGGGGCGGGCCTGACGAATGGTGATGCTCATTGTTTTTCCTGCTTTTTAGCCTGTGTTCGATTGATGGCGATAAGCATACGGAGTATTGTCCGAAGAATTAAGTGCAATGAAATCAACAAATGATGAATATTATGCATCCGATACTGAGACGCCTTGATTTAAACCTGCTGCCCGTTTTCGACGCGATTTACCGCCACCGTTCCGTTCGGCTGGCCGCTGACGAGCTGGCGATGAGCACATCGGCACTGAGCCATGCGCTGTCGCGTTTGCGCATTACCCTTAATGACCCGCTCTTTTTTCGCGAAGGGCATCGCATGTCCCCCAGCGTGTATGCCTCTCAGCTTGCGCCTTCCATTGCTTCCGCATTGTCGTTCCTGAATCATGAGCTGACCCCGCAGCCGGAGTTTGACCCGGCCAGCAGTACCGAAAGCTTACAAATTGGGATTACGGATTTTACCGCGCTGTGCATTTTCCCGGCGCTGATGCACAAACTGCAGCTTGCGGCCCCGGGTTTGCGTTTCGAATTGCGCTATCTGCCGCACAGCCCGGCGCTGACGGAACTGCTGGCGGGCGAAGTGGATCTCGCGCTGGGGTTCAGCACTCAGGATGATATCCGGCACCCGGAGCTGGAAGAGATCGACTGGTTTGAAGATGAGTATGTGGTCATCAGCAACGCGCGCCGGACGCGTCTCGCGCTGGAGGAGTATCTCGCAGCCCGACACCTGGTGGTGACGCCATGGAATGAGAAGCAGGGTGTTCTGGACGTGCGGCTGGAACAGCTGGGCTATACCCGACAAATCGCGATCAAAACGCCATCGATGCTCAGCGCGCCGTTTATCGTAGCGGAAAGCGACCTGCTGATGGCGATCCCCCGTTTTGCCGCTGAGAAGCTGGCTGCGGCAGCGGACCTGAGGATTTTTCCTTTACCGTTTTCGATACGCACGTTTGAAGTGAAAATTTACTCCCATAAACGCAGCGGCCAGCGGGGCGCAACCCGCTGGCTTAAGGAGGAGCTGCAAAGGCTGGCGCAGGCTGGCAGGGAACCGTAGGCCGGGCAAGCGCAGTGCCGCCCGGCAGAAATGGCGGTCAATAAGGGATCGTCACTTTAACGGCAGGTAGATATCGGTTTGCAGCGCATGTTCTGGCACCTCGTGAATAAGGTTGAGGTAGTGGAAAAATACCGGGGCATCGCGAAGCGTTTCGCCGCTGGCCGGTAGCCAGTCGCGAAACATCGCCCACACCGTAGCGGAAATGGTATCCAGAGAACCCGTGTGGCGGGCTACGGCGTATCGTCCGCCGTCGATTTCGCCACTGCAAACCCCGAATTCATTTTCTGGTATCGCTTCAGAGATACTGCCGCAGATATCGAAACGAAAGGCGTCTGCGGGTGTGGTTGCCGGGTCATCCCAGGCAATGCCAAACGTGCTGCTTTCGTGTACTGGCGATAGGCCCGTGCTTTTACGCCAGGCAATAAATTTCGCCGCGCTGTCATTTACCCGATCCGGGTTGCCACGGTGCTGCAGCATTGCCACTTGGGTCTGTGGGAAATCGACAATCTTAATTTCCATCGTTTTTTGCTCCTGAAAGGTCATTTTCGGTACGCGCTGGTGCCAGTTCAGCCAGTCCGGCTGCTGCCGAAACTGACGCGGGCTTTTTCCAAACGCGTTTCTGAAGGCGCGACTGAACGATTCGGGGCTCTGGAAACCGGCATCGAGCGCAATATCAATCACCTTATCCTGAGGATTAAACGCCAGTCGCCAGGAAGCATGACGCAGACGCAGCCACTGGATATAGCGATATAAAGGCTGGCCGCTAAACGCCAGAAACTGCCGGTGAAAATGATAGGGCGAACAGCAGGCTAACGCGCTGAGCTTCTCCAGCGTGAGCGGTTCATCGAGATGGTTGGCGATATAGCCGCACACCATCGTGAAGCGCTCGCGGTAAGCCGTTTTGATTGCATCGTTCATTGCATCCTCCTGATGACCCACTTTGCCTCACCGAACGGCCAGAATCCTGACCGATCTTGCTGATTATGGAGAGGTTATACTGGCGGTATATCGTTGTACGGCAGCAATCGCATTGTCGTCAAATATACTGTTCAAATAGAAGGTTTACATCACCAGGAAAGTTAAATACCATACCCCCCTATAGTATCAGGAGGGCGTATGCCGCATTCACCCGAAGATAAAAAACGTATTCTTACTCGCGTCCGCCGCATTCGGGGCCAGGTTGATGCCCTTGAACGCGCGCTGGAGTCGGGCGATCCCTGTCTGGCCATCCTGCAGCAAATCGCCGCCGTGCGCGGGGCCGCCAATGGCCTGATGGGCGAAATGGTTGAAATTCACCTCAAAGATGAGCTGGTGACGGGGGAAACCACGCCGGATCAGCGAGCCGTACGCATGGCAGAAGTCGGCCATTTGCTGCGCTCTTATCTAAAATAAACCCACACACCTGACAAAAAGGGAAGACATATGAAATCTCGCGCTGCAGTTGCATTTGGTCCCGGCCAGCCGCTCAAAATCGTTGAAATCGACGTGGCACCGCCGAAGAAAGGCGAAGTGCTGATCAAAATCACCCATACCGGCGTGTGCCATACCGATGCGTTTACGCTGTCAGGTGACGATCCTGAAGGCGTCTTCCCGGCGGTACTCGGCCATGAAGGCGGCGGGATTGTGGTGGAAGTGGGCGAGGGCGTGACCAGCCTGAAGCCTGGCGATCACGTTATCCCGCTGTACACCGCGGAGTGCGGCGAGTGTAAGTTCTGTAAATCCGGTAAAACCAACCTCTGCCAGGCGGTTCGCGCCACCCAGGGGAAAGGGCTGATGCCGGACGGTACCACCCGTTTTTCCTACAACGGCGAGCCTGTTTATCACTACATGGGCACCAGCACCTTCAGCGAATACACCGTTTGCGCGGAGATCTCGCTGGCGAAGGTGAACCCGCAGGCACCGCTGGATAAAGTCTGCCTGCTGGGCTGCGGCGTGACCACCGGCATTGGCGCGGTGCATAACACGGCAAAAGTGAAAGAGGGCGACACCGTGGCGGTGTTCGGTCTCGGCGGCATTGGTCTGGCGGTGATTCAGGGCGCGGTGCAGGCGAAGGCCGGGCGTATCATCGCGGTCGACACCAATCCGGAGAAATTCAAGCTGGCGGGTGAAATGGGCGCGACCGATTTCGTGAACCCGAAAGATCACGAAAAACCGATTCAGGATGTCATCGTTGAGATGACCGACGGCGGCGTTGACTTCAGCTTTGAATGTATCGGCAACGTGAACGTGATGCGTTCCGCGCTCGAATGCTGCCACAAAGGCTGGGGCGAGAGCATTATCATAGGCGTTGCCGGTGCGGGCCAGGAGATTAAAACCCGTCCATTCCAGCTGGTCACCGGTCGCGTGTGGCGCGGTTCCGCGTTTGGCGGCGTGAAGGGCCGTACCCAGCTTCCGGGTATGGTGGAAGATGCGATGGTCGGCAAGATTCAGCTCGACCCGTTCATTACCCACCGTTTGCCGCTGGAGCAGATCAACGACGCGTTCGATCTGATGCACGAAGGAAAATCCATCCGTACCGTCATTCATTTCGGCGACAAGTAACTCTTCTGCCAGCGGTTTTTCGCCGCTGGCGTTTCTTTAATAATCTTCTCTAAAGTGTGACCAGTGCGGCGTTTTTAGCCGTAATCTAAATCTCTGCCGTGCCGATGACTATTTAACAGGCGTGTTTTTACGCATCTTACCTACAAGAGAGTCGACGGTCATGGACAACACTACTTCGATGCTGGCGCAGCGCAAGCTGGGCTTCTTGCATCACATCAGGCTGGTTCCGCTGTTTTCCTCCATTCTCGGTGGCATTATTCTTCTGTTTGCCTTGAGCTCGGGTCTGGCGGGGTATTTCCTGCTGCAGGCCGATAACGATCAGCAGGATGTCACATCCGAAATTCAGGTGCGTATGGGGCTTTCGAACAGCTCAAACCATCTGCGAACCGCACGTATCAATCTGATCCACGCCGGTGCGGCAAGCCGTATCGCGGAGATGGATGCGATGAAGCAGAACATCAGCGAGGCGGAAAAGCGCATTAAGCAGTCCCAGGATAGCTTTACCGCCTATATGAACCGTACGGTGCGCACCTCTTCAGACGAAGCGCTGGACGCTGATCTGAAAACACGCTACGACGCCTATATCTCGGGCATGCAGCCGATGTTGAAATTCGCCAAAAACGGCATGTTCGAAGCGATTATCAACCACGAAAACGAAACGGCGCGCCCGCTGGATGACGCTTACAACGCCGTGCTGCTGAAGGCGATTAAGATCCGTACCGACCGTGCCAATGCGCTGACGGCGCAGGCGCACAGCCGCACGCAGTTGGGCCTGATGTTTATGGTGGGCGCGTTTGCACTGGCGCTGGTACTGACGGCGATGACCTTTGTCGTGCTGCGCCGCACGGTAATCAATCCTTTGCAGCGGGCAGCGAAACGTATCGAGAATATCGCCAAAGGCGACCTGACGATGCCGGACGATGTGGCCGGGCGCAGCGAAATTGGCCGCCTGACGCGCGATCTGCAAACCATGCAGCACTCGCTGGAAAACACGGTGGGCACCGTGCGTCAGGGGGCGGAGGAGATCTATCGCGGCACCAGCGAGATTTCTGCCGGTAACACCGATCTCTCTTCACGTACCGAGCAGCAGGCCGCAGCCATTGAGCAAACCGCCGCAAGCATGGAACAGCTGACCGCGACGGTGAAGCAGAACGCCGATAACGCCCATCATGCCAGCAAGCTGGCTGAAGATGCGTCAGGTAAAGCCAGCCGCGGCGGCCAGATGGTCTCCGGCGTGGTTAAAACCATGGGCAATATCTCCAGCAGCTCGAAGAAAATCTCGGAGATCACCGCCGTCATCAACAGCATTGCCTTCCAGACCAATATCCTGGCGCTTAACGCGGCGGTAGAAGCGGCGCGGGCGGGCGAGCAGGGGCGAGGGTTTGCCGTGGTGGCAAGCGAAGTCCGAACCCTTGCAAGCCGCAGTGCGAATGCCGCAAAAGAGATCGAAAGCCTGATCAACGAATCGGTCTCGCTGATCGACCAGGGTTCCGGTGAAGTTGTCGCCGCCGGTAACACCATGAATGAAATCGTCGACGCGGTTAAACGCGTGACCGACATCATGCTGGAGATTGCCGCAGCGTCCGACGAGCAGAGCCGCGGTATCGTGCAGGTGAGCCAGGCGATTTCTGAGATGGATAAAGTGACCCAGCAGAACGCCTCGCTGGTGGAAGAAGCTTCCGCGGCGGCGGCGTCACTGGAAGAACAGGGGGCGCGTCTGACCGAGGCGGTTGGGGCGTTTCGGTTGAGCAGCGTAAAGCCGGGCCGCGCGGCGTCGTCTGCGCCAGTGGCGAAGAGCGCTCCGCTACGCCCGGCGGCGACGGTTTCCGGGGATAACTGGGAAACGTTCTGAGTTGCGCCACCAGATAAAAAAGGGACCTTTCGGTCCCTTTTTCACATCTTATTTCTTATCGGGTAACGCGTAAGCGATAACGTAATCACCGCGATCCGGCGACTGTCGAGCGCCCCCGGCGTTGATGATGATGTACTGCTTACCGGTTTTCGGCGACACGTAGGTCATCGGCCCGGACTGGCTGCCGACCGGCAGGCGGTCTTTCCAGATCTCTTTCCCGGTGGCGGTATCAAACGCGCGCAGGTAGAAATCCTGCGTGCCGGCGAAGAACAGCAGGCCGGACTGGGTAGAGAGTGATGCGCCCAGGGTCGGCATACCGATTGGGATTGGCATGTGCATGCGAATGCCCAGCGGGCCGGTATCTTCCACCGTGCCGACAGGGACCTGCCAGACCAGCTTGCCGGTTTTCAGGTCAACGGCCGACATGGTGCCGAACGGCGGCTTCTGGCACGGAATGCCCAGCGGCGACAGGAAGCGTTCACGCATCGCGCCGAACGGCGTGCCGTCCATCGGGACGATACCCATCTCGATGCCGCTGGCGTTTTTCGCAACGTTCGCGCGCGGCACCATGTAGTTTGCCAGACCCAGGCGCATATCGTTGACGAACATCAGGCTGTTGTTCGGGTCAACCGAGACGCTGCCCCAGTTCATCCCGCCGAGTGAGCCGGGGAACTGCAGGGAACGGTCGAGACCCGGTGGGGTGAAGACGCCCTGATGACGCATCTCTTTAAACTGAATGCGGCACAGCAGCAGGTCGACCGGCGTCGCGCCCCACATGTCGGATTCGGTCAGCGTCTGGTTGCCAATCATCGGCATGCCAACGGAATACGGCTGGGTCGGGGAGTAGCGTTCACCTTCCACATTACCGGCCGGGACAGGACGTTCTTCTACCTTCGCCACCGGCTTGCCGGTTTCGCGGTTAAGCATGAAGATCATGCCCTGCTTGCTGGTCTGCACCAGCACAGGCGTGGTGCCGCCCTTACCGTCGGGCAGGTCGTACAGCAGCGGCTGGGAAGGCAGGTCAAAGTCCCACAGGTCGTGATGGGTCGTCTGGAAATGCCAGCGCACCTGACCGGTCGTCGCGTCGACGGCGACGATGGAGGAACTGTACTTATCGTCCAGCGCGGTACGCTCACCCGCCCAGAAGTCCGGGGTGGCGTTGCCGGTTGGCAGGTAGATCAGGTTCAGCTTAGCGTCGTAAGACATCGCGGACCAGACATTCGGCGTGCCGCGGGTGTAGGTCTGGCCTTCCGGCGGCAGGCCGGTCAGGTTCGGATTACCCGGATCCCACGCCCACGCCAGCTTACCGGTGTGTACGTCGTAGGCGCGCACTACGCCCGGCGGTTCGCCGGTGGAGTAGTTATCCGCGACGCGACCGCCGACGACAACCACATTCCCGGCAACCAGCGGCGTGGAGGTCTGCTGATAATACCCGGGCTTGATCTCGCCCATGCCGACGCTCAGATCCACCGTGCCATGGTCGCCGAAATCTTCGCAGACCTTGCCGGTATCCGCGTTGATGGCAATCAGGCGGGCGTCGGTGGTCGGCAGGAACAGGCGGCGTGGGCATGCCGCAGGCTGTGTCTCTGTCTGTGACGTTGTCACGCTTGAATGGTCTTCAAAATAGCCCAGACCGCGGCAGCGCTGCCAGTTAGGCGCCGTGGCTTTGGAATCGTAGCGCCATTTTTCCTTGCCGGAATCCACGTCCAGCGCCAGTACTTTACTGTATGGAGTACAGACGTACAGCGTGTCGCCAATCTGCAATGGCGTGTTCTGATCTTCCGCGCCCGAACCGTTGCTCTGCGGAATATCGCCGGTGTGCGCAACCCAGGCGACCTTCAGGTCGCTGACGTTTTGCTTGTTAATCTGGTCCAGCGCGGCGAAACGGTCGCCGTGGGTGGTATTGCCCCAGTGCGCCCAGTTCTTTTGCTGCTCGCCGGGGGCGACGGGTTTCACCGGAACGGGCTCGTTCGCTGCCACGAGGGTCTGCGGCTTAAACATCCAGCCCAGGCTGACCAGCATCGCTACCGCGAGCACGGCCGCGACGCCAAAAGCGGGAGCCTTGTTCGCGGCGCTGTGGTTTGCCGTGCGCAGGAAAGGCCAGACGATGGCGCAGAGGAAGGCCAGTACGGTAAAGGTAAACAGGCGGGAGAAGAGCGGCCAGAAATCCCAGCCCGCATCGCTTACCGCCCAGAACAGCGAGGCAATAAACGCGATGCCGTAAAGCACGATCCCGCTGGTGCGGTTGAGGAAAATCAGGATCGCGGCAATCACCATCACCACGCCCATTATCAGGAAGTATCCACTTCCGCCTACGGTGACGAGCTTAAAGCCCAGCCCGCCGACCGCCAGACCGATGAGCAACATCAGTCCGGCAAGAAGCCACTGCAGGATACGCGGTATCCCACGTGGCGCGCTGCCAAATGCCATTTCTGTCTCCTTAAGATCCCCCCGTCGTGCTGGGTGTGTACCAGTTGGGTAATAAATGCGGAGGGAAGAATGATTAATACGGGTGAATTCGGGGTTGTAAAATTATTTACGAACCATTTGGTGAATTCGTCGCTATGATAAAACTGTTAAAATGTTTTGCGCAATTGTTAATGAATGATTTCGCATTAATTGATTAGGGCGCAGGACAATGCCCTCGCCCCGTTGGGGAGAGGGTGAGAAGAGAAAGGTGTCAGACCGGCATTGATTTACGGATAGCGCTCAGCAGCGTCTGCGCGCCCGTTGAAAGCGGCGTGTCTACGCGGGTCAAAATGCCGATAGGTTCACCGGGGCCAGGGGAGGTAATCGGCAGGGCGATCAGCGTTCCCTGGCGTAAATCATCTTTTACCGCGCCGGAGGGAACGAACCAGACGTAGTCATAATCCAGCGTAAGCTGGCGCGAAAGCGAGGCCGACAGCGTTTCGATACATCCTGAGGGCAGCGTACACCCCTGCATTTGCAGCAAGGTTTCGGCGGTCTGGCGGGGAACGGTCCCTTTCGGGCAAACCACTACTGGCCACTCCATCACGCGGCTTAACGTGACCGTGTCCTGCAGCAGAGGGTGATCGGGACGAACCACCAGCTTCAGGGACTCCAGGAACAGCAGTTCATAGTTGAGGCCACCCATCAGCTCAGGGTCGGACATGCGACCGATACCGAGATCCAGTTCGCCCGATTTTAGCCCCGCGAGAAGCATGGTGTTATTCATGGTGGCGACCTGAATCGTGGTATGCCGCTGCTGCTTGTGGAACTGGCCGATAACGGGCGGAAGGATGCCCAGCGCCGCGGTAGGCAAAGCACCCACGCGCACCACCTCACTGGATTGCTCTTCTTTTCGGTGCAGGGACTGGCCTGCGGTATTGAGTGCATCCAGCACTTTCACGGCGTGCGTGAGGAACTGTTCACCCACGATGGTAAGCTGCGCCCCCAGCCGGCCGCGGTCAAAAAGACGGGCACCGGTCAGCTGTTCCAGCTCGTTGAGAGTTTTTGAGAGCGCAGGCTGGCTCAGGTTGAGAGTTTCAGCCGCACGCCCCAGCGTTCCCTGTTGAGCGACGGCCACAAATGTATGCAAATGGCGCAAGCGTATGCGCTGACTGAACAGACCATTTTTTTCCATAGGCGATGTTAAAAACAGAGCGATGCGGGTGACAAGTTAAGTTGTTTAATTTTGATAACCTGATAGCAAAATATTTTTAACATTTGATCTGTTTGAGTTACAACATGTTTTTGGCAGGGGAATAAAAGCGAACATCCTTGTTCATTTATTGCTCATTGCGGAGGGATATCGTTTACTGGTTTAGATCACGCCGTCACCGCCATCGGAACACCACACCTGGCCGGACGTAAATGAACATTCATCCGAGGCCAGCGTGACGTACAGCGGGGCAATCTCGACGGGCTGGCCCGGACGTCCCAGCGGGGTGTCGCCACCGAACTCCTTCACTTTTTCCATCGGCTGTCCGCCGCTGGATTGCAGAACCGTCCAGTAAGGGCCAGGAGCAACCGCGTTGACGCGAATGCCTTTCGGACCCAGCTGTTTGGCTAAGGATTTGGTAAACACCGCCAGACAGGCTTTCGTCTGGGCGTAGTCCAGCAAAACGGGGCTGGGCTTCACCGCCTGAACGGAGGAGGTATTAATGATAACGGACGACGCTTTCAGGTGGCGCAGCGCCGCTTTGGTGATCCAGAACGGCGCGTAAACGTTGGTTTTAAACGTTGCGTCAAAATCTTCCGTGGTCAGTTCCTCAAGCGATTCACGGAACTGCTGACGGCCGGCGTTGTTGACCAGAATGTCCAGCCCGCCCAGCTTCGAGACGGCTTCTTCAACCAGATTTTTGCAGAACGTTTCGTCCCGGACGTCCCCTGGCAGCGCGACGGCCTTGCGGCCTTCCGCTTCGATCAGGTCGATGACCTCAGCGGCGTCTTTTTCCTCTTCGGGCAGGTAGTTAATGGCAACGTCAGCGCCTTCACGCGCATAGGCGATAGCGACCGCGCGCCCAATACCGGAGTCTCCGCCGGTAATCAGCGCTTTTTTGCCGGCAAGGCGGCCATGCCCTTTATAGCTTTGTTCCCCGTGGTCGGGTACGGGCTGCATTTCAGATGCCAGTCCCGGCGGCGTTTGCGGCTGTTCCGGGAACGGGGGCTGCGGGTAAGCGTTCGTACGTTGTTTAGTATCACTCATAGCTGACTCCTTAAGCCAAGGGGTGAGATTTGATGGATAACTGCAGCGTTAACGCTTCGCTGAATTATTTCTGCAAACGATCAACACGGACGACGGCAGGAGATGATTTTTTATCAAGCGAACCGTTGATACTGATCATCTGGTCGGGTTTTACCGTTCTGCCGTCGAAAACTGCCTGGGGAATAATAACGTCGATTTTTCCGGTTTTATCCTGAAATACAAACTTATCGCCGTTACCGTCAATAAGATTACCGCGTAATGAAATTGTCGCACCATCGTGCAATTCTTTTGCCTGTTTGATGGTCATAATACGCGCGTCGTCTGTTCCGCGATATCCGCTATCAAGCGCGTGGGGAGGCGGTGGCGCTTCACCTTTTTGTAAACCCCCGTTATTATCTGCCCATGCGGACGGAACCAGAAATATCAATAAAGCGGAAATAAGTGATAATTTCATCCGATATCCTTCATTTTGCGTGTCTTGACTTATTAAGTATTGTTGCTATTCCTTTATGTGGCAAATGTGATAAGTCCTAAAAACATTCGCGTTAGAAATCAAAATTATCGGATAATAAGCGAAACGGTGACGATGGCCATGAAGCGTGAAAATGAAAAGTTACCCGGGATAGATGAGAGTTACCGTTTGCTGACGTTTGAATACGCGTTTCGTCAGGTGGGTTTTATTGTCCTGCTGGGTATTATCGTCGCGGCGATTGCCGGTCTGTTTTCCAGCGGAATGGTCAGCGACACGGTCAAAACGAATTCCGCTAAATCACTGACCATAGACTATGAACGCTTTGGACGACGGGAGACAGAGACGCGGATGGCTCTCGCGTTTCCGGTGCAGACCGAGGGGAAGTATGTCCTTAGTATGACCAGCGAGAGCAGCGATGCGTATGAGCCCGGCAGCGTCTGGCCGCAGCCGGACGCTATGTTCAGCCGCGGGAAGACCCTCTTTTTTGTCTATAACAACCTGAAAAAATCCGACAGCTTCTCCGTGATACTGTTCACGACACCTTCCAGAGCCGGTAAATGGAACACCGTCATCCGCGTCAACAGCGAGCCGGAGATTAACATCTGGCAATTCATTTACCCCTAGGAGGCTGATATGGATATGGTCTTTCGCGCGCTGGCTATTTATCTGTTCCTCGTGGTGGTATTTAAAGTGGCCGGGCGTCGCGCGCTGCTGCAGATGACCAGCTTCGATCTCATCCTCCTCCTGATAATTAGTGAAGCCACGCAGCAGGCGCTTCTTGGACAGGATTTTTCCGTTACCGGTGCGATGATTACTATTACCACGTTGGTGGTAGTGGATATAATATTTGGGTTGATGAAAAAATATTTTTCCCCTGTGGAGAATATTCTGGATGGTACGCCGGTGATTCTGGTCGAGAACGGGGTGCCGTTAGCCGATAAGCTGAAAAAAGTCGACGTATCCTGTGATGATATTCTGGTGTCAGCGCGTCAAAATAATGGGCTTACAGAAATGAGTAAAATTAAATATGCCATACTTGAGCGTAATGGACATATTTCAATCATTCCTTTCGAGAAATAAGAGGCGGGGAGATGAGCAATCTTTTTCACGACAGTAATAATACCGTGGGTGAACTGACGAAAAAACTGGCGAGCAAATTAACCGATCTCGGGCTTCGCTTAACCACCGCGGAATCCTGCACGGGCGGAAAGCTCTCGGTGGCGCTTTGCGCAGAGGAAAACACCGCCGAATTTTATGATGTCGGCCTGGTCGTGTTCAGCGATGAAGCAAAAGCGCGGATCCTCGGCGTGCGTCCTGAGACGCTTGAGCGGTTTACGGCCGTGAGCGAGCAGACGGTAACCGAAATGGCCGCCAGTATCCGCGACATCGCCCAGGCCGATATCAGCATCGCCATCAGCGGCTACGCGGGCCCGGAAGGGGGCGACGACGGCACGGCGGCGGGGACGGTCTGCTTCGCGTGGAACATACGCGGCGAGACGAAGACCCGCACCGTGCTTTTCTCCGGTGACTGTCAGGACGTGATCGAAAAAGCGGTGCATTACTCGCTGGCTGAACTGGTGACAACGTTGTCGGACGGGAATAACGGATAAACTCACGTGGAGGTTCTATGGCTGTCATAGTGATTACCGGCGGGACGGCGGGCGTGGGAAAAGCCACGGCGCTGCACTTTGCAAAGGCAGGTTACGACGTGGGGCTCATTGCCCGCGATGAAGCCAGCCTGCACTCCACCCAGGAAGAGCTACGGCGCTTCGGCGTTAATGCCCACGCCGTGCAGGCGGACGTCGCCGACAGCCAGGCGGTGGTGGATGCCGCTAACGAAATTGAGTATCGCCTCGGCGCGATTGATATCTGGGTGAACAACGCGATGGGGGCCGTTCTGGCGCCGTTTCGTACGCTCACGCCGGACGAGTTTCGGCGCGTGACTGATGTGACGTACCTCGGCTACGTGAACGGCACTCGCGCCGCGCTCGAGCTTATGGTTCCGCGCGACAGGGGCGTAATAATCCAGGTGGGGTCCGCGCTGGCCTACCGTTCCATTCCGCTGCAGTCAGCCTACTGCGGGGCAAAGGCGGCGATCCGCGGGTTCACCGATGCGGTGCGTACCGAGCTGATGCATGAGAACAGCCGGGTCCAGCTTTCGATGGTCCAGATGCCGGGGCTCAATACCCCGCAGTTCGAATGGGCGAGGAACAAGTTCGCCTGGGCGATGCGCCCGGTGCCGCCGGTGTTCGAGCCTGAGGTGGCCGCCAGCGCCATCTTCAGGGTGGCGCAAAAGCCGGTGCGCGAGCTGTGGGTCGGCGGCAGCACCATCCAGTCCATCGTCGGGCAATTTTTCTTCCCCGGTTTTCTTGACCGGCTGATGGTAAAAAAGGCGTGGGAAGGCCAAATGACCGACGATCTCAACGCGCCGGATCGCCGGGACTACCTCGACCAGCCGGTTAACGATCTGCATAAAATCCATGGCCGCTTTACTGACGAGGCGAAAACCCGCGCGCCGTCCGTCACCTCCGGCATGCCGGGGAAAGTGGCCCTGGGCGCCCTCGCGGTGGCGGGGGTAGTGCTGACGCGTCTGATAACCCGCCGGAAACCGTAGTCAGCGCAGCGCGCTACGGTGCGTCCAGAACCAGCGGTAGCCGTAGCCGCCAAGACTGAGCTGAACGGTTTTACCGCAAATCAGCGCGTCATCGTAGCGCTTGTCCGCGAGACAGGCGGTCCAGGTGGCGTTGCGGATCCCTCTGGCGGTGAACTGCACCGGCTCGTCGCTGAAGTTAACGAAGGTCAGGATGCTGCGCTCGTCGGTTTCGTAATAGAGCCCCAGCACCGCGTCATCATCGATTGTGATAAGCCGAAAGGGCGCAACGGCTATTTCGGGGAACTCCGAGCGGGTAGTGGCAATATCAATGATCCGATGCAGGAGCGAGTTGCGGTGAAGCAGCGAATCGGCGACGTTGACTTTCTGATAGCGGTAAGGGCCGCGGTCGATAATCGGCGCGATAAATTTTTCAGGGTCTGCCGCAGAGAAACCGCCTCCCAGTGACCCCGCCCACTGCATCGGGGTACGGACAGCGTAGCGCTCCTCCAGATCCAGGTCGTCACCCATGCCTATCTCGTCGCCGTAGCGCATCACCGGGACACCCGGCAGGGAAAACAGCACCGCGTGGCAGAACGCCAGCCGCTTCCGATCGCCGTTGAGCATCGGCGCCAGGCGGCGGCGGATCCCGCGCTGATAGACGTTCATCTCTTTGTCAGGGGCGAAGGTATCGAGGACAAACTGTTTGTCTTTCTGACTAATGCCTTCCAGATCCAGCTCGTCGTGATTGCGCAGCCAGTTGGCAAAACAGCAGGAGTCAGGCGGGACGATCATCTTCTTCACCGCGTTGCGTAGCGGGCGGGCGCTTTTCCCGGCCAGGCTGACGTAGAAATACTTGTTGAGCCAGAAGTTGAGCACCAGATTCAGGCGGTCGTTATTGCCGAAGTAGTCTTTATAGGCCTCAACGTCTACGTCCACTTCACCCAGCAGGATCGCGTCCGGATTGCGCTGTTCGATAAGACGCCGCATATGCTCGAGGATCCACAGCCCTTTTTTTTCGTCACCGTTGCCTGCCTGCGTGGTGAGATGGGAGGCAGCATCGAGGCGAAATCCCGACACGCCCAGCTTGAGCCAGAAGAGGATGATGTTTTCAATCTCTTTAAGCACCGCGGGCGAGGTGAGGTTCAGATCCGGCTCGTGGCGATAAAACATGTGCCGGTAGTATTGTCCCGCCTCGTCGTCCCAACTCCAGATGCTCTTTTCCACGCCGGGAAACATGGGGGGCGTATCGTCCTCGTCGTTATCCGACCAGAGGTAGTAATCACGATAGGGTGACGCCGGGTTGCGGCGTGCCTGCTGGAACCAGGGATGCGCGTCCGACGTGTGCTGGATCAGCAGCTCAATAATGACCTGCATGCCAAGCTCGCGGGCCTGCTCGATAAAGGCGATGATATCGGCCAGCTTTCCGAAGCGGGGGTCCACCTGGAGGTGGTCGCTAACGTCGTAGCCTTCATCGAGAAAAGGCGTGAGGTAAAACGGGGTGATCCAGATGACCGTCGCCCCCATGCGGCGAATATAGCGTAACTTAGACGCTATGCCGGCGATGTCCCCGCAGCCATCGCCGTTCAAATCATAAAATAGCGCGGTATCAATTTGGTAAATAATGGCCCGTGTATGCCAGTCCGTCATAGCGTTCCTCAGTGATAGCCTTCAGTATCCGACACTTTGCCGCGGAAGACGTAGTAGCTCCAGGCGGTGTACACCAGGATCACCGGAATAATCAGCAACGTGCCTACCAGCATGAACAGCTGGCTGGCGGGCGGGGCCGCGGCTTCCCACAGGGTGATGTGCGGCGGAATAATGTTTGGCCAGAGGCTGATACCCAGGCCGCTAAACCCGAGGAAAATAAGCCCCAGCGTCAGCAGGAAGGGGCGCGCGTGGCTGGCCGGGTTGCGGGTCAGTCGCCAGATCAGCACGCTGAACAGCCCGACCAGGAGCGGAACCGGCAGGAACCAGAAGAAGTTGGGCAGGGTAAACCAGCGCTCGGCCACGTACTGCCAGCCGAGCGGCGTCCAGATGCTCACCACAGCGATGACGACCATCAGTGCCAGCAGCACGTGGCGGGTCAGCTCGCGCATGCGGGCCTGCAGCGCGCCTTCGCTTTTCATGATGAGCCAGGTGGTGCCCAGCAGCGTGTAGGCGACGACCAGCCCGATGCCGCAGAAGAGGTTGAAGGGGGTGAGCCAGTCTAGCGCAGAGCCGACAAAACGTCGGCCTTCGACGTCAAAGCCGTTGATCACGGCCCCTACCACCACGCCCTGGCTGAAGGTGGCAAGCAGGGAGCCGCCGGCAAAGGAGTAGTCCCAGAACTTGCGGTGCGAGGGCGTGGCTTTGAAGCGGAACTCAAAGGCGACGCCGCGAAAGATGAGGCCGATCAGCATCGCGGTGAGGGGTATTGTCAGCGCATCAATAATGACCGCATAGGCCAGCGGAAACGCGCCGAACAGGCCCGCGCCACCGAGTACCAGCCAGGTCTCGTTGCCGTCCCAGACTGGCGCCACGCTGTTGACCATCACGTCGCGCTCTTTCGCATCGCCCACGAAGTTAAACAGCAGGCCGATGCCCAAATCAAAGCCATCCATAATGATGTACATCAGCGTGGCAAACACGATGATGGCAAACCAAATCACTGCGATATCGACGCCCATCAGATTCTCTCCTCTTCCGGAACAGACTCCGCGGCAGACAGCGGACGAGCGGGCGTGCCCGAGGTATTTGACGTCAGCGTATCGACGGGCTGCGGACCTTTCTTAATCAGCCGGATAAGATAAACATAGCCCACGCCAAACACGGATGAGTAGACAACGAAGAACGCCAGCAGGCTGATGCTCATCTGCAGGGTGCTGTGCAGCGATACCGCGTCGATGGTGCGCAGATAGCCGTAGACCACCCACGGCTGACGGCCCACCTCGGTGGTCACCCAGCCGGCGAGCAGCGCCAGCAGCCCGGCAGGCCCCATGCAGAGGGCAAACCAATGGAACGGACGCGAGTGGTAAAGTCGATGACGATAGCGCAGCCAGACGCTAATCAGCCCGAGGGTAATCATCAGCAGCCCCATCCCGACCATGACGCGGAACGACCAGAAAACGATGGTCGAGTTTGGCCGATCTTCTTTCGGAAAATCCTTCAGCGCCGGGACCTGCTTGTCCAGGCTGTGGGTCAGGATAAGGCTGCCGAGCGCGGGGATCTCCAGACCGTATTTGGTGCGCTCTTCGTCCATATCCGGCAGGCCAAACAGCAGCAGCGGAGTGGCCTCGCCCGGCGGATTTTCCCAGTGCCCCTCAATGGCGGCAATTTTGGCCGGCTGATGCTCAAGCGTGTTCAGGCCGTGCATATCGCCCACCACCGCCTGAATGGGCGCGACCAGCAGCGCCATCCACATCGCCATGGAAAACATGGTGCGGACGGCGGGGGTATCGTTACCGCGCAGCAGGTGCCATGCGCCCGACGCGCCGACAAACAGCGCGCTGCTCAGAAACGCGGCGATAGCCATATGAATCAGGCGGTAAGGGAAGGAGGGATTAAAGACGATCGCCAGCCAGTCCTGCGGGATAACCTGTCCGTTCTCAATAGTGAAGCCCTGCGGCGTATGCATCCAGCTGTTGGAGGCGAGGATCCAGAAGGTCGACATCAGCGTGCCGAGCGCCACCATGCAGGTTGAAAAGAAGTGCAGGCCCGGGCCGACCTTATTCCAGCCGAACATCATGACGCCAAGGAATCCGGCCTCCAGGAAGAAGGCGGTTAACACCTCATAGGTCAGAAGCGGGCCGGTGATACTGCCTGCAAACTGAGAGAACCCGCTCCAGTTAGTGCCAAACTGGTACGCCATGACCAGGCCGGAAACGACGCCCATCCCAAAGTTAACGGCAAATATCTTGAGCCAGAAGTGGTACAACGATCGCCAGACGTCGTTTTTGGTGCGCAGCCACATGCCCTCCAGCACCACCAGATAGCTGGCGAGGCCGATGGTGATCGCAGGAAAAAGGATATGAAACGAGACGGTAAAAGCGAACTGAATTCTGGCCAGATGGAACGCGTCGAGTTCGAACATGGTCCGTACCTCTGAAACGATGGGGCACGAGAATTGCCGGGCAGTTTATGGCTGCCCGGCAAAACCGATTACGGTTTAGTCTTACCGGCACCCAGCTCGGCACCGGTCAGCGGGTCAGAATGTGGATCGGACTTCGTGCGGGCAGACATCGCCTTGACCAGGGTTGCCTGTTCGGTCGTGAGCGTGACGCTTGCGCTGCCATCGCCGCCGTCAACCGCAGGCTGGGGGGACTCAACGTAATCGAAATGTTTATCGCTGTTCCAGCTTCCGCGAACCTCTCCACCTTCAGACATATTGTAGTACTTGTTGGTGAATTCCTCGATTGGCGGCAGTTTTCCCGGTGGGAAATTATTACGGATGGACTGCAGCGCCTTCTCAAAGGAGAGCTGATGCGCCGCCTCGCGCGTCATCAGAAACGCCAGCGCATCTTTTACGCCGGGATCGTCGGTCACGTTGATCAGCCGTTCATAGATGATTTTCGCGCGTGCCTCAGCTGCCACGTTTGAGCGCAGGTCCGCCGTAGGCTCGCCGATGGTATCGACGTAGGCTGCCGTCCAGGGCACGCCCGCCGAGTTAGTGAGCGGGGTGCCGCCACCGTAGAGCAGGGAGGTGATGTGGCTGTCATTGCCGTTTTCGGTCATGGACCGATACAGCTCGGCCTCGTTTTCCACCCCTTCCGCCAGCGCGCCTTTGGCGCCTTTATTCAGCATGCCGACCAAGGTACCGATGATTTCGAGGTGGCTGAGCTCCTCGGTCGCGATATCCATCAGCATATCTTTACGGCCCGGATCGTCATCGCTTAATCCTTGCGTAAAGTAGCGGCAGGCGGCAGCCAGTTCGCCCTGGGGCCCACCGAACTGTTCCAGTAAAAGGTTGGCGAGGCCAGGGTTCGGTTCGGCAACGCGAACCGTGTATTGCAGCTGTTTGACGTGTCGGAACATGGCGATTCTCCCGGGTTATTTTTTCGCTTCGACGCCCGATGCGTCAGAACGCAGCAGGAACTGTTCCGTGGTCTGCGGAATATGACGAATCAGCCAGTCGGCCATTTCGCGTTCCTCAGCCAGAATCGTCTCAATCGCAGGTATCGAGGCGGTGTCGCCCGCTTTTTTGGCCGCCGCCAGCAGGGAGGTATAACAGGCTATTTCAAACTGTTCGAAAACATAACCGCTGATCGAGCCCTTCACGATCTCATCAGACGGGAACATGCCGCCGATGGACTGCCCGAGCGCCGCCATTTTGCTCATCGAATCTTTTAAAACCGAACGAGAAATATCATTACGGTCGAGGATTTCTTCCAGCAATGTAATTTGCCGTTTTGTCTCATTAATATGCTGCTCAATTCTGGCGCGAACATCAGGATAATTATCGATACGGCTGGCCATGGATTCCAGCATAGATTCGGCTTGCTTTTCCATCGCATGGGCATCGCGTAGCCAGTCATGGTAGTGTTCTACGTGATTCATCATTGTATCCTCATTAGGGGTTCGCTTATTTGGTCTCACTTTCAGCAGCCTGATCGGCACGCGCGGCACTGTAGCCAGATAAATGGCCGACAATATTGGCGTAAATACTGATGATAATGACCCATAGCACGCTATTCTTCCACCATATTACAGAGGGGATAGCGAGAATGAACCATATTATGGCTGCCGCTAAATGGCACCGTTTAATAGTCCTGGGACTGATGCTCATTTTATTTAACCTTTTTATTGCGTCATTTCTGCGCTTTTTGGTTAATATTTCCTACGGCCAGGTCGGTGAGTTTAAGGTCGGTCTCTTTTTCTTCTTCCAGCGTTTCGGCAAGAAGCTTAACGGCTTTTTTATAGCCCAGTTGTTCTGCTAATGTGGCAAGGGTACCGTAGCTGGCAATTTCGTAATGTTCGACTTTTTGCGCGGCGGCAATAAGTGCGGCATCACGTACTTCATTTTTTTCCGTGCTTTCGATGACTTCATTGGCTTCTTCAATTAAACCTTCCATCGCCACGCATTTCATGCGCTTAAGCTTGATACCGTCTTCCTGCACGACGATTTGGTCGATACGTTCGATCTGACCCTGCGTCTCTTCCAGGTGCGCGGTAAAAGCGGCGCTCAGCTTCTCGCTGGACGCGGCGCGGGCAAGCTTGCTTAACGCTCGGGTAAGCTGCTTTTCTGCGCTGTAGGTATCCGACAGAAGATGAATAAAGACATCCTCGACGCTTTTCATATTCATAATAATTACGCTCCGGTAAAATAAAGAAAGGGTACTGCGAGCTTTTCAGCCCGCAGCATGCTCTCTGGTATTATTAAAAGAGTATTAAATAAGATCAGGAGTTATCAGATTTACGGCCTCCGCCGTGACTGTTCTGTCCCCCTTTCTTACCCGCTTCAGATGCGCGTTGCGGATCGTTTTTAAAGTTCCCACCGCTATGCTGGCCACCTTTACGTCCAGCTTCTGATGCTTTTTCACGGTCTTCAGCGAAATTACCGGAACCACCACGATGCTCTGCCATATTAAACCTCTTAGTCATATATTGGTTATGTCAGTACGATACGAAAAATATTCCGTATCACTCGTCGTTCGAGTAATAACTCTAGTCGGTGTTCGGCATCCGTCAAATGCGTTTTGCTATTTGCGGTTGCGTTATTTTTAAATATTTGTAAATTTGCGCTTCGCTTAAAATGGAAATATGGATAGACAGGAAGGACTTGTAAACAACTATTCAGATTAATCCTAACTTCAGGCTAAAAATTTGAAAGGTGAGGATAAAAATAATGGCGTACTCGAATTGGTTAATTTGCATTCAGGAGAGAACCAAAAAATACTCCTTTATAGCTAGAAAGCGGAACCCTAAATAATTATAAGGAAAATCCTGGATAAAAGAGTTGAGCATAAAGGGCGGTTCCGTTCGGCGCTGTTCAGGGACCCGTAGCGCACGGTTTGACCACTGTCGTCTTAAGATCACAAATCAGAAATCTTTCCCCCCGGAAGGAACGGGTTTCTCTACACTCCAGGTAATATTCACTGGAGGCATGACATCATGGCGAACACCATCACGGCTGATGACATTCGGGAACACTTTTCGCAGGCTATGTCGGCGATGTACCAGCAGGAAGTTCCGCAGTACGGCACCTTGCTCGAACTGGTTGCGGACGTAAACCTGGCGGTTCTGGAAAATAATCCACTATTACATGAACAACTGGCTAACGCCGATGAGCTTGCGCGCCTGAACGTGGAGCGTCACGGGGCGATCCGCGTCGGCACGGCACAGGAACTTTCAACCCTGCGCCGTATGTTTGCCATTATGGGCATGTACCCGGTCAGCTATTACGATCTCTCTCAAGCGGGGGTGCCCGTCCACTCAACGGCGTTTCGTCCGATAGAAGACGCGGCGCTGTGCCGGAATCCGTTTCGTATCTTTACCTCGCTGCTGCGTCTTGAGCTGATTGAAAACGTCGCGCTGCGCGAACGTGCCGCGGAGATCCTCTCTCACCGGAACATCTTCACCCCCCGCTGTCTGGAACTGCTTGACCTCCACGAGTCGGAAGGGCACTTTACTGACGCACAGGCCCACGAGTTTGTGCAGGAAGCGGTGGAAACCTTCCGCTGGCACCGCCATGCGACGGTCGATCGGGAGACCTATCTGGCCCTGAGCAACGAGCATCGCCTGATCGCCGACGTGGTCTGCTTCCCGGGCTGCCATATTAACCACCTCACGCCGCGCACGCTGGATATTGACCGGGTGCAGGAGCTGATGCCGAAGTACGGTATCGAGCCAAAAATTCTGATCGAAGGGCCGCCGCGTCGCGAGGTGCCCGTATTACTGCGTCAAACCAGCTTCAAGGCGCTGGAAGAGCCGGTGCTGTTTGCCGGGGAACATAAAGGAACCCACACCGCGCGCTTCGGTGAGATTGAGCAGCGCGGCGTGGCGCTGACGCAAAAAGGCCGGGAACTGTACGATAGCCTCCTCGCCCAGGCCGGTACCGGCAAAGATAACCTGACGCATCAGCTGCACCTGCGGGAGATCTTTAGCGCCTTCCCGGACAGCGAAATGCTCATGCGCCGTCAGGAGCTGGCGTATTTCCGCTACCGCCTGACGCCTGCGGGTGAAGCGCATCGGCATGCGTTTCGTCCGGGCGACGATCCTCAGCCGCTGATCGAGCGCGGATGGGTGGTTGCCCAGCCCATCACCTACGAAGATTTTCTCCCGGTCAGCGCCGCGGGGATTTTCCAGTCCAATCTCGGGAACGAAACCCAGGCCCGCAGCCACGGTAACGCCAGCCGCGATGCGTTTGAAGACGCGCTGGGCTGCCCGGTGTATGACGAGTTTACGCTCTACCAGGAGGCTGAAACGCGCAGCAAACAGCGTTGCGGTTTGCTCTGAAATCGTTACTCTGCTGGGGTGTGATGGAAAAATTAAGGTCGTTATGCAAAATCCTTCCGCCCCTGTGGTTGAAACGCGCCAGGGCGCACTGTCTGGTTTAACCGATGAAAATGTCCACGTCTGGTGCGGTATTCCCTACGCCGCACCGCCCGTGGGGGAGTGGCGCTGGCGCTCGCCCCGGCCGCCTGAACCCTGGGATGGCCTGCGTGAGGCCAGGGCCTTCTCCGCCTCAAGCTGGCAAAGCAGCGAGTATTGTCAGGAGCTGGGCGGGGGCGATCCGGGCCAGTTTTCCGAAGACTGCCTCTACCTTAACGTCTGGTCTCCGGCAGAGCGCGCCGAGCCGCTCCCGGTTATGGTCTGGCTGCACGGAGGTGGCTTTACGATTGGTGCCGGGGGCCTGCCGCCGTATAACGGCAAAGCGCTGGCTACGCGCGGCGTGGTTGTGGTCACGATTAACTACCGTCTCGGCCATCTCGGCTTTTTCGCCCATCCCGCGCTGGAAGGCGAGGAAGGGCGCGTGGTGCATAATTTTGCCCTGCTGGATCAGATCGCCGCGCTCGAATGGGTGCGGGAGAATATCGCCGGGTTTGGCGGGGATCCCGCTAATGTGACCCTGTTTGGCGAATCCGCCGGCGCGCGCAGCGTGCTTTCTCTGCTGGCCTCTCCGCTGGCAGCAGGATTATTCCACAAGGCGATTGTGCAGAGCGGATACACCTTGCCGGACACGCCGCGCGAGCAGGCGCTGCAAAAAGGGGAAGCGCTGGCCGCCCATTTCGGGCTGGAAAATGCGACCGCCGGGCAGCTGCGCGCCATTCCGCCCGAGGCGTTCTGGCCGCTCACCGCGCCGCTGAACGTCGCCCCGGCGCCTATCGCTGGAGACTGTGTTCTGCCGGAAGCCATTCTGGACGTCTTTTTCGCCGCCCGTCAGCATCCGGTGCCGGTGATGATTGGCTCTAACAGCGATGAAGCCAGCGTGATGGCGGTGTTTGGCATCGATCTCGCCGGACAAATTCAGAAGCTTCGCCGGGAGCGCCGCTTCGGGCTGGGGCTGATTAAGCTGCTCTATCCGGGCGTGAAGGGCGATGAAGAGCTGGGCAGACAGGTGTGCCGCGACATGGCGTTCACCACGATGGGCTATGTGGTGATGCAGGCCCAGCAGCGCGTCGGTGGACTGTGCTGGCGTTACTGGTTTGACTATGTCGCGGAAGCGGAACATGCCACCTATATTAACGGCGCGTGGCACGGCAATGAAGTGCCTTACGTCTTTGATACGCTCGGCCAGGTGGAGCCTTCACGCCAGTATGTCAATGAGCGGGATCTGCAGTTTGCTGCCCAGGTGGCCGATTACTGGGTGAGTTTTGCGCGTGACGCGGGTCCTCGCGAGATCCTGCCCGGGCCGACGCACTGGCCCGCGTGTCGCAAAGGGCGGGACGTGCTGTTACGCATTGGCGTGAATAAACATGCAGCTTTCAGGCTTGAAAACCGCTTTATGCGCGCCCGCATGAGCCTCTTCAAGCGGGTAATGAAGCACCACGTCAGCCTCGATTAAGCAAACAGGCGCGAAACGCCGCGAGACCATTTTCCTCGCCTGGCGTTTCGCGCAGCACCAGCCGGTAGCTTGCGCCGGTTTTTATGCTTGCCTCATAGGGCCGCACCAGCCTTCCAGCGTGAACATCTTCTGCCACCAGCGTTTCGTCGGCGATGGCGACGCCGAGCCCCTGAATGGCGGCCGTAATGGCGAGATCCATCGTGTCGAAGTGTTGATTTTTGTGCATGGCAAAGCCCGGACCTTCCTGTTTCGCCAGCCACAGCGACCAGTCCGTCTTATCCCTTGTGGGGTGCAGAAACGTCAGCGATCCCAGCGCTGCCCCCGCACGCACCGGGCTTATCACCGGGGTGAGCGCCTCGTCGAACAGAAGATCGCCTGCGCTCATGTGCGTGCCGAACACGATGGCCGCGTCGTAAGATTCGGTTTTGAAATTGACGTTGTGATCGGTTGTGGTGGTCAGCGCAATTTGCAGATCCGGATGCTCGCGCTCCACCTCCAGCAGGCGCGGCACCAGCCAGCGCATGGCGCAGGTGGGCGCCTTCAGCCGGATCACCGTGTGCTGGCTGCGGGCCTGGTCGGCCACGGACAGCAGCTGCTCGAAAGCGGACTGCAGCTCCGGAAGCAGGGCGCTACCCTGCGGTGAGAGGCGCAGCCCGCGCGCGTGGCGTTCAAAAAGCGGAAAGCCAAACCACGCCTCAAGGGAGGCAATCTTGCGGCTCACGGCCCCTTGCGTCAGACACAGTTCCGCCGCGGCATGGGTAAGATTGAGGTGACGCGCGGTGACTAAAAATGCGTCGATGGCATTAAGGGGGAGCGAACGGCGTGACATAGAAAACACCTCAGCTATGCATTTTTCTCATGGCTATTATGACAACAATTCGATTGTCCCGACAGCACAGATGTTGTTTGAATAGTTATGCAATATCCATGAGAAGGGAAAGAGGATGACTTTACGAACGCCTGTGCAAACGCGCTCCAAACTGCCGGATGTGGGAACCACCATTTTTACCGTTATCGGCCAGCTCTCGGCGCAGCATAACGCGATTAACCTTTCTCAGGGCGCACCGAATTTTTCCTGCGACCCGAAGCTGATTGCGGGCGTCACCCGCGCAATGGAGGCGGGGCACAACCAGTACGCGTCGATGACCGGCCTGCAGCCGCTCAGGGAACGTATTGCCGATAAAATTGCTACGCTCTACGGCACGCAGTATGACCCTGCCAGCGAGGTGCTGGTGACCGCCAGCGCCAGCGAAGGGCTCTATTCGGCGATTAGCGGGCTGGTACATCCGGGCGATGAGGTGATCTACTTTGAGCCGTCCTTTGACAGCTACGCGCCGATTGTTCGTCTGCAGGGGGCAACCCCGATCGCCATCAAGCTCACGGTGCCGGATTTTGCCGTCAACTGGGATGAGGTTCGCGCCGCGATCACGCCGCGCACGCGCATGATCATCATCAATACGCCGCACAACCCGAGCGGTCAGGTCTTCTCCGCCAGTGACCTGCAGCAGCTGGCGGCGCTGACGCGCAACACCGACATCATTATTTTGTCTGACGAAGTGTACGAACACGTCGTTTTTGACGGTGAGCCGCACCACGGGATGGCCACGCACCCGCAGCTGGCGGAGCGCAGCGTGATTATTTCCTCTTTCGGAAAAACCTATCACGTCACCGGATGGCGCGTGGGTTACTGTGTTGCACCGGCGGTACTGATGGACGAGATTTGTAAAGTGCATCAATTTTTAATGTTTTCTGCCGATACGCCAATGCAGCACGCGTTTGCTGAGCATATGGTCGACCCGCAAACCTGGCTATCGCTGTCTGCGTTTTACCAGCGCAAGCGCGATCTGCTGCACAGCCTGCTGGCCGATTCACCGTTTACGCTGCTGCCGAGCGCCGGATCGTTCTTCATGCTGGCGGACTACAGCCAGTTCAGCGACGAACGCGACAGCGAGCTGGTGAAACGGCTGATCGTTGAGTACGGCGTTGCCACCATTCCGCTGTCGGCGTTTTATGCGGACGGTACGGATAATAAATTGATTCGTCTCTCTTTTGCGAAAGATGAGGCGACGTTACGGGCAGGTGCCCAGGCCCTGTGTCGGGTTAAACCACGCTGAGGAGTATTAGATGAAATTACGCGCGTTAGTTGTCGGCATGGGATTGCTGTGTACTTTTTCTTCCTTCGCGGCCACCGAGCTGCGTTACGGGCTGGAAGCGGAATACCCGCCGTTTGAGAGCCGCAATGCGGCGGGCGAACTGGAAGGGTTTGACGTTGAGCTGGGGAATGCCATCTGCAAAGCGGCAGCGTTGAAGTGCAGCTGGGTTGAAACCTCCTTTGATGCGCTGATCCCGGGCCTGGTGGCGAAGAAATTTGATGCCATCAACTCGGCGATGAACATCACCGAGCAGCGCCGCAAGAGCATTGATTTTACCCAGCCGATCTACCGTATACCGTCGCAGCTGGTCGGCAAGGCCGGCACGGCGGTTGAGGCAACGCCAGAAGGGCTGAAGGGTAAAACCATCGGCGTGCTGCAGGGATCCATTCAGGAAACCTATGCCAAAGAGCACTGGGAAAAGCAGGGTGTCACCGTGGTGTCTTATAAAGATCAGAATATGGCCTGGGGCGATCTGCTGAATGGCCGTATCGACGCCTCGCTGGTCATGTCCGCGGCCGGGCAGGCAGGTTTCCTCAGCAAGCCGCAGGGGAAAGGGTTTGGCTTCATCGGCAAACCGGTGTCTGACGACACTATCCTCGGCAGTGGGATCGGTTTTGGGTTGCGTAAAGGTGACGAGGCCACCAAAAAGCAGCTTGATGCCGCGATTGATAAAGTACGTGCCGACGGCACGATCGCTAAACTCGCTGATAAGTACTTCCCGGGTATCGATGTCAGCGTAAAATAACCGCCTCATTCGCCCCGTCAGCTGATGTCCTGACGGGGCATTTTTAATACACTTCATCCTTCAAGCTACCTCTGCGTTGGCTACGTCTGTTCACCCCAGTCACTTACTTAAGTAAGCTCCTGGGGATTCTCAGAATTGCCGCCTTGATCCAGCATGAATGATTTTGTGTATTTACTGTTTTTTACACCACTTTCGGGCCGTTCTGGTCGACAGAAAATATTTCTCACTTTGTTCATATAATCACCGGCCAACAATTGGATTCTTAACCATTTTTGTTTAGGCTGTGCGTTCTTTCTTGCCGTCATTTCGCCGAGCGCGAAACACATTCACACGACCATAAGGACGTTTTTCCAGGCATGAATCGCAGACGTTTTCTAAAAGGCTCGCTGGCAGTGGCAGCCCTGAGCGGCACATCTGGCCTTGCTTCCCTGTTTTCCAAAGCGGCATACGCTGCCGACTCTGACATTGCTGACGGCCAGAGCCGTCGTTTCGACTTCTCCGTACTGCAATCCATGGCGCATGACCTGGCGAAAACCCCGTGGGGTGGCGCGCCGCGTCCGCTGCCGGACACGCTGGCAACCATGACGCCGCAGGCGTACAACGCCATCCGCTACGATGAAAAACAGTCACTGTGGAACAACATTGAAGGGCGTCAGCTGGACGTGCAGTTCTTCCATATGGGGATGGGGTTCCGCCGCCGCGTGCGGATGTTCTCGCTGGACCAGTCGACCTCTATGGCGCGCGAGATCCACTTCCGTCCGGAGCTGTTCAGCTACGGTGAAACGGGTGTGGATACCAAACAGCTGGAAGGGCAAAGCGATCTCGGGTTTGCGGGCTTCCGCGCCTTTAAGGCGCCGGAGCTGGCGCGTCGCGATATCGTCTCTTTCCTGGGCGCGAGCTATTTCCGCGCGGTGGATGACACCTACCAGTACGGCCTGTCTGCCCGCGGTCTGGCGGTAGATACCTTTACCGATACGCCGGAAGAGTTTCCCGATTTCACGTCATTCTGGTTTGAAACCGTCAAGCCCGGCGACACGACTTTTACCGTCTATACCCTGCTGGACAGCCCGAGCATCACGGGTGCCTATAAATTCGTGATCCACTGCGAGAAGAGCCAGGTGATTATGGAGGTGGAAAACCATCTCTACGCGCGAAAGGACATCAAGCAGCTCGGCATCGCGCCGATGACCAGCATGTTCAGCTGCGGCAATAACGAACGCCGCATGTGTGACACCATTCACCCGCAAATTCATGACTCCGACCGCCTGGCAATGTGGCGCGGCAACGGGGAGTGGATCTGTCGTCCGCTGAACAACCCGCAGAAGCTGCAGTTCAACGCCTATATGGACAAAAACCCGAAAGGTTTCGGCCTGCTGCAGCTCGACCGCGATTTCTCGCACTATCAGGACGTGATGGGCTGGTATAACAAACGCCCGAGCCTGTGGGTGGAACCGCGTAACAACTGGGGGAAAGGCGCGGTTGGCCTGATGGAGATCCCGACCACCGGCGAAACGCTGGATAACGTGGTCTGCTTCTGGCAGCCGGAAAAAGCGGTGAAAGCGGGCGACGAGCTGGACTTCAAATATCGCCTCTACTGGAGCGCCATGCCGCCGGTGCGTTCTCCGCTGGCCAACGTCTTCGCCACCCGTACCGGCATGGGCGGCTTCCCGGAAGGCTGGGCACCGGGCGAAAATTACCCGAAAGTGTGGGCCCGTCGCTTTGCCATCGACTTCGTCGGCGGCGACCTGAAGGCCGCTGCGCCAAAAGGCATCGAGCCGGTGATTACGCTCTCCAGCGGTGAAGCGAAGCAGGTTGAGATCCTCTACGTTGAGCCGTTTGACGGCTATCGCATCCTGTTTGACTGGTATCCGACGTCGGATTCAACGGAGCCGGTGGATATGCGCCTGTTCCTGCGCTGTCAGGGCGATGCCATCAGTGAAACCTGGCTGTACCAGTATTTCCCACCGGCGCCGGATAAACGTATCTACGTTGACGACCGGATAATGCGTTAACGATCGATTCCCTCTCCCTTCGGGAGAGGGATAGGGTGAGGGGCAATGACCGCAGCAAAATCCGAAATAATCCCGGTATCTGACGCTCTCGAGCTTCGCGCCGTCGAAGAGCGCTACGCCGCCGATCTGCATAATCTCGTCGTCAAAAACAAAACCTTTTTGCAAACCGCCTTTGACTGGGCGCAGCACGTCGGCAGCGAGGAGGATACCCGCCGCAACGTGCAGAGCAATCAGATGCTGCATCAGCGCGGCTACGCCAAAATGTTTTTGATCTTCAAGAGTGATGCGCTGGTCGGCGTGCTGTCGTTCAATGCGATTGAGCCAGCCAACAAAGCCGGATACATCGGCTACTGGCTGGATGAAGCCCATCAGGGGCAGGGCATTCTCTCCCGGTCACTGCAGGCTTTTATGCGCTACTACGCTGAGCGCGGAGAGATCCGCCGTTTTGTGATCAAGTGTCGGGTGGCGAATCAGCACAGCAACAGCGTTGCCGTCCGCAACGGTTTTACGCTGGAAGGGTGCCTGCGGGAAGCGGAATACCTGAATGGCCGCTTTGACGATGTGAATATCTACGGAAAGATCTACGTCCTATAACGCTCCCAGCAGCGGGGTGCGGGTGATGCGCTGGTCGCCGTTAATCACCTTTTCGCCGCGCAGGTGAATGCTCTCCCCGGCAAACGCTTCAATGACCGCATCATCTGTGATTTCAACCCGATGTTCGATCAGCACGTCCCCGCTGATCCGCGCGCGTCCCTGGATCACCACCTTATCATCCAGCATGATCGGCCCGCCGCGCAGCCAGGCCTGACCGCCAATCAGGACGTGATGCTTGATGACGCAGTTTCCTTCCACCACCGCATTCTCCACAATCTGAGAGCTGTAGCGCACCGTCGGAATAGCATCGTCGTCATAACCGGCAATCACGCGGGCGTTGCCATAGACCTTTGCGCAGTCGCACACCCACACGTTGTTGAGTTCGTTACCCTCGAGGATCGCGTTGTCGAAGACTTCGGCGCGGTGCTCAATAAAGGCAAAATTCACCATCGCCTCGCCGTAGATTTGTGCCTGATGCACAATGCGCGACTGGCTCACCGTCGCCTTATCGTAGATTTGCAGGATCTGGTCATGATCCGGCGTCAGCCCTTTGGCGGCAATGATAACGCTGTTGTGCAGCACGCGCGCTTCACCGTAGATATGGCACTCGCCCCGCACGCAGGAGTGCTGAACGGTGACATTGTCACTTATGCGTGCTCCGTGGCTTACCTCCGCCCCGTCCAGCCAGCAGCTGCCGCTGATATGCGCGTCGTGGCTAACGATGCAAGGCAGGGTAAGCCGCGCGTTGCCGGACACGGTTGCACCGGCGAACACCACGCTGTTTTCGTCGTAGATCCAACAGACGCCGTCCTGCGCGAGGGCGCGCTCATCATCAATCCATCCGCCTCTCGTCCCGACCGTCACGTCGTTAAAATCCGCCGTCGCGATAATCTGCCGCAGCGTGACGGAGTGGGTAGTTTCGCCGTTTTTCCATTGCCAGAGGCGGGTTTCGTCGCTAAGGCGATATTTATTCATCTTTAGGTCTCTGATAAGCGTCTTAACTAAACGTAGCAAATTTTTCGGTTTTCGAACGGTTGGCAACAAGACGGTAAACGCCTTAAAATGGCATTCAGAATGCACTTTCAGATTATGCAGGCTCAGGAAAAAAATAATGACCGTCGACGAGAATTACTTTACAGAGAAATATGGCTTAACCCGCACCCATTCAGAGGTGCTGTTCAGTGCGGCACAGATTAAACCGGGCAAAACGCTGGACCTGGGCTGCGGCAATGGCCGCAACAGCCTTTATCTGGCGGCCAACGGTTACGAGGTGACCGCGTGGGATAAGAACCCGATGAGCATCGAGAATATCGAGCGCATCAAGGCGGAAGAAGGGATCGATAACCTCCATACGGCGATCAAAGATCTCAACAACCTGAGTTTTGACGGCGAGTACGATTTCATTCTCTCCACCGTGGTGCTGATGTTCCTGGAGTCAAAAACCATCCCGGGACTTATCGCTAACATGCAGCGCTGCACCAAACCCGGCGGCTACAACCTGATTGTTGCCGCGATGGACACGGCGGATTACCCGTGCACCGTCGGCTTCCCGTTTGCGTTCAAAAGCGGTGAGCTGAGCAACTACTACGAAGGCTGGGAGTTGCTCAAATACAATGAAGACGTTGGCGAACTCCACCGCACCGATGAAAACGGTAACCGCATCAAGCTGCGCTTTGCCACGATGCTGGCGCGCAAGCCCGCTTAGCGGGCGGCCAGCAGGCAGATCTGCAGGGCAGTCTTATAAGACGCCTCGAACGACGACAGCGGCAGGAATTCAAACTTCGAGTGGAAGTTATGCGCGCCGGTGAAGAAGTTCGGCGTGAGCAGCCCTTTTGCCGAGAGCGCCGCGCCGTCGGTACCGCCACGCATGGGCGTCGGCTTCGGCGTGATGCCGAGCGATTTCATCGCCTCGAACATCAGATCGATGGCGCGTCTGTCCTCTCCAATCGCATTGCTGATATTGCTGTAGGTATCTTCAATGCGATAGTCCACCCTGGCCGTTGGATACTGGGCGGCAATCCGCGCGGCAACGTTGGCAATCTGCTGCTTGCGGGCGGCAAAGCTGTCCTTGTCAAAGTCGCGGATATTGGCCTTAAGAACGGCCTCGTTCTGTCCGGCCTGAATGCCGTTAAACCAGACATAGCCCTCACGCCCCTCGGTGCACTCCGGCGTTTGCTGGCGGTCAAAATGGCTGATGTAGTCAGTCGCCATCAGCAGGGGATTCACCAGCACGCCTTTGGCGGACATCGGGTGCGCCGTTACGCCGGTAAAGCGGATTTCAGCGGCTGCCGCATTAAAATTCTCGTAGACAATTTCCCCCAGCTCGCAGCAGTCGATAGTCCAGGCGAAGTCGACGTCAAAGCGCTTAAGGTCCAGCGCTTTTGCACCGTTCAGGCCGATCTCTTCGTCAGGCACAAACGCCACGACGATATCCCCGTGCTGATGTTCCGCGGTCAGGTTTTCCAGCACCGTCACGACCACCGTGACCGCCGATTTATTATCCGCGCCCAATACGCTGGTTCCGTCGCTGAAAATAATCTCCTCATTCGGATACGCCAGAATTTCAGGATGCTCGTTAACCCGCAGCCAGATGTCTTTCTCTTTATTCAGACAGAGATCTTCACCGGTAAAGGTTAATATTTGTGGATGAATATCCGGTGATAATCCCACGTCCACGGTATCAATATGGGTAATAAAGCCGATGCGCGGCGCACCGGGCACGTTGCCTTTTTTAACCGCCGTTACCGTGGCGAATTCATCAATAACAATGTCGTCTAAACCCAGCTGTGACAGCTCCTGCGCCAGCTCCCGCGCCATGTCGTGCTGGCCCGGCGTTGAGGGCAGGGTTTTGACTTTGGGATCGCTCTGGCTGGTGATCGCGAGATAGCGGAAAAAACGGTGCGTTAATTGTCTGGAAAGCGGCGAGCCCATAGTGATTTATTCCTTATTTATTTTTCAGGTGTTTGCCACATCACTTTAATGTTATTTATGAAATGGCAAAAGAATTAATTAGCCGTCGAATTAAAAAGACAGGAATAAATGATGAAAAGCAAACTCACAACTTTAACGCTGGCGCTTGCTGCGCTCACGGTCAGTTCCACCGTTGCCGCGAAAACGCTGGTGTATTGCTCCGAAGGATCGCCGGAAAACTTTAATCCTCAGCTATACACCTCGGGAACCAGCGTGGACGCCAGCGCCGTGCCGGTCTATAACCGGCTGGTTGATTTCAAACCCGGCACCACGGAGCTGGTGCCGAGCCTGGCGGAGCGCTGGGAGGTGAGCGACGACGGCAAGGTTTATACCTTCCATCTGCGTAAGGGCGTCAAATTCCAGAGCAATAAATCCTTCACGCCGACCCGCGACTTTAACGCCGACGACGTGATTTTCTCGTTTATGCGTCAGAAAGACGTGAATCATCCGTATCACAACGTCTCTAACGGCAGCTACTCGAACTTCGAAAGTCTGGAGTTTGGCAGCCTGATAACCGGCATTGATAAAGTTGATGACCACACCGTGCGCTTTACCCTGGCGCACCCGGAAGCGCCGTTTGTCGCCGATCTGGCATGGTATTTTGCCTCGATCCTATCCGCGGAATATGCCGACGCGATGCTCAAAGCGGGTACGCCGGAGAAGGTGGATATGGAGCCTATAGGCACCGGCCCGTTTAAGCTGGCCCAGTATCAGAAGGATTCGCGGATCCTGTTTACGGCGTTTGCCGACTACTGGCAGGGGAAATCGAAGCTGGACCGGCTGGTGTTTAGCATCACGCCGGATGCCTCCGTGCGTTTTGCCAAAATTGAAAAGAACGAGTGTCAGGTGATGCCGTTCCCGAACCCGGCGGACCTGCCGCGCATGAAGGCGAACAAAGACATCAATCTGATGAGCAAAGCCGGACTGAATACCGGCTTTCTGGCGTTCAATACCCAAAAGCCACCGCTGGATAACGTGAAAGTCCGTCAGGCGCTGGCGATTGCCATCAATAAACCTGCCATTATTGATGCGGTTTTCCACGGCACCGGCACTGCGGCGAAGAACCTGCTGCCGCCGGGCGTCTGGGGCGCAGACAGCGAGCTTAAGGATTACGATTACGATCCTGAAAAGGCGAAAGCGCTGCTGAAAGAGGCTGGTTTTGCCAGCGGCGTGAGCGTCGACCTGTGGGCGATGCCGGTGCAGCGTCCGTACAATCCGAATGCGAAACGCATGGCGGAGATGATTCAGGCCGACTGGGCGAAAATCGGCGTACAGACCAAAATCGTGACCTACGAGTGGGGCGAATACCTTAAGCGCGTGAAGGGCGGGGAACATCAGGCCGCGCTGATGGGCTGGACGACCGCAACGGGCGATCCCGACAACTTCTTTGGTCCGCTATTTACCTGCACCTCGGCAAACGGTGGCTCAAATTCGGCGAAATGGTGCTATAAGCCCTTCGATAATATTATCGCGGAAGCAAAATCAACGACCGATCGCGATAAACGCGTGGCGCTGTATAAAGAGGCTCAGCAAATGATGCATGACCAGATGCCGGCGGTGATGATTGCGCATTCAACCATTTTCGAGCCGGTGCGCAAGGAGGTGACGGGCTATGAAATCGACCCATTTGGCAAACATCTGTTCTGGCAACTGGATATAAATCAGTAATTTTTCACTGCCCGGCACGCCTCCGGGCAGTCTTTTTGCAATTTGTGCTCTCCGCATCATTTTTTGTCACAACAAACCCGTCGGTCTTTTGCTATAACTTCAAATGCATACTTGCAGATAACATGGAAAACTATCATGCGTACTCAAACTTTTTTTAAAGTTGCAGTGCTTACTGGTCTGTTGGCGTTAGCGGGCTGTTCTTCAAAAGTCGCGGCTCCCGAACAATATTCTGGCTTTTTAAAAGACTATTCCGGCTTGCAGCAGACGACGTCTGCGACGGGGAAACCAACGCTGCGTTGGGTTGATCCTTCTTATAACGAAGCTAATTACGACAGTATTCTCTGGACGCCGATTACTTATTATCCTGCGCCTAAACCGACCACTCAAATTGGTCAGAAAACGCTTGATGAGCTGTTGAATTATACAAATAACAAAATGAAAACCGCTATTGGTACCCGTAAGCCAGTCGTGACCACGCCGGGTAAACACAGCCTGATTTTCCGCGGTGCAATTACCGGGGTGAGTTCGCAGAAAGAAGGTCTGCAGTTCTATGAAGTGGTGCCGGTCGCGCTGGTGGTAGCAGGTACGCAGATGGCAACCGGACATCGCACCATGGATACCCATCTTTACTTTGAAGGTGAGCTGATTGATGCGGCAACCAATAAGTCCGTAATGAAGGTGGTTCGTAAAGGCGAAGGTAAAGAGCTGGCAAACGAAAATACGCCGATGGGCTTTGCGACGCTGAAACAGGTAGTTGATGACATGGCGACGGACGCCACCATGTTTGATGTGAAAAATACCGCGAAATAAAATAAAACGGCCTGCTTAATGCAGGCCTTTTTATTTACGCCGTTCGTAAGCGTCTGAACCAGGTTTCTGGTTTGGTAAACATCACCATATTTCCCCCCAGAATCAGCAATAACCCCACGATTCCGTTGATATGCCAGACGTAGCCTTCGTACACTGTGGAGATGGACAGCGCCACCAGCGGGAAGAGCAGCGTACTGTAGGCCGCTTTGCCGGGACCGATACGTCCCACCAGCGTGAAGTAGGCGCCAAAGGCAATCACCGAACCAAACAGCGCCAGATAGAGCAGCGCGCCAATGTAGCTGATGGTCCACTCTGGCGCGAAGCTGTCGCCTCTGAGCAGGGCAATGCAACCCATTACCAGCGTGCCGTAGAGCATCGCCCAGGCGTTGGTGGTCATGGTTTCCAAGCCTCTGCGCTGGTGACGCATGCTGATCATATTGCCCAGCGAGAAGCCGTAGGTGCCGAGCGCGGAAAGACCAATCCCGGTCAGGAGCGACGCGCTCCAGCCGCTGGCCAGCAGATCGTCCCAGAAGAGGGTGACGATCCCAGTCAGGCCCAGTGCCGCCGCCGTCCAGAAACGCGCGGGCGGGCGCTGCCCGAAGAAAATAAAGCTGTTAATAGCGTTATAGAGCACGGCCATGGAGAAGATCACCGACTCCAGCCCGGTATTGATATGTGCCGCTGCCGTATAAAAACACCAGAAGTTAAAGCAGAAAACGCAGCATCCCTGGAGCATACAAAAGAGGTGATCCCGCAGCGCCAGCTTGCGCAGGCGGCGCAGGGCGAGTAACACCACCATCATCGTGAGGCTGGCGACGGCGAAACGCCAGAAAATCGAGACGGGCGCCGCCACGGGGCCCTGCTGCAGGAAAATCGCAATCCAGGTGGTTCCCCAGATGACCACCACCAGTCCGTATAATAATGCGTTCATATTTTTCTCTTCTCAAACCACGGAAGCCCGCAGTATGCCGCTGAGATCGGTCAGGGGCTTTCACCGGCTTGCGGTAGACTTGCAAATTCTTGCGCTTTTTTCTTCCCCGGGGGCTGGCAACGGGAGACAACTCTTCTTAGACTGATATTCCAGTCAATCACGCGCTTACGGTCATGTCTCACGCTTACGATACCTTTGAAACGCTTTGCCAACAGAATGCGGTCCTGCGGGAAACCGTCTCGCTGAACTCGGGCATTCAGCTGGCAGCGTGGTACAACAAGCACGATACAATAACGGTAAAAAGTAACCACCATACCCTGAGCCTGTACGTGGCGGACGGCTACGAAAGCTACCAAAAAACGCCGGGCGGCTGGAAGAACGGCGGGGGGCCGGACCGTTTCTGCTTGATGCCAAAAGAGAGCGAATCGACGTGGGATATCCGCGATGACCTGTCGTTTGTGCATCTCTACTGCACCGACGAACACCTGCGCGACGTGGGGGAAAAGATCTGGGATAAGCGCCCGCTTTCGCTGACGCTGGACGAGCGCATTTTTGGTAGCGATCCGAAGATCACAGCGCTGTATCGCCAGTTTTTGCTCGGCTGCGACTGGCAGCAGCACGCCAACCAGCTCACCCTGAGCACGGCCTCTACGCTACTCCTGACCCATCTGCTGCAAAACTACTCTAACGTTCAGTGGAAGCTGCCGGTCGTCACCGGCGGGCTATCGCCATTCGTGCTGCGCAACGTGCTGGCCTTCATCGAAGAGAACCTCGGGCAACCCCTGACGCTGGCTGAACTGGCGGCGCAGGCCGCCCTCAGCGAATACCATTTTGCCCGCATGTTCCGCCAGTCGACGGGGCTGGCGCCGCATCAGTACGTGATGCAGAGAAGAATGGAAAAAGCGAAGGCGCTGGTGCAGAACACGGCGACGCCGCTAACGGACATCGCCCTTGCCTGTGGGTTTAACTCCGCCAGCCACTTCAGCAACCGCTTTCGCAGCGCGACGGGCATGACGCCTTCGCAGCTACGCGCGGCGCGCGCGTGAAAACAGGGCATAGCAGACGCCGCCCAGCACCAGCCCCCAGAATGCCGAACCGATGCCGAGGATCGTGACGCCGCTCGCGGTCATCAGAAACGTGACGATAGCCGCGTCGCGCTCCGCCTCGTGATTCAGCGCCTGATATAAACTCCCGCTAATGGTTCCCAGCAGCGCCAGACCGGCGAGCGTCTGGATCCAGCTGAGCGGCAGAGCGGCCATCAGCCCGGTAATCGAGCCGCCGAAAATCCCCGCCAGCAGATAAAAACCTCCCGCTGCGACGGCCGCCAGCCAGCGTTTATCGGCGTCCGGGTGTGCATCCGGGCTTTGGCAAATGGCGGCGGTAATGGCCGCGATGCATATTGAAAAGACGCCAAACGGAGAAAACAGCAGCGCCAGTCCGCCCGTCACGACGATAAGCGGCGAGACCGCCAGCGGGTAACCGGAGGCTTTCATCGTGGCGAACCCCGGCGCGTTCTGAGAGGCCATGGTCACCAGGAAGAAGGGCATGCCAATACTCACCAGGCTGGTGAAGGTGAACGTGGGCGCAATAAACTCAGGCATCGCAAGGGAGAGCGTGAGCTTATCCGTGACAACGTCACCGCCCGCCCATGCCACGATACCGCCGACGAGCAGCGTGACCACGATGGCATAGCGCGGCGCCAGCGCTTTTGCCATCAGCCACGCCGCAATCATGCTGCCGCACAGCAGAAAGTGACCCTCCAGGTGCGCAAACGCGTGCAGGCCAAACTGCAGCAACACGCCTGCCAGCATGGCGGCAGCAAGCGAATGGGGGATCAGCCTCATCAGACGGGCGAAGAGCCCGGTGATGCCGCAAAGTAAAATGAGCCCGTTAGCAAAGATGAACACGCCGATCGTTTCCGGCAGCGTCACGCCGTGCAGGCTGGTGGCGAGCAGCGCCGCGCCGGGCGTTGACCAGGCGGTCAGCACCGGCGCTTTGTACCACCAGGAAAGCGCCAGCGTGCTGACGCCCATCCCAATCCCCAGCGCGGTCATCCAGCCTGCGATCTGCTGTGGGCTAGCACCAGCCGCCGCGGCTGCCTGCCAGATAATGGCGGCCGAGCTGGCGTAACCGACCAGCACGGCGACAAATCCAGCCAGTGCGACTGGAACAAGGTGAGAGGAAGGGCGCATGAAAACTCCGTTGTGCGTTATAACGTCCGATATAAGGTAACACTGTGCGCTATAGCGTACAAGTGGTATGCTGATCGCCATCAGGAGGGACCATGGACATCACACTACACCTTGCAACAACGCTGAAAACGCTGCGCCAGGCGCGCGGCTGGAGTTTGTCGAAGCTCGCGGACGAGACCGGCGTGTCAAAAGCGATGCTGGGGCAAATCGAGCGCAATGAATCCAGCCCGACGGTGTCGACGCTGTGGAAAATAGCCACCGGGCTGAACGTGCCGTTTTCCGCGTTCATCACGCCGGAGGCGGATCGGCAGGCGGTGTTTGACCCGCAGCAGCAGGCGATGGTGGTCAAACCGCTTTTTCCGTGGGACGAGACGCTCGGGTTTGATTATTTCTCGATTACGCTGGCACCCGGCGCGCTGAGTGAATCCACGCCGCATGAGGCGGGGGTGATTGAACATGTGGTGGTGGTCAGCGGCGAGCTGGAGATGAAGCTCGAGGGCAAATGGCAGACGATATCTGCCGATTCGGGCGTCCGTTTCGCCGGCGATAAACCGCACGCCTACCGCAACAGCAGCGACCGAACGGTGCATTTTCACTCCCTGATTCATTATCCCCGCTGACGCTACGCAAAACTGTTTCGCTGACGCATACTTCTGACTACAATAGCCGCCATTTTGACCATAACGGATAACGACGAAGTATGCGCCTGCAATCCCATCATCTTGAACTTTTAAGCCCGGCCCGCGACGCCGCCATTGCCCGTGAAGCGATCCTTCACGGCGCTGACGCCGTCTACATTGGTGGCCCTGGCTTCGGTGCCCGCCATAACGCCAGCAACAGCCTGAGCGATATTGCTGAACTGGTGCCGTTCGCCCATCGTTTCGGGGCGAAAGTGTTCGTGACCCTGAACACCATTCTTCATGATGATGAGCTGGAGCCTGCGCAACGTCTGATTACCGATCTCTACCAGGCCTGCGTTGATGCCCTGATCGTTCAGGACATGGGCGTTCTGGAGCTGGATATTCCGCCCATTGAACTGCATGCCAGTACCCAGTGCGATATCCGCACGGTCGAGAAGGCGAAGTTTCTCTCCGACGTCGGCTTTTCGCAGATCGTTCTGGCGCGCGAGCTGAACCTGAATCAGATACGCGACATTCACAAGGCGACAGACGCGACGATTGAGTTCTTTATCCACGGTGCGCTGTGCGTGGCGTATTCCGGTCAGTGCAATATTTCCCACGCGCAGACGGGCCGGAGCGCCAACCGCGGCGACTGTTCTCAGGCCTGCCGTCTGCCGTATACCCTGAAAGACGATCAGGGCCGCGTCGTGGCGTTCGAAAAACACCTGCTTTCTATGAAGGACAACGATCAGACGGCCAACCTGGGTGCGCTGATCGACGCGGGCGTGCGTTCCTTCAAGATTGAAGGGCGCTACAAAGATATGAGCTACGTGAAGAACATCACAGCGCACTATCGCCAGATGCTGGACGCCATTATCGAAGATCGCGGCGACCTGGCGCGCGCGTCGGCCGGGCGCACCGAGCATTTCTTTATTCCGTCGACGGACAAAACGTTCCACCGCGGCAGCACGGACTATTTTGTTAATGCCCGTAAAGGGGATATCGGCGCGTTCGACTCACCGAAGTTTATCGGTTTACCGGTGGGTGAAGTGCTGAAAGTGGCGAAAGATCACCTTGATGTTGAAGTGACGGAGCCGCTGGCGAACGGCGATGGCCTTAACGTGATGATTAAGCGTGAGGTGGTAGGCTTCCGTGCCAATACGGTCGAGAAAACCGGCGAGAACCGCTACCGCGTCTGGCCGAATGAAATGCCCGCCGATCTCTACAAGGCGCGGCCGAACGCGGCGCTTAACCGTAACCTCGATCATAACTGGCAGCAGGCGCTGCTGAAAACCTCCAGCGAACGCCGTATCGCCGTGGATATTGAGCTGGGCGGCTGGGAAGAGCAGCTGATTCTGACCATGACCTGTGAAGACGGCATTAGCGTGACGCATACGCTCGATGGTCATTTCGAGGTGGCAAACAACGCGGAAAAAGCGCTTAACAGCCTGAAGGATGGCGTGGCGAAGCTGGGCCAGACGATTTATTACGCGCGCGCGATCGACGTGAATCTGCCGGACGCGCTGTTCGTGCCGAACAGCCTGCTTAACCAGTTCCGCCGCGAAACGGCAGAGATGCTGGATGCCGCGCGCCTGGCACAGTATCCACGCGGAAGCCGTAAAGCGGAAACCGTCCCTGCGCCAGTCTACCCGGACACCCATTTATCCTTCCTCGCTAACGTCTACAACCATAAAGCGCGTGAATTCTATCATCGCCACGGCGTACAGCTGATCGACGCAGCCTATGAAGCGCATGAAGAGAAGGGCGATGTGCCGGTGATGATCACCAAGCACTGCCTGCGCTTTGCCTTTAACCTGTGTCCTAAGCAGGCGAAAGGGAACATTAAGAGCTGGAAGGCCACCCCCATGCAGCTGGTAAACGGTGACGAAGTGCTAACTCTTAAATTCGACTGTCGTCCCTGCGAAATGCATGTGATTGGTAAGATGAAAAACCACATCTTCAAAATGCCACAGCCCGGCAGTATTGTGGCGTCCGTCAGTCCGGACGATCTGATGAAAACCCTGCCAAAACGCAAGGGCAGCTAATTACCTAACGTGCGTGTCCGGTTTGCGCGATTTCAGCCACAGGTGGTGTTCGCGCAAACCCTCCGCCGACTCTTCCGCAGCGCTTCGCAACTCATCGCTGTCGGCTTCATGACGAAGCTGATGCGCCACATTCTTGACCCATAAATATTCGTGTCCTTTGTGCCCGGCCATAAGCTGGCCGGAAAACAGCGCACAGACAAGCATGACGAAAGATAACCCTTTTTTAATCATGGATTCACCGCTTAAAAACAATGCGGGGTAATCATGTCGATTATTTTTAAGGGTTATTATTCAAAAATTAAAATTAGCGAAAAGAAAATGTCAAATATTGTGGATTCGGAATTACGGTTAAGACATTTCCTAAAAGTCATCTGAAACTTTGTAAAGCTCCATTTCTGGACCACAATTGGATATTTGCATTAAGGATAAATCTTATATAATAGTTATCTCGGGCTAAGGAACAGGTCATTCATAATGAAAAAAATAATAGCGCTTGCGCTTCTGGCGGTGGCTGTTGGAGCTGTTGTTGGGATTCGTTATGCAGGTAATGAAGAACCAGAATATATTCAGTCTGCAGAAATTCGCGTGGGTTCCTATTTAACCAGCGATTATGGTGGCGTTGCCTGCTCCAGCAAAAAAATAAACGATCGGCGCTGGGAATTAGATTGTACTCATCAGGCAAGAGGAAAAACATTCCAGTTCGCGGTGTATCCCTCTGAAAAAGCACCTTATGGTGTCGCTCGCTCCTTTTATCTTGAAGCCCTTAATGACGACGCAAAACAGAGCGCTGAGCAGGGGCTTATGCGTTATTTGCAGATCAATACCCATGCAGGTTAATAAGACTGTTTAACCTTCGTTAAGACAACGGGTGTTAGGTTGTAGGAGATCCGCAGCCCGGCCATGGAGTGTCGGGACGTAGAGACCAAAACACAAATCTATCCATGCAAGCATTTACCGCCAGTTAATGGCGGTTTTTTTTGCACTTATGCCGCTAGCGGGCAGTGTCAGAACGTGAAAACTGTTTGCGATACTGAGCCGGGGAAAGCGCGAACTGCTGGCGAAAATGATGACGCAACGTTGATGCCTGCCCAAACCCGGTCTGCTCAGCGATGCTGTCGACGCTTAACCGGCTGCTTTCCAGATAATCTTTTGCTCTCAGCAGGCGCTCATTGATTAACCAGCGTGCGGGCGTCGTTCCCGTTGCCGCCTCGAAGCGACGAAGGAAGGTGCGCTGGCTCATTCCGACCCGACGCGCCAGGGAGTCGACGCTGTGCGACTCGATAAGATGCGTGTGCAGAAAATCAAATAGCTGTCCGAGACGCTGGCTCTCCCGCAGCTGCGCCACAGGGCGGCTAAGCTGCTGCGGCTGTGAACCATCCCGGTGTGGAGGAATGACCAGCCGACGCGCCACGCTGTTGGCGGTTTCCATGCCATAATCCCGCCGCACAACGTGCAGACAGAGATCGATTCCCGCCGCGCTGCCAGCGGACGTCAGAATATCGCCTTCGTCCTGGTAGAGCACATCTTCAACCACGTCGATGTCAGGGTAACGGGCTTTAAGCGCGTCAATGTAGCGCCAGTGCGTCGTGGCTTTGCGGCCGTTCAGCAGCCCCGTTGCGGCCAGCACAAACACCCCCGAGCAGATGGACAGCAGCCGGCATCCTCGTTCGCTGGCCTGACGTAATGCCTCGCTGAGCGCGTCCGGAACCGGCGAGTCCAGCCCACGCCAGCCGGGAACCACAATCAGATCCGCAGACGCAAGCAGGCTTAAATCACCATCGGTAACGATGCGGATCCCGCCAGTTGCCCGAAGTTCACCGCTGTCCACGCTCGCCACCGCAAAACGATACCATTCGTCGCCCAGCTCGGGACGCGGCAGGCCGAAGATCTCCACCGCTACGCCAAACTCAAAGGTACACAGACCGTCATACGCCAGCACGACCACCTGCGGGCGGGCAATTTGTCTTAAGTTTGTCATCTTTTTGCTGTTTTCTGGCATAAGCGAACGCATTCACGGGCTGAATTTGTGGATAGAGTAGTGTTAACACAAACGCCAAAGATGAGGAAGGATCATGAGCTATGTTACTGAATTTCCGGCTGCCGAGCCGCAGGAAGCCGTTACCCATTTTCTGCGCCGCCTGAGCGTTGAAACCGACTGTGCGGATGTGCATCACGCCATCGCCAATAATGAGCAGGATTTTGTTTTGCTGCACGTGGTGGGGAGTCCGGAGCAGTTTGCCCGCCGTCACGTGCCGGGCGCATTGCACCTGCCGCGGAGTCAGATGACTGCCGGGCGCATGGCCGAATGGCCTGAAGGCACGCTGTTCGTCGTTTACTGCGCAGGTCCGCACTGTAACGGCGCGGACAGAGCCGCGCTGAAGCTGGCGCGCCTCGGGCTGCCGGTCAAAATTATGCTCGGGGGGATCGCCGGATGGGAAGATGAAAAGTTCGCCTTTGCCAGCAGCGAAACCGCCGTCGCGCTGTGAAGATGAATTTTTTTCAACACCCGTGAAATTTTCTCGTTTGCCGGAACAGGACAGGTATGACATCTTTTTTGGACATTTAGACATCCAGAAGTCTAAAACTTCAAATGATGAATTATCACTGCTGGCAATTATCGCCGGCAGACTGAGGAGATTTCCATGCAACGACAGCACGCCCCGTACCGCGCCGACGTAGTCGGCAGTTTTTTACGCCCGGATGCCATCAAGCAGGCTCGCCTGAAGTTCGCCAGCGGCGAGATTGACGCCGGACAGCTTCGCGCGGTGGAAGACGATGCCATTCGCCACGTCGTTGAGCAGCAGTGCGCGTGCGGCCTGCATGTGGTCACCGACGGTGAATTTCGCCGTGCCTGGTGGCACTTCGACTTCTTCGACGGTCTGCAGGGGGTTGAGCGTTACGATTCACAGCAGGGGATCCAGTTCAACGGGGTACAAACCAAAGCCCACGGCGTGCGCGTCACCGGAAAGCTGGGCTTTGGCGACCATCCAATGCTGGAAGATTTCCGCTATCTGAAAAGCATCAGCGGCAATGCTCAGCCGAAGATGACCATTCCCAGCCCGAGCGTGCTCCATTTCCGCGGCGGGCGCAAAGACATCGATGCGACGGTGTATCCGGATCTGAATGACTATTTCGACGATCTGGCGACCACCTGGCGCGACGCCATCCGCGCATTTTACGACGCGGGCTGCCGCTACCTGCAGCTGGACGACACCGTCTGGGCCTATCTTTGTTCGGACGACCAGCGCCGTCAGATCCGCGAGCGGGGCGATGACGCCGATGAGCTGGCGCGCATCTATGCCCGCGTCCTGAACAAGGCGCTGGAAGGCAAGCCGGACGATCTGACCATCGGGCTGCACGTCTGTCGCGGTAACTTCCGTTCAACCTGGATTTCCGAAGGCGGCTATGAGCCGGTGGCGGAAGTGCTGTTCGGAACGGTCAACGTTGACGCGTTCTTCCTTGAATACGACAACGACCGCAGCGGGGATTTCGCGCCATTGCGCTTCATTCGCCCGGGCAAACAGCAGGTGGTGCTGGGTCTGATCACCACGAAAAACGGCGAGCTGGAGAACCCGGAGGGGATTAAAGCCCGTCTGGAAGAGGCGGCAAAATACGTGGCAAAAGAGCAAATTTGCCTCAGCCCGCAGTGCGGCTTTGCCTCTACCGAAGAGGGCAACAGTCTGAGTGAATCCCAGCAGTGGGATAAAGTCCGTCTGGTCACGCAGATCGCCAGCGAAGTCTGGTAAGACTCTTCCACAGCGCTGCATTATAAAAGTGCAGCGCTGTGCCATTCTGAGTCGTTCTCTTTACATCCCGCGTTCCCCCACCTGAAATAGCGCTTCCTCCATTCTGGCATCCTTTTTGCTCCTGCTTCGCTGACACATTTTTTTCCGCGTCCACGCCGTAACGGACGTTTTGACAGCGTTCTTTTTCAGGAGTGAAAATATGCAGCGTCGTACCTTATTAAAAGCCTTTGCGTTATCCGCGTCAGTCGTGGCGATGGGAATGAGTTTTGGCGTGCAGGCGGCCGATACCATCAAAGTGGGGATCATGCATTCTCTTTCCGGCACCATGGCCATATCCGAAACGCCGCTGAAAGACGTCGCGCTGATGACCATCGACGAGATCAACGCCAAAGGCGGCGTGCTGGGTAAAAAACTGGAGCCGGTGGTGGTGGATCCCGCCTCAAACTGGCCGCTGTTTGCCGAAAAGGCGCGCCAGCTGTTAAGTCAGGATAAAGTGGCGGTGGTATTCGGCTGCTGGACGTCGGTATCGCGCAAATCCGTGCTGCCGGTCTTCGAGGAGCTGAACGGCCTGTTGTTCTACCCGGTACAGTATGAAGGCGAAGAGATGTCGCCAAACGTCTTCTATACCGGCGCGGCGCCGAATCAGCAGGCCATCCCGGCGGTGGAATACCTGATGAGCGAAGACGGCGGCGCGGCGAAGCGCTTCTTCCTGCTGGGCACGGACTATGTTTACCCGCGCACCACCAACAAGATCCTGCGCGCTTTCCTGCATTCGAAAGGGGTGGAGGATAAGGACATCGAAGAGGTTTACACCCCGTTTGGTCATAGCGACTACCAGACCATCGTCGCCAACATCAAAAAATTCTCTGCGGGCGGCAAAACCGCCGTGGTGTCGACCATCAACGGTGACTCCAACGTACCGTTTTACAAAGAGCTGGCTAACCAGGGCCTGAAGGCGACCGACGTGCCGGTGGTGGCGTTCTCCGTGGGCGAAGAAGAGCTGCGCGGGATCGACACCAAACCGCTGGTGGGTAACCTGGCCGCGTGGAACTACTTTGAGTCCGTCGATAATCCGACTAACCAGGCGTTCGTGGCGGATTACAAAGCCTATGCGAAGGCGCACAAGCTGCCGAACGCCGACACCGTGGTGACCAACGACCCGATGGAAGCGACTTACGTAGGGATCCATATGTGGGCGCAGGCGGTGGAAAAAGCGGGCACGACCGACGTGGATAAAGTGCGTGCGGCGATGGCCGGTCAGTCCTTTAAGGCGCCGTCAGGCTTTACGCTCACCATGGATGCCACCAACCACCATCTGCATAAGCCGGTCATGATCGGTGAAATCGAAGGCAACGGTCAGTTCAACGTGGTGTGGCAGACGGAACAGCCGGTACGCGCCCAGCCGTGGAGCCCGTTCATCGCCGGAAACGATAAAAAGCCCGACCAGCCGATGAAAACCGTCAGCAACTAAGCCATCACCAGGGAGAAACGTCATGAACGCCATGCGCATGTCCATCGCTCTTGTATGGCTTTCCGGACTGCTGCCAGGGATGGCGCAGGCATCGGATGCCGATCGTTTTGTTGCCGCCAGCCGCAGCCAGCAGGCGGAGTTGCTGACGCAGTGGGCCGAAGCGCCGGACGCCGCGAGGCTGCCGCTGCTGCAGGCACTGCAAAAAGAAAACCTCTATGCCGACAGCCAAAAGCACGCCTTTGCGCAGCGCAACGGTCAAATGGTCTCGCTCGGTGACGCTAAGTCGACCGAAGGGGCAGCCAAAGCCGTTCGTCTGACCAACCGGCTTCGGGTTCTGGCCGCCACGGCAATCGCTACGCATCAGCTGATGAGTGACAGTGTCACCGAAAGGCGAGCGGCAGCCCGTCAGCTTCAGCGGGATGCCCAGCCAGGAATGCTCGCTTTTCTGGAAAAGCGGGTAAACGATGAAACGGACGCGGTGGCACGTCGGGCGCTTTTACTGGCGGTGGCGAATCTCCAGCTCTCCAGCCCGCAGGCAGAGGTGCGCCGCAAGGCTGTCGAATTATTAGGGCAGTCCGACGATCCGGACGTGGAGTCCAGACTTACCCCGTTTACCCAGGCGCAGACCGAGCCGGATGCCGGGGTTCGCGCCGCCGCGCAGGAGAGTCTGAGCCAGATCCAGCATCGACTGATGTGGGGCGATCTGCTGGGCCAGGCGTTTATGGGGCTGTCCCTCGGGTCGGTACTTCTGCTGGCCGCGCTGGGGCTGGCTATCACCTATGGCCTGCTGGGCGTCATCAATATGGCGCACGGCGAGATGCTGATGCTGGGGGCGTATGCCACCTGGATGGTGCAGCAGGCGATGGCCGGGCTTGCACCCCAGTGGCTGGCGCTCTATCCCGTTATCGCCTTGCCGGTCGCGTTCTGCCTGACGGCGGGCATTGGAATGGTGCTGGAGCGCACGGTGATCCGTCATCTGTACGGTCGTCCGTTGGAAACGCTGCTGGCAACGTGGGGCATCAGCCTGATGCTCATCCAGCTGGTGCGCATGACCTTTGGCGCCCAGAACCTGGAGGTCGCCAACCCGGCATGGCTCTCCGGCGGGGTGCAGGTTTTTGCCAACCTGACGCTGCCGTGGAACCGCATTGTGGTGTTGGGCTTCGTTCTGCTGGTACTGTTCTTTACCTGGCTCATTCTGAATAAAACCCGTCTGGGGCTGAACGTGCGCGCGGTGACGCAGAACCGCAGCATGGCCGCCTGCTGCGGGGTACCGACAGGCCGCGTGGATATGCTGGCATTTGGGCTTGGATCAGGAATTGCGGGGTTAGGCGGCGTGGCGCTATCCCAGCTCGGTAACGTCGGCCCGGAGCTGGGACAGGGCTACATCATTGACTCCTTCCTCGTGGTGGTGCTCGGAGGCGTAGGCCAGCTGGCAGGCAGCGTGGCCGCGGCGTTTGGTCTGGGCATTTTCAATAAAATTCTGGAACCGCAGATGGGTGCGGTGCTGGGCAAGATCGTGATTCTGGTGGCGATCGTGCTATTTATTCAAAAACGCCCTCAGGGGCTGTTTGCGCTGAAAGGGAGGGTGATTGACTGATGAGCCAGCCGCTGACCTTAACGCTGGCGCGCAAAGCGCCGCGCACAACGCAGATTGCTGGCAGCCTGCTGGTGGTGTGTCTGCTGATATTACCGTTTTTCGCCTTACTGCCTGCGACGCATCCGCTGGCGCTGTCGACCTGGATGCTGACGCTGACTGGCAAGATCCTCTGCTATGCCATCGTTGCGGTGGCGCTGGATCTGGTGTGGGGCTATGCCGGGATGCTCTCTCTTGGGCACGGCATCTTCTTCGCCCTGGGCGGCTACGCGATGGGCATGTACCTGATGCGCCAGGCCGCGGGTGATGGTCTTCCCGCGTTTATGTCGTTTCTCTCCTGGAGCGAACTGCCGTGGTTCTGGTGGGGAACCCAGCATTTTTCCTGGGCGCTGGTGCTGATTGTGATGGTGCCGGGGCTGCTGGCGCTGGTGTTCGGCTGGTTCGCCTTCCGCTCAAAGATCAAAGGGGTCTACTTCTCGATTATGACCCAGGCGCTAACCTATGCCGGGATGCTGCTGTTCTTTCGCAACGAAACTGGTTTTGGGGGCAACAACGGCTTTACCGGCTTCACCACGCTGCTCGGGTTTTCGGTAACGGAAACGACCACCCGCATCGCGCTGTTTCTGGCGACCGTGCTGTTGCTGATTCTGGCGTTGGGCACCGGATTTGCACTGGCGAAGAGCAAGTTTGGCCGCATCCTGACCGCCGTTCGCGACGCCGAAAACCGCCTGACGTTTTGCGGCTACGATCCGCGCGGGTTCAAGCTGCTGGTATGGACGCTCTCCGCCGTGCTGTGCGGCCTGGCGGGGGCGCTGTACGTCCCGCAGGTGGGCATTATTAACCCCGGTGAAATGTCGCCGACCAACTCAATAGAAGCGGCAATCTGGGTGGCGCTGGGCGGGCGCGGCACGCTGGTCGGGCCGGTGATTGGCGCGGCGCTGGTGAACGGGGCGAAGAGCTTCTTCACCGTCGCGATGCCGGAATACTGGCAGCTGTTCCTGGGGCTGATTTTCATCGCCGTCACGCTGTTTTTACCGCGCGGCGTCTACGGTCTGTTTCGAAAGGGAGAGAAATAATGCAGCCAGCCGAAGGGTTATTCACCCGCCAGTTGCCGGGCGATCGTTACCGTGAACAGACCGACCCGGTTCTTCAGCTTGAGGCCATTAACGTCAATTTTGACGGGTTTCAGGCCCTGACCGATCTCTCGCTGAATATCGGCGTGGGCGAGCTGCGCTGCGTGATTGGCCCCAACGGCGCCGGTAAAACCACGCTGATGGACGTTATTACAGGCAAAACGCGGCCAAAGAGCGGCAGGGCGATTTACGATCAGTCTATCGACCTGACCGCGCTGGAGCCTGCGGCCATTGCCCGCCAGGGGATCGGGCGTAAATTCCAGAAGCCCACGGTCTTTGAAGCGCTGACCGTGTGGGAAAATCTCGAAATCGCAATGAAAACCGATAAATCCGTCTGGGCGAGCCTGCGGGCGAAACTCAACGGCGAGCAGCGCGACCGCATTGATGAGATGCTGGTTTTGCTGCGCCTCAGCAGCGAGCGCGACCGTCGCGCCGGGCTGCTTTCGCACGGGCAAAAACAGTTTCTTGAAATCGGTATGCTGCTGGTGCAGGACCCGCACCTGCTGCTGCTGGACGAACCGGCCGCCGGGATGACCGACGCGGAAACGGAATACACCGCCGAGCTGTTCAAAACGCTGGCGGGTAAGCACTCCCTGATGGTGGTGGAGCACGATATGGGCTTTGTTGAGACCATCGCCGACCACGTCACGGTGCTGCATCAGGGACGCGTGCTGGCGGAAGGTTCACTTCGCGAGGTGCAGGCCAACGAGCAGGTGATTGAGGTCTATCTCGGGCGCTAAGGAGCGATGATGTTACAGGTTAACGAACTGAATCAGTATTACGGCGGCAGCCATATCCTGCGCGGCGTGAGTTTTGAGGCCGTCACCGGAGAAGTCACCTGCCTGCTGGGGCGCAACGGCGTGGGGAAAACCACGCTGCTGAAGTGTCTGATGGGGCTGATCCCGGCTAAAACCGGGGAGGTCATCTGGCAGGGTAAAAAGATCACCCACAGCAGGCCACACCAGCGGGTGCAGTCTGGCGTAGCGTACGTCCCGCAGGGCCGCGAGATTTTCCCGCGCCTGACCGTGGAAGAGAACCTTCTGCTCGGGCTGTCGCGTTTTTCCGCCCGCGAGGCGAAGCAGGTTCCGGATGAGATCTGGCAGCTGTTTCCGGTGCTCAAAGAGATGAAGCATCGCCGCGGGGGCGATCTCTCAGGTGGACAGCAGCAGCAGCTGGCGATTGGTCGCGCGCTGGCGAGCCGTCCGCAGCTGTTGATCCTCGACGAACCGACCGAAGGCATACAGCCATCCGTCATTAAAGAGATCGGCCATGTGATCCGCACTCTGGCGAACCGAGGCGACATGGCGATCCTGCTGGTGGAGCAGTTTTACGATTTTGCCGCCGAGCTGGCCGACAGCTATCTGCTGATGTCGCGCGGCTCCATCATTCAGCGCGGGCGGGGTGAAAATATGGAGCAGGAGGGCGTACGCGGCCTGGTTGCGATCTGAAATGTTATAATATAACATCCTCATTTTTATAAAACGGAATGAGGATGTTACTTTGGCTGCACATATTGGGAAATTTGCCATGACTCTGGGGGCGCTGCTGGTCAGCGGCCACCTGTTTGCACACTCGCACGGCCACCAGATGACCGAAGCGGAACAGAAAGCGGCGAACGGCGTGTTTGAGGATAAAGACGTCAAGGACAGGCAGCTGTCTGACTGGGACGGAACCTGGCAGTCGGTCTATCCGTTCCTGTTGGATGGCTCGCTGGATCCGGTCTTTAAGCAGAAGGCCCAGAAGGATAAAAGTAAATCCTTTGACGAGGTGAAAGCGTACTACCGCACGGGTTATGCGACGGACGTGGATGCCATCGGCATCGAAAATAACGTGATGGAATTTCATAAAGGCAAAACGGTTAGCCGCTGTCAGTATGATTACAGCGGTTATAAAATACTGACCTACGCATCGGGCAAAAAAGGCGTTCGCTATCTGTTTGAATGTAAGGATGCCGGCAGCAAGGCGCCGAAGTTTGTTCAGTTCAGCGACCACACCATCGCCCCGAAGGCCTCTTCGCACTTCCACATTTTCATGGGCAACACCTCCCACGAGGCGCTGCTGAAAGAGATGGATAACTGGCCGACCTATTATCCAAATGAGATGTACAAAGAGCAGGTGGTAGAGGAAATGCTGCACCACTGATGCTTTATTGCCGGGTGGCGGCTACGCCTCACCCGGCCTGGAAACGCTACGCCACCTTCGGTGACTCGCACCACGCCTTCACGCTCATCCCACGCAAAATCATCAGCCACGCAATGACGATGGCGACCATCATGATGACAAA
>NZ_JRJC01000018.1:0-63287 GCF_000762975.1 Enterobacter sp. UCD-UG_FMILLET
GGAAAGTGGATATCAGCGGAAAGCTGAGCGTGAAAGGGGTAAGCCTGAGCGCAGGCAAGGCGTTCAGGGGAGAACGGGTCGGGCTGAAGGAAATGCAGGAAGACGGCAGCTATGAGGTGTGGTGGTACAGCACGAAAGTGGGGGTGATCGACCTGAAGAAAAAGTCGATCACCATGGGTAAAGGATGTTAAAAAGTGTTCACCATGTCCCCGAACACCTGTCTACCATGTCCCCGGACTGTACACCCACAGGGAGAGGGAGGGTTAACTTTTATTACGCTAAGGCCTTAGCAATCTTCTCGTACAGATCGCCAGACAGGTTTTCCAGCCCTTTCAGCTGCTCAAGCGCGGCACGCATCTTCGCCTGACGCTTCGCATCGTAGCGTTTCAGGCGGATCAGCGGCTCAATCAGGCGCGACGCCACCTGCGGGTTACGGCTGTTCAGCTCGGTCAGCATTTCCACCATGAACTGATACCCACTGCCGTCTTCGGCGTGGAACGCGGCCGGGTTGCTGCTGGCAAACGCGCCAATGAGAGAACGCACGCGGTTTGGGTTGCTAAGGGTAAAGGAGCGATGCTTCAGCAGACTGCGCACGTTGCTGAGCGCATCGGCCGCCGGGCTGGTCGCCTGCAGGATGAACCACTTGTCCATCACCAGGCCATCCTGATGCCACTTGTCGTCGTACTCCTGCATTAACGCATCACGGCACGGCAGTTCGGCGGCAACGCTTGCGCCCAGCGCGGCCAGCGCGTCGGTCATGTTATCCGCTTCGTGATACTGCTTGCTCACCAGGGTGTTCGCCAGCTCGGTTTCACCAAACGCCAGATAGCGCAGGCAGGTGTTGCGCAGAGAACGTTTACCAATGTCCGCATGTTCAACGCGATAAGCGTCAAGCTTGTTGGCGTTATAAATAGCCAGGAACTCGTCCGCCAGTTCAGCAGCCAGCGTACGGGTCAGCGCTTCACGCACCGCCACGATCGCGATCGGATCGATAATCTCGAACAACTCCGCGATTTCAGTCGCTGACGGCAGGGTCAGAATTTCAGCGGCGAGCGCCGGGTCAATCTTCTCATCCAGCAGGATCGCTCGGAACGCGTCAGCCACATGGACAGGCAGCGACAGCGGCTGGCCCTGCTGATGGCGGTTTACGTTGAGCTTGATATAGGTCGCCAGCAGGCTTTGCGCCGCATCCCAGCGGGAGAAGTCGTTACGCGCGTGACGCATCAGGAACGTCAGCTGCTGATCGCTCCACTTGTATTCCAGCTTCACCGGCGCGGAGAATTCACACAGCAGCGCAGGCACCGGCTGGAAGTAGACGTTATCGAAGATAAAGGTCTGCTCGGCCTGGGTCACGTTCAGCACGTGGTGTACCGGGTGGCCGCCCTTCTGGAGCGGGATGACTTTGCCTTCGTTATCGTACAGCTCAATGCTGAACGGAATATGCAGCGGATATTTCTCTTCCTGCTCCGCCGTCGGCGGCGTGCGCTGGCTGATGGTCAGGGTATACTGCTCGGTTTCCGGGTTGTAATCGTCTTTGACGGTGACAATCGGGGTCCCGGCCTGGCTGTACCAGCGGCGGAAGTGGGAAAGATCGACATTAGAGGCATCTTCCATTGCCTGCACAAAATCGTCGCAGGTGGCCGCGCTGCCGTCATGACGCTCGAAGTACAGCTGCATGCCTTTCTGGAAATTCTCCTCGCCCAGCAGGGTGTGGATCATGCGGATAATTTCAGCGCCTTTCTCATACACCGTCAGGGTGTAGAAGTTGTTCATCTCGATGACTTTATCCGGGCGGATCGGATGCGCCATTGGGCTGGCATCTTCCGCAAACTGCAGGCCACGCATGGTACGCACGTTGTTGATGCGGTTCACCGCGCGTGAACCCAGGTCGGAGCTGAACTCCTGATCGCGGAAGACGGTCAGGCCCTCTTTCAGGCTCAGCTGGAACCAGTCGCGGCAGGTGACGCGGTTACCGGTCCAGTTGTGGAAATATTCGTGGCCGATAACGCGTTCGATATCAAGGTAGTCTTTGTCCGTTGCGGTATCGGTACGCGCCAGCACGTATTTGGAGTTAAAGACGTTAAGGCCTTTGTTCTCCATTGCGCCCATGTTGAAGAAATCGACGGCGACGATCATATAGATGTCGAGGTCATATTCGAGGCCGAAGCGCTCCTCGTCCCACTTCATGGAGTTAATGAGCGAGGTCATCGCCCACGGCGCGCGGTCAAGGTTGCCGCGGTCAACAAACAGCTCCAGCGCCACCTCGCGGCCTGAGCGCGTTTTGAAGGTGTCGCGCAGCACGTCGAAATCCCCCGCCACCAGCGCAAACAGGTAGCACGGTTTCGGGAAGGGATCCTGCCACTGCACCCAATGGCGGCCATTCTCCAACTCGCCTTCGCCTACGCGGTTGCCGTTGGAGAGCAGGAAGGGATACAGGGTTTTATCGGCGATGATTTTGGTGGTGAAGCGCGCCAGGACGTCCGGGCGGTCGAGATACCAGGTTATGTGGCGGAACCCTTCCGCTTCACACTGGGTACACAGCGCCACGCCCGACTGGTAAAGCCCTTCCAGCGCGGTGTTGGCGGCCGGGCTGATTTCATTCACGATGCGCAGCGTAAACTGGTCCGGCAGGTTGTCGATGACCAGCTGGTTGTTTTCTTCTTTATAGTCCGACCAGGCTTCATCATTAATATGCAGGGAGACCAGCGTCAGGTCTTCACCATCCAGACGCAGCGGCACCGCAGTTGCGCTGTGGCGCGTCACCTGGCTTACCGCCGTGACAACGGTTTTAGTGGCATCCAGGTCAAAAGTCAGATCGATTTCGCTAATCAGGTAATCCGGCGCACGGTAGTCGTGGCGGTATTTGGCTTGTGGCTGTTGTGTCATAGAAAACCTTATGCATCGTTTGTCGAGTAACGTTTCAATATATTCCTGTTGCGCAAATCGCGCTATGCAGAATGTTCATCTTTTCAGGGGCAAAACCTTTTTTTGCTACATTTGTATAACACGGGGCACAAAATGCCCTCGACCATAAAACGCGCTTATGTTGTGATCGGGGTTCAATAAATCACTAAACAAGGTATACTCCGGAGTTGTTTATTGTACTAAACGCTCCCGTGAGAGGATGCTACAGCGCACCTATGACTCAATTCGCTTCTCCGGTTCTGCATACGTTGCTGGATACCGACGCGTATAAACTGCATATGCAGCAAGCCGTTTTCCACCATTACTATGACGTTCACGTCGCGGCGGAATTCCGCTGCCGTGGCGACGACTTGCTCGGTATCTACGCAGACGCCATTCGTGAACAGGTCGATGCGATGCAGCATCTGACGCTGCAGGACGACGAATACCAGTGGCTTTCTGGCCTACCTTTCTTCAAAGCGGACTATCTGAACTGGCTGCGCGACTTCCGCTATAAGCCTGAACAGGTCACCGTGACCAACGAGAACGGCAAGCTGGATATTCGTCTTGAAGGTCCGTGGCGGGAAGTGATTATGTGGGAAGTGCCGCTTCTGGCGGTGATCAGTGAACTGGCTCACCGCTACCGTTCGCCGGAAAAAGGCGTCGAGCAGGCGGTCGCCGCGCTGGAAAATAAACTCGCAGCCTTCTCTACGCTGACCGAAGGGCTGGACATGTCCCGCTTCCGCCTGATGGACTTTGGCACGCGTCGCCGTTTCTCGCGTGACGTTCAGGAGGCCATCGTTAAACGTCTGCAGCAGGAGCCGTGGTTCGTGGGCACCAGCAACTACGATCTGGCGCGTCGCCTCAGCCTGACGCCAATGGGCACCCAGGCACACGAGTGGTTCCAGGCGCATCAGCAGATCAGCCCCGATCTGGCTAACAGCCAGCGCGCGGCACTTGCCGCATGGCTTGAGGAGTACCCGAATCAGCTCGGGATTGCCCTCACCGACTGTATTACGATGGATGCTTTCCTGCGCGACTTTGGTCCCGAGTTCGCTGAACGTTACCAGGGGTTACGCCACGACTCCGGGGATCCTGTTGAATGGGGCGAGAAAGCCATTGCCCATTACGAAAAACTTGGCATTGACCCGATGAGCAAAGTGCTGGTCTTCTCGGATAATCTCGACCTGGCGAAAGCGGTCGACCTCTATCGCCATTTCAATACCCGTGTGAACCTGAGCTTCGGGATTGGTACCCGTTTGACTTGCGATATTCCTCAGGTAAAACCTCTGAATATCGTCATCAAACTGGTGGAATGTAACGGCAAGCCGGTGGCGAAACTCTCCGATAGCCCGGGTAAAACCATCTGCCATGACAAGGCGTTTGTCCGCGCGTTGCGCAAAGCCTTCGATCTTCCCCAGATAAAAAAAGCCAGTTAAGCGCTTAAGGGAGCCTTCATGGCTCCCCTCTTCTTATTTATTTCTCAATTCTTCTCTTTTGACTGCGAAATTTACTTGTCTGATAGCGGATGGCAGGTAACATAGATATCCCCCCATTAGGGTGGACAAGTGTTTATTTTTTCCGACTATTAACAGAGAGAATATTATGAGCGTTGTGCCTGTAGCCGACGTACTCCAGGGCCGTGTCGCCGTTGACCAGGAAGTCACCGTGCGCGGATGGGTGCGTACCCGCCGAGATTCTAAAGCTGGCATCTCCTTCCTCGCCGTCTATGACGGTTCCTGCTTTGATCCTGTACAGGCCGTCATTAATAATTCTCTGCCCAATTACAATGATGACGTTCTGCGCCTGACAACCGGTTGCTCCGTGATTGTTACCGGCGTGGTGGTGGCTTCACCGGGTCAGGGCCAGAGCTTCGAAATTCAGGCTACTGCCATTGAAGTCACCGGCTGGGTTGAAGATCCTGACACCTATCCGATGGCGGCAAAACGTCACAGCATCGAATATCTGCGTGAAGTTGCCCACCTGCGTCCGCGTACCAACCTGATTGGTGCGGTGGCGCGCGTGCGTCATACGCTGGCGCAGGCGCTGCATCGTTTCTTCGATGAGCAGGGTTACTTCTGGGTGTCTACCCCGCTGATCACCGCGTCCGATACGGAAGGTGCCGGTGAGATGTTCCGCGTCTCGACGCTGGATATGGAAAACCTGCCGCGCACGCCTGAAGGTAAAGTGGACTATGACAAAGACTTCTTTGGTAAAGAAGCCTTCCTGACGGTATCTGGTCAGCTCAACGGCGAAACGTACGCCTGCGCGCTGTCTAAGATCTACACCTTTGGCCCAACCTTCCGCGCCGAAAACTCCAACACCAGCCGTCACCTGGCGGAATTCTGGATGCTGGAGCCTGAAGTGGCGTTCGCTGACCTGGACGATGTAGCGGGTCTGGCGGAAGCCATGCTGAAGTATGTGTTCAAAGCGGTGCTGGAAGAACGTCCTGACGACATGAAATTCTTCGCAGAACGCGTAGACAGCGATGCTGTGGCGCGTCTGGAGCGTTTCGTGTCTGCCGACTTTGCGCAGGTAGACTATACCGACGCGGTGGCGATCCTCGAGAAATGTGGTGAGACGTTCGAGAACCCGGTTTACTGGGGCGTTGACCTGGCGTCTGAACACGAACGCTATCTGGCCGAGAAACATTTCAAAGCGCCGGTTGTCGTTAAAAACTACCCGAAAGACATTAAGGCCTTCTATATGCGCCTTAACGAAGACGGTAAAACCGTGGCAGCGATGGACGTTCTGGCGCCGGGCATTGGTGAAATCATCGGTGGCTCTCAGCGTGAAGAACGTCTTGACGTGCTGGACGCGCGTATGGAAGAGATGGGCCTCAACCCCGCTGACTACAGCTGGTACCGCGATCTGCGCCGTTACGGTACCGTACCGCACGCCGGTTTTGGTCTGGGCTTCGAGCGTCTGATTGCCTACGTTACCGGTGTTCAGAACGTACGCGACGTGATTCCGTTCCCACGTACTCCACGTAACGCCAGCTTCTAATCGGTACAAAATTAAAATGGCCAGCATCTGCTGGCCATTATTTTATTCTGCATTGTCAGTTTTCGTCAGCGCAAAGTCAGCATCTTTAAACCTTCACCCCGTCACAACCACTACCTGTTACGTTTTGTTTCCGCGAAACATCCAGCCACAAAAAATAAACCCCATTCTTATTGCGATTATTACACCCTCAGCCGATAGCACAAATTTCAACCTATTTTACAGCCATCCGGAAGGCCTTTCACTGTCATAAGAAAAAACGAGCCGTTTAAGGTCTGTTTATACGAATCGCCTTTATCTCAATTAATCATAAGGAATTCATATATATAGGATAGAGTTTGCTGTTTAATTCGCCAGGTTGGTCTGAAGTTTGAGATGGTTCACAAAGTTCCGAAAAATACACATTTGGTTACACATATTTTCTTTCGGTTACTTAATCTTGAGAATTGTAGCACTTTCAGGCTAGCGAAACGCTTCGCCGAATGGAAAGATGCCTGTCAGATACATAAAGACACCAAACTCTCATCAATAGTTCCGGAAATATTTATTGACAGAATTTATTGACGGCAGTGGCGAGTGTCATAAAAAAACCAATGAGGGTAATAAATAATGATGAAGCGCAATATTCTGGCAGTGGTAATCCCTGCCCTGCTGGTAGCCGGTGCAGCTAACGCTGCAGAAATCTATAACAAGAACGGCAACAAACTGGACTTCTACGGTAAAGTTGTGGGCGAACACGGCTTCACCACTTCTGGCGTACACAAAAACGCTGACTCCTCTTACGGCCAGATCGGCTTCAAAGGCGAAACTCAGATCAACGACCAGCTGACCGGTTACGGTCAGTGGGAATACCGTGCACGCGCCGGTGCAGCTGAAGGTGACCAGACTAACGTAACTCGTCTGGCTTTCGCTGGCTTGAAAATCGCTGACGCGGGTTCTCTGGACTACGGTCGTAACTACGGTATCGTGTATGACGTAGAATCCTACACCGATATGGCTCCGTCCTTCTCTGGCGAAACCTGGGGTGGCGGCTATGTTGATAACTACATGACCAGCCGTTCTACTGGCCTGCTGACCTACCGTAACAACAACTTCTTCGGTCTGGTTGATGGTCTGAACTTTGGCGTTCAATACCAGGGTAAAAACGATCGTAAAAACCTGAATGAAGCAAACGGCGACGGCGTTGGCCTGTCACTGGGTTACGAGTTCGGTGAAGGCTTCGGTCTGATCGGTGCCTACAGCACCGCTAACCGTACGCTTGAGCAGAAAAAAGATGGTAAAGGCGATAAAGCTGAATCCTGGGCTGTTGGCGCGAAATACGACGCGAACAACATCTACCTGGCGACCGTTTATGCAGAGACTCGCAACATGAGCCGCTTGGGTAACAGCGGTGAAAACTATGTTCCGAATGATGATGGTAATGTTTATAACATTGCTAACAAGACCCAGAACTTTGAAGTTATCGCTCAGTACCAGTTCGACTTCGGCCTGCGTCCTTCCGTTTCTTACGTTCAGTCCAAAGGTAAAGACCTGAACGGCATCGGCGACCGTGACCTGGCGAAATACATCACCACTGGTGCGACTTACTACTTCAACAAGAACTTCAACGTGTACGGTGACTACCGCTTCAACCTGCTGGACGACAAAGATGCGTCCACCAGCTGGGTTGGCTCTGACAACCAGGCTACCGTTGGCGTAACCTACCAGTTCTAATCAGTACACCACGTTGTTATATGCTTAATGAACAGGGCTTCGGCCCTGTTTTTTTATGCGTGACAGAAAATAATGGCGACTTTTGAAAAGCCGCACGCTTTTCGTCGCAAACGGTTGGCATTTTGTAAATCTACCGTTAACCTGATAGCGGATTTCACTTCTGTAATCACAATGGAACTTCGTCATGTTTGAGAACATTACCGCCGCTCCTGCCGACCCTATTCTGGGCCTGGCCGATCTGTTTCGTGCCGACGACCGCCCTGGCAAAATCAACCTGGGTATTGGTGTATATAAAGATGAAACCGGCAAAACTCCGGTACTGACCAGCGTTAAGAAAGCTGAGCAGTATCTGCTGGAAAACGAAACCACCAAAAACTACCTCGGTATTGATGGTATCCCTGAGTTTGGTCGCTGCACCCAGGAGCTGCTGTTCGGTAAAGGCAGCGCAATTGTAAGTGACAAACGTGCGCGCACGGCGCAGACCCCTGGCGGTACCGGCGCGCTGCGCGTGGCGGCGGATTTCCTTGCGAAAAACACCTCTGTTAAGCGCGTATGGGTGAGCAACCCAAGCTGGCCGAACCACAAGAGCGTGTTTAACTCTGCGGGTCTGGAGGTGCGTGAATATGCATACTACGACGCGGCAAACCACTCTCTCGACTTTGACGGCCTGCTGGCAAGCCTGAGCGAAGCGCAGGCAGGTGACGTGGTGCTGTTCCACGGCTGCTGCCACAACCCAACCGGTATCGATCCGACGCTTGAGCAGTGGCAACACCTGGCGAAGCTGTCCGTTGAAAAGGGCTGGCTGCCGCTGTTTGACTTTGCCTACCAGGGCTTCGCCCGTGGTCTGGAAGAAGATGCCGAAGGCCTGCGCGCGTTCGCAGCCGTGCATCAGGAGCTGATTGTCGCAAGCTCTTATTCCAAGAACTTCGGTTTGTACAACGAGCGCGTAGGCGCCTGTACGCTGGTTGCGGCTAACGAAGAGACCGTCGATCGTGCGTTCAGCCAGATGAAATCGGTTATCCGCGCTAACTACTCTAACCCACCGGCACACGGTGCGTCTGTTGTGGCCACTATCCTGAGCAACGATGCGCTGCGCGCTATCTGGGAACAAGAGCTGAACGATATGCGTCAGCGTATTCAGCGCATGCGCCTGCTGTTTGTGAACACCCTGGCTGAGAAAGGCGCGGACCGCGACTTCAGCTTTATCATCAAACAGAACGGCATGTTCTCGTTCAGCGGCCTGACCAAAGAGCAGGTTCTGCGTCTGCGTGAAGAGTTCGGCGTTTACGCCGTGGCCTCTGGTCGCGTGAACGTTGCTGGCATGACGCCTGACAACATGGCGCCACTGTGCGAAGCGATTGTCGCCGTACTGTAATTTGCGCCCATAAAAAAGCCTGCGTTATGCAGGCTTTTTTTATTCTGGTTACCAGACAGGCATTTCATCCTGAAGGAACGGGTTATGGAGCCGTTCGTAGCCCAGCGTCGACATCGGACCGTGTCCAGGGATAAACGTGACGTCATCACCCAGCGGCAATAACTTTTGTTTAATTGACTGAATCAACTGCCCGTGATCGCCGCGCGGAAAATCGCTGCGTCCTACGCCACCTTTGAAAATCACATCGCCGGAAATTAGCAGACGGGACTGGTCATCAAAGAAGACGATATGGCCTGGCGTATGCCCAGGACAATGCAACACCTGTAAAGTCACATTCCCTACGTTAACGCGCTCTCCTTCGTTCAGCCAGCGATCGGGCGTCAGGGGCTGACACTCATCAAGGCCAAACATGCGGCTTTGGGCGGGTAACCCCTGCAGCCAGAACTCATCTTCTTTTTCCGGACCGATAATCGGCACACCGTAGTGTTCAGCCAGTTCAGCCGCAGCACCTACATGATCAAGATGACCATGAGTAAGCAAAATCTGCATCAGCGTGACGCCGCTTGCTGCGACTTCCTGCTTGATTTTCTCAGCGTCACCGCCGGGATCGACAAGCGCGGCCAGTTTAGTCTGTTCGCACCAGATCAATGAACAATTCTGGGAGAACGCGGTAACCGGAATAATACGATAGTTCATACTGCTCCTGTGTTTCGTTATTACCAGTGCCGAACCGGACCGGTATCAATATGCACAAAGTTGCTGCTGGGGTAATATCCTACACCACCTGCGCGCATAGATAACGCGGCTTTGCGAATATTGGCTAACGAAACGCCTTCAATATGGAAATCCATTGCCTGTCCCTTCGTGTGATAGCTTTTTTTCGCTACCCCGCGGCTGTGGGCACGCAGTTCATTATTGGTATCAATCGAGCGATAGCCAGATATGAGCTGCACCGGCTTGCTGGTGCCCAGCAGGCCCTGAAGGCGGAAAATCTGATCAAACAGTCCAGGATCGATGGCTTTTATTTTATTCGCGCGGAAATCACGGAAAAAATGGTTAAGTCTTGCTAATTCATCCTGAATATAGCCTCTGCCATCGAAAAACTCCGCTTTTAGCGACTCACCGGTATGCAGGTTGTTGAGCGTTAAAACTCGCGGACGAGGTGTCGAGAGGGTGGCAAATGCTGGCGTCGGCAGGATGGCCGCTGCGCCAAGCGCAACACCACCTAACGCCAGCAGTTTGCGGCGATTAGCGTCAAATTTGTCCATGATAATCAGGTCTACAGGTAAAAGTAATCGTAATATGCTTAGCGCACGAAGGGCACCTTAACTGGCAAAACCAGGTACGTCAAGGCGCCCAACCCCAGTGAATACGCGGCTTACAGCGATATTGCCCCCTATTCACCCTAACTTACGACAATCATTTTTCCCGAACTGCTTCATTTACCTGATTAATTGTTCCGCTTTTGGCAAAATTTGTGCGCCGGATCGCGCGGTGAGATCATAATTGTAAATATCTGTACGATACTGGGTACGCCCGTCCTCACCCACAAATGCCGTCAGATAGTAAAGATTGACAGGAATATTGTGGCGAATATTCACGTAACGCGTATCCCCCTGCTTCAGGGCATCCGAGATACGCGTATCGTTCCAGCCCGCATCCTGCAACAGCATATTGGCCAGTTCCGAGGCTTTGTTCACGCGCACGCAGCCAGAACTGAGCGCGCGCGTATCTTTCTGGAACAGGTTGTGGTTCGGCGTATCGTGCAGATAGATAGCGTCTGAACTCGGCATATTGAACTTATAACGCCCTAAAGAGTTATGCGCCCCGGGAGCCTGCTGGAAACGAAACGGTAAATTCGACGCCGTGATCGTCGACCAGTCGACCATATAAGGATCGATGGCCTCTTTACTGTTCCATCCACGCATCACCGTGTAGCCATGACGTTCCAGATAACCCGGATCGTTCCAGACCTTCGGCAAAATGTCTTTTCGCGCCAGGGTCGGCGGAACGTTCCACGGCGGGTTAACCACCACGTTATTCAGCGCACTGCTCATCATCGGCGTTTTACGATCCGGACGCCCGACAATCACGCGCGACGCCAGTTTTTCGCTACCTTCCTGATAATAGACCAGGGAATACGCCGGAATGTTAACCATAATTCCGGTAGAGAGCGTTCCCGGCAGCAGACGCAAACGCTGGATATTGAGCGCCAGTACGCCTGCCCGCTGCGCAGGCGATACGTTCAGCCAGTCACGCGTCGTCTGGCCAATGACGCCATCGGCCCCCAGCCCCTGAGCGGTCTGGAACTGTTTAACGGCCGCAACCAGCTCGCGATCGTAAGCCGCAGGTTTGTTGCTCAGGGCAATGCCTTTCTTCTCTTTTACTGGCGCTGACGGGCTGACGGCGACGCTTTGTGGATCATCACCCGGGAGAGCAATCTTTGGCCCGCCACCAAGAAGACCGGAGCGCGTCAGGATCTCGCGCAGAGCAGGCACATCGCTGCTCCACTGCCCCGGACGCAGCGTCGCGGTGCCGCGCATCTGCGGCCATGGGCGCGAGTCGCCCACCAGCGCGAGAAGCGACTGATGCAGAGTGGCATAGTGTGGATGCGCCGGTGCGAGGCTGGCGATAAAGCGCGGCAGTTCGCCATTATCAAGCGCTAGCTGCCACTGGTTAATGACCGACAGCGCCGGCGTCGCCAGCTTGTACGGCTTATCGCTGTACAGCCAGCGGTTGCCGTTGACCGGAATACCCGCCACGAACTGCAGGTAACCCATCATGGCATCGGAAAGCACCACGTCCCGCGCCTGCCCGGTGACGGCAGGATCGGTTAACAGTTCAACCCACTTTGTAAACTGCGGCTGAAAACCGGCAATCGCGACCTCCGCCAGCTGCTGCTGGAAGGCGCGCACGGCATCGCGATTTTCCCACATCGGTTTCATATCGCGGGCGGCATAGAGAAGCGTGAGCTGATTGAGATAGACAGGCGTGTAGCCTGACGGCAGCCCCGACTGCAGCTGCTGACTGAGCGATTCGGCGTCGATGCCTTCCGGCAGCGGCTTTATACCGGCCATGATAGCCGTTGCCGGAGACTGGTCCAGCGGCTGGGACAACGACGTTGGCTGCGCGCCTGTCGTTGCCGAGCTGTCAGTCGGCACAATTTCAGGCTCGTCGGCCTGGGCGGTTAACAGCGGAGCAAACATCACTGCCAGGCATAAACTCAGCGCAGACAGCTGACGACCACATTCTTTCTTTAGCAACATCCCTTGCCCCCTGTTTTCACGACATGCCCATCACGCTGGGGCTTTCTTTCATTATAGGTAGACGGCTAAGCTGTTGCCTTACCTTATGTAAAGAAGTTTAAAGATAACGCAGCCCCAAGCACAAGTTAAGTTTAAAAAAAAAGCGGCGCCAGTGCGCCGCTTCGGGTCAGAAGACGCTTCAGGAAGCGTCCGCCGTGGTTTCCGGCAATGACTCCGGGGGATGCGGCGCAAAGCCACGCAGCCCCACAACGTGAACGTGTTCGCTGTTCTGAAACACTTTACGCACCAGTTTGTAGGTGGTGCCCTTCTCGGGGCTGATGTTCTCAGGTGCTGCGATAATGAGCTGCATATCGAGACGTTCGCAAAGCTCGAACAGCGTGGCAATTGAACGGGCATCAAGACGCGCCGCCTCATCCAGGAACAGCAGTCGGCATGGCGAGATGTCTTTGCCGCGCAGGCGGCGCGCTTCATCTTCCCAGCTCTGTACCACCATCACCAGAATTGACATACCGGTACCGATCGCTTCACCGGTAGAGAGCGCTCCGGATTCCGCACGCAGCCAGCCGTCTGAGCCACGGTTTACCTCAACTTCCATTTCCAGGTAGTTACGGTAGTCCAGCAGCTCTTCACCGATGGTTTGCGGCGTACGCTGCCCCATATCAATCTGCGGGTTCAGGCGCTGATACAGCTTCGCCAGCGCTTCGGAGAAGGTCAGACGGTTGCTGTTGAACAGATCCTGGTGCTGCTCGTGCTGCTCTGAGAGCACTTCCAGCAGCGTCGCGTGGGCTTCACGCACGTTGACGTTGAGGCGCACGCTGTTCACCTGACCAAACGACACGCTCTGCAGACCCTGGTTCAGCTGGCGGATACGGTTCTGCTCGCGCTGAATGGTTTTACGAATGATGTTCGCCACGCTGCGGGAGCTGATCGCCAGCTTCTGCTCGCGGGAGGTCAACTCCTCCGTCAGGCGACCCAGCTCGATTTCCATCTGCTCGATGGCTTCAACCGGATCGTCGGTACGGATGATGTCCTGACGAATACGCTCGCGCAGGTGCTGGTAAACAGCCACGAAGAACTGGATTTTACGTTCCGGACGTTTCGGATCTTCCGACATACGCAGCACGTCGCGCAGGTGTTCGTTATCCGCCACCGCCAGACGCAGCGCCCCCAACGCCTTATCCGACATGGAGCGCAGCTCATCGGCAGAGAGGTACGCCAGCTCGCGGCGGTGCAGACGACGCTCAACGTTATTGTCTTTCACCATGCGCATCACCGCGCACCAGCCCGCCTTGGCGGTCACGACCTGCTCGCGCATCTCAAAATAGTCGCGTTCCAGCTTGCGCAGGCGACGGGTCAGGTTATCCATTTCCGCTTCACAGAAGGTCAGCGCTTTTTCCAGCTGATTACGACGCGCGCGGTTATTGCTGAGCTGTGAATGCAGCTCGTCACGACGAATACGCGCGCGCTCTTCTGCCCCGCTGTCGGCACGAACGCCGATGTCCTGAAGCTCTTTCTGCAGATCGTTTAACAGCTCTTTCTTGGTGTCGAAGGAGCTTTTCAGCGAGGCCAGCACCTGGTTGTACTGGTTCAGCTGAGCGGAGTGGCTGCGCATTGCTTCGCGGGCGCGAGTACGTTCCGCTTCCGCCTGCTCAAGGCGCTGACGCAGTTTTTCGTTCAGGTCGCTGTTACCGCTCAGCATTTCAGCCGAATCGGAGTAGCCGAAGTGGGCCCGACGCTGCACCACTTCCGTCAGGGCAAACGCCTGCTGACGCGCTTCGCGCTGCACCTGCTGCGACCAGGCATAATCTTCTTTTAACTGCTCGAACTGTTCCGGGTCGCTCTGCAGGACAGACACGACGAGCTCCAGCTTCGCCAGCTGATTGCCATGCTGCTGAACGAAACGCGCGGCTTCCTGCGCTTCATCCAGACGCTCCTGGATCTCATCCACGCGGTCAGCCAGCGTGTCATCCGCCAGCAGATTCAGGCGCGGCAGGATGCGGTTAAGGGCCGCAACGCCCTCTTTTGCCTGTTCAAACTGGACGCGACTCTGCTGGTTATCATTTTCATGAGCGGCAATCGCGCGTTCCAGCTCGCCACGGCGGGTATTGAGCTTGCGGATTTCGGCTTCCGGATCCGCGTCAAACGCTACGGCGAGATGGCTGCCGATAAAGCGGCTGAACGACTGATGCAGACGCTGGGTTTTCTGCACGTCAAACGACAGGGTCGCAAAACGTTCAGACAGCGTTTCACGCTCGGCGTGCAGGCTCTCGATGCGGCTTTCGCGGGCGGCGCGGCCAAACAGCGGCAGCTCCGGGAAGCGGGAATAGCGCCACTGACGGTCAGCGATTTTCACCACCACCGCTTTTTCCAGCTCGTCGACGCTGAATACGCTGTCATCGAACGACTGCGGATCCCCTTCGATCAGGTAGAGATCTTCCGGGCAATCTTCCAGGCCGGCAAGCTGCTCAGAAATCAGCGACAGATCCGGGACCACAATCGCGTTGCGGGATGGACCGTACAGCGCGGAGAAGTATGGCGCATCGTCAAGGCCAACGTCGTCGTAAATCTCGGACAGCAGAACGCCGCCAAAACGCTCGGCGAGTGCATTCAGGCGCGGATCTTCTGACCCGCCCGGCTGGCTTAAGCGCTCAATTTCTTCATCGACGTCGCGCTTGCGGGCACCCACTTCATCACGCTCAACGATGGCTTCGCGCTCGCGCTCCAGCAGCTGCTGCAGGTATTCGGTCACTTCCTGGCTGGATTCGAACTGCTCGCCGCACTGCTCGCTGAGCTGATTCAGGCTGCTTTGCGCCGCCAGCCAGACCGGCGCACGCTCCAGGAGGGTCTTCGAACGGGACTGAATCTGCTCCAACTCCTGACGCAGGTTCATACGCTGTTCGCTGGCGTTTGATACGGTATCGGACAGAGCTGCAATACGCGCTTCCAGCTCCTGATGCAGGGCCTCAAGCTCGTCGAAATCGTAATTTTTACCCTGACGTTTACAGAAATCGGCCAGCAGACGCTCGGCTTCCTGCTGCTCGCGCAGGCGCTGCTCCAGCTCGTTCAGACGCATACGCAGCGGCTGAACCTGCTCGGCCAGATGGCGCTGGTTTACACCGTCGCGCAGCAGTTCACGAGCAACGTCCCAGGCTTCGCTACGCGCCAACGGGCCGTTAATCGCGACCACCAGCTGATAAGCCTGCTCAAACTGGCTGTGCGCCGTTTGCGCGACGCTCATTTTCTGTTCGAGGGAGAGCAATTTCTCGGTGGCTTCCTGCTCTTTGGCCTGGAAGGTATCCAGCCACTCGTCGGCGCAATCCGGCGTCAGGTCAGGCAGATGGCACAGCTCTTTTGCACGCTGTAATGCCTGCAGTGCCTGGTTATACTGAATCGCTCGCGTCTGCTGCACGTCAAGTGCCTGCTGGTAATCGGCAAGCTGGCTTTTCAGCTCATCCACTTCCAGCTCGGCCGCTTCGGCACGGGCTTCGTTCTCTTCCTGCATGTCGGCGGCTTCAGCCACCACTTCATTCTGCTCTTCGAGACGGATCTGCAGCTCATCGAGGTCCGCTTCATAGCGCTCAATTTTTTCCTGCTGACGCAGCGCGGTCTGCACCAGGTTCAGGTGATCGCTGGCGGCCTGGTAATCGGCTTCCAGATCGCCTTCAGCACCGTTGTGCTCACCCAACTCGCGCGCCATTTCGACGTGCTTGTACTGCTCGGCCACCAGCTGTTTACGGGAGGTAAACAACTCGCGACGGTATTCTAATGCCTGATCGAGATGCACCCGGCGCTCGTTGGCGTGGCGCATGTAGTCCGCCGCCACGTAATTGGTGGCTTCGCTGATCAGGTGTTTAAACAGGTCGCGGTCAGACTGGGTCACGCGAATCGCTTCCAGCGTCATGCGGTTTTCGCGCAGCGCCGCTTCCATATCCTGGAAGGCCTTACGCACGCCGCTGTTTTCCGGCAGCAGGTAGTCGCGCAGGGAGCGGGTAATCGCGCTGGAGATACCGCCGTACAGAGACGCTTCGATCAGGCGGTAGTATTTGCTACGGTCTGATGCGGTGCGCAGACGACGCGCCACCACGCCCAGATCGAACATCAGCGAGTGGTAGTCGGTAATCGAGTTGAACTGCTTGAACTGCACGCCTTCGATAGCTTCGAGCTTGTCCTTCAGTTCCTGCAGCGTCAGCACGCGCGCCTGACGTTCGTTCAGGGTTTCCGTTAGCAGCGCCGTCGGCTGCACGGAGGTTGGCAAGCCCTGAATCGCAAACGGTTTGATATCCACTTTACGGTCGCGACCGGCGACCTGCTGCAGGCGCACGCCCACTACCACGCGCTGATGACGGGAGTTAATGACGTCCAGAACCGAATAACAGACGCCGGCCTTCAGCTTACCGTGCAGACCCTTATCGCGGGAGCCGCTTGTTGCCCCCGCTTCAGTGGTATTACGGAAGTGAAGCAGCGTCAGGTCAGGGATCAGCGCCGTGACAAAGGCCGCCATGGTGGTGGATTTACCCGCACCGTTACCGCCGGAGAGCGTCGTGACCAGCTCATCCAGATCGAACGTTCGGGCAAAGAAGCCGTTCCAGTTAATCAGCGTCAGTGAGCGAAATTTACCGCGTTCAATCATTACTCTTCCTCCCCGCTATCCGGCAGATTCTCTTCATGCTCGTCATTGAGCTGCAAATGGTTTTCCACCGGCATCGCTTCACCGTCGCGGATCATGCGAAGCTGCGCTTCACGCGCGTCATCGCCCGCGCGCACGTCGGCGCCGAAGCGGAAGACGGATTCCGTAATGCGGAATTTGCTGCTGTCGTGGCCCATAAACCAGACCATCCCCAGACGGCGCAGACGGTTCAGGGAAGAGCGAACCTTTTCCTGTAACTTCTGACGGTCAAGATCCGACCCCGTGGAGCGGTTGTTCACCAGCTTCAGCAGCTTGCTCTCATCTGCCAGCGTCAACAGCTCGTCGTAGAGTTCCTGCTGGGTGAAGATCCCTTCATTCGCCAGACGTTCCGGGCTGAGGTAGAGGTAGCAGAGAATTTTGCCGACCATCATATCCAGCTCGGAGAGCACGGAACGCGGGATCAGCGTCGTGGAGCGCGGGCGCAGGTAGAAAAACCCTTCCGGCGCGCGGATAAGCTCCACGTTGTAGCGTGCGTAAAATTCTTCCAGGTACTCCTGGAAGTCCATCAAAAAGGCGTGATTATCCAGCTCGTCTAAGCCAATGTGACGACCGGCACGCAGCTGGCTGTCCAGCGCCGGAAATAACGGATTCGCCAGCGCCTGTGCCAGCTTAACCGGCATCACTTGTTCAATATTTGTCAATGACATGCGCCTGTACCTTGGCTCCGTAATCGTTGATTGGCTGCCACTTCGGCGGCAGTCCGGTGAAATCTGCTTGCGCGACGCCCAGACGCACTGCCTGGTCTACCACAATGCGGGCAATGTCGAAGTGGCGCGCGCGAGGGTATTGCGCCAGATAGTCGCGCACCACGAGCCCAAGATCCAGCGGCACTTGTCTGGTTTTGTAGACAGCGAGCTGTTCTTCGATCATCGCCGCAAGCTGCTCGCGAATTTCGTTAAATTCTTCGTATTCCAGATCCGGCGGCAGTTCACCGGTCACCTCTTCATCGCGCAGCGCCATCTCTTCGTCGCGCATATCCAGCAGACGATCGGCATTGGCGTAGGTCAGCGCCCACGGCGCATCGAAATAGGTCTGCACCGACTGACGCAGACGCTGAGCAAAGACGCGGTTTTTATCCATATCAATCGCGGTACGGATAAATTTATGCACGTGTCGGTCGTAGCCGATCCACAAGTCGATCGACTGCTGGCCCCAGCTAATAATGCGGTCAAGTTTGCTCTGCAGATCGAACACCAGACGGTCGATAAAATGCAGATCGTCGTGCGCCAGCGTCGCATCCTGGATGCGCAGCAGGTTCGCCTGCAGCTTGTCTCCTGCGGCTTCCAGCGTATCCTGGAGCTCACGCAGCGTGCCGGAGGTTTCTGACAGCAGAAGTTCACAGCTGGAGATAGCCGCTCGCCAGTCTTTATTCAGCAACTGGGCAATATCGTCTTTCACCTGCTGCTGCTGTTCGTCCATCAGGCGCTGGGTGAGATCGATACTGTCAAAAATCTCGGCCACCGAATATTTCAGCGGCGCGTAGACGTTACGGTGCCAGTGGAATTCGTCACCGTTTTCATCCGCCGCGTCCGCGGCGCGCTTAAGCTCACCCGCCACGATCGAGAGCTGCATGGAAAGACGCAGCGTAGAAAATTCACGCTGGCGAATATAGTAATCGGTGATGCCGATGCCCAGCGGCGTCAGACGATAGATGGCGTTTCCTTCCGCCTGCTCGCTGGTAAAGCGGTTCAGCAGACGTTGACGCACCATATCGTTGATCGCGTTGTTGGCACGCACGCTAATGGTTTCGCTGGTTTGCTCAAACGCATCACTGACATGGCGGAACGCATCCACCAGTTCACCCTCGCTCATTTCACCGTCCAGCCGTTCGCCGTTCAGCGTGGCAACCGCCAGCAGGAAAGAGAGTCTGTCTACCGGCAGCGAGATGGAGAAATCGTTTTTCCTGGCCCAGGCAACCAGTTCGGGGACTGTCTGGGAAAATTCACTCATAGGTTATCCTTGCATCTGCGGCTTGTGCGCGGTGACGTGAATATAGCGGCCAAGGCTGATAAAAGGCTCCTGACGGCAATACCGCGTTTCTAATTCTGTTAAGGTGTCAAAACAGTCACGCTGTTTGTGTTTTTCACGCAGATAATCATGAAACACCCTGACGCCCGTCTTCCCGACGATCTGCCAGCCAATCGCTTCCAGCCAGCCATAAACCTGCTGTGGATCGCGCGGATAGTCCGGGGAAAGCGTGCGCTTTTTCTTTTTGGGCATCCCGACCTGCACATAGTCGAAGTTTCCTGCAACCATGTTGTGCATCAAGAAGCCGTTAGCATTGTAGAACATCAGCGACAGCGTGCCGCCCGGGCGCAACATCGACCACAGGGTTTGTAACACGCTTTGCGGATCGGCAACCCACTCCAGCACCGCATGAAACAATATCAGATCAACCTGGGTTTCCAAATGCTGTGCGATGTCCTGAGCGGCGCATTGTATAAAATGCATGTTGTCGCTCACACCTTTCTCTTCTGCAGCACGCGTCGCGCGGGCGACCATTTCAGCAGAAAGATCGCAAAGCGTGACGTGATGACCGCGCTCGGCCATTTTTATCGCCGTCTGCCCTTCACCGCCACCGGCGTCCAGCACGCGCAACGTCTGACCACCAAAGGTAGCCAGAATGGTATCCAGATCCTGCCAGAGGATCGTCTGACGAAGCTTCCCCTTCGTGGTGCCATAAATGTTGCGCGAAAACTTTTCCGCGATGTCATCAAAATTGCGATCCCGCATTGGGAGAGTTCCACTCGCTAACTGCAAAACCGCTATTTTGTCACACCCGCGCGGAGAATGAACCTCTCTGGTGTAATATCACGGGTAAACACCTGCTATATGGTCAAAAAAGGAACCAAAAAGGATGCTTTTTACCCTTAAGAAATACATTGGAGGGATGATGCTTCCCCTTCCGCTGCTGCTCATCATCATCGCGCTGGGGCTGGCGCTGGTGTGGTTTAGTCGCTTTCAGAAAGGTGGCAAAACGCTTATCACGCTCGGCTGGTTTGTCCTGCTGTTGTTGAGCCTGCAGCCGGTCGCGGATGGTCTTCTACGCCCCATCGAAAACAAATACCCAACATGGCAGGGAAATCAGAAAGTGGCGTACATCGTAGTGCTGGGCGGCGGATATACCTGGGATCCTGACTGGGCTCCCAGTTCAAACCTGATCAACAACAGCCTGCCACGGCTAAACGAAGGTATCCGCCTCTGGCTGGCAAATCCGGGATCAAAAATGATCTTCACCGGCGCGGCGGCCAAAACAAACCCGGTGAGTACGGCAGAAGCGGGCGCCAGGGTCGCAGAATCACTCGGCGTGCCGCGTTCCTCGATTATCACCCTGGACAGCCCAAAAGATACCGAAGAAGAGGCTGCCGCAGTGAAGCAGGCGATTGGCGATGTCCCGTTCTTACTGGTGACCTCCGCCTCACACCTGCCGCGCGCGATGATTTTCTTTGAGAAGCAAGGCCTGCACCCGCTTCCCGCCCCGGCAAACCAGATGGCCATCGACGCGCCGCTCAACCCGTGGGAACGGGCGATCCCCTCCCCGGCCTGGCTGATGCACAGCGATCGCGTCGGTTATGAGACGCTCGGACGCCTCTGGCAGTGGCTGAAAGGATCGTCAGGCGAGCCAGGGTAAGAGTGATTTTGTTGCCAGATCGAAATTTGCGCGATTAAAACGTCCGGTGTTGACCAACTGCGCGACTTCGTCCCAGAGCAGATAAAGCCAGCGCCGCCAGAGAAACGCTTCTGCAACGGGCGCGCGTTGAAGGTAGTGCCACAGTAAACCTTCCGCCGCCCCGCTGTCGCTGAGCCTGAACAGCTCATATTCGCGCGGAGCCCAGAGCATGATCCCCGGCCCCAACATCGCCAGAAGCTGATCGCTGCGGGAGTCCTTGAGCATGCTGCGCAGGGTGAAGTTGCCATGAATCAGCACGCAGTTGTCATTAAAACCGTCGAACAGCGCCGGCAAGCACTCTCGGGTGCGAAACAGAATACGCTTATCCTGCATGGTCAAACCGGTATTGCTGAACTGGTTAAGCGTTCCCCACAGCACTTCCACCCGCTGGCGATACCACAGCGGCCACAGGTTTTCCTGGGTACTGTCGACCGGACCGACAAGTCCGCGGCTATCCTGGCGGTGCCAGGCCAGCAGCGCCTCGACAATCTGGTCTTTTAACTGCTCCCAGCGTTCCGGCGTGCGCGCGGGCGCTTCAACGGGCACGCCGCGCAAGCGCTCAATCAGCAGCACGTCCGGGCCAGGGTGTTCCTCGTGGGTCATCACGCCGTACACCGTCGGCATACGGACGGTTCCCTCCCGCGCCAGCATCGACATTTTCCATGCCAGCTGTCTGGCAACGCCCGGCGAGGTGAAACTTCTGGCCATCAGCGGCATTGGGTTGCCCTGACTGTCATACAACGACCAAAGCGCGGTATCGGCCTTTTCACTCACGCATTCGACCCGGCTTAATTTCTCACCCAGCAGATGGCTAAGTTCGGCGCGCAGCTGTTCCATATGAGATTACCCCCATTAAGACTACTGCTTTTATAATGAGCGTCCTGAAGGGAGATGTCACCCGGAAGAGAACAATTAGGAAAAAGAAAGGGGAATTAGCGAGGGAGAGAACATCCCTCCGACAGGAGGGATGCAGGCGGTATTAGCGCAGCTCGGCGCGAACGCGCTCAAGATCTTCCGGCGTATCAACGCCCGTTCCAGGCACTTCGCTGGCAACGGCAACGTGAATTTTTTCGCCGTACCAGAGCACGCGAAGCTGCTCCAGCATTTCGATATGCTCCAGCGGACTCGGCGCCCAGGTAACATATCGACGAATAAAGCCGGCGCGATAGCCGTAAATCCCAATATGACGCAGGAAAGTATCACCGATTGTCTCTTTAGAGAGCGCAAAGCGATCGCGATCCCACGGGATCGTGGCGCGGGAGAAATAGAGCGCATAGCCTTCCGCATCCATGACGACCTTCACCGCATTCGGGTTGAAAGCTTCTTCTGCATGATGAATGGGTACCGCCAGCGTCGCCATTCCGACCTGACGCTGAGCCAGGTTTTCTGCCACCTGACGGATAATCACCGCCGGGATCATCGGCTCGTCACCCTGCACGTTCACGATAACCGTATCATCACTGAAACCACATTTCTCAACCACTTCCGCCAGACGCTCGGTGCCGGACTGGTGATCGGCGCGGGTCATGCACACCTCACCGCCTGCCGCCTCAACCGCACGGGCGACGTCAGGATGATCGGTAGCAACAATCACGCGATCGGCACCGGATTCACGCGCACGCTCGAGGACATGCACAATCATCGGCTTGCCGTTGATATCCACCAGCGGTTTACCCGGCAGACGCGTTGAGGCATAGCGCGCAGGAATAATGACAACAAAACTCATGGTTTGCTCTCTTCTGCCACCAGGGAACGAGCTTCATTTTCCAGCAGTACCGGAATGCCGTCACGCAGCGGGAAAGCCAGGCTGTCCAGCTTGCAAATCAGCTCCTGTTTGTCCTGGCTGTAGTAGAGTTTGCCGTTGCATACCGGGCAGGCAATAATTTCAAGTAAACGGTGATCCATAGTTCCTCCGTATGGGTAATCGCTAAAGCTTAACACATTCCCTTTTCAGGGAGTGCCTGTTTCCCAGCCACTTCGACAGGAAGTAAACAGTCCGTCGGGCACCCGGCCCAGCGTCACTTCGCGGGCACCCTGCCAGCGCGCGAATTCGCCAATGGCGAACGTTAACCCTTTTTCCAGGCTCGCCGTCACCCTGACCCCCTCTTGCAGGTAAAGCGCAATGATTTCAAGCGTGCCGGTCTTGCGGTGCATTTTGGCGTCCATGCGCCCGACCAGTTGCCCCTTATGCAGCAGCGGGAGAACAAAGTAACCATACTGGCGCTTTGGAGCCGGGGTATAACATTCCAGCCGGTAGCTAAAATCGAACAGCTGCTCGGCGCGTTTTCTATCCCAGACGACCGGGTCGAAAGGCGACAACACCGCACTGTGGGTTGCCTGAAGTTTCCCCTCCTGGGCCAGAGGCAGTAGCGGGAGGAGATCCGCATGCAGCCACATTTCGCCCAGCGTTTCCACCGTGACGGGGATGACGCGCTGTTCGCGTTGCCATATGTCCATCAGCGGTTTCAGCGCGGGCTGACGAAGGCGATAATAATCTGCCAGCCATTGCGGACGGAAAATGCCCAGACTGCGGGCGCTGTTCTCCAGCATGATGGCCTCGGCGGCCTCCTGAGTAAGCAGGTCACGCTCGTCGTCCCAGTGGGGCATCACGCGATGCGTCAGGTCATAAACGCGCTGAAAATTACGCCGTTCAATGACCATGACTTTACCTGACGTGAATAACCCTTCAAGATGACGCTTGTGCGGTTTCCACTCCCACCAGCCGCTGGTGCCTTTGCGCGGGTGTTCAAAATCAGCGGAGCGTACGGGACCGTTATCCTGAATATGCGCGATAAGCTGCTCAATTTCAGCCGCATGTTCCAGCATCCACGCCTGACGGTATTTCCAGCCCATCTTTTCCGGAGCAAGCATACGGTGACGAACCAGGGCAAAATCGCTGCGGGGCAGGAAGCAGGCTTCGTGCGCCCAGTACTCCATTAACTCCCCCTTGCTGAGCGCCTCATCCAGCCACTGCGAAGGATAATTCCCCAGGCGGCTAAACAGCACCAGGTAAGGGCTACGGGCCACTATGTTAATGGTGTCGATTTGAAGCAGCGACATGCGCTGGACGGTAGAGAGAATATCGGCAGGCTGCGCGCGGCGGCGGGGCTTTTTAAGCAACCCCTGCGCGGCAAGGTGGAGATTACGTGCGGCTGAGAGCGAGAGTTGCGGTAGAGACATGCGTTTTCCTGTCAGTCAAAGCGCCACCAGAACCGCGTAAGCGTTTATTTCACCAACGCAATCAGTTCCTTGAGCAAACGTTCCGGCTGCTCGCCGCTGAGTTCAGCGTCAACCGGCAGATACCACCAGTTTTCTTTCGCGAAGGCACGGCATTTCACCGCATCTTTTTCGGTCATGATCAGCGACTGCCCGGGTACGGTCAGGGCGTCTACCTGCCCTTCAACCAGTGCCTGATGGTCGGCCAGCGGAACGCGTTTTTCCAGCCGGGCACCACACTGTTCCAGCGTCGCGAAGAAGCGTGGCGGATGACCAATACCCGCCATCGCCACCGGTGAAGGCAGCTCAGCAACCGACCGGCGTTCCCCCGTCACCAGGTTAATCGCAGGACCCGGCTGCAGGTGCATGGGGATTTCACCCGCTTTTGCCTCACCGCCGTTAACAATCACCGCATCAACGGACTTAAGGCGCGAAGCGCGTTCGCGCATGGGTCCGGCCGGTAGCCACCAGCCGTTACCGAAGCGGCGAACCCCGTCGATGACCACAATCTCTTTATCACGCGCCAGGGCGTAATGTTGCAGACCATCATCCGTAATGATGATTTGCACCGCGTGTTCGTCAACCAGAGCCTGCACGGCGTCGCTGCGCACCGGGGAGACCGCAACCGGCGCGCCGGTACGCTGATATATCAGGACCGGTTCATCGCCCGCTTCGGCGGTTGTAGTTTCCGCCGTGAGCAGAAGAGGATACTGCGCCGCTTTACCGCCATAACCGCGAGAGACAACCCCCGGACGAATACCGCGTTTTTGCAATTGCTCCACCAGCCAGATCACCACCGGGGTTTTACCGTTGCCGCCCGCCGTGAGATTACCGACCACTACAACCGGAACCGGCGCACGCCAGGCCCGCTTAAATCCTAAACGGTAAAGCAGACGGATAATGCCGCTCACCAGACCATACAGCCAGGAGAGCGGCAAAAGCAGCAGCCACAGCGGGGATTCACCGGACCAGATGCGTGCAATCATTGTTGACCGAACTGCATCTTATGCAACTGGGCATAAACGCCACGGTGTTCCAGTAGATCGGCATGGCTTCCGCGTTCAACAATGACGCCATCCTCAACCACGACGATTTCATCAGCCTGCTCGATAGTCGACAGACGGTGCGCAATCACCAGCGAGGTACGGTTCTTTTGCAGTTCATCCAGCGCGGACTGGATAGCGCGTTCAGATTCCGTATCCAGCGCCGAGGTCGCTTCGTCCAGGATCAGAATTGGGCTATCGCGCAGCAGCGCGCGCGCAATCGCAATACGCTGGCGCTGGCCACCGGAGAGAAGCACGCCGTTCTCACCGATTATCGTATCCAGGCCGTTATCCATCTTGTTGATAAAGTCCATTGCATAGGCCATACGCGCGGCGTTCTCAATCTGCTCGCGGCTGTATTCATCCGTGCGCGCATAAGCGATGTTATTGGCGACGGTATCGTTAAACAGGTGCACGTTCTGGGAAACCAGCGCCACCTGGTTACGCAGCGACTGCAGGGTATATTCCCGCAGGTCGTGACCATCTAACAGGATTTCACCTTCATTAATGTCGTAGAAACGGGTCATCAGGCTGGCAATAGTCGATTTACCCGAACCGGAACGGCCCACCAGCGCAACGGTTTTACCCGCCGGAATAGACAGATTGATATTACGCAGGGCAGGCACTTCGCGGCCTGGATAGGTAAAGGTCACGTTACGGAATTCAACGTCTCCGTTTGCACGCTCGATCACGCGCTTACCTTCATCCTTTTCCTGCTCGGAATCCAGAATGCTGAACAGGGTCTGGCAGGCGGCCATCCCGCGCTGGAACTGGGCGTTCACGTTCGTCAGGGATTTCAGCGGACGCATCAGGGCGATCATCGAGGAGAAGACCACGGTGATAGTACCCGCCGTCAGCGTCTCCATCACGCTAGGGAAGCTTGCCGCATACAGGACGAATGCCAGCGCCAGGGAGGCAATCAGCTGAATAATCGGATCAGAGATGGAAGAGGCCGAGACCATTTTCATCCCCTGAAGACGCATTTTATTGCTGACTTTATCAAAGCGTTTGGTTTCGACTTCCTGACCGCCGAAAATCAGAACTTCTTTATGCCCTTTCAGCATCTGTTCCGCGCTGGTCGTCACTTGCCCCATCGTGTTCTGCATATTCTTACTGATATTGCGGAAGCGCTTTGAGACGACGCGGATAGCAATAGAAACAATCGGAGCCAGAACGATAAGGATGATCGACAGCTGCCAGCTGTAATAGAACATCATCGCGAACAGGCCGATGATTGACGCGCCCTCACGCACAACGGTGATCAGTGCGCTTGAGGACGAAGAGGCAACCTGCTCGGAATCGTAGGTAATACGGGACAGCAGCGTCCCGGTAGACTGCTTGTCAAAGAACGAGACCGGCATGCCCATCATGTGGCTGAACAGGCGACGGCGCATGGTCATAACCACTTTCCCTGATACCCAGGAAATACAGTAGCTGGAGATATAGCTGGTAATGCCGCGTAAGATCATCAGTCCGATAACCACCAGAGGCATCCATAGCAACACTGAGCGATCCGTTTTACCAAAACCGTCGTCCAGTAACGGTTTGAGAAGCGATAGCATAAAAGTATCGCTGGCTGCGTTGAGGATTAACGCTACTCCCGCCACGATCAGGCCTGTTTTAAAGGGCGCAATCATCGGCCAGAGTCGGCGGAAGGTTTGCCACGTGGAGAGATCTTTGTCGTTATGCATTCAAAAAACCAGCATTCGTTGAAATAGCCGCATATTCTACCCGTTATCGACGGGCTCGCCAAACCACTGATGATACCAAACGGCTAAAAATTGCTCTCGCAAGCGCCGGATTTGCCAGTAATGTTGCGAGAATGTCACCGATATTTGTCCAGAATGAGGGGTATCGTGCCAGATGTACCCCTCTTTTCGATAGCGTTGGACAACTTTTGCCGACGGGAATCGCCATGCGTTATAGCGGGCCGCGGAATCCAGGGCGATCTGACCTTCCACCCGCTGTACCAGCGGCAATGACGACGAAGTATTGCTGCCATGATGGGGCACCTGTATGAGCGTGGACGTCAGATAACGCCAGTAATGGCTAAGCATAGCCTGTTCCGCCTGCGCTTCAATGTCCCCAGTTAGCAGAACACTCTGCTCACCGTCGTCCACCTTTACCACGCAGGAATGGTTGTTTCCCTGAGCCGGGTAATTTTCAGGGGGCCAGTGTACGGTGAAGGAGAGTCCCTGCCATTTCCATCTCTGCCCGCGAAAACAGGGGTGATGCCCCGCCAGGCGCAATGGGCTTCTTACCCACACGTCCGGCCACGCTTTTTGCAACGATGCGAGTCCTCCCGCATGGTCGAGGTGTTCATGACTGAGAATAACGCCTTCAGGCCGCAGGTGATGCCAGCGAAGCCACGGGATAATTAACCGCTGCGCACTATCCCCGCCCGGCCAGGCAAGCCCGGTATCATAGAGAATGGCTTTTCCCTGTCGTTCAACAACCATCGCCAGCCCCTGCCCTACATCCAGCATATGGAGCGTCCAGCTCTCGTTTTTTTCCGTTCTCCAGAGAGGAAATGTGAGTAAAACACTCCCTGCAAGACAAACGGCAGGAAGGGTTTTCCAGGCACGAAAGCGCCAGCCAATGATGATAAGCCAGGGCAGTAATGTCATGTACTGCCAGCGTTGGTCGACATTTTGCCAGCCATAAGGCAAGCGCATGAGGAACCAGAACAATCCCGCAAGTGACTTATCGACTGCGAACCAGACGACGCTTTCAGGTGCCGCCAGCGGCAGGAGATGAAGCAGCATGCCGAGCAGGATCAGCGGCACGGAGACAAACGTCACCAGGGGAACGGCAAAGAGATTTGCGACCAAGGAGGTGATGCTGAAGCCATGGAAAATCAGAACCTGTAGTGGCATCAGCAGCATCAGCATGCCCACCTGCAGATAGATCAGGTTCAGCAGCGGCCGTATACGTCGTGCCCGGCGCCAGCGAGGAAGAGGCAGCCACTGAAACCAGAAAATCAGTGCGGCGACGGCAAATGCAGACAAGAGCAGACTCTGGGAGAGTATGGCTAAGGGATCGCTTATCAGGATCGCCGCGATACAGCCCCCCCATACCTGCCATGGAGACCATTGCCTGGCAGCGATCCGCAACATTGCAAGCACAGCAAGCGCGATGACCGTGCGTAGCGCAGGAGGTTGCAGACCGGTAAGCCAGGCGTAGAAAGCGGCAAAGCATAACCCGGCCAGGAGAGGCATTTGCCAGTGGATACGGTGGCTGGGTAATAAAAACTGTAGCCCACGTGCGAGTAACCAGGCGAGGGATGCCGCTAGCGCGATATGCAGACCCGAAATCGCCATCAGATGCAGCGTCCCGGTTTCACGCATCAGGTCTTGTATTTCCCGGGGCACATCCAGACGTTCACCCATTCCCAGTCCGAGGATAACAGCCCCCCAGCGGTAAGCCGAAAGTCGGTTTTGCAGTGACATGAGATATTGCGCTCGCAGGCTGCAGCGCCCATCGACGAGTTCCGCACGGGTGAAGCGCCCGCTCAGCGTTTGATGGCGGGCAAAAGCGCTGCGCTGAGAATCATAACCGCCGTCGTTCAGTTCGCCATGAGCAGGCCTGAGCCTGAGCGTCATGCTCCAGCGCTGACCGGCACACGCATTCTGTGGCAGATAATTGCCATACAGCGTTACGCCGGTAGAGGCCCACCAGCGCTGGCCATCGACGCGGAGAATGTTTCCCTGATGCTGCGTTGCGCCATCTGTGGCGGTAATTGCTACCTCAGCCTGCACGGCCCCCGTGGTTAAATGCTGCATCGGCCAGACGCTCTCCTTCGCAGCCAGAATACCCCACACGCAAAATAACAGCGTGATACCCGCATACTTCAGTCGTACGTTTCGCCGTGCGGCCAGCACGATCCCGCCAACAATCATTATCCACACGGTATGACGTGATGGCAGTACAGGTAACCAGAGTAACGGGGCTATCGCCAGAATGGCGCAGATGCTAAGCGCGGGAATTCCCATTGCTACCTCCCTGTTTCAGAGGGGCAGTATGTAATCAGGCAGAAGGAATGTCAGATGGGAAGAGTGCGTTTTACAGCGCGCGCTGTGCTGTTTTTATCGGTTTGCAGAAAACGAAATGGAAAATGCGGGGCATCTTCAGAATGAAAGCGACAGACACAAAAAAAGCACCCGCAGGTGCTTTCTTTCGAACCCAGTTTAACCGGCTGGCTAAACTCAGTTGCCGTAAATATTGGCGCGATCGCGCAGTTCTTTACCCGGCTTAAAGTGTGGAACGTACTTACCTTCCAGCTCGACTTTATCGCCAGTTTTCGGGTTACGCCCGGTACGTGGAGCACGATAGTGCAGAGAAAAACTACCGAAACCGCGGATTTCAATGCGCTCGCCCTGGGCAAGAGTGGAGGCCATATGCTCCAGCATCTCTTTTACGGCATCTTCCACTGCCTTGGCAGGGATATGCGGTTGCTGACTGGCAAGTCTTTCAATCAATTCTGACTTGGTCATGATTCCTCCGGTTCCTTTCAAACCAATTAGCTGAACAGCTCATTAAACAAGGGCGGCCGTAGCCGCCCTTTGTTATTGATTACAGGACGAATCCTGCAATCTGTCAAGTTTGCTCCTCATCCTTCAGGCTGTAAATGCGTTACAGCGCAAATGATGCTGAGAACCTGATATTACTCGCCTTTAGCTGCTTTGAAAGCTTCAGCCATTGCGTTGTTAGAGAAGTTTGCATCTTCCTGTTTGTTAACAGTGGCGATTGCATCTTTCTCATCAGCTTCGTCTTTAGCACGAACAGACAGGCTGATTGCACGGTTCTTACGGTCAACACCGGTGAACTTAGCTTCAACGTCGTCGCCTACGTTCAGAACCAGAGTGGCATCTTCAACGCGGTCACGGGAAGCTTCAGAAGCGCGCAGGTAACCTTCAACGCCGTCAGCCAGTTCTACGGTTGCGCCTTTAGCGTCAACTGCAGTCACTTTACCGTTTACGATTGCGCCTTTCTTGTTCAGTGCAACCCAGTTGTTGAACGGATCTTCTGCGAGCTGTTTAACGCCCAGGGAGATACGCTCACGCTCTGCGTCAACCTGCAGAACAACTGCAGCGATTTCGTCGCCTTTTTTGTATTCACGAACTGCTTCTTCGCCTGCAACGTTCCAGGAGATGTCAGACAGGTGAACCAGGCCATCGATGCCGCCGTCCAGGCCGATGAAGATACCGAAGTCAGTGATAGACTTGATTTTACCTTCAACACGGTCGCCCTTGTTGTGGGTTTCCGCGAACTGCTGCCATGGGTTGTTTTTGCACTGTTTCAGGCCCAGGGAGATACGACGACGTTCTTCGTCGATATCCAGAACCATCACTTCCACTACATCACCAACGTTAACAACTTTGGATGGGTGGATGTTTTTGTTGGTCCAGTCCATTTCGGAAACGTGCACCAGACCTTCAACGCCTTCTTCGATTTCAACGAAGCAGCCGTAGTCAGTCAGGTTGGTTACGCGACCAGTCAGTTTAGTACCTTCTGGGTAACGCTTAGCGATAGCTACCCATGGATCTTCGCCCAGCTGTTTCAGGCCGAGGGATACACGAGTACGCTCACGGTCGAACTTCAGCACTTTAACAGTGATTTCGTCGCCCACGTTCACGATTTCGCTTGGGTGCTTAACGCGTTTCCACGCCATGTCGGTGATGTGCAGCAGGCCATCAACGCCGCCCAGGTCAACGAATGCGCCGTAGTCAGTGAGGTTCTTAACGATACCTTTGACTTCCATGCCTTCCTGCAGGTTTTCCAGCAGCTGATCGCGTTCTGCGCTGTTTTCGGATTCGATAACGGCACGACGGGAAACAACAACGTTGTTACGCTTCTGGTCCAGCTTGATTACTTTGAACTCAAGCTCTTTGCCTTCCAGGTGCAGAGTGTCACGAACTGGACGAACGTCTACCAGAGAACCTGGCAGGAACGCACGAATACCATTCAGCTCAACAGTGAAGCCACCTTTAACTTTGCCGTTGATAACACCGACCACAGTTTCAGCTTCTTCGTAAGCTTTTTCCAGCGTGATCCATGCTTCGTGACGTTTAGCTTTCTCACGAGAAAGCAGGGTTTCACCGAAGCCGTCTTCTACTGCGTCCAGAGCAACGTCAACTTCGTCACCAACCTGGATTTCCAGCTCGCCCTGGGCGTTTTTGAACTGCTCTGCCGGAATGGCGGACTCAGATTTCAGACCGGCGTCAACCAGTACTACGTCTTTGTCGATAGCAACAACAACACCGCGAACGATGGAACCCGGGCGGGTTTCGATTTCTTTTAAGGATTCTTCAAACAGTTGAGCAAAAGATTCAGTCATGTTTAATCTTCAGGTTAATATTAACGTCCACCTGGCTCCGTGCCGGATGGGGTTGTTTCACATACCCGCCGTCAATCCATTGCAGCGGGGGTACTGCTAAATCGGTCGCGATTACGCGAGTGCCAGTTTTTGGCGCGCATATTGTAGCGCTTTTTCAATCACTTGCTCAATAGTTAAACTGGTTGAATCCAGAACTAATGCATCTTCTGCAGGAACAAGTGGGGCGACGGCGCGGTTACGATCGCGGTCATCGCGCTCTTTTATCTCGGATAAAAGGCGATCAAAGTTAACACTAAACCCCTTTTCCTGCAACTGAAGCATGCGGCGTTGAGCACGTTCTTCCGAAGAGGCGTCGAGGAAAATTTTTACTGGCGCATCAGGGAATACCACCGTTCCCATATCGCGTCCGTCAGCGATCAGCCCCGGGGCTTCACGGAACGCGCGCTGACGACGTAAAAGCGCCTCGCGAACGCGCGGGAACGCCGCAACCTGAGAGGCCGCATTAGCCACTTCCTGCGTACGGATTTCGCCGCTCACGTCTTCCCCTTCAAGGATGACTTCCAGGTTGCCATCAGTCGATACGAAACGCACATCCAGATGCGCAGCCAGCGGAACCAGCGCTTCTTCAGACGCGACATCCACATGGTGATGCAGCGCGGCCAGCGCCAGCACGCGATAGATTGCTCCCGAATCTAAAAGATGCCATTGCAATGCTTCCGCCATCGCTTTGCACAGAGTACCTTTCCCTGCGCCACTCGGCCCATCAATGGTGATTACCGGGGCAACTGCCGTCATCTTTTTCTCCTTAAATAAGGCATACCGTTTACATGAACGCCGCGCATTATACGCGCCAACGTGCGCAACTGTTACCTTTGCGTGCAAATTACGGAATGATTGAAGCAGAGTGTAGAAGAAATGAGCGGAGGTGTTCGTAATGAAGCGTAAGGAAATGCCGCATCGGGTGATGCGGCAATACGTTATCAGGCCAGCGTGCTAATGCGTGCCAGCTGTTCAAAGTAGTCCGGGAAGGTTTTCGCGGTACATTTCGGGTCAAGAATCGTTACAGGCGTGTCTGAAAGCGCCACCAGCGAGAAGCACATCGCCATACGGTGATCGTTGTAGGTGCCGATTTCCGCAAACTGCAGTTTTGCCGGAGGAGTCACGCGAATGTAGTCTTCGCCCTCTTCCACCTCGGCACCGACTTTTCGCAGCTCGGTCGCCATCGCGAACAGGCGGTCCGTCTCTTTTACGCGCCAGTTGTAGATGTTACGCAGCGTGGTAGTGCCTTTGGCGAACAGCGCCGCCGTGGCAATGGTCATCGCCGCATCCGGGATATGGTTCATGTCCATGTCGATGGCGTTCAGCTCGCCGTGGGTACAGGAGATGAAGTCATCGCCCCAGGTGACAATGGCGCCCATCTTTTCCAGCACATCCGCAAAACGGATGTCACCCTGCACGCTGTTACGGCCAATACCGGTCACTTTTACCGTGCCGCCTTTAATCGCACCCGCGGCCAGGAAGTAGGATGCGGATGACGCATCACCCTCAACAAGGTAGTTGCCCGGAGACTGGTACTGCTGCGCCCCGCGCACCACAAAACGCTGATAAGACTGGTTTTCCACCTCAACACCGAAGGTTTTCATCAGGTGTAGCGTGATATCAATGTACGGTTTAGAAACCAGGTCGCCCTTGATGCTAATAACCGTATCCTGCGGCGCCAGCGGCGCGGTCATCAGCAGTGCCGTCAGGAACTGGCTGGAAACGCTGCCGTCCACCTCGACGTTACCGCCGGTAAAACCGCCGCGCAGACGCAGTGGCGGATAGTTTTCCTGCTCAAGATACTCAACCTGCGCGCCGCCCTGGCGCAGAGCATCCACCAGGTGACCAATCGGACGCTCTTTCATGCGCGGCTCGCCGGTCAGCACGATGTTGTTGCTGCCCAGACACAGGGCCGCCGCCAGCGGGCGCATCGCGGTACCCGCGTTGCCCAGAAACAGCTCAAGCTCTTCGCCCGAGCTCAGCGCGCCGCCGTTGCCGGTCACTTCGCAGCGGGTACGATCGTCGGAGAGAGTGTACTGAACGCCCAACGCTTTCAGCGCATTGAGCATATGGCGCACGTCATCGCTGTCCAGCAGGTTTGTAAGGACGGTGGTGCCGTTTGCCAGAGCTGCCAGCAGCAGAGCGCGGTTCGAGACACTTTTTGAACCAGGCAGATTGATGGTGCCATCTACCCGCGCGATAGGTTGTAACGTCAGGGATTCCATGAAAACTAAACTCTCAACTCAACATAATAAAAACCCCGCAGGGACGCTGCGGGGGTGAAAAACAGCAAATTAACCGTGACGACGTTCGAAGTCGATCATGAAATCCGTCAGGGCTTTAACGCCTTCCAGCGGCATCGCGTTATAGATGGAGGCACGCATGCCGCCAACGACACGGTGACCTTTGAGCGCATGCAGGCCTGCCGCGAAGGACTCCTCCAGGAACACTTTATCCAGGCTGCTGTCCGCCAGCTGGAACGGCACGTTCATGCGGGAACGGTTCGCTTTCGCCACATCGTTGCGGTAGAAATCGCTCTTGTCGATCACGCCATACAGCAGTTCAGCTTTCTGCTGATTCACCTTGTCCATCTGCGCCACGCCGCCGTTTTGCTTCAGCCATTTGAAGACCAGGCCGGAGAGATACCAGGCAAACGTTGGGGGAGTGTTGAACATCGAATCGTTATCGTTCAGCACGGTGTAATCAAGAATCGACGGGCAGGATTTATGCGCTTTACCCAGCAGGTCTTCACGCACGACGACGATAGTCAAACCGGCCGGGCCGATATTTTTCTGCGCGCCCGCATAGATAACGCCGTAGCGGCTGACATCAATTGGCGCAGACAGAATGGTGGAGGAGAAGTCGGCGGCAACCACGACATCGCTACCGAAGTTTGGCGTCTCGTCGATGGCAATCCCGTCAATGGTTTCATTCGGGCAGTAGTGCAGATACGCTGCGTTATCGGAAAGCTGCCACTCGCTCATTGGCTTCACGGCGCGCAGACCGTCAACGGTCACTTTGGCGTCGATAACATTCGGCGTGCAGTATTTATGCGCTTCCTTAACGGCGCTTGACGCCCAGTAACCCGCATCAACGTAGTCAGCCGTCGTTTTGTCACCGAGAATATTCAGCGGAACGCCTGCAAACTGGCCGCGTCCACCGCCGTGACAGAACAATACTTTGTAGTTCGAGGGAATATTCAGCAGATCGCGAAAATCCTTTTCTGCCTCTTCCGCCACCTGAATAAACTCTTTACCACGGTGGCTGATTTCCATCACCGACGTACCGAGACCGTTCCAGTCACAAAGTTCCTGTTGAGCCTGTTTAAGCACGTCTGCCGGTAACATTGCCGGACCTGAACTGAAATTAAAGACTTGAGCCATTTCCCCTCACCATGCTAAAAGCCATAAGTTATAACTGTGGATATCGGTTTTATCATTCAGTGACACGCGCCGCAATGTCTAAAACTTATGACCCGTGAAATGTGCACCGCGTCACACAAAACAATCTGCCGCCTCGCTAAGTCAAAACCGACAAAATGGCTGTCAGGTGATACGTTTGGCCCGGCTAACCTTCGTCCATTCCGGATTTGCACAGCGGGGGCATAATTGGCGATCCCCCGGCTGCATCGCGACGACATGGCTACATCTTACGCAAGCATACTCGCCTGATTCAGGTACCGTTCTGAAACGCTCGATCAGCATATCCGGCAGGATACACAGTCCCGGTTTTACCTCGTCGTCTGAATAGTAATAAACGCTGATCTGCCCGTTGGTTTCCATGATCGCCAGACGCACCTGCCCGAGCTGTTCAACGCTGTTCAGGCGTAGCTCCATAAAGAACTCAAACTCGGTCATATTGGCGCTTTGTACATTTTCCCAGGCCAACTGTCCGTCCTCGACGATAACGACCGGCTTGCCTTCAAGCAGATCTTCCAGCTTTTCGCTTTTCGACATCAGCCACATGACAAGGCGATAAAGTAGCGCCAGTGAGACAAAAACGATAAACACCGGCACCATCGGCACGTCATCATAAAAGGCAACGTCCCCCGCCGCCGAACCCAGCGTCAGGATGATCAACACCTCAAAGAGCGACATCTGCCGCACGCCGCGGCGGCCGGTGATTTTAAGAAACAGGAAGACGAGTACGAAGGTATACAGGCTGCGCAGCGCCACTTCGCCCAGAAATTCAGGAGGAACTTTATCAAACGCCATCCGCTGGAGATCAAATGCTTTCATTTTTCTATGCCTTAACAGTCAGTTACTGCCACTAAGCATAGCCCAGCCTTTTATTTTCGCCGAAGATAGCACCCGTCACGCAAAACCCGTATCATTGCGCGCTTTACGTACGATAAAAGTGAACGCCATGACTCAAACGTTTATCCCCGGCAAAGACGCCGCTCTGGAAGATTCCATCGCTCGCTTCCAGCAGAAACTGACCGACCTGGGTTTTAACATCGAAGAAGCCTCCTGGCTCAATCCGGTGCCTCATGTCTGGTCCGTGCATATTCGCGATAAAGACTGTGCCCTGTGCTTTACCAACGGTAAAGGCGCGACGAAAAAAGCGGCACTGGCCTCTGCGCTGGGTGAGTATTTTGAGCGTCTGTCCACCAACTATTTCTTCGCTGACTTCTGGCTGGGCGAAACCATCGCTAACGGCCCGTTCGTTCACTATCCGAATGAAAAATGGTTCCCGCTGACCGAAGATGACGAGCTGCCGGAAGGTATTCTCGACGCGCGCCTGCGTGCTTTCTACGATCCGGAAAACGAACTGACGGCCAGCATGCTGATCGATCTGCAGTCTGGCAATGAAGACCGTGGGATCTGCGCCCTGCCGTTCACCCGTCAGTCTGACGAGCAGACCGTGTATATTCCGATGAACATCGTCGGCAACCTGTATGTGTCCAACGGTATGTCCGCCGGTAACACCCGCAATGAAGCGCGCGTGCAGGGTCTGTCTGAAGTTTTCGAACGCCACATTAAAAACCGCATCATCGCTGAATCCATCAGCCTGCCTGAAATTCCGGCAGACGTACTGGCGCGCTACCCGGGCGTTGTGGAGTCCATCGCTAAGCTGGAAGCAGAAGGTTTCCCAATCTTTGCCTACGACGGCTCGCTGGGCGGTAAGTACCCGGTTATCTGCGTCGTGCTGTTTAACCCGGCTAACGGCACCTGCTTCGCCTCCTTCGGCGCACACCCTGACTTCGGCGTTGCGCTGGAGCGTACCGTTACCGAGCTGCTGCAGGGCCGTAGCCTGAAAGATCTCGACGTCTTCACTCCGCCAACGTTTGACGATGAAGAAGTGGCCGAGCATACCAACCTTGAAACCCACTTCATCGACTCCAGCGGTTTAATTTCCTGGGATATGTTCAAGCAGGACGCCGACTATCCGTTCGTGGACTGGAGCTTTGCCGGTACCACGGAAGAAGAGTTCGCCACGCTGATGGCTATCTTCAACGCCGAAGATCAGGAAGTCTACATTGCCGACTACGAACATCTTGGCGTCTACGCGTGCCGCATTATCGTTCCGGGCATGTCCGACATCTACCCGGCTGAAGATCTGTGGCTGGCGAATAACAGCATGGGCGCGCACCTGCGCGAAACGCTGCTGGCTCTGCCGGGCAGCGAGTGGGAGAAAGAAGATTATCTGAACCTGATCGCCCAGCTGGACGAAGAAGGCCACGACGACTTTACCCGAGTACGCGAACTGCTGGGCCTGGCGACCGGTAAAGACAACGGCTGGTATACCCTGCGTATCGGTGAGCTGAAAGCGATGCTGGCCCTGGCGGGTGGCGATTTGGATCAGGCTCTGGCCTGGACCGAGTGGACCATGGAATTCAACCAGTCGGTCTTCTCTGCCGAGCGCACCAATTATTACCGCTGCCTGCAAACCCTGCTGCTGCTGGCACAGGAAGACGATCGCGAGCCGCTGCAATACCTGAATGCTTTCGTGCGGATGTACGGAGCTGAGGCCGTAGAAGCAGCCAGCGCAGCCCTGAGCGGCGAAGAGCCGTTCTATGGCCTGCAGGCTGTTGATAGCGATCTGAAAGCCTTCCCGGCGCATCAGTCGCTGCTGAAGGCCTACGAAAAGCTGCAGAAAGCTAAAGCCGCTTACTGGTCAAAATAAGCGCAGATAACATTACCAGCAGTAGGCGTATTCAATCGTCTGGGCTATATTACGGGGCAATTTCATTGCCCCGTTTTTTATTTTCTTCGGCAATGACTGTTGATTGTAATAATAAAGTTAAACATGGGTAAATATAATAATATTTACCTGGGCTTTACTGTTACTTTTTATGGTAAATACTCCATATTAATTAACTGTGTCAGAGGTGGCTGAACGAAAAAATTCAACTCTTTTCATAACTTTTAAAATTTATTTTTATACGGATAATCAAATACTTACTCCGCATTTGCTGTAAAACCATACACACTGCGGGCCTATAAGCCAGGCGAGATATGATCTATATCAATTTCTCTTCTATAATGCTTTGTTAGTATCTCGTCGCCGACTTAATAAAGAGAGAGTTAGTGTGAAAGCTGACAACCCTTTTGATCTTTTACTCCCTGCTGCGATGGCCAAAGTTGCCGAAGAAGCGGGTGTCTATAAAGCAACGAAACACCCGATGAAGACGTTCTATCTGGCGATCACGGCTGGTGTGTTCATCTCTATCGCTTTCGTCTTCTACATCACCGCCACTACCGGTACTGCCGGAATGCCTTTCGGCATGGCCAAACTGATTGGCGGCATTTGCTTCTCGCTGGGTCTGATTCTTTGCGTCATCTGCGGCGCCGACCTCTTCACCTCAACGGTGCTGATTGTCGTGGCAAAGGCCAGCGGAAGAATTACCTGGGGCCAGCTGGCACGTAACTGGCTCAACGTCTACGTGGGTAACCTGGTTGGCTGTCTGCTCTTTGTTTTGTTGATGTGGCTTTCTGGCGAGTACATGACCGCCAACGGTGGCTGGGGCCTTAACGTCCTGCAAACCGCCGACCACAAAATGCACCACACATTTATCGAAGCCGTTGCTCTCGGCATCCTCGCTAACCTGATGGTCTGCCTGGCTGTATGGATGAGCTACTCGGGTCGTAGCCTGATGGACAAAGCCTTAATTATGGTTCTGCCGGTTGCGATGTTTGTTGCCAGCGGCTTTGAGCACAGTATCGCGAATATGTTCATGATCCCAATGGGCATTGTCATCCGCGACTTTGCAAGCCCGGAGTTCTGGACCGCAGTTGGTTCATCCCCGGAAAGTTTCTCTCACCTGACTATTATGAATTTCATTACTGATAACCTGATCCCTGTCACTATCGGGAACATTATCGGTGGGGGTCTGTTAGTTGGGTTGACATACTGGGTCATTTACCTGCGTGGCGACGATCATCATTGATGGTTTTCTCAGGCAGTAAATAAAAAATCCACTTAAGAAGGTAGGTGTTACATGTCCGAGCTTAATGAAAAGTTAGCCACAGCCTGGGAAGGTTTTGCGAAAGGTGACTGGCAGAATGAAGTAAACGTACGTGACTTCATTCAGAAAAACTATACCCCGTATGAAGGTGACGAATCCTTCCTGGCTGGCGCAACTGACGCGACCACCAAGCTGTGGGACAGCGTAATGGAAGGCGTTAAACTGGAAAACCGCACTCACGCGCCAGTTGATTTTGACACCTCCGTTGCTTCCACCATCACTTCTCACGATGCTGGCTACATCAACAAAGCCCTTGAGAAAATCGTTGGTCTGCAGACTGAAGCACCACTGAAACGCGCAATTATCCCGTTCGGTGGTATCAAAATGGTTGAAGGTTCCTGCAAAGCGTATAACCGCGAGCTGGACCCAATGCTGAAAAAAATCTTCACCGAATACCGCAAAACCCACAACCAGGGCGTGTTCGATGTTTACACCAAAGACATTCTGAACTGCCGTAAATCTGGCGTTCTGACTGGTCTGCCAGATGCGTATGGCCGTGGCCGTATCATCGGCGACTACCGTCGCGTTGCGCTGTACGGTATCGACTTCCTGATGAAAGACAAGTACGCGCAGTTTGTTTCCCTGCAGTCCGATCTGGAAAACGGCGTAAACCTGGAAGCGACTATCCGTCTGCGTGAAGAAATCGCTGAACAGCACCGCGCGCTGGGTCAGATCAAAGAGATGGCAGCGAAATATGGCTGCGATATCTCTGGTCCTGCTACCAACGCTCAGGAAGCTATCCAGTGGACCTACTTCGGCTACCTGGCCGCTGTTAAGTCTCAGAACGGTGCAGCAATGTCCTTCGGTCGCGTATCCACCTTCCTGGATGCATACATCGAACGCGACATCAAAGCAGGCAAAATCACCGAGCAAGACGCTCAGGAAATGATTGACCACCTGGTCATGAAACTGCGTATGGTTCGCTTCCTGCGTACCCCTGAATACGATGAGCTGTTCTCTGGTGACCCAATCTGGGCAACAGAATCAATCGGTGGTATGGGCGTTGACGGCCGTACTCTGGTAACCAAAAACAGCTTCCGCTTCCTGAACACCCTGTACACCATGGGTCCTTCTCCGGAGCCGAACATCACCGTTCTGTGGTCTGAAAAACTGCCTCTGAACTTCAAGAAATTCGCGGCTAAAGTGTCCATCGACACCTCTTCTCTGCAGTACGAGAACGATGACCTGATGCGTCCGGACTTCAACAACGACGATTACGCTATCGCTTGCTGCGTAAGCCCAATGGTTGTTGGTAAACAAATGCAGTTCTTCGGTGCGCGTGCAAACCTGGCGAAAACCATGCTGTACGCAATCAACGGCGGCGTTGATGAAAAACTGAAAATGCAGGTTGGTCCTAAGTCTGAGCCGATTAAAGGCGACGTTCTGAACTTCGACGAAGTGATGGACCGCATGGATCACTTCATGGACTGGCTGGCTAAACAGTACGTGACCGCGCTGAACGTTATTCACTACATGCACGACAAGTACAGCTACGAAGCCTCTCTGATGGCGCTGCACGACCGTGACGTTATCCGCACCATGGCGTGTGGTATCGCTGGTCTGTCCGTTGCTGCTGACTCCCTGTCTGCAATCAAATATGCGAAAGTTAAACCAATTCGTGACGAAGACGGCCTGGCTGTAGACTTCGAAATCGAAGGTGAATATCCGCAGTTTGGTAACAACGACTCTCGCGTTGATGACATGGCGGTTGACCTGGTAGAACGTTTCATGAAGAAAATTCAGAAACTGACTACTTACCGTAACGCTATCCCGACTCAGTCTGTTCTGACCATCACCTCTAACGTTGTGTATGGTAAGAAAACCGGTAACACCCCAGACGGTCGTCGTGCTGGCGCGCCATTCGGCCCAGGTGCTAACCCAATGCACGGTCGTGACCAGAAAGGTGCGGTTGCCTCTCTGACTTCCGTTGCTAAACTGCCGTTTGCTTACGCGAAAGATGGTATCTCTTATACCTTCTCTATCGTGCCAAACGCGCTGGGTAAAGACGACGAAGTGCGTAAAACTAACCTCGCGGGTCTGATGGATGGTTACTTCCACCACGAAGCGTCCATCGAAGGTGGTCAGCACCTGAACGTGAATGTAATGAACCGTGAAATGCTGCTCGACGCGATGGAACACCCTGAGAAATATCCTCAGCTGACCATCCGCGTATCTGGCTACGCAGTACGTTTTAACTCCCTGACTAAAGAACAGCAGCAGGACGTTATCACCCGTACTTTCACTCAGTCCATGTAACTGGAATTGACTGAAATCACGCGTTAAAAAGCGTACAATAAAGGCTCCACGTCAGTGGGGCCTTTTTAGCACCCTCTCCACCTCAGTCTCTTTTGTCCGCTATCTATACTCTATGGATATCAGCCAAAACAGACTTCAACACAGCCGGCTTTGAGCTGTGCATACTCAGGCCCCGGACGGGCCGATGCTGGAGATATCACCGCAATGTCAATTATTGGTCGCATTCACTCCTTTGAATCCTGTGGCACCGTCGATGGCCCGGGTATCCGCTTTATTACCTTTTTCCAGGGCTGCCTGATGCGCTGCCTGTACTGCCATAACCGTGACACCTGGGATACCCACGGCGGTAAAGAAGTGACCGTTGAAGACTTGATGAAAGAGGTGGTGACCTACCGCCACTTTATGAACGCGTCCGGCGGCGGCGTCACCGCATCCGGCGGTGAAGCCATTCTGCAGGCTGAATTTGTCCGCGACTGGTTCCGTGCCTGCCACAAAGAAGGCATTCATACCTGCCTCGACACCAACGGCTTCGTACGCCGTTACGATCCGGTTATCGACGAGCTGCTTGAAGTGACCGATCTGGTGATGCTCGATCTCAAACAGATGAACGATGAGATCCACCAGAACCTCGTTGGTGTTTCAAACCACCGCACGCTGGAATTTGCCAAATACATTGCCGATAAAGGCATTAAAACCTGGATCCGCTACGTGGTGGTTCCCGGCTGGTCAGATGATGACGACTCTGCGCACCGCCTGGGGGAATTTACCCGCGACATGGGCAACGTCGAGAAAATCGAGCTTCTGCCCTATCACGAGCTGGGTAAACATAAATGGGTGGCAATGGGCGAAGAGTACAAACTCGATGGCGTGAAGCCGCCGAAAAAAGAGACGATGGAACGCGTCAAAGGTATTCTAGAACAGTACGGCCACAAGGTGATGTATTAAAGAAAAGGCCCGGTGAGAACCGGGCCTTTTTATATTCTATTTAAAGACGCCGTTAATAACGGACGTCACAATGGCTGTACTCAGCGCAATTAAGACCAGGTCGTCTCCGACCACGCGCCATTCATAGCCAGGGTAGGAAGGAAGCTGGCCAAGCATTGAGGCCGGCACGGTTTTCTTCGCAATGCCCGGAGGCAACGGCTTACCGCGCGCCAGGTTTTTCGCGATACCCGGAGGCAGAGAGTCATAGCCCGTTAAGCCATAATTAAGCGCCAGGTGGCGGGCATGATCGAAGCTCACGCGAGCGTCGACATCGTTACCGACATCTTTACTGCTTTTAAAGCTTTTATCCGATTTTCCAGGGTTATCCTGACCGTTATTTTGCTTATTGCCATGGTTACCAGAATTCCCGTTACCATGATTACTACCATTACCTTGCCCGCCACCGTTTCCGTGACCACCGCCGTTCCCGTTTCCAGGGTTAGCCATGACCGGAGCCGTTGCAAACGTTAAAGACAACACTACGGCAAGTGCGGTAGTGGAAAAACGACGAATAGACATGATTGCTGCCTTATAGTGGTAGGACTCACATGAATTATCGCCTGGCGCAATAAACAAACAATAAGTAAAACTCTTAGTTGTGACAGGGACAAAAAAGCCTGTCATCGACAGGCTTTTATTTAATCAGGCATGTGCCACAGGCGTTGGATGCTCGCCCGCTTTGCGCAGCAGCATCAAGAGATAAATAAACGACACGCTGGCGATCATGATAAACAATAAATTATCGGAATAATTCTGCATCAGCATCGCGGTAAACGTCGGCCCTAATAAACTGCCGATGGTATAGCTCAGTAACAGCGCCTGGTTCATTGCCACCAGCTGGTGATGTTCAACTTTCTCACAGGCCCAGGCCATCGCGACCGGATAGAGCGTAAAGCCGGCGGCCCCGAGAATAGACAGTGCAGGTGCCATCGCGGCGTTGCTGAGCATGGCAAGGCATCCCATAATCACCACGAAGACCTGAACGCGAAGCACCAGCAGACGACCGAAGCGATCCGCCAGGCGGCCAATCGGCCACTGCCCGACGATCCCCGCACTCACCATCACCGCCATCCAGAAGCCAATTCCGGAATCGCTGACGCCCTGATGATTCAGATAGAGCGGCATCAGGCCGTAGAGCGAGCCCAGTACAATGCCCGAGATAATGCAGCCGTTAACGCCCAGGCGCGCCTGACGGAGTCTGAGCATCGGCCAGACGTGGGTCGCTTCCTGATGCTCGCTGTTCTGGTTCACAATGCGCGTGAAGAGCAGCGGCAGGATTGCGGCCAGCACCATGCCCGTTACCCACGGCAGAACGCTCATCAGATCGGTTGGCAGCTTGCTGACCATCAGTTGACCCAGCACGGTGCCGACGTAATAAACCATCATATAGGCTGCCAGCAGGCGTCCACGGTTGCGCGAAGTGCCGCTGCACATCAGCGCACTTTCTACCACCACCCAAATCATCGCGCAGCCTACGCCTGCGATAAAGCGCCATGCCATCCAGCTCCAGAAGCCGACCATCAGGCCCAGCCCGGCACACCCGGCGGCGAAAATCAGCGAAGCCAGATAATAGCTGCGATTAAAGCCAAAGCGCTTAATCAGGCTCCCGGTCATTAGCGTACCCAGCAGGTTCCCGGTAAAAAAGGACGAGCTGACCATACCCACCTGCCAGGTCGGTAAGTTTTCATGGGCGAGCCATAGCGGGACGAGCGTATTTAACACTGCGATCGCCAGGGTCAACAGAAGCAGGCCACAGAGCAACAGGAGCACTGGGCGGGTATAGGTGGTCATGGATTAAAAACCGTGAGGAAGTTCAGATTTCGTGCGCATCATGCCACTGGCAAAAACAAAGTCAATCCACTGATTTAGCCGCCTCGCACAATATGTTCCCTGTCGATTTAAAAAACTTATCCTGCTAATGCCACGCCTGCTATAGATATTAATTATGTGTCTGTTTTTATTTATTAATGGGCGAAATTAAAACAAAACGACAGTTGAAAAATTTCATGATCGAAAAAGAAAAAAGCCGGGCACTATGGCCCGGCTTGATATAACCAAATGCAACGTTAGCTGGCGACAGCCATACCAACGGTCATATGCAACCCGTAGAACACGCCGCGGCCAATCAGTTCACCCGCCAGGACCAGCACAAAGGCCAGTGACAGCAGCGGCAGCGCGGGCTGATAACCTTTGAGCTGAGGAGCAATCCAGAATACCAGCGCAGCGACCAGCAGAACGATACGCCAGGCCATCAGCGCACCGTAGTCCGGCACCAGGGCAGAAGCCTGCTGGATAGAGCTGTGAATGGTTGCCAGTTCAGAACCCTGCATCAGGGCGACCATCGCACTCACTACCAGCGCCAGAAGCGAAACAGCGGGCAGTAAACGCATTGCCCACCCGTCTACGCACGCCACGCGCAGCAGCAGGTAGCCCAGCAGCGGCCCGCCGATAAACATAGTCAGGAAGAAGCTCATTGGCGTCCAGACGCTGTACCAGGTGGGCACGGTATCGATGGTGTTATAGACGCGCACCATCATCCACACGAACACCACGCCCAGCACCATGGTCACGATTAACCACAGGCTGCGCAGACCCGCTGGCAATTTCTTCAAAGCGGCCAGCAGCCAGCCCAGACCACCGACGGCAAAGAAAATTGCCCCGCTGGCAATCTCGTTACTGAGGGATGAGGCCCCCACGCGGTTCAGAGAGTTAAACGCGCGCATCGGCGAACCCAGGTGTAGCGTAGAGGCGATAAAGCCAATCCCCATAAGCACCCACAGGCCAAACATGCTCAACACTAAACGCTGCTGCTGTTCGGCATTGAGGTTCCCTTTCAACAACGCCAGCGCGAGCACAATGAAGCCGCCCGCCACGCACTGACCAAAGACCGTGAAGATCATCAGCGGCCATTCATGCCATCCACTTCCCATCTCACACCTCCTTCGGGTTTGCCAGGTAGCCGGTGGTGTCACCAGTAGGACGGCTGTTGGCGTTAGGTTTAATCACAATGCTCGGCTTCGTGAAGTGCGCAGACGGCAGCGGTGCCACGGCGGCAAGCTGACCGTGTTTTTGACGCAACTCTTCAACAGGGCCGAAGTCCAGCGCGCGCAGCGGGCAGGACTCGACGCAGATCGGCTTTTTGCCATCCGCTACGCGGGTGTGGCAACCGTCGCATTTGGTCATGTGGCCTTTAGCGGGATTGTACTGCGGTGCGCCGTACGGACAGGCCATATGGCAGTAGCGACAGCCTATGCAAACATCTTCGTCCACTACCACAAAGCCGTCTTCACGCTTGTGCATCGCCCCGCTCGGGCAGACCTTGGTGCAGGCCGGATCTTCACAGTGGTTGCAGGCAATCGACAGGTAATAGGCAAAGACGTTCTGATGCCAGACGCCGTTATCTTCCTGCCAGTCGCCCCCCGCGTATTCGTAGATGCGGCGGAAGCTGACGTCAGGAGTCAGGTCTTTGTAATCTTTACAGGCCAGCTCGCAGGTTTTGCACCCGGTGCAACGGCTGGAATCGATAAAAAATCCATACTGGGTTGTCATCGGCTACTCCTTAAACCTTTTCAACCTGGACAAGGTTTGTGTGGGATGGGTTGCCCTTCGCCAGTGGCGACGGACGCTGCGTGGTCAGTACGTTAATACTGCCCGCCTGGTCAATGCGGTTGGCATCAGGGCTGTACCAGGCCCCTTCCCCCAGCGCCACTACGCCTGGCATCATGCGCGGCGTCACTTTGGCTTCGATGTGCACCTCGCCGCGACCGTTGAAGATACGCACGCGATCGCCATTGCTGATGCCGCGCGCTTTGGCATCCATCGGGTTGATCCACATCTCCTGACGGCAGGCGGCTTTCAGTACGTCGACGTTACCGTAGGTGGAGTGCACGCGCGCTTTGTAGTGGAAACCGGTCAGCTGCAGCGGGAATTTCGCCGTCAGCGGATCGTTGTAGTTCTCAAAACCTGGCGTGTAGATCGGCAGCGGATCGATAACGTCCCCTTCCGGCAGCTCCCACGTCGACGCGATTTTTGCCAGCTCTTCGGAGTAGATTTCGATTTTGCCCGACGGCGTGGTCAGCGGGTTTGCCTGCGGATCTTCACGGAACGCTTTGTACGCCACGTGGTGCCCTTCCGGATCGCGCTGTTTGTACATCCCCTGCTTGCGGAAGGTATCAAAATCCGGCAGGTCAGGAATGGCCTTACGGGAGAGTTCATGCAGATGGCGCATCCACCCTTCCTGAGTGCGCCCCTCGGTAAACTGCTGCTCAACGCCAAGACGTTTCGCCAGCTCGGAGGTCATCTCATAGATGGTTTTGCACTCGAAGCGCGGTTTAATCGCCTGGTCGGTAAAAATCACGTAGGACATGTTGCCGCAGGAGGCGTCCAGCGCGAAATCCATCTGCTCAGAGGCGGTGCAGTCCGGCAGCAGGATATCGGCATATTTTGCCGAGGAGGTCATGTGGCAGTCGATCACCACAATCATCTCGCACTTCTTGTCATCCTGCAGGATCTCGTGGGTGCGGTTGATTTCTGAATGCTGGTTGATGAGGCAGTTACCGGCATAGTTCCAGATCATCTTGATCGGCACGTCCAGCTTGTCCTTGCCGCGCACGCCGTCGCGCAGGGCGGTCATTTCCGGGCCGCGTTCAATCGCATCGGTCCACATAAACATGGAGATGCTGGTCTGAACCGGGTTATCCAGCGTCGGCATACGTTCGAACGGCACTTCATACGAGCCTTCACGCGCGCCGGTGTTACCGCCGTGGATGCCGACGTTGCCGGTCAGAATGGAGAGCATGGAGATGGCGCGGGTCGCGATTTCGCCGTTCGCATGACGCTGCGGACCCCAACCCTGGCTGATGTAGGCCGGTTTGGCCGAGCCAATCTCACGCGCCAGCTGAACGATACGCTCGGCCGGAATACCGGTGATGGTGGATGCCCACTGCGGCGTTTTCGCCACGCCGTCATTGCCCTGCCCGAGAATATACGCCTTGTAGTGACCATTAGCAGGCGCGCTGGCCGGCAGGGTTTTCTCGTCATAGCCGACGCAGTATTTATCCAGGAAAGGCTGATCGACGAGGTTTTCTGTGATCATTACCCACGCAAGCGCGGAGACCAGCGCTGCATCGGTACCTGGACGGATGGGGATCCACTCGTCTTCACGTCCGGCACCGGTGTCGGTATAGCGCGGATCGATGATGATCATGCGGGCGTTAGATTTGGCGCGGGCCTGTTCGAGGTAATAAGTTACCCCACCGCCGCTCATGCGGGTTTCACCCGGGTTGTTACCGAACAGCACGACCAGCTTACTGTTTTCAATATCGGACGGGCTGTTGCCGTCAGCCCAGCCGCCGTAGGTGTAGTTCAGTCCTGCTGCGATCTGCGCAGAGGAATAGTCGCCATAGTGATTGAGATAACCGCCGCAGCAGTTCATCAGGCGTGCCACCAGCGTTTTACCCGGTGGCCAGGAGCGGGTCAGCGTGCCGCCAAGCGTCCCGGTACCGTAGTTCAGGTAGATGGATTCGTTGCCGTACTCTTTAATCAAACGCTGCATGTTGGTGGCAATGATGTCGTAGGCTTCATCCCAGCTAATTCGCTCGAACTTCCCTTCCCCACGCTTACCGACGCGCTTCATCGGATATTTCAGGCGGTCCGGATTATACACGCGACGACGCATGGAGCGACCACGCAGGCAGGCACGGACCTGATGTAACCCTTCGTAGTTATCGTCCCCGGTATTGTCGGTTTCAACATATTTAATTTCGCCATCCACCACATGCATACGCAGCGGACAACGGCTACCGCAGTTAACGGTACAGGCACTCCACACCACTTTTTCCGGAGCTGAGGCTGGGGATAATGCATCCGCCGCTGAGGCCAGTCGGGTAAAAGGGAGCGTGAAAGCGCTGCTGGCTACGGCCAGGCCGCCTATTGCCGTGGTTTTCATCAACCCACGGCGAGTGACCTCGGCAGCCATTAATGCTTCAGGCGCGTTGATTTTCATAGAGACTCACTTTGGTTGCTCACAAAGAAAAGAGAGGCGGCGCAAACCGCTATGTAGTTTTATATATAACGATTTTTTTCGTTATCAGATTTTTATTCTGACTTTCATTCGGAGGAGTATTACTACTTTAGAGGGAAGGGTTATTGCGTCGTATCAAATCAAAGGCATAAAAAAAGCGCCCTGAGGCGCTTTTTTGTTGTGAGGCAAAGAATTAGCCGATGAACTGCTGGCCCTTCATGTAGGGACGCAGCACTTCAGGGATCTCAATACGTCCGTCTGCCTGCTGGTAGTTTTCCAGCACGGCAACCAGCGTACGACCCACAGCCAGACCAGACCCGTTCAGGGTATGCACCAGACGGGTTTTCTTGTCGGACTTGCTGCGGCAGCGAGCCTGCATGCGGCGCGCCTGGAAATCCCAGACGTTAGAGCAAGAGGAGATCTCGCGGTAAGTGTTCTGCGCAGGCACCCACACTTCCAGGTCGAAGGTTTTGCAGGCGCCAAAGCCCATATCACCGGTGCACAGGGCCATACGACGGTACGGCAGACCCAGCAGCTCCAGCACTTTCTCCGCGTGGCCGGTCATCTCTTCCAGCGCGTCCATGGACTCTTCAGGACGAACGATCTGCACCATCTCAACCTTGTCGAACTGGTGCATACGGATCAGACCGCGCGTGTCGCGACCGTAAGAACCGGCTTCAGAACGGAAGCACGGAGAGTGTGCCGTCAGCTTAATTGGCAGGTCGTCTTCATCGATGATCTCATCACGCACGAGGTTAGTCAGCGGCACTTCCGCGGTTGGGATCAGCGCGTAGTTGCTGCTGTCTGCTTCCTCGTCCAGCGGACGGGTATGGAACAGGTCGCCGGCAAATTTCGGCAGCTGGCCCGTACCGTACAGCGTATCGTGGTTGACCAGATACGGCACGTAGGTTTCGCTGTAGCCATGCTGCTCGGTGTGCAGATCCAGCATGAACTGCGCCAGCGCACGGTGCAGATGGGCAATCTGGCCTTTCATCACCACAAAACGGGAGCCGGTCAGCTTAACCGCAGCCGCAAAGTCCAGGCCCGCGTGCATTTCGCCCAGCGTCACGTGATCGCGCACTTCGAAGTCAAACTCACGAGGCGTACCCCAGCGTTTCACTTCAACGTTGTCGTTTTCATCTTTGCCAACAGGCACGCTGTCGTCAGGAATATTCGGGATAGCCAGGGCAATATCACGAATCTCGGCCTGAAGAACATCAAGCTCCGCTTTCGCCTGATCCAGTTCTTCACCCAGCTTGTTCACTTCCAGGCGTAATGGCTCAATATCTTCCCCGCGCGCTTTCGCCTGGCCGATGGATTTCGATCGAGAGTTACGCTCTGCCTGCAGATTCTCAGTTTGTACCTGCAGAACTTTACGACGCTCTTCAAGAGCGCGCAGCTTATCTACATCCAGCTTAAAGCCCCGGCGTGCCAGTTTTTCAGCGACTGCGTCTGGCTCATTACGCAGCAGATTGGGATCGAGCATGCTTATCCTGTGCTTATCGAATTAAAATAGGAAAATGTGGCCACAGCCTGCGGCCACAAGGATACATTGCCAACATTACCGCAACGATTGAACTAACGGTAGCGTTTTATAGGGCTATTTTGATCCTGTCCGGCGAGCCAGGTGAGCTTTTCACCAATCTTGCCTTCAAGACCTCTGTTTGTGGGGTGATAATAGCGCGTTTGTGCCATCTCCTGCGGGAAATATTCCTCCCCGGCGGCGTAGGCATTGGGTTCGTCGTGAGCGTAACGATACTCCTGCCCATAGCCCATCTCTTTCATCAGTTTGGTCGGCGCGTTTCGCAGGTGAACCGGCACGTCGTAGTCCGGACGTTCGCGCGCGTCGGACATCGCCGCTTTGAACGCGGTATAAACCGCATTGCTTTTCGGCGCACAGGCCAGATAGACAATCGCCTGCGCAATGGCGCGCTCGCCTTCCGCAGGTCCAACGCGGGTGAAGCAGTCCCAGGCCGAGAGCGCAACCTGCATAGCGCGAGGATCGGCATTACCGACATCTTCTGACGCAATCGCCAGACAGCGACGCGCGACATATAAAGGATCGCCGCCCGCAGTGATAATGCGCGCGTACCAGTAAAGCGCCGCATCCGGCGCGCTGCCGCGCACGGACTTATGCAGCGCCGAGATCAGGTCGTAAAAACGGTCGCCTTTATTATCGAACCGCGCGCTACGCTCCCCGGCAATTTCGGTGAGCAGTTCCGGCTTCAGCACACGCTTCCCGGCATCGTCGACTTCGGCCATATCGGCCATCATTTCCAGCGTGTTCAGCGCCCGACGCGCATCGCCGTTAACCAGTTCGGCAATCGCACGACGCGTGTCGTCAGGCAGAACGATATCCTGCCCGCCGTAGCCGCGCGCTTTGTCCTCCATCGCCTGAGTGAGAACCTTTTCGATATCCTCAGTGGTCAGGGATTTAAGCAGGTAGACGCGGGCGCGGGAAAGCAATGCTGAGTTGAGTTCAAACGACGGGTTTTCGGTGGTCGCACCGATGAAGAAGATCGTGCCGTCTTCAATGTGCGGCAGGAAGGCATCCTGCTGGCTTTTGTTGAAGCGGTGGACTTCGTCCACGAAGAGGATGGTGCGCCGTCCGGCATTGCGGTTCTGCCGCGCACGCTCGATCGCCTCACGGATCTCTTTCACGCCGGAGGTGACCGCCGAGATACGTTCAACGTCCGCATTGGCATAGCGGGCGATAACTTCTGCAAGCGTGGTCTTTCCGGTGCCAGGGGGGCCCCAGAGGATCATGGAGTGAAGATGCCCGGCCTCAATGGCGCGCCGCAATGGCTTACCGGCAGCCAGCAGATGTTGCTGGCCGATGTACTGCGCTAAATTTTCTGGCCGCATACGGGCGGCCAGAGGTTGAAACGCGTTATCTGAAAAATCGAGCGACAGATTGCCCACTCACGCCTCTTACTTATTGCGTTGGTCGTCCACCGTTACGCCCTTCGGCGGGGTAAAGGTGAATTTCGATGCATCAACGGCGCCGTTCTGCTGAGACTTGAGCTGGTAGCTGCTGCGCTGATCGTCCTGCTCAACCGCGCCGAACTGATTAATGGTACCGTTGGTGCTTACGTTAATGGTGAACTGCTTCAGGTTGCCGTTGCTGCCTTTCGGCGTCAGGACAAACTCGTCACCCGTCTGTTTAATATTGTACTGCTGCCAGTCGCTGGACTGGTTACGGGCAATCAGCATAAACGGCGTATTGCTGGTGGCATCTTTCAGCCAGGTGGCCGTTGCCTGCTCAACGAACGGGTTGAAGAACCATAAGGTTTTGCCGTCAGACACCAGGATACTCTCATCCGGCTGGGTCATATGCCAGTTGAACAGATTTGGGCGTTTTACCCACAAATCTCCCTGGCCTTCCTGTACCGCGTTGCCGCTGCCGTCCGTCACTTTTTGCGTGAAGCTGGCGTGGAAGCTGCTTACTTTATCCAGTCGGCTTTTAAGGTCGCTGGCCGCATCAGCCCAGACGCTGCTGGCGACAAAACTGGTGAGTAATGCACAAGCGATGGCGATTTTTTTCATTGTTATTCCTTAAAATACGTCTTCCCGATATGGGGTTTCCGTCTTCTATTCTGGACCTGCCCGAAGGCAGGCGACAGAAGAAAATGCTTAATTTTGGCTGATTTACCCTTCTTTGCAATCGCTGAAGGTTAATCAAACGGCGGCGGCGCCAGCACCTCGCGGTTACCGTTATGGCCCTGCTCGCTCACAATGCCCTGCGCTTCCATCTGCTCGATGATGCGCGCTGCGCGGTTATAGCCAATTCGGAACTGACGCTGCACGCCTGAGATGGACGCTTTGCGTTTTTCGGTAACGAAGTTAACCGCCTGATCGAATAACGGATCCAGCTCTTCGCCGCCGTCGAAGCCACCGCCGCCGCCTTCGCTTTCCGTATCGCTGGTGATGCCGTCAACATATTGCGGACGACCGCGCGCTTTCCAGTCCTGCACGACGGCGTGTACTTCCTCATCGCGGACGAACGCACCGTGGACACGCACCGGAGAGGTGGAGTTCGGGCCTGAATAGAGCATATCACCCATACCCAGCAGCGACTCTGCGCCGCCCTGATCAAGAATGGTACGGGAGTCAATTTTACTTGATACGGTAAAGGCGATACGCGTCGGGATGTTCGCTTTGATAAGACCAGTGATAACGTCCACGGAAGGACGCTGGGTCGCCAGCACAAGGTGAATACCGGCCGCACGCGCTTTCTGCGCCAGACGGGCAATCAGCTCTTCTACTTTCTTACCAACGGTCATCATCAGGTCAGCGAATTCATCGACCAGCACGACGATATAAGGCAGTTTTTCCAGCACCGGATGCTGGGCATCCATGCTGTCACCCGGCTTCCAGTACGGATCCGGGATCGGACGCCCCATGCGCATCGCCTGGGCGATTTTCTCGTTATAACCGGCCAGGTTACGCACGCCTAACGCAGACATCAGCTTGTAGCGGCGTTCCATCTCATTGACGCTCCAGCGCAGAGCGTTGGCGGCGTCCTTCATATCGGTGACCACTTCGGTCAGCAGATGCGGGATGCCTTCGTAGACCGAAAGTTCGAGCATTTTCGGGTCGATCATGATGAAACGCACATCTTCCGGCTGCGCTTTATAGAGCATGCTGAGGATCATGGCGTTCACACCGACAGACTTACCGGAACCGGTAGTACCCGCGACCAGCAGGTGAGGCATTTTGGCAAGATCCGCAACGACCGGATCGCCAGCGATATCTTTCCCCAGCACCACGGTCAGCGGAGAGGGGTTATCGCGGAATTTAGTGTTATCCAGCACTTCGCGCAGGTAGACGGTCTGACGTTTCTTGTTCGGCAGCTCAAGGCCAACGTACGGTTTGCCCGGTATTACTTCCACCACACGTACCGCAACGGTCGACAGAGAACGCGCCAGATCGCGGGACAGGTTGGAAATACGCGCCGCTTTAACGCCAGGCGCCAGGTTCAGTTCAAAACGTGTGATCACAGGACCTGGCGAGTAGTTCACCACGTCCGCCTTGATGCGGAAGTCAGCCAGACGGGCTTCCACCAGACGCGCCATCTGCTCCAGCGCGAAGGTATCGACCGGTTCCACTTCTGACGGCGGCGGCGTTAACAGATCCAGAGACGGCAGCGGCGTGCTTGGACGCTGCAGCGGACGGCTGTCACCGTTACGCATCAGCAGCGGGTGAATCAGACTTTCCTGCGGCTGAGGCGCAGGCTGCTGGAACTGCGGCGGCTGTGGTGTCTGCTGAACAGATTGATGCGGCTGCGCATACGGCTGCTGAACAGGTTGTTGCGGCTGCGAGTAGGGCTGTGGTGCTGGCTGCTGGCGCACAGGCTCTGCTTCCGGCATCACGCTTGGGGTAAATAAAGGCTCGCTCGGGCCATCATCCACCAGATCTTTCATCGGTGAGAATTCAAAATCAGACAGCGAGAACGGATTTGCACCAGCCGGTTGTTCACCGGAATAGCGCTGCTGCTGGGTGGCGGCAAACTGGCGCGCTAATTCGGCTTCAGCCGCGTCCTCTTCGTCTTCCAGCACCGGTTCATCGTGCTGATATTCTTCACCGTAGCGTTGATTCTGCTGCGCGGCGAACTGACGGGCCAGCTCGTCCTGCTGCATTTCATCGGCATCATCTTCGTACTCAGGCTCGCGCGCTTTCTCTTCCGCCATACGCTGGGAAGGCAGCTTGATACCATAAGAGGCAAGCTCACGGCGGGTTGGAACGCGAACGCGGTTAGGGCGAGGCAGTTGCGGACCAATCCCCTCTTTCACCTGAGGACGTGGCGCGCCTCCTGTTGCCAGGCTAAAAACAGGTGCAGCCACGGCAGCAGCCGCGGTAGCCTGCTTCACGCTTTCTGCTACGGGTGCAACAGCAGGCGTCGGGTCGACCGGTGGAACAGAAACAGAAGGCGCTTTCGTCACTGGCTCCTGCACGGGTTCAGGCACAGGCTGGTACCAGGCCGCCAGCTGTTCACGTTCACGCGCACGACGCTCTTCGACTTCTTCAAAATAGTACATTGGTGGACGAGGGGGTTTTACCTCCTCCACGATTTCAGGTTCAGGCTGCGGCTCTACATAAGGCTGCACAGGTTCAACCGGTTCAGGCACATACTCCTGATAAGGTTGGGCCACAGGCTGTTCATAGTGCGGATAATCTTGCGGTTCATACGCAGGCTGCGGCGGCTGATATGGCTGCTGCCATTGTTCCTGCTGCACAGGGATGTAGCTTTCAGGTTCAGGCGCGATAACCGGCTCCGGCGTGTGAACGCCTGGCGCAGTCTGCCAGTCAACCTGAGGCTGCTGAATAACGGATTCCGGCGGCGAAACCGGCGCGGATGGCGTCACGGCGTCGACAGGCGCGGCATACGCCTGCGCAGCAGTCGTCGCGGCTGCGGCGGCTGCAACCGGCTCGGTAACCGAATGGCCGTTTAACAGCGGATCGTATTCGTCGAAGTCACCCGGCGTGGCACGGCTGCCGGAGAAGAGCACATCGTCAGGATCGACGGCGACACCTGCAGCGCGATACGCCACCTGCTCGTCTTCATCCATGCGTTTACCGGAGAAGAGCGCCGCATCGGTTTTACGACCCAGCGGGTTGGCAAATTTCTCAGCAACACGCTGGCGACGTGCCAGCGCGCCGCGCAGAATACGCGCACGACGAGACTCACGACGCTGCACAGGCGCGTCGTCTTCCTCTTCATCTTCGTACTCGTCTTCATCAACCCACGTATCGTCACGGCGGGTACGGTTGCTGGCGAAGGTCAAAATGGTGAGGATAAAACTGCCAATTTTCTCGGCAATGCTCACCCAGGACCAGCCGGTAAACAGCGTCAGCCCGGCCGCCCAGATGCAGAGCAGCGCCAGCGTGCCGCCGCTGCTGTGCAGCATCGGCTGCAGCGCAGAACTGAGTAAGCTGCCGATCACCCCGCCAGATGCGAAATACCAGATATCATCCGCATTTATCGCCGCCAGCCCGCACGAGGTGAGGATCAGCGCCAGCGCGCCAATCAGGCGCAGCGACACGGCAAAATAGTCGATGTAATCATCGTTCTGACGATGACGCCACGCAAACCAGCATCCGCCAATAATAATGACGGGAAGGGTGTAGGCCATCACACCGAAAATGAAGAACAGCGTGTCCGCAAGCCAGGCACCGGGGACACCGCCTAAATTATGGATAGGCTCATGCCATGCAGTTTGTGACCAGCTGGGATCTGAGGGGTTGAAACTGAGTAAGGCTGCCATCAGCCAGACGGCGAAAAGGGCAATAACAATCAGCAAAGCCTCGAGGAGACGACGTCCGCTGCTTAGCTTCGATAGTGTGACTTCTTTGTCTTCAGTGTATTCCTGGCTCAAAAAAGGCTCTCCAGGTATCAGGCATATCCTGCCTTTTTGCTAAAACGGACAACAGCGCCGGGACTCCCCGGCACTGTTGCTGTATGGATTAACAGGAGTGTAATCAAACTACGCTGATTTTGCACCTGTTCCGTGTTAGCGCGTCTTAATAACCAGACGATTGCTCTGTTTGACCTCTTCCATCACCACATAAGTACGGGTGTCGTTCACGCCTGGCAGACGCAGCAGGGTTTCACCCAGCAGCTTACGGTAGGCGGACATATCAGGCACACGGGTTTTCAACAGGTAGTCGAAATCACCGGACACCAGGTGACACTCTTGAATTTCTTCAAGTTTTTGTACAGCGGCGTTAAATTGCTCAAACACATCCGGCGCACCACGATTCAGAGTAATCTCAACAAATACCAGAAGTGAGGCATCCAGATAATGCGGGTTCAGCAGAGCTGTATAGCCCTGAATGAAACCCTGTCTTTCCAGTCGGCGCACACGCTCAAGGCACGGCGTCGGGGAAAGTCCCACACGTTTTGAAAGCTCGACGTTGGAAATACGCCCATCCTTTTGCAATTCATTAAGAATGTTACGATCGATACGGTCGAGATCTTTGCCAGGGCGCTTCTTGCTATCTACCATTATTATTGTCTCTCTGTATTCCTTCCCTACTCCTGCCTGGACCCTGTGCACATCACTGTTCAGAGCCTGTACCCGTTAGTCATCACATCGCCTGATTATGTATTAGACGCGATGCGGATTCGGGTTCTGTTGGTAAGAAGACCGTTGCCCGAAGGCAGTCACCGACATCACGTATGGCGTCTGTCCACGCCATGCGTAGATTTCACTGACCCGGTAAAAATGGCATTTACGTGCATGCCTATGCGGCATACGGTTAACGCGGTTTTTTTTTCTTCCTTGAATGTTTTCGCAAAAGCGCAGGGGATTGTCAAAGCAAAACATCGTTTTTTAGTACAACATGCCGGATATTCATTACGGCAGGGTATTAATCCTCATTTTATTGCCTTACAAACGACCGGTTTTCAGGCGAAAGCGTGATGTTATAGTGTGCCATTCATCGTCCGTGACTATTACACAGATTGATATCAAAATTGCTGCGCTCTTTTTTTACGACAACAAATTCCCTACAATCCAGCCAAATGTCTGCCAACAATAATGGGGATCTCATGGGCACGGCCAAACACAGTAAGCTGCTAATCCTTGGTTCTGGACCTGCGGGATATACCGCAGCGGTCTATGCTGCACGCGCTAACCTGCACCCGGTACTCATCACCGGCATGGAAAAAGGCGGTCAGCTGACCACCACCACCGAAGTAGAAAACTGGCCAGGGGACCCGAACGACCTGACCGGGCCGCTGCTGATGGAACGTATGCACGAGCATGCCGCCAAATTCGAAACCGAAATTCTGTTCGACCACATCAATAAGGTCGATCTGCAGAACCGTCCTTTCCGCCTGACGGGCGACAGCGGCGAATACACCTGTGACGCGCTGATCGTTGCCACCGGCGCTTCTGCCCGTTACCTTGGTCTGCCATCCGAAGAAGCGTTCAAAGGCCGCGGCGTCTCTGCCTGCGCAACCTGTGATGGTTTCTTTTATCGCAACCAGAAAGTCGCGGTTATCGGCGGCGGCAACACCGCGGTGGAAGAAGCGCTGTACCTGGCGAACATTGCCTCTGAGGTGCACCTGATCCACCGTCGCGAAACCTTCCGCGCGGAGAAGATCCTGATCAAGCGTCTGATGGATAAAGTGGCAAGCGGCAACATCGTGCTGCACACCAACCGTACCCTGGAAGAAGTGACGGGCGACCAGATGGGCGTTGCCGGCCTGCGTATCCGTGATACCCAGAACACCGATAACGTCGAAACGCTTGAAGTGGCGGGTCTGTTTGTGGCGATCGGCCACAGCCCGAACACCGCGATCTTCGACGGTCAGCTGGAGCTGGAAAACGGCTACATCAAAGTGCAGTCCGGCATTCACGGTAATGCGACCCAGACCAGCATCCCGGGCGTGTTCGCGGCTGGCGACGTGATGGACCATATTTATCGTCAGGCGATTACTTCTGCGGGTACCGGTTGTATGGCCGCGCTGGACGCTGAACGCTACCTTGATGGACTGGCTGAACAAGGTAAATAATCTTTACAAGTCAGTAACAAACGTAAATAAAGGCGGCGATAAGTCGCCTTTATTGTCTCCCCGTTGTAACATTGCGCTGCCCAACTTCTAATAACGTCACCTGCAAAGTACGCAATGGAAAAAACCCGTCAACAAGAGTTAACACGCTGGCTGAAACAGCAAAGCGTTATTTCCCGCCGCTGGCTTACGATTTCCCGTCTCCTGGGGTTCGTTAGCGGCCTGTTGATTGTTGCCCAGGCATGGCTGCTGGCCCGCATTCTTAATCATATGATCATGGAGAACATCCCGCGCGAAGCGCTGTTGCTGCCCTTTATTGTCCTGATCCTGATTTTTATCCTGCGCGCCTGGGTGGTGTGGCTGCGTGAGCGCGTCGGTTTTCACGCCGGACAGCATATCCGCTACGAGATCCGCCGTCAGGTGCTGGATCGCCTTCAGGAAGCCGGGCCCGCGTGGATCCAGGGTAAACCGGCCGGTAGCTGGGCGACGCTGATCCTTGAGCAGATTGACGATATGCACGACTACTATGCGCGCTATCTGCCGCAAATGGCCCTTGCCGTCTTCGTTCCGCTGCTGATCGTGATCGCCATCTTCCCGGTGAACTGGATGGCTGCGCTGATTCTGATGGGCACCGCCCCGCTGATCCCGCTGTTTATGGCGCTGGTCGGCATGGGTGCAGCGGATGCCAACCGCCGTAACTTCCTGGCTCTTGGTCGCCTGAGCGGCCATTTCCTCGATCGTCTTCGCGGCATGGAGACGTTACGCATTTTTGGCCGCGGTGAAGCAGAAACCGAAAACATTCGCCAGGCATCACAGGACTTCCGTCAGCGCACCATGGAAGTGTTACGCCTCGCCTTCTTGTCTTCAGGCGTACTGGAATTCTTTACCTCACTGTCGATTGCCCTCGTGGCGGTCTACTTCGGCTTCTCCTATCTTGGCGCGCTGGATTTCGGCCATTACGGCACGGCGGTGACCCTTTCTGCCGGCTTCCTGGCGCTGATCCTGGCCCCGGAGTTTTTCCAGCCGCTTCGCGATCTGGGAACCTTCTATCACGCCAAAGCGCAGGCGGTTGGCGCAGCCGATAGCCTGAAAACGTTCCTTGAAACGCCGCTGGCCCACCCGGAGCGCGGTGACGTAACGCTGAATGCGAAAGATCCGGTGTCCATTGAAGCGCAGGACTTTTCCATTCTGTCGCCCGAAGGCAAAGTGCTCGCCGGTCCGCTGAACTTTACCTTACCTGCGGGACAACGCGTGGTGCTCGTCGGCACCAGCGGTTCCGGGAAAAGCTCTCTGCTGAATGCGCTATCCGGCTTTATGGCCTACACGGGTTCACTTCGGATCAACAAAACCGAACTGCGCAACCTCGATCCAGACGCCTGGCGTAAACAGCTCAGCTGGGTGGGCCAGAACCCGCAGCTTCCCGCCGCTACGCTGCGTGAAAACGTCCTGCTGGCGCGCCCGGATGCGCGTAACGATGAACTGCAATCGGTGCTCGACCGCGCCTGGGTCAGCGAGTTTCTGCCGCTGCTCCCGCAGGGGGTAGATACCGTGGTCGGCGATCAGTCCACCGGGCTGTCGGTCGGACAGGCGCAGCGCGTAGCCGTGGCACGCGCGCTGCTTAACCCATGCCAGCTGATGCTACTGGATGAGCCTGCCGCCAGCCTGGATGCCCACAGCGAACAGCGCGTAATGGAGGCCCTGAACGCCGCCTCCCGGCAGCAAACCACCCTGATGGTCACCCACCAGCTGGAAGGGATTGCCGACTGGGACCAGATCTGGGTCATGGAGAACGGCCGTATTGTTGAGCAAGGCGATTACGCATCTCTCGTTGCCGCGCAGGGACCGTTTGCCGCCCTGCTGGCGAACCGTCAGGAGGATATCTGATGCGTGCTTTGCTGCCTTATCTTGCGCTCTATAAACGTCACAAATGGATGCTGACGCTGGGGATTGTGCTGGCGATTGTCACGCTGCTCGCCAGCATTGGCCTGCTCACGCTTTCCGGCTGGTTCCTGTCAGCTTCGGCCGTCGCGGGCTTTGCCGGTTTATACAGCTTCAACTATATGCTCCCGGCTGCCGGCGTTCGCGGTACCGCCATCACCCGTACAGCCGGACGCTATTTCGAACGTCTTGTCAGCCACGACGCTACTTTCCGCGTGCTGCAGCACCTGCGCATCTACACCTTCAGCAAACTGCTGCCCCTCTCCCCTGCCGGGCTGGCGCGTTTTCGTCAGGGTGAGTTACTTAACCGTGTCGTTGCGGATGTCGACACGCTGGATCACCTGTACCTGCGCGTGATTTCCCCGATCGTGGGCGCGTTTGTGGTGATTGTGGTGGTCACGCTGGGGCTGTCTTTTCTGGATGTTTCCGTTGCGCTGACGCTGGGCGGGATCATGCTGCTGACGCTCATCATTCTGCCACCGCTGTTTTACCGCGCCGGGAAATCCACCGGGGAAAACCTGACGCGCCTGCGCGGAGACTACCGCCAGCAGCTGACCTCCTGGCTTCAGGGGCAGGCAGAGCTGACGATTTTTGGCGCCAGCAAGCGCTATCGCGCGCGGATGGAAAGTACGGAGCTGAACTGGCATGAGGCCCAGCGCCGCCAGTCGGAGCTGACGGCCTTTTCTCAGGCGCTGATGATGTTAATCGGCGGCGTGGCGGTGATTGCCATGCTGTGGCTGGCCTCCGGCGATGTGGGGGGGAATTCACAGCCGGGTCCACTTATTGCCCTTTTCGTCTTCTGTGCGCTGGCGGCGTTTGAAGCGCTGGCCCCGGTGACGGGCGCCTTCCAGCATCTTGGTCAGGTGATCGCCTCTGCCCTGCGCATCACGCAGATTGCCGAACAGGAGCCTGAAGTCACGTTCAGTGCCGGGCAAACCGCGGTACCTGAGCAGGTTGCACTAACGCTTGAAGATGTCACCTTCGCCTATGACAAACAGGCGCAGAACGCGCTGGACGGTATCAACCTTTCTGTTAGTGCAGGTCAGCGGATGGCGATCCTCGGCCGTACCGGCTGCGGTAAATCGACCCTGCTGCAGTTGCTGACCCGCGCCTGGGATCCGCAGCGCGGCAAAATTCGTTTTAATAACACGTTGCTGACCGATTTCAGCGAGCAGACCCTGCGCAAGACGGTGAGCGTCGTTCCGCAGCGCGTGCATCTGTTTAGCGCCACCCTGCGCGATAACCTGCTGCTGGCCGCGCCAGAGGCCTCTGATGATGCGCTTCGCGCCACGCTGGAGCAGGTCGGACTGCAAAAGTTGCTTGAGGACGACGGGCTGAACAGCTGGCTGGGCGAAGGCGGCCGTCAGCTCTCCGGCGGTGAGCTGCGCCGCCTCGCAATCGCGCGCGCGCTGCTGCACGATGCGCCGCTGTTGCTGCTCGACGAACCCACCGAAGGGCTGGACGCCACAACCGAGAGCCAAATCCTTGATTTACTGGCGAATGTTATGACCGGCAAAACCGTGCTGATGGTCACACACCGCCTGCGCGGACTGGCGAGTTTTGATCGGATAATTGTGATGGACAACGGACACATTATTGAGCAAGGTAGTCACGCAGAGCTGTTGGCCAAACAGGGTCGCTACTACCAGTTTAAACAGCGTCTGTAGACTATATTTGTAGCGTCCTTACTCGCGTACTGGAGTTTTGCTGTCATGCGCCTGGTCCAGCTTTCTCGTCATAACATCGCGTTCCCTTCTCCGGAAGGGGCGCTGCGTGAGCCCAACGGGCTGCTGGCCCTCGGCGGTGACCTCAGTCCCGCACGGCTTTTAATGGCGTACCAGCGCGGTATCTTCCCCTGGTTTTCCCCCGGCGATCCGATTTTATGGTGGTCCCCCGATCCGCGTGCCGTGCTGTGGCCAGCGCAGTTTCACGTGAGCCGCAGCATGAAGCGTTTCCATGCGAAATCACCCTACCGCGTCACCCTCAACCACGCTTTTGGTCAGGTCATTGAAGGCTGCGCTGAAGACCGCTATGAAGGGACATGGATAACCAGCGATATCATCACTGCCTACCACCAGCTTCATGAACTTGGGTACGCCCACTCCATTGAGGTGTGGGAAGGCGGAGCACTCGTCGGCGGCATGTACGGCGTGGCGCAAGGCACGCTGTTTTGCGGCGAGTCGATGTTCTCTCGCGCGGTTAACGCCTCGAAAACCGCGCTGCTGGTCTTCTGCGAGGCGTTTGCCCAGCGCGGCGGGCGCCTGATCGATTGTCAGGTGCTCAACGAGCACACGGCCTCCCTGGGGGCTGTTGAAATCCCGCGACGCCAGTACATCGAACAACTGGATGCCAGCCGTCAGGAGAAGCTCCCGCGCGACTTCTGGATACCGAGAACGCTCTTTATGCCCAATGCCTAAATGTTTTCCGCATATTTTTTGTGAGGGTGTTATAATTATGCCGCAGAGTAGCTTCTGCCTGTTGCCCCGCCGCCGTTTGGGACCCTCGCTTCAGATAACGTCCTGACGTTTATCCTGTTGTCTCCCCTTTACGAATGCGCTTCCTGTTCGGTTGTACCGTGACGCTTGGGCAATGCGCCGAAACTGTTTTGCTGCGTTTTAATCGCGCAATTCTTTACTTAATTGATGAATTTCGGCATTATCTTGCCGGTTCAAAACTTGGTAGTGATACCCCAGAGGATTAGATGGCCAAAGAAGACAATATTGAAATGCAGGGTACCGTACTTGATACGTTGCCTAATACCATGTTTCGCGTAGAGCTGGAAAACGGTCACGTGGTAACTGCGCACATCTCCGGTAAAATGCGCAAAAACTACATCCGCATTTTGACGGGCGACAAAGTGACTGTTGAACTGACCCCGTACGACCTGAGCAAAGGCCGCATTGTCTTCCGTAGTCGCTAATTGTTTTCGCCTGTAATGGCAGATGAATATTTAAAAGGTCGGGATAATCCCGGCCTTTTTTATTTATGGCTTTAGTGTTGCTGCGTCGGAAGATGTATTGTCATCCACGGTTGTACAGGAGCGATTAAATCCCCTGCCATAGAATGAGCCATGTCGTGGAGTAATCCCGTGAGGTGCGGCAACATATCGCGGTCAAAATGCGATACCAGCAGTATGTGGTTTAACGCCCGGCAGTAGTCGCATTTCGTTTCTGTATCTTCAAGCAACCACTCTTTTTGTCGCGGCTGTTCCGCTTCGTCCTCAAATTCCACCACCTGAAAATCACGCATGGATTCTGTGAGGCCGGATTTCACCTCTTCCAGATAAGCCCCGAGGCAACGACATACGGGTTGCGTTTGTGGGAGCGAATGACAGTCGAGGAGGATTTCGGTGAGCAGTTTGCAGCGCTCGGCCAGGGTTGAAAGATCGGGGTTGAGGGAGAGTTCGGTGTAGAGTTGTGCGATGCTATTAATATCAGTCATATGTGATCCTTTATGCACGCAAGATTGTCTGTGCACATACTTTCAGGACGCCAATCCCGGCACCTGATTTTGCAGGTGCGCCGCCATTTTATTACTGTGGATTTATCCAGCAACTGACTTCGAAAGAAACTGGAAAGCGCCTCGCAAAATTCCTCTGCGACCTGATGCCCTCACCCCGGCCCTCTCCCACTGTACAGTCCGGGGACATGGTAGACAGGTGTTCGGGGACATGGTGAACACTTTTTAACATCCTTTACCCATGGTGATCGACTTTTTCTTCAGGTCGATCACCCCCACTTTCGTGCTGTACCACCACACCTCATAGCTGCCGTCTTCCTGCATTTCCTTCAGCCCGACCCGTTCTCCCCTGAACGCCTTGCCTGCGCTCAGGCTTACCCCTTTCACGCT
>NZ_JRJC01000019.1:0-90717 GCF_000762975.1 Enterobacter sp. UCD-UG_FMILLET
TGATCAGCGCCCCGAGCGAGATACGCTGAAGGCCAATACCGGCGAGCATCATGCCGGCAAACGTCAGGGCGAGCACCAGCGGAATGGCTGTCGCCACCACCAGTCCGGCCCGTAACCCCAGCGAGACAAATGAAACCGCCAGCACGATAACAACGGCTTCGATAAGCACCCGGATAAACCCGCTTACCGCGTCACTGACCACCGCTGACTGATCGGCGACTTTCACCATCTCGATACCGTGCGGCAGCCCGGCGCTGAGGGCCGCCATTCTGTCATTCAGCGCGGCGCCGAAACGCAGCATGTTGCCCGTTGGCGCCATCGACACCGCCAGCCCGATAGCCGGCTTGCCGTTCACCCGGTAGGCCGGGGCCGGTGGCTCGGCGATTTCCCGGGTGACGGTGGCAATGTCGGTCAGCGGAATATAGCGATTGTTCACGTGCAGCGTGACGGCGCGTAAGCTCTCCTCGGTCGTGAGCGCACCGCTGACCTTTATCGCCATGTTCTCCTGTCCGGTACGCATAACGCCAGCCGGGACAACCGCATTTTGCGCCCGGAGGCCGTCGGCAACTTCCTGAATATCGAGCCCCATCCCGGCCAGGCGCGCCGGAGAAAAGGCGAGAACCCACTGCTCCTGCTGTTCACCCAGCAGGGTGGTTTTGCCTATATCCGGCAGGGACATCAGCTCGCGACGAATTGTCTCTGCGCGATCCCGCACCTCCCGCAGGGTGAAACCTTCGGGAATAAAGGCGTAAATTGTGCCGAACGTGTCGTCAAACTCGTCGTCCACGGCAGGGCCCTGCCCCCCTTCAGGCAGGGACGGCGCGATGTCCTGCATTTTTTTGCGAACCTGATACCAGATATTGGGCACGCGTTGCGGGGGCGTATCGTCACGAAGGTTGACGTGGATAACGGTGCGCCCTGCTCGGGTTTCACTTTCGAGATAGTCCAGCCAGGGCGTTTCCTGCAGCTTTTTTTCAAGCGTATCGGTCAGCAGGCGGGTGGTATCCGCCACGGAGGCTCCCGGCCACTGCGCGGAGACGACGGCCGTTTTAATGGTAAAAGCCGGATCTTCATTACGCGGCAGCTTCTCATAGCAAAACACGCCCATCGCAATCACCAGCAGCATGAAAAAGCTGACCATCTGCTGGTTCTTCAGCGCCCAGGCGGAGAGGTTAAATTTGGCTTCCGGTCCCGTGTTCATGGCTGAACCTCTCCGGCAACCACCGGCTCGCCGGACCGCAATGTGCTCACGCCCGCCGTAATCACCCTGTCGCCCGGCTCAAGGCCGGAGGCAATCATGACGGAGGTGGCCGTATAGCTCGCGGGCACCACCGCGCGCAGCTGCGCCCGCGACTGCGGGGTAATCACAAAAACGGCCGGTTTGTCGCCGACGCGGGTCAGCGCCGAGGCGGGAAGGGTGTAGCCGTGCGGGGCTGACGATGGCAACGTGACGATAACGCTGGCGCCCAGCGCCATGGCCGCCGGCGGGTTTTGCAGGGTGGCCCTGACGCGCCAGGTGCGGGTCTGAGGATCGGCCTGCGGGGTGATATCCCGCAGCGCGGCAGACGCCTGTACCGACGGGTCGCTGAGCAGGGAAACCCGCAATTCCGCCTTATCCAGAGGCGGGATCGCATCCGGAGTGGCAATATCGAACGCCACGTCACGATCTTCCCCGGTCGCCAGCGTCAGCACGGACTGGCCGTCGCTGACAACCTGTCCCGCAGAAGCGTTCACGGCGGTGATGACGCCCGCCTGCGGCGCGATCAGGCGCGTCCAGCCGAGGCTTTCGCGGGCATTTCGCCACGCGGCCTCGCTGCTTTTTAAGCGCGCGCGGGCGACAAGCCAGTCCGCACGGGCGCTGTCGAGCTGCGTGCGGGCTATCGCGCCCGTTGGCATAAGCTTTTGCATTCGACTGACGTTAAGCGCGGCGACCTGCGCAGAGGCTTTGGCACCCTCAAAGTCGGCCTCAGCGCTGTCGAGCTGGTTTTGCCCGGTCGTATTGTCAAGCGTGGCCAGCAGCTGTCCGGCGGTGACCCGGTCGCCAATATCAACGCTGCGCGTCAGTATCCGGCCCCCGGTACGAAAGCTCAGGGTCGTTTCATCGTGGGCATGGATCTCACCGGTTCTTTCCAGCGCGGGAAGGGTCTGGGCGGTGCCGACGACGACGTAGCGTACCGCTCGCGCAGGGTCGGGCTTATTTTCGTGTTTATCACCGCAGCCAGTCAGCGGAAAAATCGCCAGCGCAAGCAGGGCCAGGGGAAGAAAATGCAGCCAGGAAAAGGTGCGCGCCACGCCGTACAAATGATGCAGGCAGTGGCGGAGGGAGAGAAAAAATTCGTCTGACATAACGCCGCTCCATAAAGGGAATGGCGTTATTAAATGCGGGCTACGTCGAGAAAGATTCGACGTTCTGTCAAGGCTTTATCAAGAGTGAAGATTTTCATTACCGGACGGGTGCCAGGGCAATAAAATGCGCACGGCGAGGCCGCCGGTTTCCGGTAACGACGCGCTAATCTCCCCCCCATGCGCCTCGCAAATCGCCCGGGCGATGGATAAACCGAGGCCGCTGCCGCCGGAATGCCGCGCGCGGGACTGCTCCTCGCGGCTAAAGCGTTTAAACATTTCCTGTAAGAACTGGGGCGACACGCCCGGCCCGTCATCGGTAAATTCGAGGATGTAGTGCCCGCTGGCGTAGTGCAGCGCCACCTCAAGATGGCCGCCATCACGCCCGTAACGAAGCGAATTTTCCATGAGGATGGTAACGACCTGGCCCAGACGGAACGCATCGCCTCTGAAGGGGCAGGGGCGCGGGTTACGAAGCGTTATCCGGAAATGATGCGCGTCAGCCTGGGGCATGATCCAGGCAGCCCGCTCCTGAATCAGCTCATCCAGACAAAACGGCTGGTCCTCCAGCACGAGGTTACCCGCGTCGGCAAGCGACAGAAGGTGAAGCTCATCGGTGAGGTGGTTGAGGTGCTGGAGCTGTTTCATCACCATGCCGAGCTGCGCCGGGCTGGCGTCAAACACGCCGTCTAACATGCCCTGCAGACGCCCGATGGCGGCCGTCAGGGGCGAGCGCAGCTCGTGCGCCATCGCGACGTGCGAGGCGCGGAGCTCTTTTTCATAGCGGGCGAGTTGCCCCGTCATGGAGTTAAAGTCGGTCGCAAAGCTGACCATTTCCGCCGGCGCATCCTTGATAAGTTCCGCCTGGCGGCCAAACTGCCCGTCGGCGACATCCTTTGCCGCATCGCGAAGGCGGCTGAACTGCAGCGCCAGCGGCCGGGCGTGTTTGAGGCCCATCACCACGATAAACGGGATCATCACCAGCACCAGCAGGGCCACCGTGGCCCAGTCGGCTGAGGCGATAGACGGCGTGGAATAGCTCAGGCCCCACCAGGTGTCCACAATCGAGTGGAAGCGGGCCGGATTGGCCTGCGGGTTCTGGCTGAGCATCAGAAACTCCTGCCGGACCGCCGCTGGCATTTTGCCCATTATCCAGTAGTTCTGAACCGCATAGCGCAGCCACATGCAGGTGGCAATGACGATCACGCTGCCGATAGCCAGCGCCAGGATGCGCGCGCAAATCCAGCGCCACAGAGAGGAGTGCTGATTTTTAATCATGGCTGTCTGAACCTGTAACCCACGCCGCGAACGTTGATCAGCACGCCGGAGATCCCCGCCGCTTCGAGTTTTTTACGCAGGTTATAAATATGGGTGTCCACCACGCGCTCCAGCGCTTCGCTTTCCGGCAAACAGTGCTCCAGTAAATACTGACGGGAGAACGGGTGCGCCGGCGAACGCAGCAGCGTTGCCAGAAGCGAGAATTCCGTTGGCGTAAGATCGAGCATCAGGGGCGCGTCGCCGCCGTTATCCACGCTCGCCACAATGGCGGCCACGTCCACCTCAAGCGTTTGCCAGCGAAGGATCGCCTCGTCCGTCTCTTTTTTACTGCTGCGCCGCAGCACTGCCTGCACCCGAGCCACCACTTCCCCCGGATGATAAGGCTTCACAACGTAATCATCGGCACCGTACCGCAGGGCGCCAATGCGGTCAGGGGTATCCCCCATGGCCGTGACCATGATCACCGGCACATCGCTTTTACGACGCAGGCCAGCCAGCACCTCGGTGCCGTTAAGCCCCGGCAGCATTACGTCCAGCAGAATGAGGTCGGGCTTCCACCGCTGCGCCATATCCAGCCCGGAATGACCGTCTCCGGTTATGGTCACGTCGTAATTTTCCCGCCGTAAATAGGCCTCGAGCACGCCGGCCGCATCGGCGTCATCTTCAATAATCAGCACTCTTCTGGACAACATCCGTTCACCTTGACCATTTCTTAACACTATCCCGACGATTCATTGATTCAGCCAAATCATACTGCGCCAACGTTGTGTGGCCGCCCCCGTATCAGGAGGCGCCAGCGTCCGTATGGAGAGCAGTATGATAGCGATAAAAAAAGTCCTGTATATGTCCGTCCCGCTTCTGATGGCCGTGAGTTCTGGCGCGCAGGCGGATGATGGCGCCGCGTCCGATTCCCTCACCGTCGGGCTTGGGGGGCAGTATGCCCCGCGTTACTCAGGCTCAGACAAGCAGGTGTGGCAGGTGGTTCCGGTGCTGCAGGGTCGTAAAGGCGCTTTCTTTATTGATGCGCAAAAAGGGGTGGGATATGACCTGCAAAACGACAGCGGCTGGTATTTCGAACACACGCTGGGCTACGACTTCGGAAGGGCTGATAAAAATTCTGGCTGGCGTGAGGGCGCAAACAATCTGAAAGGGATGGGGGACATTGATGCCACCCTGAATACCGGCCTTGCCGTCGGCTGGCAGGCCGCGCCATGGCTGAGTATGGAAGGCAAAGCGACGCTGCCGTTAACGGACAGCCAGGGGGGAAGCTATCAGGCTTCCGTTACGCTCATCCCGGTACAAAATAATCAGGACACGGTTGCCTTTCAGTCTGCGGCCCTGTTTGGCGACAGCCGTTATCTGAATACCTGGTATGGGGTCAGCGAGCAGCAGAGCCGCCGCACCGGCTATCGCCGCTATGCTGCGCCGGGAGGATTCTATGGCGTCGACACCAGCCTGACCTGGAGCCATCAGTTCGATGCCCACTGGGGAACGGTTCTGAGCGCGGACTATACCTGGCTTGGCGATCGTGCGAATAACAGCCCGATCGTGATGCGGCGCAATGAGGGGGCCGCAACCGCCGCTATCACCTGGACATTTTAAAATCGAGGAGCACGAGGGGACGAGAGGATTATTTCTTCTTATCCATCATCGCTTTTAAATCGGCAAAGGGGTTAAACGTGGCGACGCCCACGTCTTTTTGCGCGTCTTCCCCGGCCACCACGGTGGTGCCGTACTGATCCGCTTCGGTGTATTTCGAGTGTTCATGATCGTGGCAAAACAGGCACAGCAGCTCCCAGTTGCTGCCGTCTTCCGGGTTGTTGGTGTGGTCGTGATCGATATGGTGAACCGTGAGCTCACGCAGGTTGGAATAGACAAATTCGCGCGAGCAGCGTCCACACACCCATGGATAGATTTTTAATGCTTTTTCGCGATAGCCGCTTTCCAGCCGCGCGTAGTTTTTGGGGATCAAAGCCATTGCCGGTTTTACCTGCCATGAAAAGAGGGGGAGATTATATCGCATTATGGAGCGGAATGACGAACCCCGCTACTCAGTCAATTTATTTGATGCTTTCCGTTAAATAAACGGCATTTATTCTTACCCGGTAATGCGTAAAGTGGACAGAACGCAATGCATTATCAGGACACATGGTTATGAAAAAGATCGGGTTTTTATCCTTTGGTCACTGGACGCCTTCACCGCAGTCCGGCACGCGCTCGGCGGCAGACACGCTGCTGCAGTCCATTGATTTAGCCGTGGCGGCTGAAGAGCTGGGGGCAGACGGCGCCTATTTCCGCGTGCACCACTTTGCCCGACAGCTTAGCTCGCCGTTCCCTCTGCTGGCGGCAATAGGCGCAAAAACGAAAACCATCGAAATCGGCACGGGCGTGATTGACATGCGCTATGAAAATCCGATGTACATGGCCGAGGATGCGGGCGCGGCGGATTTGATTTCCGGCGGTCGCCTGCAGCTTGGCATCAGCCGCGGCTCGCCGGAGCAGGTCATTGATGGCTGGCGCCATTTCGGCTATGTCCCACAGGAAGGGGAAAACGAATCGGATATGGCGCGACGTCATACCGAGGTGCTGCTTGAGGTGCTGCGCGGTGAAGGCTTTGCCAAGCCGAATCCGCAGCCTATGTTCCAGAATCCGCCGGGGCTGCTGCGCCTGGAGCCGTATTCTGAAGGGCTGCGCGAGCGCATCTGGTGGGGCGCCGGTTCCAATGCGACGGCCGTATGGGCCGCAACGCTGGGAATGAACCTGCAAAGCTCAACCCTGAAGGACGATGAGACCGGCGAGCCGTTCCATATTCAGCAGGCAAAACAGATCCGCGCGTACCGTCAGGCCTGGAAAGAAGCGGGACATGTGCGTCAGCCGCGGGTGTCGGTCAGCCGCAGCATTTTTGCGCTAATGGACGACCGCGACCGGATGTATTTCGGTGCCAGCCGCAACGACAGCGACAGCGTGGGCTACCTTGATGAGAAAACGCGCGCGATCTTCGGGCGCAGCTATGCGGCGGAGCCGGACAAGCTGATCGAACAGCTGAAAAAGGACGAGGCGATTGCCGAAGCCGATACGCTCTTGCTGACCGTGCCGAACCAGCTTGGCGTGGATTACAACGCGCATGTTATTGAGTCGATCCTCAAGCATGTGGCGCCAGCAATGGGCTGGCGCGATTAACTGAACAGTGGGGTTGCTCAGCCTCTTGCTACTTATGGCTCATATCGCTCAGCAGCACGGCGATGGTTTGCCCGCCCGCCGTCTGTTCCAGGCCAATCTTGACGATAATGGTCAGCGGAACGGAAAGTAGCATGCCAACGGGGCCGAGCAGCCAACCCCAGAATATCAGGGATAAAAAGACCACCAGTGTGGAAAGGCCCAGCCCTCGTCCCATCATGCGTGGCTCAAGAATGTTACCGAACACCAGGTTGATGACCAGGTATCCGGCCAGCAGGATCAGCGCGTCATAAAGCCCGCTGAAAACCAGCACCTGAAGGATAGGGGGGATTGCCGCCAGCACGGAGCCGATGTTGGGAATGTAGTTAAGCGCAAACGCCAGTAACCCCCAGACAAACGCAAAGCGAACGTCCAGCGCCAGAAGCATCGCCCAGACGACACCGCCCGTCACCAGGCTAATCGCCGTTTTCAGCACCAGATAGCGGGAGACGCTGTCCAGCGCGCGCTGAATCGCTCCCATTCCTTCAACCGGACGGACCATCATCTGCTGCAGCTTTGCCGGCAGTTGCGGCACCTCCAGCAGCATGAACACCACCGTTAAAAACAGCAGGAAAATGGAGGTCATGGCATTGGAAAGCTGCGCCAGCAGGCTGGTGACGATCGTCATGGCCGCGTTGGGGTCGATATATTTCAGGAGTTCCTCAACCGAGACTTCGATACCCGCGCGCTGCAGCCAGGGTTCCAGCTGAAGTAGCGGTATCGCCAGCGAAGAACGGTATTTCGGCAGCGTTCGCGCCAGTTCATTGAGCGAGGTCCCCAGATACGCCACCAGCAAGACCATCGCCACAATAATGATGCTGATAAGCAGCGTAATCGCCAGCACGCGCGGGATGCGTAGCCGCGTCATGCGCTGCACCAGCGGGTTAAGGATCACCGCAACAAACAGGGCCAGAATAAAGGGCACAATAATGTCGGCGGCAAAACGAACGCCCGTCAGTATGATCACCAGCATGCCCAGCATGATGACAATTTTTAACCCGTTCAGGGTAATAATGGGTTTAGCCATGGTGACTCCGAATTTTTCTTTATATTTATAATAAAGGTGAAAGGCGTTGCAATAAACTAACCAAAATCAAACGGTATGGGTAAAGAATTGCAAAGACTTTGAGTAAAATCCTGGCTTATGGTACAAATCTGGTGTGTTTAACTACCGAGGACAATTTTCATCCGCAAAGACGAGAAGCAACAACGCGGATAATTGTAATTTTATGGACAATATGTTCAGGACGTACTCTTCAAACAATACCGCTGTCTACTCCACTTCTTTCTGCCTGCTTTCTGGTGAGCAACACTGGCGCACCGCACTATAGTCACGTCTTCTGCCTGAGCTGGCGCTAAGCGCTTAGCTGTCTGATTTCAATTTGTATTTTTTGGTTTGCTGTTCGCAGCGGGCCACGATGGATTATATTCTCAAGCAGGAGAAAAACATGTTTTACTGGATCCTATTAGCGCTGGCTATCATCGCTGAAATTACCGGCACACTGTCGATGAAATGGGCAAGCGTCAGCGATGGCAACACCGGTTTTATTTTGATGCTGGTGATGATTTCGCTTTCTTATATTTTCCTCTCGTTTGCGGTGAAAAAAATTGCGCTGGGCGTCGCGTATGCACTGTGGGAAGGGATCGGTATTTTGTTGATTACGCTGTTCAGCGTGCTGATATTTGACGAAACATTAACAACAATGAAGATCGCCGGGTTAACGACGCTGGTCGCGGGTATTGTGCTGATTAAATCGGGTACCCGTAAACCGGGTAAACAGCAGAAGGAGCAGAACCATGCAACAGTTTGAGTGGGTTCATGCGGCCTGGCTTGGCTTCGCCATCGTGCTGGAGATCCTGGCGAACGTTCTGCTGAAATTCTCCGATGGTTTTCGCCGTAAACTCTATGGCCTGATGTCGATCGCCGCGGTTCTGGGAGCGTTCAGCGCGCTGTCTCAGGCGGTAAAAGGGATCGATCTTTCGGTGGCCTATGCGCTGTGGGGCGGTTTTGGTATCGCCGCTACCCTGGCCGCAGGCTGGGTACTCTTCGGCCAGCGCTTAAACAACAAGGGCTGGATGGGACTCATCTTGCTGCTTGCCGGCATGATCATGATAAAACTCGCCTGACAGACCTCTCGCCATGATTTACAGGCAGCGAAATTCGCTGCCTGTATTACGCTTAGAAAAGCAAAACATGAAGAGGATGGCTGATGTATCGCACATTAAGCTGGCGCAATATTCCCAATGCGAGAACGTTGTTTGCCATGGTCTTCATGGCGGGGATCGGCTTAATCATCTCCATCGTCGCACTGCTCTATCTTTCCCTGCATCTTATCAGCACGAAAACCAATGAAATTGATGAACACCGCACGGCGCTTTCCGTGCAGGGGGCCATTCAGACATCGGTTAACCGCGTCTCCTCTCTGGTGCTGGATAACGCCGTCTGGGACGATGCGGTGCGGGAGGTCTACCGTCCTGCGCTCGATACCGACTGGCTGTACAACACCTGGGGCGCCGGTTTTAAAATCAACAACCTCTACGACGGCACCTTCGTGCTGGATGAACATTTCAACGTCCTCTGGGGATCCTTTCAAAGCCGTCCCTTTAACGAAAAAAACCTCGACTTCTTTGGCAAGGGGCTCAAAGCGCTTATCGACCGGCACGGGCGAGCGCTCGTGGGTGAAAAAAATATCTATGCCGGGATCAGCAAAACGCGAAGCGGCGTCGCCTTTGTGGGTATTGGGTTGATTCGCCCGATGGTCGGAAGATTACAGGTTACCGACGGAACGCGCCGCTATCTGGTGATTACCCGTCATCTGAACGCCAGAATATTATCCGACCTGGGGGCGACCTTTCAGATCGATCGCCTCAACTATACCCCCGAAAAAATCAACGATCGCAGCATGCCGCTGCACAGCGCGGCGGGGGAGTTAGTCGGATATCTGAACTGGCAGGCGCGGCTTCCGGGCGCACAGGCCGCCCGGGCGGCATCGTCTGATATCAGGCAGATTGTGGTGCTGGCCTCGGGGCTGATCCTGCTTTTCATTCTGGTGAGCAGCGTGGGGCTGTACAAACTCGCGCGCGGTGAAAGCCAGGCGCGTCTGGTCGCAAGAACGGACTGGCTAAGCCATCTGCCAAACCGGCGTGCGCTCATCGAAGCGCTGGACCACGTGAGTTTAGGCGGTGATATCGACGTCAAAAGCGTGGTGTTTATCGATCTGGACGGTTTTAAAGATGTGAATGACATCTACGGCCACAGCGTGGGAGACGATCTCATCGTGGCGATAGCGAAAACGCTGAGTGAACGCGTGCCGACGGGTGGGATGCTCGCGCGCATGGGCGGGGATGAGTTTGCCATGACCATCGGCGGAGATGATGCAGAGGCGCAGGCCACCGCCTTTGCCGCTTCGGTGCTGGATTTTTTCACCACCCCGGTTCAACTGGGGGAACGCACCATCCATATCGGGGCCAGCATCGGTATCGCCAGCGGAACTCTGATTGAATGCACCAGCTCAGAACTGTTTCGCCGCGCTGATATTGCCATGTATCACGCCAAATTGAGCGGGAAAGGGCGTATCAGCCACTATGACGCGGAGCTCAACAGCGTCCGGGAACGCAAGCTGGCGATTGAAAATCAGATTCGTGACGGTCTGGAACGCGATGAGTTTGATGTCTGGTATCAGCCGATTATTGACGCCCACAGCCAGACAATGAGCAGCGTCGAGGCGCTAGTCCGCTGGCCGCGTCGCCCGGAGGGGCCGCTTGGGCCGGATATTTTTATCACCATTGCGGAGACCAGCGGTCTGATTTACAAGCTGGGCCAGTTTGTGTTGCAGCGGGCCTGCCAGGATCTGCAGCCTTACGGCGACTTAAAGCTCTCCGTGAATATCTCCCCCGCGCAATTTCGCGATCCTGCATTCGAAGAAAAAGTGGCCAGCGTGCTGGAAAACACCCGTTTCCCGGCCCACCGACTGCAGCTTGAGGTTACGGAGTCGTATGTACTGGAAAACCCGGAGCGTGCCCGCATGGCGATAGCCAATCTTAAAGCGCTGGGTACGGCGGTGGCGCTGGATGACTTTGGCACCGGCTATTCCAGCATTGGCTATTTGCGGCGTTTTAACTTCGACACCATCAAAATCGATAAATCCCTGGCCGGGCTGGTGGACCACGATGAGCAGGCGGCCGCGCTGGTAAGCGGCACGGTGCGGATCGCCAATGCGCTGGGTATGGCGGTGGTGGCAGAAGGGGTGGAAACCGAGAAGCAGATGAAACTGCTGCGGCTGGCTGGCTGCGATCAACTGCAGGGTTTTTGGTTCAGCCAGCCGATGCCGATTGAGTCAATAAGAGCGTTACGTAAGGTCAGACGCTGCTGATTTACTGCTCCGCCAGCGCTTCCAGCTTGTCGCGAAAGCCGGTCACGGACAAGGCCCGGTTATCTGCGCGCCAGCGATCTTTCGCCGCCGGTGCAGAGCTCTGCACACCGATCAACTGCCAGCCGTTATCTGTTTTCAGCATCAGCGGTGAACCACTGTCGCCCGGCAACGTATCGCACTGGTGCGAGAGTACGCTGGTTTGCGCCCAGCCCGTCACAATACAGTCGGTATGCGTATAAAGCGTATCCAGATGATCGACAGGATAGCCTGACTGCGTCACCTTTCGGTCGGCGGCCTTCAGCGCGGCGGTGAGTGCGGCCTTATCGCCGTCAAATAACGGCAGCGGCGTAATGCCTGAAGGCGGGTAGCGTAAAACGATCAGGCCAAAATCCCACGAGGCGGCCGCTGGCGGCACGATCCAGCCGTCACCATCCGGCTTCAGGCGTTTGCCGAGAGACGGATCAACCCGTCCCTCAATGCCGTGGATTTCATAGCGCCAGGTCCCTTTTTGCGACACAAACCGCAAGGCAACCGCTTTATCCGGCTTGCCGTTTGGCGGCGTTAACAAACAGTGGCCTGCCGTCAGGGCAAGTTGCGGGGTGATCAGCGTCGCGGTGCACAAGTTACCGCTGGCGGTTTCCAGTTGACCTATAGCATCCCAGGGCGCCTGGGTGGGATCGGCGACGCGCGTACGATCGTCATGACCGAAAAAAAGCGTCTTTAGCTCTTTTGCGCTGATGGTGTCATCACCGCCATCATCCGCATGTGAGAATCCAGAAAAAAGACCAAACGTTCCCAGTAACAACACAACAGATTTACGCATATCACACTCTGGTGGGGGTAATTATGATTATTAAAAGTGAACCCTATGAAAATACTATAGACGGGACAGCGCTAAAGTGGGAGTAAAATCAGCGTGCTACAATCAGGAAAGATAAAAATGGCTGGCGATGAGCGCGCATAAAATAAGCAGGATCAGAATCAGCTCAAACCGATAGCGTCGCAGCATACGCCCTCCGGAAATAAAAAAACGGCGCGGAACCTGTTCCGGTTCAGCGCCGGTTTACCAACGTGCCCCGAAGGGCACGGTTAAGCTTGTACTCTTACGCAGCTGGCTGTGCAGCTGGTTTAGCAGCTTCGTGTTTTACTGCTTTTTTGTGATGCTTTTTAGCAGCCTGAGCTTTCTGTTCTACAGCCGGTTTAGCGGCTTTTTTGTGGTGCTTTTTAGCAGCCTGCGCTTTCTGCTCTACGGCTGGTTTGGTTGCTTTTTTGTGGTGCTTTTTAGCAGCCTGGGCTTTTTGCTCTGCAGCCGGTTTAGCCGCTTTATGGTGTTTCTTGTGATGTACAGTTTTTGCTGGCGCAGCGGTGGTCGTTGCAGCAGGCGCCGCAGCAGCCGGTGCAGCAGTGGTTTCAGCAGCAAACGCAGCAGAAGACAGACCCATAGCAGCGGCAACAACCAGAGCTAATACTTTTTTCATGTTCATACCCTCGAATTTGGTTTTTCATTTAACCCCACTGCGGGGCCGTTGAAAGAACTATATCCCTGTAAATTCGAGGTTTCCGTGAGTGATTGGTATCGGCTTGTAACGGAATGTACAGAGGGGGGAAAGTGTACGAACAAGTCAAACGCCGCTGCTCGTACAGACCTCTGTTATTTGTTCAGTGTGGCCAGAATAGCCGCCGGAGACTGGCTGCCTATAATCGACCGTGATTCAGGCTCGATCACCACCATTACCGGGGTGATGCTAATGCCCAGTCGTTCTGCTAGTGCAGATTGCCGCGCGATCAGATCGGAACAGGCTGTGGTGGTGTCGTTATCTGGTAAAAATCCCGCCATCGCTTGTTGCAGGCTTTTGACCTTATCGGTTGAACACCAGACGCAGCCCATATCTTCAATCACCGAGTCGCGAATGGCGTTGGGGGCAACGGTCAGAAACGACATCGTCAAACCGGCATCCGTATATTGCTTAACGTTTTTCACTACATTGCTGCAGTAAATGCACTGATTATCAATAAACACCAGCAGCTTATATTTTTCAGCGGGAGCCTGAAACGTGATGGGCTGGAGGTCTGTAAGAGAGCTGGCAATATCGTTGAACGCGTCTTGCGGGGTATTATCCGTGGCTGCGAAAGTACTTAAACTGGTTGCACACAGAATGGCTAACATCGTTTTCATTATGCTTTTCATCATTCATCCCTTTATTTTTTTATCCTGGCCTGAGGGTAGTCTAATTGTGTCGGAAGGACACGCATTCATACACCCGACGCAATCATGACAACATGTTCTAAATCATATTCTTATTGAAAAGGGTGAGAAGGGTGCCGGAGCAGGCTCCGGCAGAGGGATTAAAGATAACGGGAGGTCAGATGTTCGCGGAAGTAACGGATATTCAGATCTTCACCCGTCGCCTGGGTGATTAATTGCGACGTGCTGAAGCGGCTGCCGTGCTGCCAGATGTTCTGACGCAGCCACTCAAAGAGTGCGGAAAAATCGCCCTCAGCGATGGAGGCCTGCAGACCCGGCAGTGCGGTTCTGGCGGCATGGAACAGCTGCGCGGCGTACATGGCGCCAAGCGTGTATGACGGGAAGTAACCAAAACCGCCGTCGGTCCAGTGGATGTCCTGCATACAGCCGTTGCGGTAGTTGTCTTTGGTGGATAACCCGAGCCAGGCCTGCATTTTCTCATCCCACAGGGCAGGAATATCGTCCACCTCGATCTCGCCGTTAATCAGCGCCCGTTCAATTTCATAGCGCAGCACCACGTGTGCCGGGTAGCTCACTTCGTCCGCATCGACGCGGATATAGCCAGGTTTGACGCGCTGGTTCCAGGCAATAAAATTATCTTCGCTAAACGCCGCCTGGCTGCCAAAGCGGGCATGTACCGCAGGCAGGAGATGCCTGAGGAAGGCTTCACTGCGCCCCAGCTGCATTTCAAAGAACAGGCTCTGCGACTCATGGATTGCGGTTGAGCGCGCCAGGGCAATCGGCTGTCCTGACCACGCGCGCGGCAGGTTTTGTTCGTAGCGGGCGTGTCCTGTTTCGTGGATCACGCCAAACAGCGCGCTGAGCAGCTCATCTTCGTCATAGCGCGTGGTGATACGCACGTCTTCCGGGACGCCGCCGCAGAACGGGTGCGCGCTCACGTCCAGGCGACCGCCGTTAAAATCGAAGCCAAGCATCTTCATGGCTTCCAGGCCCAGCTCACGCTGTGTTGCCGTCGGGAAGGGGCCTTGCGGAGGAATAAACGACCGTTGAGCCTGTTTTTCGACCACGTTTGCCAGCAGATCCGGTAGCCAGGACTTCATATCGCCGAACAGAACGTCCAGACGCGCGCTGGTCATGTCGGGTTCAAAAATGTCCAGCAGCGCGTCGTACGGCGTACAGCCTTTGGCTTCAGCCCGCAGGCGAGCCTCTTCGCGGCTGAGTTTGACCACCTCTTTCAGGTTGGCGGAAAAACCCTGCCAGTCGTTGGCGGGTCGCTGCGTGCGCCAGGCGTGTTCACACTTGCTGCCTGCCAGGGATTTCGCTTCAACCAGCGATTCCGGCAGCAGGGTAGCCTGCTGGTAGTGGCGCGTCATTTCGCGCAGGTTGGCCTGTTCGACATCATTCAGATCCTCACCTGCCGCCGCCGCTAACAGGTCGCCGACTTTTTTATCGGTCAGGATCTGGTGCTGCAGGACGCTCATCTCCGCGAGTGCTTCACCGCGCGCGGCGCTGCCGCCCGGCGGCATCATCGTGAACATATCCCAGCTGGCGATAGAGGAGAGGTGAGAGAAGCGGGAGAGACGCTGGAAGGTGCGGGTGAGTTGTTGATAGTTATTGTTTTTCATGAAGTCCTCGTGTCTGAATCAGCCGATGACAAAAATTAGCATCGGCTTGATTTAAACACGAAGGCGCTGGAATGTTAATGCAGACGTTTATGCAAACTTGTGCCCACCAGCAGCGCCGCACAGAGCATCAGCGCGATAAACCCGCCCACGCCGTTCCAGCCGTAGTGATGCCAGAACACGCCGCCGAGGGTCCCGGCGATGCTGGAACCCAAGTAATAGCTAAACAGATACAGCGACGATGCCTGTCCTTTGGCGCGACGCGCGCGCGGGCCAATCCAGCTGCTGGCGACCGAGTGCGCGGCAAAGAACCCCGCAGAGAAGAGCAGCATGCCGGCAAAGATAAACCACAGCGAGGAAAAGAGCGTCAGCAGCAGGCCGAGTAACATCACGCCCGTGAATACCAGCAGTACCGGCCCGCGTCCATAGCGTGCGGTCATCGCCCCGGCTTTCGGCGAACTCCACGTGCCGGTGAGATAGGCCACAGAAAGCAAGCCGACAACGGCCTGATTCAGATGCCACGGGGAGAGCATCAGGCGGTAGCCAATATAGTTAAACAGCGTAACGAAGGCGCCCATCAGCAGAAAGCCGATCAGAAACAGGCGCGGAAGCCCTTTGTCACGCCAGTGCAGGCGGAAGTTGATAAACAGCGTTTTCGGGCGCAGCGATGTCGGGCGGAAATGACGCGATTCCGGTAGAATTTTCCAGAACATCAGGGCCGATGCCAGCGCAAAACATCCTATTACCGCCAGCGCAATACGCCAGTTAAAGAAGTCCGTAAAGACCCCGCTCAGCAGGCGGCCGCTCATTCCGCCAATGGAGTTCCCGCTGATGTAAAGCCCCATAGAGAAAGCAACAAAGCTCGGGTGGATCTCCTCGCTGAGGTAGGTCATTCCGACCGCCGCCACGCCGCTAAGCGAGAGCCCAATCAGCGCGCGCATCACCAGAATACCGTGCCAGCTGGTCATCATGGTCGAGAGTAACGTACAGACCGAGGCCAGCATCAGCGCGGTCACCATCACCGGCTTACGGCCAATGGCGTCGGACAGCGGTCCGGTAAAGAGCAGGCCAATCGCCAGCATGGCGGTAGAAACAGAGAGCGAAACGCTGCTGCTGGCAGGCGATACGCCAAACTCATGAGAGAGAACGGGCAGGATCGGCTGAACGCAATAGAGCAGGGCGAAGGTCGCCAGACCGGCGGAAAAGAGCGCCAGCGTGACGCGCATAAATTGGGGGGTACCACGTTTAATGAACTGGACCGGCTGCGATGCTGCGGGTAAATCATTGATATCTCTTGCCGGATCGATATCAATTGTCGTTGTACGGCTCACACAGTTTCCTTGCTTAAACATCCCCGTGATTTCTGGTGACGGGTATGACCACCTGTTCAGGGTAGGAAAATGTAAATATTCTGTCTAATATATTAATAATCTCAAATGATACTTTAAAAATATGAATATCGAGCTGCGCCATCTTCGCTACTTTGTCGCCGTCGCCGAAGAGCTGCATTTTGGGCGCGCGGCGGCACGCCTGAATATCTCTCAGCCACCGTTAAGCCAGCAGATTCAGATCCTGGAGCAGCAGGTCGGGGCACGCCTTCTGGCCCGCACCAACCGCAGCGTGAGCCTGACGGCGGCGGGCAAGCAATTTCTCATCGACAGCCGACAAATTCTGAGCATGGTCGATGACGCCGCCGCCCGTGCAGAACGGCTCTATCTCGGCGAAGCCGGAGAGCTGCGCATCGGGTTTACCTCGTCCGCGCCGTTTATCAGCGCCGTCTCGGAAACCCTGTCGTCATTCCGTCGTCACTTTCCGGATGTTCACATTCAGACGCGCGAAATCAACACCCGCGAGCAGATTGCGCCGCTGAATGAAGGTTCGCTGGATTTGGGCCTGATGCGTAACACCCAACTGCCGGACACGCTGGCGTGGGAGGTTATCCTGCGCGAACCGCTGATGGCTATGATCCCGCACGATCATCCGCTGGCGTCGCGTCCGGCGGTTTCGCTGGCAGAGCTGGCAAAAGAGCCGTTTGTCTTTTTTGACCCGCAGGTCGGGACGGGCCTGTATGACGATATCCTGGGGCTGATGCGCCGCTACGATCTTGCCCCGGTCATCACTCAGGAGGTAGGGGAAGCGATGACCATTATTGGCCTGGTCGCGGCCGGGCTGGGCGTGTCTATTCTTCCGGCCTCCTTTAAACGGGTGCAGCTGCGCGAAATGCGCTGGGTGACCATTGCCGAAGAGGATGCCGTTTCCGAAATGTGGCTGGTGTGGTCAAAACACCGCGAGCAGAGCCATGCCGCGCAGCGCTTCAAACAGCAGCTAATGAGCGCCTCTGCCGGGCGGCATTTTCAGTGAAAATAGGGAAAAAATGTGCGGTAAATCACATGGCTAAGTAAATATTTGACGGCAGCCATACAAGTGCTTCACCATAGCCAACAGTTTATTTCGAAGCTCGAAAATAAGGGAGTACGAGGTGGTTGCTGATAGTCAGCCAGGGCATATCGATCAGATTAAGCAGACCAACGCTGGCGCGGTGTATCGCCTGATTGATCAGCTTGGTCCGGTTTCGCGTATCGATCTTTCGCGCCTGGCACAACTGGCACCTGCCAGTATCACCAAGATTGTCCGCGAGATGCTGGAAGCGCACCTGGTTCAGGAGACGGAAATTCAGGAGCCGGGCAGCCGCGGCCGCCCGGCAGTCGGGCTGGTGGTGGAGACGGAAGCCTGGCACTACCTGTCGCTGCGCATCAGCCGCGGCGAGATCTTCCTTGCGCTGCGCGACCTCAGCAGCAAGCTGGTGGTAGAGGACCGGCTTGAACTGCCGCTCAACGCGGAGGAACCGCTCCTCGACGCGATTGTCTCGCATATCGATCGCTTCTTTATCCGCCATCAGCAGCGGCTGGAACGCTTAACGGCGATTGCCATCACCATGCCGGGCATTATTGATACCGAAAATGGCATAGTCCACCGCATGCCGTTTTACGACGATGTCAAAGAGATGCCGCTGGGCGAGGTGCTGAAAAACCATACCGGCGTACCGGTCTATATTCAGCATGACATCAGCGCCTGGACAATGGCGGAGGCGCTGTTTGGCGCGTCGCGCGGTGCGCGGGACGTGATTCAGGTGGTTATCGACCATAACGTCGGGGCGGGCGTGATTACCGACGGTCGTCTTCTCCACGCCGGAAGCAGCAGTCTGGTGGAAATCGGTCATACCCAGGTCGACCCGTACGGTAAGCGCTGCTACTGCGGAAACCACGGCTGTCTGGAGACCATTGCCAGCGTGGAAAGCGTGCTGGAGCTGGCGCAGGTTCGGCTCAGCCAGTCCATGAGCTCCTCGCTGCACGGACAACCCCTAACGGTGGATTCGCTCTGCGCCGCCGCGCGCCAGGGCGATCTGCTGGCGAAGGACATTATTACCGGCGTGGGGAATAATGTTGGCCGCATTCTGGCCATTATGGTGAACCTCTTCAACCCGCAAAAAATCCTCATTGGCTCACCGCTGAGCCAGGCGGCGGAAATCCTCTTCCCGGCCATTACGGCCTGTATTCAGCAGCAGTCGCTTCCCGCGTACAGCAAAAATATCGCGGTAGAAAGTACCCAGTTTTCCAACCAGGGAACCATGGCCGGCGCGGCGCTGGTCAAAGATGCCATGTATAACGGCTCGCTGCTAATCCGCCTGTTGCAGGGTTAACTCTTTTCCGCTGATGTAAGAAAAATTGCGCTATCTCAAGCCGGGTAGCGCATGCATCCCGTAGACTTCCTCCACTGAATTATTTACCTGGTTTATATTTTCGAAGCATACCCAAGAGGTGGAGTGAGTCATGCTTAAGCGTTTCTTTGTTACTGGTACAGATACCTCTGTCGGCAAGACCGTCGTATCCCGCGCATTGCTGCAGGCGCTGGCAGCAAGCGGTAAACGCGTGGCAGGGTACAAACCGGTCGCAAAAGGCAGTAAAGAGACGCCAGAGGGATTGCGTAATAAAGACGCCCTGGTGCTGCAAAGCGTCTCGTCGCTGGAACTGCCTTATCACGCGGTCAATCCCATTTCCTTAAGCGAAGAGGAGAGCAGCGTAGCGCACAGCGGTCTGATTAATTATCCCCTGTTGTCCGACGGCCTGGCGAACCTGAGCGAAAAGGTTGACCACGTGGTGGTAGAAGGGACGGGCGGCTGGCGCAGCCTGATGAACGACCTGCGCCCGCTGTCTGAATGGGTCGTGCAGGAGCAGCTTCCGGTGGTAATGGTGGTGGGTATCCAGGAAGGGTGCATCAACCACGCGCTGCTGACGGCGCAGGCGATTGCCAATGACGGCCTGCCGCTGGTTGGCTGGGTGGCAAACCGCATCAACCCGGGCCTGGCGCACTACGCGGAGATTATCGACGTGCTGAGCACCAAACTCCCCGGACCGCTGGTGGGTGAACTGCCTTATCTACCACGCGCCGAGCAGCGCGAGCTAGCGCAGTACATCGATCTCTCTGCCCTCGGTGGCGTGCTGGCCGTAGATCGAGTCGTGGCGTAACGTCCGCGACAATACGGACGCCACCACGCAGGCGACCAGCAGGCCGGGCAGTAAAAAATACTGCCCGGTCATTTCACAGACCATCAGCGCCGACATAATGGGCGCATGCGTGGTCGCGGCAAGTAGCGTAGCCATCCCCGCCAGCCCCAGCAAAATTGCCGTTTCAGAACCCGGCAGCCACAGTGCGAAAAGCTGCGCGAACAGCATTCCCGTCGCCATACCGACAAACAGCGTAGGCGTAAAAACCCCTCCCGGCGCACCCGATCCGCTGCTCGCCAGCACCGCCAGCAGCTTACAGATGAACACCCCGGCAATCACCGAAAGCAGCGGCGGGGCGAGCAGAAAAGCCTGAACCACGCTGTAGCCATTCCCCCACACCTTCGGCGTGAGGAGAGAAAGCAGCCCGACGATCGCACCGCCCAGCGCCAGCTGCCACGGTGGCGAAAGCTTGAGGCGCAGGAAAAGCCCGTGGCTGAAGTCCATCAGCCACATCAGCAGCGGTCCGCAGAGGCCCGCCACCAGCCCCATCGCGACGAGAAGAGCATAATCGGCCGCGGTAAGGATGCCGCTCAGATGGACCGCGTAGAGCGCACCCGCGCCCGGAGCCAGGAGCTGCGTCGTAAGCAGCGCCACCACCGCCGCAATCACTACGGGGCCGAGCGAGGCCAGCATCAGCGTGCCAAACAGAATTTCCGCGATGAACAGGCTTCCGGCAAGGGGGGCGTGATAGGCGCTGGCCATCCCGGCGGCGGCGCCACAGGCTATCCATAATTTCCATTCGGATTTCGGCGTAAAGCGCCGGGCGAAAAGGGAGGCGGCGAGGGCGGCAAGCAGGATCATCGCCCCTTCACGCCCGATGGCGCTTCCGCTGGCAACGACCAGCAGCGAGGCAAGGGATTTCACAAGGCTGGCGCCGTAGTCAAACTGGCCTTCTCCGGTCTCCAGCGCCTCCATGTAATCGGTAGGGGCATGAGGCCGCTGCGCGGTCAGACGCTGCCATCCCCAGAGCAGAAGCCCGGCAGCCAGCCCACCCAGCGCGGGCGTTAGCGCGCGCCGCCAGGGCGAGAGCGACGCGGCGGCATTCACCAGGCTGCCGCTATCGTTGCTGAGAAGCAGCCACTCCATCAGGTACATGCTGTGTCGAAACACCGCCACGGCCAGCGCGGCCAGCACGCCGGTGACGGTGGCAATCAGCAGTCGACGAAACATCGCGCGGATGTCAGGGTAGGTATGAAGACGTTGCATGGGTCGCGTTTTAACGGGGACGATACGATATTGTGGCGGGAAATCGCGGGGTTAGCAAAAGGTCTGCGTGCGAAAAAGCCGGGCGATGCCCGGCCAGAAAGGTTAGCTGTCGCTATGAATATTCAGCGCCCGGCGCGTACGCCCGGAGCTCAGGTACTCGGCAATATAGTCCTGCGAAATCTCGCCGTTGTAGCGCCCGTCCTCATCCACGATCGGCATCCAGCTGGTGTTGCTCTCATACAGACGTGAAAGCACCACGCGCAGGTTGTCTTCCGCCTTGCCGGTCATGCGGAACGTATGCAGGATGTCGGCGCAGGTCCCGCTGGCGTTGCGCGCTTCGCGACGCTTCACAAAGCCCAGCGGCTTGCCGTGCTCGTCAACCACGGTAATCGCGCGAATATCGTTATCATCCATGGTCGCAAAGGCTTCAGGGAGGGGAGTAGAGCCCCGCACCGTGATGGTCGGCTGCTGGTCGGTGACGTCGCCCGCCGATACCAGCAGCAGACGCTTCAGGGTGCGGTCCTGACCGACAAACGAGCCGACAAACTCGTTCGCTGGTTTCGCCAGCAGCTCATCCGGGCTGGCGCACTGCACGATTTTCCCCTGACGGAACACCGCAATACGGTCGCCGAGCTTCAGGGCTTCGTCGATATCGTGGCTGACCAGCATGACGGTTTTTTTCAGCTTGCGCTGCATCTCCAGGAACTGGTTCTGGATCACCTCGCGGTTGATCGGGTCCACCGCGCCGAAGGGTTCATCCATCAGCAGTACCGGAGGATCTGCCGCAAGGGCGCGGATCACGCCGATACGCTGCTGCTGGCCGCCGGACATCTCGCGCGGGTAGCGGTTGAGGAACTTATGCGGATCCATCGCCACCATATCCATCAGCTCTTCGGCGCGGGTTTTGCAGCGCGCTTTATCCCAGCCCAGCATGCGCGGCACGACGGTGATGTTCTCTTCGATGGTCATGTTCGGGAACAGGCCAATCTGCTGGATCACGTAACCGATGTTGCGGCGCAGGGTGACGGTGTCCATCCCGCTGGTGTCCTCGCCGTTGATCAGGATCGTCCCGCTGCTTGGGGTAATGAGGCGGTTAATCATCTTCAGGGTGGTGGTCTTCCCGCAGCCGGACGGGCCGAGCAGGACGCACATTTCCCCTTCGGGCACGGTCAGGTTGACGTTGTCGACGGCCTTAAAGGTCTGGCCGTGCTTCTGTGAAAATTGTTTGGTGAGGTTTTCCAGTTTTATCATTATCGAATCCCCTTTGGAGTCAGAACCACCTGCAGACGGTGCAGCAGCCAGTCAAGCACAATCGCTAAAAGACAAATCATCAGCGCGCCCGCAATCAACATGCGAATATCACTTCCGCCGATGCCGTTGAGCAGCAGCAGGCCCAGGCCGCCCGCGCCTATCACCGCGGCAATCGCCATCACGCCGATATTCATCACCACGGCGGTGCGGATCCCGCCGAAAATCACCGGCAGCGCCATCGGGATCTCGACCCAGCGCAGACGCTGCCAGAAGGTCATGCCGATGCCGCGTCCGGCTTCGCGCAGGCCCGGCGGCAGGCTGTCGAGCGCCGTATGGGTGTTACGCACAATCGGCAGCAGCGAGTAGAGAAACACTGCCGTAATCGCGGGCAGGGCGCCAATCCCCTGACCGATCAGCGAAAACAGCGGGATCATCAGGCCAAACAGCGCAATGGACGGAATGGTCAGCACAATGGTGGCAATGCCCAGCACCGGCGTTGCCAGCCACCTGTGGCGGACAATCAGAATGCCCAGCGGTACGCCGATGATGATGGCTAAACCTACGGCCAGCGCCACCAGCCACAGGTGCTGAAGGGTGAGGGTTAAGAGGTAATCCCAGTTGTCCAGAATGTAGTGAATCGTATCCATAGCGCCTCCTACAGCAGCTGTTTGCTACGCAGGAAATCGCGGGCGACCTGCTGCGGTGACTGATGGTCGATATCCACCTTCTTGTTCAGCTCGGTGATAACGTCGTTGTTGAGCTGGGCTGAGAGGGTGTTGAGTGCCTCTTCCAGACCGGGGTTGGCCTCCAGCGTGTCCTTACGCACCACCGGCGTCACCGCGTAGCTCGGGAAGAAGCCTTTATCGTCTTCCAGCACCTTGAGATCGAAGCCTTTTACGCGCCCGTCGGTGGTGTAAATCAGGCCGGCGTCAACGAAGCCGTCGCGTACCGCGTTATAGACCAGACCAGGGTCCATCTGACGGATTTGCGGACGGTCCAGATCCATCTGGTAGGCCGCCTGAAGCGGCTTCATGCCGTCGCTGCGCCCGGCAAATTCCAGGTCCAGGCCCAGCAGCCAGTTTTTGTCCGGGTTGGTTTTACGGATCTGCTCAATTTTCGCCACCATCTCCGACATGGTGTTGATATGTTCCGCCTCGGCGCGCTTGCGCTGCATGGCAAAAGCATAGGTGTTGTTCATATCGGCGGGCTTGAGCCAGACCAGACCGTGCTTCGCGTCCAGGCGTTTCACCGTCTCGTACGACTCCTCTGGCGACATGCGCTTGTTGATGTGGTTAAAGATGATCAGCGACGTGCCGGTGTACTCCCAGGTCATATCAATCTGCTTGTTGATCATCGCGTTACGGGAAATCACCGTGGCGATATTGGTTTGCGGCTGAACCTGAAATCCTTTTTTCTGTAGGTACTGCACGGTCATCGCCGAGAGAATGTGCTGCTCGGTAAAACTCTTGGTCGCCAGAATCAGCGGGGCCGCCATCGCCTGGCTGGTGAACAGCGCCGCGGCACACATCGCCGTCAGGCCGGATATCAGTCTCATAAAAGCTCCTTGTTATTGTTATCGAGCGAGATGGGGACTCATCACGCGACCCAGCGCCGCCAGCAGGGTATCGAGGATCAGGGCGAACAGGGCGGTGGCCGCCGCGCCGAGGATCAGGGTCGGGAAATCGTTCAGGTAAATGCCGGGGAAAATCAGCTCGCCGTAGCTGCTGGCGCCAATCAGGAACGCCAGCGGCGCGGTACCGACGTTAATGGCGGTGGCGATGCGGATCCCCGAGAGCATGACCGGCCAGGCGGCAGGCAGCTCAACCTGACGCAGACGCTGCCATTTGGTCATCCCGATGCCGTTTGCCGCTTCCAGCAGCGACGGCGGGACCGAACACAGCCCAGCGTAGGTATTGCGCACGATCGGCAGCAGCGAGGCGAGGAACAGGGCGATGATGGCGGGCGTATCGCCAATGCCAATCACCACCATCGCCAGCGCCAGAACGGCCAGCGGCGGCAGCGTGTTGCCGACGTTGAAGATTTGCATCACATATTCGGCGATACCCCGCGCGGCCGGGCGGCTCAGCAGAATACCGGCTGGAATACCCACCAGCAGGGCAAAAAACATCGATGAGAAAACCAGAATCATGTGCTGTTGCCCGAGATAGACCAGGTCAACCTGGCGCGCCTTTATCGTCTCCAGCCCGATACCCCAGACGAGGAGGGCGAGGACCACGATAATGGCGCCGACAAACAGCAGCGAACGTTTGAGTAATGGGTGCATTGCGGTGTGTCTCCCTGTGCGCATGCGTTATAGCAACCACCGGTTGCCTGTTGTTATGCCATGTTTCGGCAGGGGTATTTCACCTATAGCAAGCGTTTGGGAAGGGTTCCAGCGAAGGGGCAAAATCAGTAACCCTATGAAAATAGTGACAACCTTGGGTTAGGCCTTATGGCATAAGGGCTGATTGAGGGTCAGGCAGAATAGTCCTAAAGCGAATTTATAGATGTGACAGTGTCACATCTAAAAAGCTGTTACGATCGAATATCGAACATTATCTTCACAGAGAGGCACGAACCCGTCGAACCCGCGTCGAGACGGTGATAATGGAAACGATAGCGACCACGGCGAGCATCAACCCGAGCGCCAGCATGGCGTTAAACCCGATCCACCTGAACAGCAGCAGCCCCGCGATACCGCCCGTAATAAACGAAAACAGGGTGGTTAAGTGGGTTTTCAGCTGACTTTTTTGTGCCGCCGTATCTTTGGAGTAATCCCTGCGCAGCATCGCCACCATTACGGAGGCGAGGGAAATTCCCGCGTCCGTCAGCGTGCCGGTAATGTGCGTCGATCTCACCCGCCCGCCGGTAAGCTGCGTGGAGGTGGAGTTATGAATACCCATCAGAAAACAGAGAAAAAGAATAATCTCGCGGTTGCTGGTGAGCGCATGAAAATACATTTCGTAGAAGGAAACGCCGGTCAGTAATATCCCCTCTACAAAAAGGATCTGACAAAAAACCAACCTGACGTTATGGATAATGCCCCATATCACTATCGTGCGGGCAAGAATGGCGCCTGCGACAAAGGAGAGAATAATCGAGCCGAAGAAAATAATATCGCTGAGGTCGGTGGAAGAGACTTCGCTGGATAACTGTGAGGTGTTGCCGGTCATGTGTGAGGGGAAAAAACCAAATGCCCCGAGAGCGATGGCATTCAGCAAACCTGCCGAAGTCGCCAGCCAGAGAGCAAGCCGGCGATCCTCCTTATGCGTTCGTTCTTTCTTGAGTCTAATCAGCAAGAATACCTCCGGGTTGAGCTTTGCCTGAATAGTCAGGCTAGCAAAGCGGTGCAACGGGCTGTCCAGGATATGGCTTAATTATTATTCCCTCTGACGACAATCAGGGTTTCGTAATTAAAAAAACAGCCTCGTTGCGGTATTCATTCAGGAATTAAGTTTTACACCATGCCGTTATTGCCGTGACGCAAAAACGCCGGTCGCTGGTTAAGACGTTCAAACCAGGCCTCAATCGCCGGCACGTCAGGTTTATCAAACGGCGTCATTTTCCAGCGATTCACCGACAGCCCAAGCACCACGTCCGCTAGGGTAAACGTCTCGCCCGCCGCAAATGCGCCGGTGCGCTGCAGCTGGTTTTCCAGAATGGTGATGCAGTGGTTCCACTCTTTTATTCCCGCCGCAATGCGCTCAGGGTCGTTAAAGTCCGGGTTTTTACGCCCCAGCGCCGGGAAGACATAGCGCCATGCGTTGTTAAATTCAGTGGCCTGCCAGTCCATCCAGCGCTCAACGTTAGCGCAGGCCTGCGGTTCTGCGGGCAGCAGATCGTGACGTTCGGCCTTGCGCGCCAGATAACGGCAGATGGAATTGGACTCCCACAGCACGAAATCGCCATCAATCAGCACCGGCACCATGGCGTTAGGGTTCAGGGCGCGAAAGGCATCCGTTTCCGTTGAGGCAAAACCGCTGCCGTAATCTTCCTGTTGATACTCGATGCCTGCTTCTTCGCAGGTCCAGAGTACTTTACGCACGTTGATGGAGGTGGTTTTGCCGAGGATGGTGATCATTGCGCAGGTGTCCCTTAGAGGAATGAGTTGTTTAGGAACAATACACCAGTTGCACGGAGGAGGTTGGGGCAAAATTTGGTGGGGCGTGCTCTGTCTGGGCCCGGCGAAGGTTTCTGGAAGGCGCCTCGCAAAACGCAAAGTAACCTTATGAAAGTGGAGGGGCGGCAGCGCCCCTTTGAAGCCGTGATTAACGCGCTTAGTTCCCGGTATCCAGAAGCGACGTACCGTAGGAGTTGTCGATGGTACAAAGCCAGCGTCCGTCGCTTTCCAGCCGAAAAACATAGGTAGCGCGGCGCGACATTTCCGTTATTCCACCCTGACCATCAGGAAAACGGAGAACGGTTTCCATGATAACGAGGGCATTGCCACCGCCTTCGATCACATGCATCTCCCCTTGTTCCACAATCAATTGGTCCTGAAAATAATCAGAAATGGCAATAAACGCGCTGCGAATGTTCTCTTTGCCTTTAACCGTCATGCCGGGCTTAACCACCAGAGCCGCGTCGTCGGCGTAGTACTCCATCAGCGCGTCATAGTTTTTGGTGGTGATGGCGCGATCGCAGGATTCAATGATCTGGCGTAGCGGGGGTGGGGTCATGCGCATCTCCTTTTTATTGGCTAAACAGGTATTAACGTAACAGTCTGGCGTGTTTGTATAGCTACCATGTTTTATGGTTGGTGGCTGTGGGATTGACGTGGAGGCGCTAAGTAACGTTACGTTTGCAATGAGTGGGACGCAAACATAGCTAACACATTCCGCAGATATCACGGCGATAATTGTTCAGTTGCCTAACAATAGACCAGCAATGATGGCAGTATTTATCGAAGGATTTCATTTAAACTGGAAAATTTCTCTAAAGTTTTTTGCGGAATAGCCGTTTAGTTAATGAGAAATTTGCTCAACAGATATTATGGTCAAATAAAGTGTAGCATCTAGTAGTTAATTGCATTTTTTAGTTGCTATAAATGAAATTGGTTTTATTTAATTAGGGATAATGATGATTAGAATCTTAGGGTTTATATTCGTAATGCTTACGGCGGGGTGTTCAACACCAGGGAAGCCGGCGTTCTATTATACCTGGACACAATATAAAACTGGTGTTGAAGTGATGCTGGTTAATGAACCTCAGTATAAAGATGGTTTTGATGGAATTCTCCGCCTCGACGATAAAGGTGAATACGCAGTAATGACCGTTTACTACGGTGGGGATTTGTCTGGTCATTTTGGTTACGTCACCAAGGCCAGCCTCGAACGTTGGATAACTATGTATACTAACTTTTTAAAATGGGATCCGACAAAACCAACACAGACGACGAAATTCAATATTCCGGATAATCTCTCGTGGACTCATAAAAGCTACGAAGTTGAGTATCAATTTATGAACGGCAAAAAACTATTTATCATAAGGAAGCACGGTAATGGTAACTGGTTTGTGGACTTCTCAGTGCTCTCGATGGATGAAGCCAATATCACCAAATTGAATGAAGTCTATACCGAACTGAGAGAAAGGCTGAAATAGCCCGTCAACTATCACTCTAAAAGCCTCCGTTGGGAGGCTTTTCTCTTTCAGGCAGAATAAATCAGGCCGCTTTCACAGCCCTGATTTTCTTCATATCAGCCGCGTCGGATTCAGTTTTATCCGCTGCAGCTGGGGCAGTGAGATCGGGAAGCTTGCTGGTACGCAGAATATGCTGCACGGTCTCTTTCTGCTCGGCGAGATACAGGCCAAGATTTTCAGCCTGCGTTTCATCCATTTGCATTCCGCTTTGCAACAGCCAGTCGGTGAACGCGTCTGCCATATCGAGCAGTTTGTCGTGAGCGTCAGCCTCTTTCTTACTGGCAAATGTCATTTTCTCTTCACCTTTTCTTACGACAACAAATTTTGTTTCAACAGCCATCGTGCACCTCGCTATACTGTGTTTATGTACAGTATATCAGCAACAGATCGATGTTGCAGCAAAATATGCATTACTGGCGAAGCTGCTGCATTTCGGGGCCACCTATACTGCGCCGCCATGCCCCAGGCGCCTGACCATACTGACGCTTAAAGCTGCGGTTGAAGGACTGCTGGGAGTCAAAGCCCAGCGCGATCGCCACGTTCAGAATCGGCTCGTCGCTGTGGGTTAACCGCTCAACCGATTTTTGCAGCTTTTGCGCGCGAATATACCCGGCGAGGGGATAGCCCGTATGTTCTTTGAACAGGCGCTGGAGGTGCCATTTCGAGTAGCCGGAACGCCTGGCGACGGACTCAATGTCCAGACGGCTGTCCAGGTTGTTGTCGATCCAGTCGAGTAAATCATGCATAAATGCGCCAGTGTTCATCTGGTTACCCCCACGCAGCGGATGGAAAAGTATCTTTGTCTGTTGCATTTAAAGGTGGCGCGTTTTTGTATTAATTGCAAGTTTTATTGTTGCATTTAAATCCCTGAGCGAAACGGGTCTTTTCACATCCGCTCAAATAGCACATAAAGTGCAACAATTATTCTTGCACTTAGTTAAGCGCCTTCCTACAATCGCCGCGAATAGTGTATTCGCAACTGTTACAGTTTTGTGGCGATGAACGACACAAATGGCCTTAAGACAGCCCCCGGACAAAGGAAGTGGCGCGGTGCCTCCTGCTGCGTCTTGCCCGGCGGCGACAATTATCGGAATAAAAATAATGAGCCTGCAAAAAACCTGGGGTAATTCTCATCTGAGCGCGCTGGGAGCAATGTTGCTCTCCGTGCTGCTCGTCGGATGCGACAACAGCGTCGCGCAAAACGCCGCGCCGCCTGCGCCCGCCGTCAGCGCTGCTGACGTGGTGGTGAAATCCATTAGCCAGTGGGATAGCTTTAACGGCCGGATTGAAGCGGTGGAGAGCGTTCAGTTGCGCCCGCGCGTTTCCGGCTACATTGATAAAGTGAATTACACCGACGGTCAGGAAGTGAAGAAGGGCGAGGTGCTGTTCACGATTGATGACCGAACCTATCGCGCCGCGCTGGAACAGGCGCAGGCGAACCTGGCGAGAGCCAAAACGCAGGCGAGCCTCGCGCAAAGTGAAGCTAACCGTACCGATAAGCTGGTCAATACCAACGTTGTCTCCCGTGAAGAGTGGGAGCAGCGTCGTTCGGCCGCCACTCAGGCCCAGGCCGATATTCGTGCCGCGCAGGCGGCAGTGGACGCTGCGCAGCTCAACCTTGACTTCACCAAAGTCACCGCGCCTATCGACGGTCGCGCCAGCCGGGCGCTGATCACCAGCGGCAACCTGGTGACTGCGGGCGACACCGCCAGCGTTCTCACCACGCTGGTCTCGCAGAAGACGGTTTACGTCTACTTTGACGTGGACGAGTCAACCTACCTTCACTATCAAAACCTGGCCCGCAGCGGGCAGGGGGCGTCCAGCAACCACACGGCGCTTCCGGTTGAGATTGGCCTGACTGGCGAGGAGGGCTATCCCCATCAGGGCAAAGTGGACTTCCTTGATAACCAGCTCACGCCGAGTACCGGCACCATCCGCATGCGCGCGCTGCTGGATAACGCGCAGCGTCAGTTCACGCCGGGACTTTTTGCCCGCGTACGCCTGCCGGGCAGCGCCGAGTTTAAAGCCACGCTTATCGACGACAAGGCGGTGCTGACCGATCAGGATCGTAAGTACGTCTATATCGTGGATAAAGAGGGGAAAGCGCAGCGCCGCGACATTACGCCGGGTCGTCTGGCAGATGGTTTACGCATCGTGCAGCAGGGGCTGAACCCTGGCGATAAAGTCATCGTCGAGGGTTTACAAAAAGTGTTTATGCCGGGTATGCCGGTTAACGCCAAAACCGTTGCCATGACCGCCACCAGCGCCCTCAACTGATCCCTTGACCTGAGAATCCTACCCATGGACTTTTCCCGCTTTTTCATCGACAGGCCGATTTTTGCCGCGGTGCTGTCGATTCTGATTTTTATCACAGGGTTAATCGCCATCCCGCTGCTGCCGGTGAGCGAATATCCTGACGTCGTGCCGCCAAGCGTGCAGGTGCGCGCGGAGTACCCGGGGGCCAACCCGAAAGTGATTGCCGAGACGGTGGCGACGCCGCTGGAAGAGGCGATCAACGGCGTTGAGAACATGATGTACATGAAGTCCGTTGCGGGCTCCGATGGCGTGCTGGTCACCACCGTCACCTTCCGTCCGGGTACCGATCCGGACCAGGCGCAGGTGCAGGTGCAAAACCGCGTCGCGCAGGCCGAAGCGCGTCTGCCGGAAGACGTGCGGCGCCTGGGCATTACCACCCAGAAACAGTCCCCGACGCTGACGCTGGTGGTGCATCTGTTTTCGCCCAACGGTAAGTACGACTCCCTGTATATGCGTAACTACGCCACGCTGAAGGTGAAGGACGAGCTGGCGCGTCTGCCCGGCGTCGGCCAGATCCAGATTTTCGGCTCGGGTGAGTACGCGATGCGCGTCTGGCTGGATCCAAATAAAGTGGCGGCTCGCGGACTGACAGCTTCGGACGTGGTCACGGCAATGCAGGAACAAAACGTACAGGTTTCCGCCGGGCAGCTTGGCGCCGAGCCGCTGCCGAAAGAGAGCGATTTCCTGATCTCCATTAACGCTCAGGGCCGCCTGCATACCGAAGAAGAGTTTGGCAATATTGTCCTGAAAACAACGCAGGACGGTACGGTCGTCCGCCTGCGCGACGTGGCGCGTATCGAAATGGGGTCCGGCAGCTATGCGCTGCGTTCCCAGCTGAACAATAAAGACGCGGTCGGGATTGGTATCTTCCAGTCGCCGGGGGCGAACGCCATTGATTTGTCTAACGCGGTGCGCGCAAAAATGGACGAACTGTCCACGCGCTTCCCGGCGGACATGAAGTGGGCGGCACCTTACGATCCGACCGTTTTCGTGCGCGACTCCATCCGTGCGGTCGTGCAAACGCTGCTGGAAGCGGTGGTGCTGGTCGTGCTGGTGGTGATCCTGTTCCTGCAAACCTGGCGCGCGTCGATCATTCCGCTGATCGCGGTGCCGGTTTCGGTGGTGGGTACCTTCAGCATTCTCTACCTGCTCGGCTTCTCGCTCAATACCCTGAGTTTGTTCGGGCTGGTGCTGGCCATCGGTATCGTGGTGGACGACGCCATCGTGGTGGTGGAAAACGTCGAGCGAAACATAGAAGAGGGGCTTGCGCCGCTTGCGGCGGCGCATCAGGCGATGCGCGAAGTGTCCGGGCCGATCATCGCGATTGCGCTGGTGCTGTGCGCGGTGTTTGTGCCGATGGCGTTCCTCTCGGGCGTGACCGGGCAGTTCTACAAGCAGTTTGCGGTGACGATCGCGATTTCTACGGTCATCTCCGCTATTAACTCGCAGACGCTCTCTCCGGCGCTGGCGGCACTGCTGTTAAAACCGCACGGCGCGCCGAAAGATTTCCCGACCCGGCTTATCGATCGTCTGTTCGGCTGGATTTTCCGTCCGTTTAACCGCTTTTTCCACCGCAGCTCGAACGGCTATCAGGGGCTGGTGGGCAAAACGCTGGGAAGACGCGGCGCGGTATTTGTGGTGTATCTGCTGCTGCTCTGTGCCGCTGGCGTCATGTTTAAAGCGGTGCCCGGCGGGTTTATTCCGACGCAGGATAAGCTGTACCTGATTGGTGGCGTGAAGATGCCGGAAGGTTCGTCGCTGGCGCGCACCGACGCGGTGATCCGCAAAATGAGCGAAATCGGGATGAATACCGAAGGCGTGGACTACGCGGTGGCGTTCCCGGGGCTGAATGCGCTGCAGTTCACCAACACGCCGAACACCGGGACGGTCTTCTTCGGCCTGAAGCCGTTCGACCAGCGTAAGCATACTGCGGCGGAAATAAACGCGGAGATCAACGCGAAAATCGCGCAAATCCAGGAAGGTTTTGGCTTCTCCATTCTGCCGCCGCCGATTTTAGGGCTGGGTCAGGGGTCGGGCTATTCTCTGTATATTCAGGATCGCGGCGGTCTGGGGTATGGCGCGCTGCAAAACGCGGTGAACACCATGTCCGGTGCGATTATGCAGACGCCGGGAATGCACTTCCCGATCTCAACCTACCAGGCTAACGTGCCGCAGCTGGACGTGCAGGTTGACCGCGATAAGGCGAAAGCGCAGGGCGTGTCGCTAACCGATCTTTTCGGGACGCTGCAAACCTATCTGGGCTCGTCGTACGTCAATGACTTCAACCAGTTCGGACGTACCTGGCGCGTGATGGCGCAGGCCGACGGGCCGTTCCGCGACAGCGTGGAAGATATTGCGAATCTGCGCACCCGCAACAGCCAGGGCGAAATGGTGCCGATTGGCAGTATGGTGAAAATCACGACCACCTACGGGCCGGATCCGGTGATCCGTTACAACGGCTACCCGGCGGCGGACCTGATTGGCGATGCCGATCCGCGCGTGCTTTCGTCCGCACAGGCGATGACGCAGCTGGACGCGATGTCTAAGCAGATCCTGCCTAACGGGATGAACATTGAATGGACGGATCTGAGCTTCCAGCAGGCGACGCAGGGCAACACGGCGCTGATCGTCTTCCCGGTCGCGGTGCTGCTGGCGTTCCTGGTGCTGGCGGCGCTGTATGAGAGCTGGACGCTGCCGCTGGCGGTGATCCTCATCGTGCCGATGACCATGCTGTCCGCACTGTTTGGCGTCTGGCTGACCGGGGGTGATAACAACGTCTTCGTGCAGGTGGGGCTGGTGGTGCTGATGGGGCTGGCGTGTAAAAACGCGATTCTTATCGTGGAGTTTGCCCGCGAGCTGGAAATTCAGGGCAAAGGCATTATGGAAGCCGCGCTGGAGGCCTGCCGCCTACGTTTACGTCCGATTGTGATGACCTCCATCGCCTTTATTGCCGGGACTATTCCGCTGATCCTCGGCCACGGGGCAGGCGCAGAAGTGCGCGGCGTCACCGGGATCACGGTGTTCTCCGGTATGCTGGGGGTGACGCTGTTTGGTTTGTTCCTGACGCCGGTGTTTTACGTGACGCTGCGTAAATTCGTGACGCGCGGGAAAAAAGAGGAAAGGGACGTTCTGCCCGCGTAGGAAAGCTGCAGATAATAAAAAACCGCCTTCATTGTGAAGGCGGTTTTTTTTCGCATCAGATAAAACGTTACGACGTTTTTTGATACTGGGCAATAAGGTCCGGGAGGGGATCCCATCCGCTGCTGTCGGCGTTTTTCACCGCTTCCAGGGCGCTTGCCACGGTATGGCGGGCCAGTACTGCTAGCGAAGCCTCCTCGGCCTCTTCGGAAATCGATTTGAAGTACCAGCATGCGTTAGCGCTTACCACGCAGCGGGCCGGCACGTCAGGGCGGGAGGCCCACAGCTTTTTATCTTCGATGACCGAAAGGTAGATGTCGCGCAGGGTGATCTCTTCCGGCGGGCGACCAAGATGAATTGAGCCGTTACGGCCAAGCGTTGAGACGATAATGCCGTCACGCGTGAGCGGAACCATCAATTTTCTGATGAAGCTCGGGTTCGCTTCCAGGCCGTAGGCCAGAATCGCACTCGTGGAACGTTCACCCAATTGCTCCGCCATCGCTACGCTGAGAACCATCTGCAAAGCTGTCGGGAAGCGGTAATCTAACATTTCTCTTTCCTGGGTTGCGGTGAATCTTGTTCTTTTTGGCACCGCAGAGGTGAATAAGCAATAAACAACAATATAACAAATACGGTAATTATTTTGAAGCAATCTGCGGCATTTGCGATCGAACTCCCTGTTCTGATTTAGCAAAACGTGCGGTTCGGGAAGTCAACCGTCACCATCAGGCCACCTTCAGCGGAAGTACTCAGGTTTACGCTGCTGTTGTGTTGCTGCGCCACCGCTTTGACGATGGCAAGCCCCAGCCCGCTCCCGCTTTGCACCTGATTGGGGTCGCGGAAAAACCGGTCGAACACGCGCTCGCGCAGTTCAACCGGAATACCGGGCCCTGCATCTGAAACGCGAAGCCGCGCGAAGCCATCCGCTATGCAGACATCGACCTGAATCCGCCCGCCCTCGGGACTGTACTTCACGGCGTTCTCAATGAGGTTGTCAATAAGCGATACCAGGCGTTCCCTGACGCCGGGGATCCATATGTCATCCTCGGAGAAGAATTCCAGCTCAATTCTGCGCGCGGACGCCAGCGGTTCCAGCTCGGCCATTCGCTCCTGAATGAGCGTGGTCAGCGGAACGGTTTCCATGTCCGTATCAATGCGCGCTTCGCTGTGCATCATCAGCAGCAGCTGGTTGACGAGACGCGCTGCCCGGCTGTTGCTGCGAATCACCCCTGCAAGCAGCTCCTGCTGGCTCTCGCTAATGACCCAGGACTGCAGCGCTTCCACGTTGATGCGCATCGCCGCGAGGGGCGTACGCAGTTCGTGCGCCGCATCCGCAATGAAAACCCGCTCCCTTTCCGCGCTTTCGCGCACCCTGGCAAGGAAGTCGTTGATCGCGTCCACCATCTGGCGAAGCTCCCGGTGCTTCGGTACGGCTTTTAACGGGGAAAGATCGTCCGGCGTGCGTAGCGAAATTTCATTGACCACCTTGTTCCACGGACGCATCGCAATGCGGATTGAGAGCCACGCGGGAAACAGCAGAAAAGGGAAGCAAACCAGCAGCGGCAGGATGTAGTACCCGCGCGAGTTCAGATAGATAAAGAAGTTCCAGCCGCTGGCTGGGGTGAAAAGGGTAACTTCCACGTCGGAATGAGGGGATTTGAGGGTGCGGCTGGTCCAGACGCGACCTTCACTCTGTACGTGCTCCATTTCCCCTGGCCGGGTGTTTTTCACCCCCGCGGGTGCTCCTTGTGACGAAAATATCATGGCATTATTCTCGCGAACGATGAGGTTAATCGACAGCGCGGGATCGTCACCGCCGCCATAGCCCTCACGCAGCGCCTTGCTGAAGGCTTCCAGCACGGCGCTGCGATCCTGCGGGCGTCCGTCCATCCTCTCAACCAGGGTAAAAAGGGTTTCATACGTCTTATTGCCCGTGAGGATGGGAGGGCTGCGCAGGTCATCCCACAGAATGAAGGTTAAAAAAAGACTCCACAGCAGAGTAAGCAGCACGATCTGGGCGATGATAATTCGCCGTACCAGCGTCGGTCGTCTCAGGTGATACCAGACGTTTCGCATTAACCGGTCACCTTCTGGACTGAGACGGTATCAATGACATACCCGACGCCCCGCACCGTTCGTACATAGCCGTCGCCGATTTTTCGCCGCAAATTTCCCATATGCACGTCGAGCGCATTGCTGAGGTTCTCTTTGTTACCGAATATCCGCTCTTCCAGAAACCGTCGCGTTATCACGCGGTCAGCGCGCAGCATCAATGTTTCCAGCAGCGCATATTCACTGACGGTCAGGTCTATGTGGCGCGCGCTTACCGTCACGCGACGCGTCGGAACATGAAGCGATAAGCCTCGAATTTCTATCGCCTCATTCTCAAAACCGTAGCTGCGTCGCGCAAGGGCTCGTACTCGCGCCAGCAGTTCGGCGAGAACAAAGGGTTTGACGAGATAGTCGTCCGCGCCGGCATCCAGCCCGCAAAGCCGGTCCTGCAGCGTGCCGCGCGCCGTCAGGATGATGACCGGGATCCCCTTGAGCTGCTGACGCAAACGCGTCATCAGGCTCATGCCGTCGCCATCGGGCAGCCCCAGGTCGAGCAAAATAAGTTCAGGCACGCAGACGTCCAGCTGATGCAGCGCATCCTCTTTGCGGCGTACCCATATGACGTCAAATCCCTGATCAGAGAGGGCGATACGTACGCCGTTGCCGAGATCCAGGTCGTCTTCGATTAGTAGAATTTTCACACTGGTAACTGTATCAACCGTGAATGAAGAACATCTTAAGAAAAAAACGGTATCAGGAAACCTACCGTGTTTACAGCGTGTGCTCGCGCTTCAGTGTTTCTTCATGTTCGGCTCATAAGAACCTTAGGGTCGGTATTCAAAATGGGCGTTCTGGCGGTTAACCGCATGCATCGTCATCATTTGAATCCAAAAGGGCTTCTTTAATGAGAAACATCGAACTGCGTCATACGTTCCCCCATTTCCTTCCGGGCCGCAGCCTGAAAAACCTCGTGCCGGGCGTCGTTCTGGCGTTACTGGTCGCGCCTGCACTGGCGGCAGAACAGAGCCAGGGTAACGTCTTAACCCTGGGGGGCGGCGTGGACGTCGCGCCGCGCTACTCAGGTTCCGATAAAACCCGCGTCAGTGCGGCTCAGGTGGTGGATTACGCCATGGCAAACGGCTTCTTTATCGGCACCACGCGAGGGATCGGTTACGGCAATAACATCGGCAACCTGGATTACAGCGCGGCGCTGAGCTATCGGGTTGGTCGTAAAGATAAAGACGTGAGCAGCGATTCGATCAGCTCCGGCAGCGACGAGCTGCGGGGGATGGGCGAGATAAAAGGCTCGGCAATCGTTGTGCCCGGGCTGGAGTACAGGGTGACCGACTGGCTTCACCTGCAGCTGCAGGCTGAGGTACCGGTTTCTGAAAGAGACAACGGTGAAGCGGTCCATTTCGGCATTTCCAGCCCGTTTTATACCTCACAAAAAAATGAGGTGGCGCTGGCGCTGACCGGCAGCTGGGGATCCGACAAGTACATGCAGACCTACTATGGGGTCAGTGCCGCGCAGTCGAGCGCATCGGGATTTGCCCGACATGACGCCGGGGCCGGGATTTATGCCTGGTCGATGAATCTTGGCTGGACCCACAGGCTCACCTCGCGCTGGAGCGTCCTTGCCTCAGCGGGTGTGACGCAGCTGACGGGGGATGCGGGTGATAGTCCCATTGTGCAACGCAAAACGTCGCCCACGGGGAGTTTGAAGGTGACATACAGTTTTTGATTGTTGGTTGTGGCAGCTTGCGGTTTTGAGCGCACACTAAGGATGTAGATCAGCCGCTCCGGTTAAGATGGCGGGGCGGTGCTGTTTAATAACGGGAATCATGGTGGACTATCTAAATTCATTGCAGAGAATATTGTCGGTTGATCCTTCACGAATGCCGGTGCTTTACGCGGTCCGCGATTTGCAACTTCGTGATTGCTGGATTGGCGCGGGTTTTGTCAGGGATGCCGTATAGGATCATCTGCATGTTGATTGGCATCGTTCCTTACCTGGCGATGTTGACGTGGTCTGGTTCGATCGCGAATGTTGTACTCCGGACGACGAACGTCATCTGGCAGAAAATTTAAACAACAGATGCCCGCTTTTGACTGGTCTGTAAAGAATCAAGCCAGAATGCATCTGCGTAATGGTGATTGTACTTACCCAATTATCTTCTTATAATATTTTGGATAAGAAATTTGACAAGCAAGAAATATCTTTTTTGATTATTTTGATTTCTTAGGTGATTATATTCCGTGTAAGGATATTTGACTGGAATATGATTCCTCTGCTGTCTGTAAAGATAAGAAGAGGAATGTATAAATTATTGATGCATCAGTAACCTGCAGCCTTATTAGCTGATTTTATACGCTGATTTCTTGCGTCTTTTTCTTGTTGGTCTTTAGCTTGCATTATCCCACTTGCAGCATCCACCCAATCATTTGCGGTACAGCCTGACAATACCATACTCAATGTTAGTACAAATACATATTTCAATTTAGTTCCACAATCTAATCGTTGTACAAATAACGCCAGCATAATACTCATTGTATTTGCTACTTATGTGGTTAATGTAACAAAAAATAACATTACGGGCAAGGGGTTATTTCTAGCCTCGTTTAGGCAACTGGTGAGTCATAATCATTAGCTTAAAAAAATTGAGTTGCAGGGTTGCAAATAGAACAACAGTTAATAAAATTATATATCATATTAAATGAATCATTTTCCTTGCGTACTTCAACCACACATGGCTGATTTAAAAGGCTGCTCGTTACACCGCCAATATCGATGGTGCGATGGTCTGCTCTTGGCATTATGACTGTCGGCCATCCATCCCTCGCCAGCGTGCAGCGCTGCAGCATCCAGCAGGGCCTACTCCGGCTAAGCGGTAGTTTTTGCACTATGTTTAACACCAGTCAGAATAATAAAATGGTTAACGTTTTATTAGGTTCCGGGCAGTGGTGGCCTCAGTCCGGAGCATTTCAAAGCCAGAACCTCACTGAGAAGTGTGCCAGCATGACGTGGCTAATATCCCTATCCGGAGAACAACGTGTTCGGAAAACTATTGTTGAACTACATGCCAGGGCTACAAAATTTGTTAGCCTACGATAAAAGCTGGCTAAAACAGGATGTTAAAGCTGGGTTATCCGTTGCGGCTGTCGCGCTACCGGTGGCCATTGCTTATGCTGAATTGGCAGGTGTTGGGGCAATAGTGGGGCTCTATTCCTGCGTTTTACCGATGATAGCGTATGCACTCTTTGGATCTTCACGTCAGCTTATTGTGGGCCCTGATGCCACGACCTGCGCGGTGATTGCGGCCGTCGTGTTTCCTCTTTCTGCAGGTAATCCCGAACTGCACTGGCAGCTGACCATCATCATGACGTTGATGATGGGCGGGTGGTGCCTGCTTGCCAGTAAATTCCGCCTGGGCGCGCTTGCCGATTTGCTTTCTCATCCCATTCTCACGGGTTTGCTTAATGGCGTAGCCGTGACGATTATTGTCGGGCAATTAGGCAAGGTGCTGGGGATAAAACTCGATGAAGCGCAGGTTATTGAGAAAATAATGGCCTTGCCAGGCCGACTTTCCGACAGTCATTTATTAACCATTGGGATATCGTTTTTAACGTTAATTATTTTAATGGCGATCAAAACGTATCGCAGCCACTGGCCAGCTCCGTTGATTGCCATTGTGATGACAACGCTACTGGTATGGGCGACATCTGCGCAACAGTATGGTATTGCCACTATTGGAGGGGAAGGCTTCCAGCCTGGTTTACCCGTGGTCAACTGGGGCGCGTTTCAGCCCGGTCCGATGCGTGATTTAGTGATCCCGGCGCTGAACCTGGCTTTGGTCAGTTTTGTCAGCCTGATGCTGACCGCCCGCAGTTTCGCTGCGAAAAATGGCTATGAAATTAATGCTGATGCAGAGTTCCGGGCGCTGGGTATTGCGAACATTATGTCGGGGTTATCTCAGGGGTTTGCAATCAGTGGAGCCGATTCCCGGACCGCAGTTAATGATTCAGTGGGTGGGAAAAGTCAGCTGGTTTCCATCGTCGCAGCCTTACTCATCGGTATTGTAGTAGTGTTTTTCACTCAGCCATTACAATTTATTCCGGTATCTGCGTTAGGTATTGTTTTAATGTATGCATCATGGTCATTAATTGATTTACGTGGACTATGGAACCTGAGACGCAGAAATAAACAGGCATTTCGCCTGGCCTTTTTCACGTTTGGCTGTGTGTTAATTATCGGCGTTATCCAGGGGATCGGCCTTGCGGTGTTGCTTGGCCTGTTACAGTTCCTGCGTACGGTGTTTCGTCCCTCTGAGCACTTACTGGGCACTGACGAAAATGGAATGATTCACTCATTAGGTAATACAACCGATATTAAAATGGTCCCGGGCGTGCTGATGTATCGATTTAACTCCCCGTTGACCTATTTTAACGTGGCTTATTTTAAACGTCGGGTATTGAACCTGGTTGATGGTGCAGCAGTACAGCCTAAATGGGTGGTTATTGATGCCGTAGCCTGCTTCACCTATTCAGACATCAGCGTTCTGGCAACCATTAATGAGTTAAAGCGCGATCTGAAAGGTCGACAGATTACGTTAATCCTTGCGGGCAGAAAAACGGAATTAACGCGCTGGTTTAAAGATAGCCGGCCAACGATGAATGATGATGACATGATTCTGGCACCAGACCTCTATCTGGCACTTCGGTTCATTCAAAGCAAAGAGAGTGCGAGTGAATCAGGTGGCGAGGTATAAGCTAAAGGCTTGCCCGCCAACCGCGAGCAAGCCACATCCCTTAGCGATACAGCGTCTTTTCCGCAACCGGAATAAGTAACCCGGATCGCCAGTCCGCGAGCGTCAGCTGTGCAAGCCTGCCCAGCGCGGTATAAAACGGATGCCCGGCGTTGTCGACAAACACCGACAGGAAGCGGGTGCTCCACGGCAGCAGGTGCCACGCCAGAAGCTGATCGCACTCCGACTCGCGGCCATTCTCGGCCAGCCACGCCGCCAGCAGCAGCAAAGTACCGAAATGATCTTCCGGCTCATTCTGCTGCATTTCAAATGCGATAGTGTTCTCACGCATCCACTGGCGCAGCGCGAGGGTCGAGTCGCCAAACAATACGGATTCACGGTCCAGCCAGACGGAACCCCACGGCGGAGCGGGCAGGGCATACGGACCAATAAACAGCCGTTGCCAGGCGTCCGCCAGCGGCTCATCGGAAGATGAGGCAAACGTATCGGCAACCGGCTGCAGCGTTTCCGAAGGCAGGGGCCAGTCCTGAACCCATTCGCCAGCGGTGAGCGCTTTCACCAGCGGCGCGGCCTGCTCGCTGTCCGGCGAGAAATAAAACAGCGCGCCCAGCACCCGGGCGCTGAACGCGAACGATTCACGATGTGAGACGTCTTTCATTAAACCTTCCTTGCTCGCGCGGATGACGCCCGCGCGACTGTGTTAACCGATAATAGTGACCACAGAATAAACCAGGGTCTCGTGTTTCACCTCTACACCTTCTCGATCTGCACCAGATTGGTGTGCTGCGGGTTGCCTTTTGCCAGCGGAGAAGGTCGATGGGTCGTCAGCGTGTTGATGCAGGAGCCGTGGTCGATGCGGTCGCCATTCATATTGGCATCATGCCACGCTCCCTGGCCCATGGCGCTCACGCCGGGCATGATGCGTGGCGTGACCTTCGCTTCAATTCGCACCTCGCCGCGATCGTTAAATACGCGCACCGTATCGCCGTTCTTAATGCCGCGTTTTGCAGCATCGACAGGGTTAAGCCACACCTCCTGGCGACAGGCCGCTTTCAGAACGTCGACGTTACCGTAGCTCGAGTGGGTACGGGCTTTGAAGTGGAAGCCGAACAGCTGCAGCGGGAACTGCGCGCGCTCGGGCGCGTCCCAGCCGTCAAAGGTCGATGCGTAGACGGGCAGAGGGCTGATGGTCTCATCTTTTTCCAGCTCCCAGGTGGCCGCAATCTCCGCCAGCTTGCTGGAATAAATTTCAATCTTACCCGATGGCGTTTTCAGCGGATTGGCTTCCGGGCTCTCGCGGAATTTTTTATAGGCCACAAAGTGTCCGTTCGGATCCTTGCGCTTATAAATGCCCATTTTTTTCAGCTCGTCATAGGACGGCAATTGAGGGTCTTTTTCGAGCATTTTGGCATACAGAAACTGCAGCCACTGTTCCTGCGTGCGTCCTTCGGTGAATTTCTGATGGATATCCGGCCCGAGGCGTTTCGCCACTTCGCTCATGATCCAGTAGATAGGCTTACGCTCAAACTTCGGCGCGGTCACGGGCTGGAGGAAAATCAGGTAGCCCATATTACCCGCATAATCGTTCGGAATGATGTCTTCCTGCTCGACGGTCATCAGGTCCGGCAAAATAATATCGGCGTACTTCGCTGACGACGTCATGAAGTTATCGATGACGACAATCATTTCGCACTTGCTTTCATCCTGCAGGATATCGTGGGTTTTATTGATATCGGAGTGCTGGTTGATGATGGTATTGCCCGCGTAGTTCCAGATGAACTTAATCGGCACGTCCAGCTTATCTTTCCCACGCACGCCGTCGCGCAGGGCGGTCATCTCCGGTCCGCGGGCGATGGCGTCCGTCCAGCTGAAGCAGGAGATTTGCGTTTTGACCGGGTTATCCGGTATCGGCATACGTTCAATGGTGATGGTGTAGGTCGACTCGCGCGCGCCGCTGTTACCGCCGTTGATGCCGACGTTTCCGGTAAGAATTGGCAGCATGGCGATGGCGCGGGACGTTAGCTCGCCGTTCGCCTGGCGCTGTGGTCCCCAGCCCTGGCAGATATAGGCCGGTTTCGCGGAGCCGATTTCCCGGGCAAGCTTGATGATGCGATCCGCGGGAATGCCGGTGATGCGTGAGGCCCACTCCGGCGTTTTCGCCGTGCGGTCATCGCCCTGGCCGAGAATGTACGCTTTGTAGTGGCCGTTAGCGGGCGCGCCTTCCGGCAGCGTTTTTTCATCGTAGCCAACGCAGTATTTATCGAGAAAAGGCTGGTCGACCAGGTTTTCGTCGATCAATACCCAGGCAATGCCCGCCACCAGCGCGGCATCGGTACCCGGACGGATAGGGATCCACTCATCTTCGCGTCCGGCTGCCGTATCGGTATAGCGCGGGTCGATAACGATCATTCGCGCGTTGGACCGCTCGCGAGCCTGCTCCAGATAATAGGTAATCCCGCCGCCGCTCATGCGCGTTTCCGCCGGGTTATTGCCGAACATCACCACCAGTCTGGTGTTTTCGATATCAGATGTGCTGTTGCCTTCGTTACTGCCGTAAGTGTAAGGCATCGCGCAGGCGATTTGCGCCGTGCTGTAGGTGCCGTAGTGGCTCAGGAAACCGCCGTAGCAGTTCATCAGGCGCGCCACCAGCGAAGCGTAAGGGGAGGAGCGGGTGATATTGCCGCCGACAATCCCGGAGGAGTAGTTAATATACACCGCTTCGTTGCCATATTTGCTGACCACCTCTTTCAGGCTGGCGGTGATGGCGTCCAGCGCTTCATCCCATGTGATGCGCTCAAATTTGCCTTCACCGCGTTTGCCCACGCGTTTCATCGGGTAGTTAAGGCGATCGGGGTGATTGATGCGACGGCGAATAGAACGCCCGCGCAGGCAGGCGCGCACCTGATGGTTACCGTAATTATCCTCACCGGTATTATCCGTTTCGACCCAGTACACTTCGTCGTCACGGACGTGCAGACGCAGCGCGCAGCGGCTGCCGCAGTTGACCGAGCAGGCGCCCCATACCACTTTATCTTCAGCAGGCTGGACGGCGTTCTTCACCGCCGCGGCGGCCCTCTTTAAGCCGAAAGGAAGCGAGATCCCGCCGGCGGCAAGCGCCAGAGACCCTATTGCCGTAGATTTCACGAGAGTTCGACGGCTAATTCCGCCGTGATGTTCAGTATCGGACATGGCTCACCCCATCATTATAATTGCGTATTATTTTTCCCGAAATGATGACCGGGCTAATGATGGGGTGAGTGTTACTGATTTGGGGGTATTAGATCTTAATCCTCATCAAATCAAAGGGGATTGAGGCTAAATTACTGCGCTTCAGCAGCCCCGTTGCCTGTACGGGTGTACAAAATTTTAAAGGTGTCGTTGGCGCAGTGGCCTACCACCTGCGTGCCCGCCTGGTCAGCCTGATCGTTCGGCACAATGCTCAGCGTAAAACCTGATTCAGGCACGCCGTTGTTGATAATTTTCTGCTGAATGTCGCTTTTCACGCGCTCGCAGGAATCCGGTGCCGCCAGCGCGGCCGTTGAGGCACTCATTAACAGCAGGGCGGTAATCCAGGGTAACCGTTTCATCTGTAGCTCCTTTTCTCTGTGTAGAGATTAATTTTAGCAGGCTTCGTGTAAACAACTGTATTTGCTAATATGATTGGGAATAATCTCCCTGTACGGTAATAAATGTGAAGAAATACGCAGCGATAACGCTACTGGCAGCAACACTGGTGGGGTGCGATAACAGCTCCGCGCCGCTGTCGTTTACGCCCGAGATGGCGAGTTTCTCGAACGAATTTGATTTTGATCCGCTGCGCGGCCCGGTGAAAGACTTCACCCAGACGCTGCTCAACGAGAAGGGCGAAGTGTCCAAACGGGTGACCGGCACCGTGTCGGCGGAAGGGTGTTTCGATACCCTGGAACTGCACGACCTGGAGGCCAATACCGGCGTGGCGCTGGTGCTGGATGCCAATTACTATCTTGATGCGGAAACCCAGCAGCGAAAAGTGAAGCTGCAGGGGAAATGCCAGCTGGCCGAACTGCCGTCAGCCGGGATAACGTGGGATACCGACGACAACGGTTTTGTGGTGGCGGCGCACGGCAAAGAGATGGAAGTGAAGTATCGTTACGATGCGGATGGCTACCCGCTGGGCAAAACCACCGTCTCCGGCGATCAGCATCTGTCCGTCCAGTCGACGCCGTCTAAAGACGTTCGCAAAAGAATGGATTACTCGGCAGTGAGCATGTTGAATGATAAGCCGCTGGGTAACGTGAAGCAGAGCTGCGACTACGACAGGCACAATAATCCGGTGAGCTGCGACCTGACGATCACCGACGATAGCGTTAAACCAGCCGTTGAGCGCAAATACACCATCAAGAACACGATTGAATATTACTGAAAATAAAACCGCGCAGGTTACTGCGCGGTCGGTTTCAGCAGGCTGGCGCCTGACGGCTTGTGTCCGGCCAGGTGCTGATGCTGGAAGATGCACATGCGAATGGTATTGCGGTATTCGCCGTTGATAAAGAACTCGTGAATCAGCTCGCCTTCCACCATAAAGCCCAGCTTCCGGTAGATATGGATCGCTTTCTCGTTCTCTTTATCCACAATCAGATAAAGCTTGTAGAGATTCAGAACGTTGAATCCGTAATCCATTGCCAGCTTCGCTGCCCGTGAGGCAAGGCCTTTTCCCTGATGCTCAGGGGAGATAATGATCTGAAACTCCGCCCGACGGTGAACGTGGTTGATTTCAACCAGCTCCACAAGACCGGCTTTTTCGCCTTCACACTCCACCACAAAACGACGTTCACTCTGATCGTGAATGTGCTTATCGTAGAGATCGGACAGCTCAACAAAGGCCTCGTACGGCTCTTCGAACCAGTAGCGCATTACGCTGGCGTTATTGTCGAGTTGGTGGACGAAGCGCAGGTCTTCACGCTCCAGCGGACGAAGCTTAACGTCGCAGGGCGCCGACATTACGGGGCTACCGTGCGGCCAGTGCGGCGATCCAGGCAGCGCAGGGTGTTAGGCTCCCAGTAGGCGTTGACGTTTGCACTTTGCTGACACTTATCGCGCGCGTCAAAAGCGACATCTTCTTTATCCCACTCTTTCTCAGCACGTTTGTTAACCTTGTGGCGAAGGCTGCGGGTGTCATTCCATTGTTCTTTGTCCATAGCGGCATTCTGGCGGCTTTGCGCGCTGTCACCAGACTCAATAATGAGCTTGCTGGTTTCCGCTGTCGCAGAGGCGGCAAAGGCGAACGATGACAGCGCCAGCAGGGCTGCCAGACAAAGGCGTTTGCTTAATGTGGTCATAGCGTTTCCTTTTAAACGGGTGCAGATAATCAAGTTACCCTGAACAGATTCTACACCAAAGCGAAAAGACGTCATACCTGCGGTGCAAGTATGGAAAAGTAAAGGATATCATCAGGTATGATGTCTAAATAAATCCTCACCTGACGTGAAATATGCTCAAAACGACGCTGCTTTTTTTTTGCCACCGCGCTAAGCAAAATCATCGGCTGCTTCCTGCCCTGGCTCTGGCTGAAGAAAGGGGGATCCGTATTGCTGCTCATCCCGGCAAGCGTCGCGCTGATCGCCCGGTTTTGTGATCGTTAGCCGATATTATGATCATCATACTTGTATGGTAGTAGTGTTAATGGGTAAATTTCCAGCATCACAACGAATGATGTAAGGAAAGGAATTATGAAGATTGTCGCGGCTGACGTGTTTGTTACCTGCCCGGGGCGGAACTTTGTCACCCTTAAAATCACCACCGACGAGGGGATTGTCGGCCTCGGTGACGCTACGCTGAACGGGCGTGAACTCTCCGTGGCTTCCTACCTGAAAGACCACCTCTGCCCGCAGCTGATTGGCCGCGATGCGCACCGTATCGAAGATATCTGGCAGTTCTTCTATAAGGGGGCCTACTGGCGTCGCGGCCCGGTCACCATGTCGGCGATCTCCGCCGTGGACATGGCGCTGTGGGACATCAAAGCCAAAGCGGCCAACATGCCGCTCTACCAGCTATTGGGCGGCGCATCCCGCGAAGGCGTGATGGTTTACTGCCACACGACCGGTCACACCATTGACGACGTGCTGGAAGACTACGCCCGCCATAAAGAGATGGGCTTTAAGGCGATCCGCGTCCAGTGCGGGGTGCCGGGCATGAAAACCACCTACGGCATGGCCAAAGGGAAGGGGCTTGCCTACGAGCCTGCGACCAAAGGCGACTGGCCGGAAGAGCAGCTCTGGTCCACCGAAAAATACCTCGATTTCACGCCAAAGCTGTTCGACGCGGTGCGCAGTAAATTTGGCTTCAATGAGCATCTCCTGCACGACATGCACCACCGCCTGACGCCCATCGAAGCGGCGCGCTTCGGCAAGAGCATTGAAGAATTCCGCATGTTCTGGATGGAAGATCCAACGCCTGCGGAAAACCAGGCCTGCTTCCGCCTGATCCGCCAGCATACCGTTACACCAATTGCCGTGGGCGAAGTGTTTAACAGCATCTGGGACTGCAAGCAGCTCATCGAAGAGCAGCTTATCGACTATATCCGCACCACCATTACCCACGCGGGCGGGATCACCGGAATGCGTCGCATCGCGGACTTCGCCTCGCTCTACCAGGTGCGCACCGGCTCGCACGGCCCGTCGGATCTCTCGCCGATATGCCACGCCGCCGCGCTGCATTTCGACCTGTGGGTGCCAAACTTTGGCGTCCAGGAATATATGGGCTATTCCGAACAGATGCTGGAAGTCTTCCCGCACAGCTGGCGCTTTGATAACGGCTATATGCATCCGGGCGACAGGCCGGGGCTGGGCATCGAGTTTGATGAAAAACTGGCAGCGAAGTATCCGTACGATCCGGCCTATCTGCCGGTGGCCCGTCTTGAGGACGGCACGCTGTGGAACTGGTAAACGAGGAGCGAACGATGAAAAGCGTAGTGATTCAACAGCCAAACGAACTGGTGATTGAAGAGCGGCCACTCCCGGCGCCAGGTGCAGGTGAAGTTCGCGTCAAAATCACGCTGGCGGGGATCTGCGGTTCGGATAGCCACATCTATCGCGGCCATAACCCGTTTGCGAAATATCCACGCACGATCGGCCACGAGTTTTTTGGCGTGATTGACGCCGTAGGCGAGGGTGTCGACAGTGCCCGTCTGGGCCAGCGCGTCTCGGTCGATCCGGTGATCAGCTGCGGACACTGCTATCCGTGTTCCGTCGGAAAGCCGAACGTCTGCACCTCGCTGGTGGTGCTGGGCGTACACCGCGACGGGGGCTTCAGCGAATATGCGGCGGTACCCGCTAAAAATGCCTGGACTATCCCCGATGACATTCCTGATAGACACGCCGTCATGGTGGAGCCTTTCACCATCGCCGCCAACGTGACGGGGCAGGCCAGCCCCACCGGGCAGGACGTCGCGCTGATTTACGGCGCAGGGCCGATGGGGCTGGTCACCGTGCAGGCGCTGAAGGGCGTCTATAAGGTGAAGCAGGTTATCGTGGTTGATCGCATCGACGAACGCCTGAAAATGGCCCAGCGCAGCGGCGCGGACTGGGTGTTGAATAACGGCGAGCAGTCGCTGCAGGCCGCGCTGGACGAACGGGGCATCAAACCGACGTTAATCATTGATGCCGCCTGTCATCCGGCGATTTTGCAGGAGGCGATTACCCTGGCCTCTCCGGCGGCGCGCATCGTGCTGATGGGCTTCTCCAGCGAGCCGAGCCAGATTGTCCAGCAGGGCATCACCGGCAAAGAGCTGGCGATCTTCTCCTCGCGCCTCAATGCCAATAAATTCCCGGTCGTCATCGACTGGCTGAAAAAAGGGCTGATCGACCCGGAAAAACTGATCACTCATGCCTTTGACTATCACCATGTAACAGACGCCATTGAACTGTTTGAGAAAGACCAGCGGCAGTGCTGCAAAGTCTTGCTCACGTTCGGGAAATAAACCTTTACGCGGTTAAGAGCCTGCGCAGACAGGCTCTATGTGGTACGCATCTTACCCTTCAGAGATAGCCATTATGACGCAAGCACAACCTCAAAGAACCACCTCCGATCTGGTGAAAGCCGCCGTTTCCGGCTGGCTGGGCACCGCCCTGGAGTTTATGGACTTTCAGCTTTACTCGCTGGGGGCTGCCCTGGTCTTTCACGAGATCTTCTTCCCTGAACAGTCAGCCGCGATGGCGCTAATCCTCGCGATGGGAACCTACGGCGCAGGCTATATCGCACGCATTGTCGGTGCCTTTATCTTTGGAAGGATGGGCGACAGCATCGGTCGTAAGAAGGTGCTGTTTATCACCATCACCATGATGGGGATCTGCACCACGCTGATTGGCGTCCTGCCGACCTACGCGCAGATCGGGATTTTTGCTCCCGTTCTGCTGGTGACGCTGCGCATCATTCAGGGTCTGGGGGCCGGGGCTGAGATCTCGGGGGCCGGGACCATGCTGGCGGAGTACGCGCCAAAAGGGAAACGCGGCATCATCTCTTCGCTGGTGGCGATGGGCACAAACTGCGGGACGCTGAGCGCCACGGCGATCTGGGCGGTGATGTTCTTTGCCCTCGACCGTGAAGAGCTGATTGCCTGGGGCTGGCGCGTGCCGTTCCTCGCCAGCGTGGTGGTGATGATTTTCGCCATCTGGCTGCGTATGAACCTCAAGGAGAGCCCGGTCTTTGAGAAAGTGAACGATGCCCAAACCGTACAGCCGGACACCTCGCTCGGTTCAATGGTGAAAAGTAAATCCTTCTGGCTGGCGACCGGCCTGCGGTTTGGTCAGGCAGGCAACTCGGGTTTGATCCAGACGTTCCTCGCCGGATATCTGGTCCAGACGCTGCTGTTCGATAAAGCCATCCCTACCGATGCGCTGATGATAAGCTCCATTCTCGGGTTTATCTCCATTCCGGTGCTGGGCTGGCTTTCCGATAAAGTAGGGCGCCGTCTGCCGTACATTATCCTCAATATCTCCGCCATTCTTCTCGCGTACCCGATGCTGTCGATTATTGTCGATAAGAGCTATGCGCCGGGGACAATTATGCTCTCTATCATCGTTATCCATAACTTCGCCGTGCTGGGGCTGTTTGCGCTGGAAAATATCACCATGGCGGAGATGTTTGGCTCGCGAAATCGCTTTACCCGCATGGCTATCTCGAAAGAGGCGGGCGGCCTGGTGGCGGTGGGCTTTGGTCCGGTACTGGCGGGGATCTTCTGCAATATGACCGGCTCCTGGTGGCCGATTGTCGCCATGCTGGTGGCTTATTCCGCGATTGGGCTGGTCTCGGCTGTCCTGATGCCGGAAGTGCGCGACCGTGATTTGAGCGCGGCGCACGACGCCGCGGAGTCCGCGCCGGAAGAGAGCGTGGGCTACGGCGCGCTCTCATCGCGACGCTAATGGTTCATAACTTAAGTGACCTGTCACATAACTTTATCTTTATGTCAGACCACATGAGCAAAAGTTAATATAAATCAAAATCTCAAACGGCAGTATCAGTATGGTTGATGGCAGTTATTTTTTACCCCAACTGCCATTCTAGTTGGTGTAGTCAGCGGGCGCTGTCGCTTCTGAAGAAGTGGCAGCGATCCACGGCTTTCTAATTAACGAGTCTTAATCATGGAAAACACCTTATTACAGGCCAACGCGACGCTGCCTCAGTACGATCGCGACAGCCTTAAAGCACGCATTGTACATTTAGGCTTCGGCGCATTTCACCGCGCGCATCAGGCGGTGTATGCCGACATCCTCGCGGCTGAGCACGGCAGCGACTGGGGCTACTGTGAGGTTAACCTGATTGGCGGCGAGCAGCAGATTGCCGATCTTAACGCGCAGAATAACCTCTACACCGTGGCGGAAATGTCTGCCGACGCATGGACATCCCGCGTGGTTGGCGTGGTCAAAAAAGCGCTGCATGCTCAGGTCGACGGGCTGGAGAGCGTGCTGGCGGCGATGTGCGAACCGCAGGTGGCGATTGTCTCGCTGACCATCACCGAGAAGGGGTACTGCCACTCGCCGGCGACCGGCCAACTGATGCTCGATCACCCTTTTATCGTCGCCGACCTGCAAAACCCGCACCAGCCGAAATCCGCGCCGGGCGTGGTGGTGGAAGCGCTGGCGCGTCGCAAAGCGGCGGGTCTGCCGGCGTTTAGCGTGATGTCCTGCGACAACATGCCGGAGAACGGCCACGTGATGCGCAATGTGACCTGCGCGTACGCCCGGGCGGTAGACGGTGAGCTAGCGGACTGGATCGAGGCTAACGTCACCTTCCCGTCAACCATGGTGGACCGCATCGTGCCGGCGGTTACGGCCGATACGCTGGATAAAATTGAGCAGCTGACCGGCGTGCGAGACCCGGCGGCAGTAGCCTGTGAACCGTTCCGCCAGTGGGTGATCGAAGATAACTTTGTGGCAGGACGTCCTGAGTGGGAAAAAGCCGGTGCCGAGCTGGTGTCAGACGTGATCCCGTTTGAAGAGATGAAGCTGCGCATGCTCAACGGCAGCCACTCGTTCCTGGCGTACCTGGGCTATCTGGCCGGATACCAGCATATCAACGACTGTATGGAAGATGAGAACTACCGCCTCGCCGCGCACGCGCTGATGCTCAACGAGCAGGCGCCCACGCTGAAAGTGAAGGGCGTTGATTTAGCTCGGTATGCCGATCTCCTGATTGCCCGCTACAGCAACCCGGCCCTGCGCCATCGGACATGGCAAATCGCGATGGACGGCAGCCAGAAGCTCCCGCAGCGTATGCTGGACTCCGTGCGCTGGCACCTGTTGCACCAGAAACCTTTCCCACTGCTGGCGCTGGGCGTGGCAGGGTGGATGCGTTATGTCGGCGGCGTTGACGAACAGGGTAACGCCATTGACGTGAGCGATCCACAGCTGGCGGTGATTCAGGCGGCGGTGAACGGAAGTGCGGAAGGGGAAAGTCGGGTTAACGCGCTGCTCGGCATTGAAGCCATATTTGGTAACGAGTTACCGCAGGAGCCACGCTTTGTGGCTGCGGTGATGGCCGCGTACCGGTCGTTGCTGCAACAGGGGGCGAAAGCGACCGTGGCGCAGTACGCGTCCCAACGGTAATTCAGCACATGCCGCCGTGCGCGGCGGCATGTCTGCGCACAGCTTAGTGCAACCCAAGGCGAATCAGCTCAATCGGCTCGAACTTACCTTCGCATCCTTCCACTTCAACCGTTTTGCTGCGGCGTACCTGCGCGGCATCCAGCCCGTCGCTGTGGATCGCTTTAATCACGCCGGTTTTACCCGTGCCGCTAATCATGACGCGGCTGCCGGTGGTGATTGCATTGCGGTTACGGTCGTATGTCATCATGGTATTTTCTCCTCTCTAACCTGTTCGTTACGGCGCTATTTCGGGTTTTGCCGTTCACGGGGCATATAAATACGCCTGTCCGCACTTCATGTTTTTGTTTTTGATCAAACTCACACTTTTTTCTTTATTCCGTCGGGCGCTGACGGTTCAGGACGGTAATTTACAAAGTGGACCGTTATTTTCATTAATTGATAGTTTCGACAGGGAAGCGTTGAGGGTTGGTTTATATTCCTGATGTCATCCTGTGTGCAGGAAATAACCCTTTCATCGGAATAAGGAGTCAGGCTTATGTATAAGAACATTTTGATGCCTGTAGACGTGTTTGAAATGGATTTGAGCGACAAGGCGGTCCGCCACGCGGCAAACCTTGCGAAGGCTGAGGGCGCGTCGATTACCCTGGTCAACATTCTGCCAGCCAGCAGCCGGTCTCTGCTGCGCGGTTTCAACGCCGATATTAAAAAGTTTGAAGAGTATATGACCGCAGAATCCGGCAAGAAAATGAACGAGTTAAAAAGACTGTTCGATATCGCCTCTGAGAATATTCACAGCATGGTGCGTTTTGGCAACGTCCGCGATGAAATTATCAAGCTGAGCAAGGAGGGGGAATATGATGCGATTGTCATCGGGTCGAAAAATCCGAGCATCTCCACCCATCTGCTGGGTTCAAATGCGGAATCTATTCTGCGCTACGCCACGATCCCGGTGTTAGTCGTTCGCTAATCACGCCGCCGCACCCGAAAGGGGCGGCGCATATTACTCTTCGCTAAACCACTCGCTATTTTCCTGACGAATAAGCTGCACGGATTCGCTAATTTCCTGCAGATGCAGCGTCATCGCTTTTTCCACGCCGTCCGCATCGCGTTTTTCCAGCGCGCTGAAAATATCATGATGCTGTCGGAGCAGCATTTCCGGCGGGGAGACGTGATCGAGGCTCATGTAGCGCACGCGGTCAATGGTGGCCTTGATGTTCTCGATGGTGTCCCAGGCCAGTTGGCAATCCGCGATCTGCGCCAGCTTCTGGTGGAATTCATCGTCAAGCTGGAAGAAATCATTGAGCTGCTTACGGTCAATGGCAATGCGCTGCTGATGCAGGTTCTGCTCAAGCTGGTAACACTGGTTGTCGTTGATAAGCGTTGCGGCACGGCGCGCCACCGCGCACTCAATGGCCTGGCGAACGAAACAGCCGTTGCGTACCTGAGAGAGTGAAATTTTGTTCACGTAGCTGCCGCGCTGCGGGCGGATCTGAATCAGTCCGTTCTCGGCAAGCTTAATAAACGCTTCACGCACCGGCTGACGGGAAACGTCAAAACGCACGGAGACCTCTTTTTCAGAAAGCGGCGTTCCCGGTGGGATCAGGCAATGGACAATATCACGTCGCAAAATGCGATAGATTTGCTGGTTAACGGGCTGGGTGGGATTGAGTTGCGATTCAGCGGCCATGAGTTGTCATTTCTCAGAGAGTTAGCCTGAACATACTACCATTCTTTTATAACCCGAAACAGACCCGGCCCGCAGGCCGGGAAGGGCAGATTTAGCCTCGATGGACGCTAAGTCCGGCATAACTCTGGCTGACTGGCATCATTTCCACGGTATTGATGTTGACGTGTTTTGGCAGCGTCGCCACCCACCAGACCGTTTCGGTCACATCTTCCGGCGTCAGCGCGTTCGCATTTTCGTAGGTTTTGCCCGCTTTCGCGTCATCGCCTTTGAAGCGCACGTTGGAAAACTCGGTGCCGCCCACCAGGCCCGGCTCGATATCGGTGACGCGAATGGCGGTGCCGTGCAGATCGGTACGCAGGTTAAGGCTAAACTGGCGCACAAACGCTTTCGTCGCGCCGTAGACGTTACCGCCCGCGTAAGGCCAGCTTCCGGCGGTGGAGCCGATGTTGATAATGTGGCCGCGGTTGCGCTCAACCATGCCCGGCAGCACCGCGCGGGTCATATAGACCAGCCCTTTGTTATTGGTGTCGATCATGTTTTCCCAGTCTTCAACGCTGGCTTTGTGGGCGGGCTCCATGCCCAGCGCCAGACCGGCATTGTTGACCAGCACGTCGATGGCGCGCCACTCGGCGGGCAGGTTGGCAATCATCTCTTCAATGGCCGCGCGGTTACGCACGTCCAGCTGCGCGGTCAGGATGCTGTCGCCTAATTCGTCCTTCAGCTCCTGCAGGCGCTCCTGACGACGGCCCGTGGCAATAACCTTGTGCCCGTTGGCGACGAAGCGACGCGTGATGCTTTCACCAAAACCTGCCGTTGCCCCGGTAACTAAAATAATCATCTCACTGTTCCTCAACGCTTTTTGTGTTGTACTAACATAGCACGGCCGCAGAGGGTGCGTTAAGGCAACATTTGTATGACGGCGTTGCAGGGGATGGCGGCCTGGCCTACTCTGGGAGGATACCCGTACTCAGGAGCGAAAGATGACGGCCACGAATCCCTTTTTTGACATCAGCCTGCTGCCTTACCAGGCCCCCCATTTTGATGAAATTAACGATAGCCACTATCGCCCGGCCTTCGATGAAGCGCTTCGCCAGAAGCGGGCGGACATTGACGCCATTGTGTCTCAAACCGCTGCGCCGGACTTCACCAACACCGTGCTGGCGCTGGAGAAAAGCGGCGCCATGCTTTCGCGCGTCAGCAGCGTATTCTTCGCCATGACCTCCGCACACACCAATGCGTACCTGCAGGAGCTTGAGGAGCAGTTTTCCACCGAGCTTGCCGCGCTGGCAAACGACATCTGGCTGAATGACACACTTTTCGCCCGCGTGGAGAGCGTCTGGCAGGACCGTGCCGCGCTGGACGCCGAATCCCGTCGGCTGGTCGAGGAGACATATCAGCGGTTTATTCTGGCCGGGGCGCGTCTCAATGAAACGGAAAAAGCCGAGCTGAAGGCGCTGAATACCGAGGCGGCGACCCTGACCAGCCAGTTCAATCAGCGTCTGCTGGCTGCCGATAAGACGGGTGGGCTGGTGGTGGATTACGCGCACCAGCTTGATGGGCTCAGCGCCAGCGAGATCGCCGACGCGGCGCAGGCTGCCGCGGAGCGAGGGCTAAAAGATCGCTGGCTGATCCCGCTTCTGAACACGACCCAGCAGCCGGCGCTTTCCGCGCTGCGTAATCGTCAGACCCGCGAAAACCTGTTCAAAGCAGGCTGGACGCGCACCCAGAAAGGGGATGAAAACGACACTCGCGCGCTGATCCTCCGCCTAACGGCGCTGCGCGCCCGGCAGGCCCGCCTGCTGGGCTTTGACGATTACGCCAGCTGGAGTATCGCCGACCAGATGGCGAAAACCCCGGACGCCGCTCTGGAATTTATGCGCGGCATTGTGCCCGCTGCCCGCGCCCGGGCAGAGCGCGAGCAGACCGATATTCAGAAAGTCATTGATGACGAGCAGGGCGGTTTCACCGTGCAGGCCTGGGACTGGGCCTTTTATGCCGAGCGCGTGCGTCAGGCAAAATATGCCCTCGATGAATCGCAAATCAAACCCTATTTTGCGCTCAATACCGTATTGCACGATGGCGTATTCTGGGCCGCCAGCCAGCTGTTTGGCATTCGCTTTGTGGAGCGCTTCGATATCCCGGTGTATCACCCGGACGTCCGCGTCTGGGAAATTTTCGACCACACCGGTGAGGGCATGGCGCTATTTTACGGCGACTTCTTTGCCCGCGATTCCAAGCAGGGCGGGGCCTGGATGGGGAATTTCGTCGAGCAATCCTTCGAGCTTGCTGCCCGTCCGGTGATCTACAACGTCTGTAACTACCAAAAACCGGCTAACGGCGGCGTCGCGCTTCTCTCCTGGGATGACGTGATAACCCTGTTCCACGAGTTCGGCCATACGCTGCACGGTCTCTTTGCCAGCCAGCGTTTCGCCACCCTTTCCGGGACCAATACGCCGCGTGATTTCGTTGAGTTCCCGTCGCAAATCAACGAGCACTGGGCCAGCCATCCACAGGTGTTTACCCATTATGCGCGCCATTACGAAACCGGTGAACCGATGCCGGACGCGCTGCGGGAAAGCATGCTCAACGCGACCCACTTCAACAAGGGTTATGACATGACGGAGCTGCTGGCTGCCGCGCTGCTGGACATGAACTGGCACGGGATCAGCGAAGCCGTTTCGAGCGTGGACGCGTTTGAAACGGCAGCACTGAAAAAAGAGGGGCTGGATCTGCCCGCCGTACCGCCGCGCTATCGCAGCAGCTATTTTGCCCATATTTTCGGCGGCGGCTACGCGGCGGGATATTACGCCTACCTGTGGACGCAAATGCTGGCGGACGATGGCTATCAGTGGTTTGTTGAACAGGGCGGCCTGACTCGTGAAAACGGACAGAAATTCCGCGAGGGGATTTTGTCCCGTGGTAACAGCACGGATCTGGCTGAACTGTATCGCAGCTGGCGCGGGCACGATCCGAAGATCGAACCGATGCTGGAAAATCGCGGATTGAGCGAATAGAGCCCTTTGGGCAGAAAACAGAACCGGGCGTGAAGCCCGGTTTTTTTATCTTACAACCAGCACAGGGCATTTCGCATGCCGCACCACTGCCGCAGCGTTCGAACCCAACAGATACGTCGATATGTCAGGTTTGTGGGAAGCGATAATAATGAGGTCGGCATCGATCGTGTCAGCGAGCTTAAGGATTTGATCCTTTGGAGATCCCGTCACGGCGTGAGTCTGTATCTTGTCGGGAGGAATTTTGAATTGCTTAACGATTTCTTCCAGCTTCTCTAAGGCCACGTGCTGGAATTCTTTCAGCTTCGGCATTTCTACCGAGTAGGCCAAACCTAATGATGAATAATACGGAAGCGATGGAATGACAGTAAGAAAGTGAACTTTAGCTGTGTTAAGTGCTGTATGTGCCTGAACGAAGGGGATAACCATGTGCGTCAGGCTATCCTCCGAAATGTCAATTGGAACCAAAATTGAGTTATACATTTGTCCCTCCTGAGTGTTTTTCACACAACTCAGGGTAGACCGTTAATTTCAGGAAAACAGAGAGCAAGCTGTCATAACAGGGACAAATTTCGGTTATGTGATAGGCGTTCAGTCGAACCGGCCTGTGAACTCATTAACGTGGCGTGACAACGAACAGGGGGATTCGGGGATGAATCTCTCCGCGTCACGGTCCGTTTTCTGCAAAAGCCAAAGCCTCAACCGGGCGCAAGGCCCGGTACCTTGTTCATATTGCGTGGCAGCTGACGGACGCGATAATTTTATTTCCGCCCATATTACCCATAATCAGATCGAGTAATTTTCGGTATTCCTCCCGGGTCATCACCTCCGCGCGAATTTCAGTTTTACCTTCTGCTTGCGCCGTTGCCGAATAAATCGCTTTCAGACTTAACGTCAATTCTTTCGCCATATTTACGACGCTCTGCCGCACCGCATCTTCATGCTCATCATTGCAGGTGATTTTAAGTACATAGCATTTTTCGCCTTCATGGAGCACGGGCAGCTGATTAATTCGCTGCGCGGCTTCGCGAAGCAATATGTTGGCGCAGAGAATAATTAGGCTGGCCATCGCGGCATTCCAGAACTGGCCTAATCCGCAGAGCACGCCAATTCCGGCCGAGCACCACAGCGTCGCGGCGGTGTTCAAACCTCGAATATTCATTCCTTCACGCATAATGACGCCAGCACCAAGAAAGCCTATGCCGGAGACGATCTGCGCTGCGATACGCCCCGGGCTATCAGGAGAAGTCGATACCGAACTTAAAATGAACACTGCCGCACCCGTAGCAACCAGTGCATTGGTACGAAGTCCGGCCATACGCTGGCGCCACTGTCTTTCCGCGCCAATAATTGCGCCCAGCAGCATCGCTGCGAGCAGATGAGAGATATAAGGGAACATCAGCCTGTCGCCTGTTAACGTTATTAAATAATAAGCGTCAGTGCTTTGCCAAGCACATCATAACGCCGTTTAAATGCTAAACGTGTCAGGAAGACGGTGGCGGAAAGAGTGAATGTGTAAACATGAACATGCGATGCCCCACAAAATGAGTGGTTTTACTATTTCGGGATACAATCGCTTAAAGAGGATTGCTGCCCACCGTTTCAGGTAAGCAGCGGGGAAATCGCGCTAGCTTACCTTCGTATCGACTATAAAATAACTTTCCAACGAAGGACTCCTGTGAAAATTTATTGCCAGTATAGTCAGGGTCGATAATGAGTAAAGCGAAAAAACAGCCTCCGTTATGAATTGTTTAAGTTCGGGAGACATATTTTTTAAGACGTCATCTGATTTTCAAAAATACCCGCTATACTACATTTCCTTTTTTACAGGCGATAACAGACAAAGGCAGGAAGTATGTCTCTTCGTTCGCTGCGGGCATTGTGCCTGACAAGTTTTTTCATCGCGGATGTCCGCGATGGCCTCGGTCCTTTTCTCGGTATTTTTCTGACCGAGCGCCACTGGGCTCCCGATGATATCGGCATCCTGATGACGGCCGGTGGGCTGGCGGGATTACTGGCCACGCTGCCGGCGGGATTCATCACCGACACCTCGCGCAGCAAGCGGACCGTGCTGGCGCTGGTGTGCCTGCTCATCACTCTTAGCACGCTCCTGCTCTGGTTTAGCCAGCAGAGCGCTGTTGTCGCCGTTTCGCAAATTGTCTCCGGTATCTGCGCGGCGTTTGTCGGGCCGCTGATCGCCGGTATTACCCTGGGGCTGACCGGCCAGAGCGGATTCAGCGCGCAGATGGGCAAAAATGAGGCGTTCAATCACGGCGGCAACTTTGTTACCGCACTGATTGCAGGGGGCATTGCCTGGTACTGGGGCGTCGGCGGGATTTTCCTGCTGATGACCTGTACGACGCTGTTAACGCTCTGCGCGCTGCTTGCCATCCGCAACGAGGATATCGATAACGACGCGGCGAGGGGGCTCTCTTCCTCAGCGAGCCTGCCGGTTCCCGGCTTTGCCGTGCTGATTAAAAACCGGGCGCTGTTTGTGACCGGACTGACGCTGCTGCTGTTTCACCTGGCGAACGCCGCGCTGTTGCCGATGCTGAGCATGAGGGTGGCCGCTGCGCCCGCCTCGATCAACCCCGGTTTGTACGCGGCGGGCACCGTTATCATCTCTCAGGCCGTGATGATCCCCGTCGCCATCTGGGTCGCCCACCGAATAGACCGCTACGGCTACTGGCGCTTGATTATGCTGGCACTGCTGGTGATGCCGGTGCGCGCCGCGCTGGCGGCGTCTACGGACGCGCCGCTCATGATGATCCCGGTACAAATTCTCGACGGGCTGGCCGCAGGGATCCTGGGGGTTGTGGTTCCGTCGTTTATCGTGGTGCTGTTGCGCGGGAGCGGGCACGTCAATGCCGGGCAGAGCGTGGTGATGCTGATGCAGGGGATTGGGGCATCCATGAGTCCGGCGTTAACCGGCACGATTGCGGGTCATTACTCATTTGCCACGGCATTCAGTGTCCTGAGCGCGATTGCGCTGGTGGCCGTCCTGCTCTGGTGGTGCTTTGCGCACCGGAGCTGGGAAACAGACAGTACGCCGGGTGGGGCATAGCCGCCACCCGGCGTCACGCTTACGCCAGTTCGTTAGGGCACGCTTCGCCCTTTTCCAGCTGCTGCAGGTTACCCAGCGTGGTTTCTGAAATGCTGATCAGCGCTTCGGCAGTCAGAAACGCCTGGTGTCCTGTAAACAGCACGTTATGACAGGCAGACAGGCGGCGGAACACGTCGTCCTGGATCACATCATTCGACTTGTCCTCAAAGAACAGATCGCGTTCGTTCTCGTACACGTCCATCCCCAGCGCGCCAATTTTCTGAGTTTTCAGCGCTTCGATAGCGGCCTGAGAGTCAACCAGCCCGCCGCGGCTGGTGTTGATGATCATCACGCCATCTTTCATCTGGTCAAACGCCGCCTGGTTAAGCAGGTGGTAGTTTTCCGGCGTCAGCGGGCAGTGCAGGGAGATCACGTCAGACTCGGCGAACAGGGTCGGCAGGTCGACGTATTCCACGCCCAGCTCCAGCGCAGCGGCGCTCGGGTATGGATCGAACGCCAGCAGACGCATGCCGAAGCCTTTCAGAATGCGCAGGGCGGCGACGCCGATTTTACCGGTGCCGATCACGCCCGCGGTTTTGCCGTACATGGTAAAGCCGGTCAGCCCTTCCAGGGAGAAGTTGGCATCACGGGTGCGCTGATAAGCGCGATGAATACGACGGTTGAGCGACATCATCATGCCAATCGCATGTTCCGCGACCGCTTCCGGGGAGTACGCCGGGACGCGCACCACCCTCAGACCCAGCTCTTTCGCCGCGTCGAGGTCCACGTTATTAAAGCCCGCGCAGCGCAGGGCGATATACTTCACCCCCTGTTTCTTCAACTCTTCCAGCACCGGACGACTGCCGTCGTCGTTAACAAAAATGCAGACGCCTTCACAGCCGTGCGCCGTTTTGGCGGTTTTTTCGGACAGCAGAAAGTCGAAAAATTCAAGCTCAAACCCGTAAGCCTCGTTAACATGTTGCAGATACTTTTTGTCGTACTGCTTTGTGCTATATACCGCGAGTTTCATAAGACTTTCTCCAGTGATTTTGCATCCACGTTAGCATGATTAAAATTATCTTACAATTTCTAAAATATTATTGAATTCAATAAGTTCTATCAATTATTCTAGAGCATATGTACACCCTAACTCCATGATATTCTTACTACGAGAAATCTTCGGCGCGGATCTGATCAGAGCATGTAGCGGAAAATGGAGTGGGTAGAGGATGCGAGAAACGCCTGTCTGAATTAGGTTAAAAAATGGCAAGAGGGTGTGAAAACTGCAATGCTTCCGGATGTGATGGGAAGATATTAGGAACCGGGTGAGTTTCTGACAAAAATGGAGAATGATGCATGTCGCAACAATTGGGGTTGTCCATATCTCCGCCGATGCTGCCCGCCTTGTACTATTTTGTTGTATCTATTGCGGTTTTATTCTTACTGTTGATGGGGAAACTCAAGGTCAACAGGCTGCGTAAATACCCTCTGTTCATTGCCTATACGCTATTTGTGATAGCCATTGCTGCCATTCAAATTAACGTTTTTGCCAACGGCTATACGTTTGTTAGCGGATTTTTACATATTGATTTTGATCCCTGGCGGTACGATTCGGTGTATTGGGGGGCGTTGATATTCGCCATGCTTTACCTTCTGGCGATGCCTCGGAACAGGCCCTAGTTTCGCAACTTAGCGTTACAGCATCTATCCTTAAACCTGGCTTTGACTTCAACTGACCAGCTAAACATGCGACAATGATCGGCACTGCCGGCTTAATTCTTTCGCTAAATCAGGATATTAACTGCCCATGAAGGGTAAATACAAAGCCGCTCTTGCGCTTTTACTGCTGTTCATACTGTTGCCGCTGACGCTGCTGATGACGCTCGCTCAGTGGGTACCGACGCTCGCCGGGATCTGGCTGCCCGTCGGGACGCGCATCGCTTTCGAAGAGAGTCCGAAACTGACCCGCCACGCGCTGGTGATCCCCGATCTTCGCTATCTGGTTGAAGACTGCGAAATTGCCCGCATCGATAGCGTGACGCTGTCACATCCAAGCCGCTGGAAGCTGGATATCGGCGCGCTGGATCTTAACTCCGTCTGCCTGAGCAAAATTCCCCAGTCTGCGCCCTCAACGGTCGCCCCCAAAACGCTGGCGCAGTGGCAGGCGGTATTACCGAATACCTGGATCACGGTTCACCGTCTGACGCTGTCGCCCTGGCAGCAGTGGCAGGGCGAGCTGCATGCGTCGCTGACCCCGTCCACCCAGGAGATCGCCTATAAAGGCGAGCAGGTCAGCATTAAAGGCACGCTTCGCGGTCAGACGCTCTCGGTCAGCCAGTTCGATGTACAGCTCCCGGACCAGCCGCAGCCGATTAAGCTGGTGGGCGAGTTTACCTTGCCGCTGGTACCGGACGGCGTGCCGGTGAAGGGCCACGCGGTCGCGACCTTTAACGTGCCACAGTTGACGTCTCTGGTCGATGCCGATCTGGACTGGGAAGACAATCAGGGTCAGCTGGTGGTGATGGCGCGGGACAATCCCGATCCGCTGCTCGACCTGCCGTGGCAGATCACCGCGCAGCAGCTGAACATCAGCGACGGGCGCTGGAACTGGGATCTCTCGGGGATGCCGCTGAGCGGGCGGGTGTCCCTTCGCGCCGACAACTGGCAGCAGGGGCTGGATAACACCACCCTGACCGGACGGCTGAATGTGCTTACCCAGGGTGATGCGGGGAAAGGCAACGCGGTACTGAATATCGGGCCCGGCAGGCTCAGCATGGAAAACAGCGACATGCCCCTGCATCTGAGCGGTGAAGCGAAGCAAAACGATCTCATTCTTTACGCAAAATTGCCCGCCACGCTGACCGGCAGCCTGTATGAACCGCAGCTGGCCTTTGAGCCGGGCGCGCTGCTCCGCTCGCGCGGGCGCATCATTGACTCACTCGATATCGATGAAATCCGCTGGCCGCTGGCGGGCGTGAAGCTGACGCAGAAGGGCGTGGACGGTCGATTACAGGCGATTCTGCGCGCCCATGAAAACCAGATGGGGGATTTTGAACTCCACCTGGACGGCCAGGCCAACGACTTTTTACCTGATAACGGCCTGTGGCAGTGGCGCTACTGGGGGAAAGGCGGTTTTACGCCGATGCATGCCCGCTGGGATGTCGCCGGGAAAGGCGAGTGGCGCGACAATCTTATTGAGCTGACGGCGCTCTCCACCGGTTTTGACAAGCTCCAGTACGGCACGATGGAGGTCAGCAAGCCGCGCCTGGTGCTGGATCAACCGGTGCGCTGGTTGCGTGACCCCGAAAAACCGGCCTTCAGCGGCGCGCTGTCGCTTAACGCCGGGCAAACTCGTTTCTCCGGCGGCAGCGCGTTGCCGCCCTCGGTCCTGACCTTCAGCGTCGACGGCACCGACCCGACCATTTTTCAGTTCAAGGGTGACCTCCATGCGGACAAAATCGGCCCGGTACAGGTGAACGGACGCTGGGATGGCGTGCGCCTTCGCGGGCAGGCCTGGTGGCCGAAACAGTCCCTCACCGTCTTCCAGCCGCTGATCCCGCCGGACTGGAAAATGACGCTGCGCGACGGGGAGCTTTACGCGCAGGTCGCCTTCTCGGCGGCGGCCGATCAGGGCTTTGAGGCCGGTGGGCACGGCGTGCTGAAATCCGGCAGCGCCTGGATGCCGGATAACCAGATTAACGGCGTCGATTTTGTGCTGCCTTTCCGCTTCAGCGAGGGAACCTGGTCCCTCGGCACGCGCGGTCCGGTCACGTTGCGCATTGGCGAAGTGGAAAACCTGGTGACCGCGCGCAACATTACCGCCGATTTACAGGGGGACTATCCCTGGACGGAGGACAATCCGCTGCTCCTCACCAACGTGAAGGTGGAAACCCTCGGCGGGAAGATCACCATGCAGCAGCTGCGGATGCCGCAGCACGATCCGGCCCTGCTGCGCGTGGACAATATCTCCTCCAGCGAGCTGATCAGCGCCGTTAATCCGAAACAGTTTGCCATGTCGGGGCCGGTGAGCGGGGCGCTGCCGTTCTGGCTGGACAATGAAAAATGGATCATTAAAGATGGCTGGCTGACCAACCCGGGGCCAATGACCCTACGCATCGACAAAGATACGGCAGACGCCATCGTGAAGGATAATATGGTGGCGGGCGCGGCGATTAACTGGCTCCGCTATATGGAAATTTCGCGTTCGTGGACGAGAATCAATTTAGATAATCTGGGTGAATTAACCATGCAGGCGACCATCAAGGGGACCAGCCGCGTCGATGGCAAAAGCAGCTCCGTCAACCTGAACTATACCCATGATGAGAATGTCTTTACCCTCTGGCGCAGCCTGCGCTTTGGAGACAACCTGCAAACCTGGTTTGAGCAACATGCGGCGATACCTGCTCCCCGCAGTTTGACTGGCAAGGAAAGTGAGGAACAACAATGAAAAAGATGGCTGGTGCGCTCACCGTTGCCGTTGCCGCGCTACTGACCGGCTGTACGCCGCGCATTGAAGTCGCTGCGCCAAAGGAGCCGATTACCATCAATATGAATGTCAAAATCGAACATGAGATCCACATTAAGGTCGATAAAGACGTTGAAACCCTGCTGAAATCGCGCAGCGATCTGTTCTGAGGATGCCATGAAACGATTAGCTCTGATTTTACTGGCCCTGGGGATGAACGTGCAGGCGGCTGCGCTGACCTTAAACGATGCCCGGGCGCAGGGGCGCGTGGGGGAAACCCTCAGCGGCTATCTTGCCCCGATTCAACAGGACGCGGAAACGCTGGCGCTGGTCAATCGTATCAATGCGGCGCGCACGGAAAACTACCAGAAGCTGGCCGACAGCAATAATTTGCCGGTTGATGAAGTGGCCAAAATGGCCGGTCAGAAACTGGTTGCTCGCGCGCAGCCGGGCGAATACGTGAAGGGCATTAACGGAAAATGGCTCAAAAAGTAGTTAGCGGTAGCGCCTGCGGTATTCACCCGGCGAGACGCCAAAACGCTGCTTAAACGCCGTAGAAAAATGGCTATGGTCGGTGAACCCCCAGCTGTAGCCAATGCCCGCCAGCTTTTCATCATCACCGGTAGATTGCAGTGCCTGCGCGCAGAGATCCAGACGACGGTTTTTGATGTACTGCGCCACCACCAGGCCCTTCTCGGCAAACATGCGGTAGAGGCTGCGCACGGACATACCGCTCTCGGCGGCAATCCATTCCGGGCGCAGCGATTCAGACTGAATATGGTCGTCAATCAGCGCCACTACGTGCTGGAACTGGCGCTCCTTGCGCGGCTGAATGATTTCACGCTGCTGGAAAGCGGGGCGCAGCAGGCAGATCATCGCTTCAAGCGCCGCTTCGCTTTCACGGTCACTCAGGTCGGCATTGCTCATGCTCTCCATCAGCAGGCGGTGGCTCAGCTGTACGGTGGGCAAGGTGCGGGAAAGGGCGGTCGCGCAGCTTATCTCCTGGAAGCGACACTGCTGCTCAATAATCTGGCGGGGAACCAGGAGCGAGATCTGGCGGGATTTTTCCCGCCAGTTGATCGAGCAGGGACGCGACGCGTCAATCAGCGTGATATCACCGGTTCTGAGCAGCGCGCGACGGGCATCCTGCTCAATTTCCGCGCTGCCTTCGAGCTGGAACACGGTATAGAACCAGGCATCATTACTCTGAGCGATCTCCTGACGGGAGCGGAACAGGTTTACGCCCCCTGCGGTCACGGTGCTGAGCTTCAGGCTGCGCGCATAGCTGGTCTCCAGCTCGCCGAAGAATTTCCCCCCGGTGGGCTGCGCGTTAAAACGCCCGCAAACCTGGTTAATTTGCGCCAGCCACTGCTGATACTGTTCCTGCTCGCTTGCACACGCCATCGTTTCTCTCACTGCACCGTCAACGTTTTCGCATTGTTGCATTTGTGTTGCATTTTGTCAGAGCTATGAGGCTGACTATAGGAAAGAACACTCACCGGTAACAGCGATATAAGCGGCAATTATCGCGATTTGCGGAGCCTGTCACAGGTGGCAAAGCGAATGTCACAGAGACAAAAGCGAGAACGCAAAACCCCACTTAGACTGGATGAACACCCTGCGAAGAATAACGAAGGAGTATCCTATGTCTGAATCACAGGTGGCCATTCAGCCTGCCGTGCAACAATTTTTAGACCGACAGCATGGCCTGTGGATTGAAGGGCGTCAGGCCGCGTCGGACAGTGAAAAGCGGCTGAGTGTCTTCAACCCGGCCACGGGCGAGGTCATTGCCTCGACTGCCGATGCCAGCGTCGATGACGTTGACCGTGCCGTCATGTCCGGCTGGCGCGCGTTTGTCGCCCGCAGCTGGGCCGGAAAACTGCCGGCGGAGCGCGAGCGGATCCTGCTTCATTTCGCCGATCTGGTTGAACAGCACAGCGAGGAGCTGGCCCAGCTTGAAACGCTGGAGCAGGGCAAATCCATTAACATTTCCCGCATGTTTGAAGTCAGCTGCACCCTGAACTGGATGCGCTATACCGCTGGGCTGACCACCAAAATTACGGGTAAGACCCTCGACCTTTCCATCCCGCTGCCGCAGGGCGCCCGCTATCAGGCGTGGACGCGTAAAGAGCCGGTTGGCGTGGTGGCCGGGATTGTGCCCTGGAACTTCCCGCTGATGATCGGGATGTGGAAAGTGATGCCTGCGCTGGCCGCGGGCTGCTCTATTGTCATCAAGCCGTCGGAGACCACGCCGCTGACCATGCTGCGCGTGGCGGAACTGGCAAGCGAAGCGGGCATTCCGGACGGGGTGTTCAACGTGGTGACCGGGAGCGGCGCGGTGTGCGGCGCAGCGCTGACCTCGCATCCGCATATTGCAAAGGTGAGCTTTACCGGCTCAACGGCGACGGGTAAGCAAATTGCCCGCGCGGCGGCGGATACGCTAACCGGGGTGACTCTGGAACTGGGCGGGAAAAACCCGGCCATCGTACTAAAAGACGCAGACCCGGCGTGGGTGATCGAAGGCCTGATGACCGGCAGCTTCCTGAACCAGGGGCAGGTGTGCGCGGCGAGTTCGCGCATCTACATTGAAGCGCCGCTGTTTGACACGCTGGTCAGCGGGTTTGAGCAGGCGGTGAAATCCCTGAGCGTCGGGCCGGGCATGTCGCCGGAGGCGTTTATCAATCCGCTGGTGTCGCGCGCGCACTGCGACAAGGTGCAGACCTTCCTTGATGAAGCGAAGTCGCGCAGCGCGGAGCTGATCGTCGGTAACCGGGGACCGGAAGGCAAAGGCTATTACGTTGCGCCTACGCTGGTGGTGAACCCGGATGCCTCACTGCGCCTGACGCGTGAAGAGGTGTTTGGCCCGGTGGTTAATCTGGTACGCGTCGCCGACGGGGAAGAGGCGCTCCAGCTGGCAAACGACAGCGAGTATGGCCTGACGGCTAGCGTCTGGACGCAGAACATCAGCAAGGCGCTGGAGTATACCGACCGGCTGCAGGCGGGCACCGTCTGGGTGAACAGCCATACGCTGATTGACGCTAACCTGCCGTTCGGCGGCATGAAGCAGTCCGGCACCGGACGTGACTTTGGTCCGGACTGGCTGGACGGCTGGTGTGAAACCAAGTCGGTGTGCGTGCGGTATTAAAAAAACAAGCCGGGTATGCGCAGCGCCACCCGGCTTTATTTACAGCGACCACCGATCCCGCCCGGCCTCCTTCGCACGATACAGCGCCGCATCGGCGCGGGCGATGATCTCGGTGCCCGCTAACCCTTCCGCCATGCTCGCAATCCCCATGCTCACGGTGACACGATCGCTAACGGTTGACGCACTGTGCGGTATGGACTCCGCGCGAAGGCCGTCCTGAATGCGTAAGGCCACCTTTTCTGCGATGTTTTCCGGACAGTTAAACAGGATCACCATGAACTCCTCGCCGCCGTAGCGTGACACCACATCGTCAGGCGTGCGCACCGACTGCTTCAGCACCCTCGCCACGCGGGTCAGGCAGTCGTCACCCGCCTGGTGCCCGTAGGTGTCGTTGTAGCGTTTGAAATAGTCGATATCCAGCATAATCACCGAGAAGGTTTTTTTCTGCTCAACCGCGTTCTCCAGCACCACTTCCATTTTCCGGCGATTGGCGGTTTTGGTTAACGGATCCTGATGCGCCAGCGCGTTCAGCCGTGAAATCAGCAGCTGATTTTGCTGGTTACGTCGCCAGGCCTCGTCAAACCAGCTCAACAGGATAAAACGCCCGCAGACCAGGATCAGCGTAAAGACGCTCCAGATAACGACAAAGTGAAGGTTGAAACCCCTATTGAGTATCCAGCTCGAGACCAGCAGGGTGATCCACAGTGGGAACACAAAGGCGAGTAGCCCTGCAGGATAGAAATAGAGGGCGGTTAATCCGGCGAGTAATAGAATCACGCACAGGGGCCAGACGTGGGGCAGCATTAAATGGGTGATAAACCAGTAACAGGATATCGACCAGATGACGCTACAGATAAACAGCACCACGCTGATACCGGCGATGCGCCGCCACGCCATCAGGATCAGCGCAGCAGAAAGGAGAATAATGCCGAGCATCGATGCGTCGACCATTTTCGTCAGATGCGGGGACTGGTGGGGATACAGGGAATCATTGGTTTTAAGCAGGACGTGCCGGAGCAGAATCATCACCGCGAAGCTGATATTCACGAAGGCCAGCCACGGCAGGTTCATCGCCAGCCCGTGCATGACCATAGCATGGCGCGTTGGCCAGGTTGCCCGTTCAAGTGTCGGTTTTTTTCTTTTTTCCATTGACGCTTTTACCCTGTCTGGCTAACACGTGAAGCAGGAAAGGGCGGACGAGCCGCCCTTATGCGTGCACCGTTACGGTGTCACAATGTTAAACCAGAAATCAAACTTGTCCATATAGCTAAGCATGGCATCAAGTTTCGCGCTGTCGCCAGTCATTTTAATATTTCCGCCGTCCTGAGCCTGTTTCAGCGTCACCTCCTTGAGGATGATTTTATTCAGGGTGTCACGGTTAAGCGTCAGCGTAGCATCCGCATCTTTTGCTTCCGCGTTCGCCGTGTGGTTCAGCACGCCGTTTTCCAGCTCGAGTTTGTATTTCCCGCCATCGCTGCCCAGATCGATGTTAAACACCGATTTGGCGTCACCCGCTTTTTGTCCGTTGATATGGACAGCCAGATAGTCAAAGAACATCTCTGGCGTCATCGCGCGCACCGTGTCCGGGCTGGCGGTATTCGGCGTTGGCCCTTTCACCACGCCGTTACGTAGCTCCTGCGCACCGGTCAGGTAGAAGTTACGCCACGGACCGGATTCAGCCTGGTAGCCAAGCTGTTCCAGCGCATCCGCTTCCAGGTTACGTGCCGCCTGGTTGTTCGGATCGGCAAAGACCACTTTGCTCACCACCTGCGCCACCCAGCGGTAGTTCCCCTGGTCGAAGTCGGTTTTTGCCTTGCTCAGGATGGCATCCGCGCCGCCCATATACTCCACGAATTTCTTCGCGCCTTCTTCAGGCGGCAGTTCATCCAGCGTCGCCGGGTTGCCGTCAAACCAGCCCAGATACAGCACATAGGTGGCTTTTACGTCATGGCTCACCGAACCGTAATAGCCGCGGTTGGCCCAGGTATGCGCCAGTGAATTCGGGAGCTTGAAGTTAGCGGCGATTTCGTCGCGCGTCAGCCCTTCGTTCGCCATACGCAGCGTCTGGTCGTTGATGTAACGATAGAGGTCACGCTGGCTTTTCAGCAGCTTGACGACGTTTTCGTTGCCCCAGGTCGGCCAGTGGTGCTGCGCCATGATGATTTCAGCTTTGTCACCCCAGCGCACAATCGCCTGGTTGATGTACTTCGACCACGGCAGCGGCTCGCGGATTTTGGCCCCGCGCAGCGAGTAGGTGTTGTGCAAGGTATGGGTGACGTCCTCAGCTGATTCAATCAGTTTTTTCTCTTCGATATACCAGAGCATTTCCGATGGCGCTTCGGATCCCGGTGCGAGCATAAAATCATAGGTCAGGCCGTCGATGACCTCTTTCTGCCCGTCTTTCTCAATGATGTTCGTCGGGGCAATCAGCGTGACCGTCCCGGCGGAGGTCGTTGTCCCAAGACCGGCACCTACCTGACCTTTGGCATCGGGCTTCAGCAGGTTGCCGTACATATAGCTGGCGCGGCGGCTCATCACGTTGCCCGCCATGATATTCTCGGCAACGGCCGCTTCCATAAACCCGGCTGGCGCGTAGACCTTCACTTTGCCGGACTTCACGTCGGCTTCATCCACCACGCCGCGCACGCCGCCATAGTGGTCAACGTGGCTGTGGGTATAAATAATGGCGACGACAGGCTTCCTGCCGCGTTTATTAAAATAGAGATCCATCCCGACCTTCGCCGTTTCTGCCGACACCAGCGGGTCAACCACGGTAATACCTTCTTTCCCTTCAATGATGGTCATATTTGACAGATCAAGATTTCGGATCTGATATACGCCGTCGGTCACTTCAAACAGGCCGCTAATATTAATCAGCTGAGATTGACGCCATAAGCTGGGATTAACGGAGTCCGGTGATTTATCGCCTTCTTTAATAAACGAATATTGCTGTGGATCCCAGATGATATTCCCTTGTTCCCCTTTGATAATTTCCTGAGGAATCGGCGCAATAAAGCCTTTGTGAGCGTTCGTAAAATCGGTGTTGTCGGAGAAAGGCAGCTGATTAAAGAGGGCATTATTGGCTTGTTGCGTTGCTGCCGTGGCATCCTTCGGGGCTTCTGCGGCATACGCGTAACTGACGGAAATAACAAGTCCAGCCAGAGCAAGACTCCTGACGATCAAATTGAATTTCATCCTAAACCTCTCAGTGATGTATTACGTCGCTTGTGGAAAATTCGCGTCCTGGCTGAAAGTGGTTCAAGAAATGCAATAGGAATATACGAGGTAGAAATAACTATAATCGGGGAGAGGTATTCAGCAAGAAAATAGATGAAAAACCGGGCATTGCGCCCGGTACGTTATTTATTTCTGTCCGTCTTTCTTTTTCCCGAGCGTTGGCGTCTCGTCGAAGAAGTTCCACGGCTTAAGCAGGGTATGCACCCATTCCGTCGGCATGATAGGCCACTCTTCCGCACGGGCGACGTGGGTGGTGCCGGTGGTCATCCAGACCACGTCATCATGACCGTTCAGCGACTCGTTATCCTTGCTGTACTGTCCGAGGCCCGTGTCGTGTACGGAGCGGTTCGGGAATTTCCCTTCAGGGTAGAGCTCATCCGGATGGTAACGGGTTACCCACAGCTGTTTGTCCATAAAGCTCAGTCGATGGTAAATCCACTCGTCCGGGGCAAATTTCGCGCCGGTCGCCACCGGGTGCGTACCGCCCGCGTAAGGGATAATCTGGTACGAAACCGGGTTGCCCATGCGGTTCTCTTTACTTGTGTTGCTCAGCAGCCGAATGGTGCCCGGGTCGAACTTCTGCGCCGCCTGCTGCTCTGTATCAATATCGTACTGATTGATCTGCATGGTGCTGGTGCGCGGGCCCCCGGCGGTATTCGGCTTCACTTCCGGATCCATCGCCACCAGCTTGTTGTTGATGCCGTCCACGTCCATATCAAGACGGAAGTTGTAGATGTGCTGGTGCGTGGTGCCCACGATGTTGTGATCGATCAGCGTGCCGTATTTGGTGTCGTCTTTGGCGGTGGCGTCGTGCATGGTTTTCGCCTGTACGCCTTTCACCGCTTCGATACCCGTCGCGCCGGCATCAATGCCGATGGTGCCATTCTCATGGAACACCCAGTCGAAGATGTAATCGTAGTTGCCCACCGTACTTACCCAGCGCACCACCAGTTCGCGGCGCTCGGTGCTGACGTTTGGCTGGCCCATCTCCTGATGCTTATATTCCGGCCCGGCGTAGCGTTCGAAAATGGCGATCGCGCGCGGGATCTCCATCGGCGCGCCGGTGTAATCCGGTATTGTTTCATTGAGCATCACCGCATTGGACGGCACGTCTTTACCGCGCACCAGCGGTGAGGTCAGGGTGCCCATACCGTAGTCGCCGGAGTCGAGATAGGCTTTAAAGTACCAGCCCACGTCCGGATCGCCGTAAGGGACGATCATGCCGCCGAGTGACCCCTGATACATCACCTGGCGCTTTTTGCCGTTATCGTTATAGGTGACGGTTGAAATCATCGGACCGACGCGGGAGTCCAGGCTCAGGTGGAAATCCCAGTTCTGCCAGTGCACCATATCCCCGGTGATGGTGTAGTTCTTGCCTTCCGGTTCAGTGATGTTGAGCGGTTTTTTCGCCGTCTCTACGCGGTCGCGGCCATCATAGGGACGCGGGGTCATGGGAACCGGAACAACGGCGCCTTCTTCAATCTTCTGGATCTTTTTCTGTTCAAGATCGACAACCGCGACCAGGTTTTCAATCGGGTGCGCCCAGTAGTTGCCGTCGCCCACGTCCAGATAGCTCACCACCTTCAGCAGGCGATCTTCCTGCTTCAGGCCGTCCTTACCGTCGAAATAGCCGACGGTCAGCGGCGTGGTAATCACTTTTTTCGGATCGGTGATGCCGTGTTTTTTAAGCACCTCGGCGAACTCTGAACTCTCGTTGATAATCTGCTGCACCGCGGTGAAATCATCCAGCAGCACCATGCCGTGGGCGTCTTTAACCGGTTCCCAGCGCAGGATTTTTTTATCCTTCAGGTCGACCACGCTTTCGATAACGTGCTTGCCATCGAGCATAACGATCTTCGCCTGACGCGGGGCATCCACCGCCGTACCGTTGAGCACAAAGTCCCACACTTTGGCTTTTTCCGGCTCTGCCAGGGCGATCTGGGTAAAGCGGGTATTCGGCTTAAAGTCCGCCGAGGCTTTCACAATCGCTACGGCTTGCTTAATTTCGTCCGCCGTCAGCGCGTTTAACGGGTGAGGGCGTTTTTCTACCTGGAAGGTCTGGTCAAGGCCAGACTGGAAAACATCGTTGATGAAGCTCTCAGAGATAAAGGCTTTCTTGCCTTTCATCACCACCGGCACCTCAAGCTTGAGGGTTTTACCGTTGACGATGGCGGTTTTTGCGCCCGGCTTGACCTTCACATAGGCGCCGTCTTTCGCAATGGTGAACATCTGTGCGTAATCATCCCACTGAACGTCCGCGCCAAAGTCCTGCAGCGTTTTGTCCATTGGGACCATATGCGCCTCACTGCCGTGGGCGAAAACAGGGGATTGCCAGGCGCAACACAGCGCAACGGCCATGGCCAGCGCCGTTCTACGGGCAGAAAAAGAAGAATTGCTTCCCATCGTAGACCTCATCTTGTTGTGTTTATTGTGTTGTGACAGCCTTATCCTGACAGGCCCATGAGAAAAGCGTTTGCCTGCATCTGCCAGATTATTTGTCAGCCTTGCCAGGTTAAAAAAAGAGCGGGGATACGTCACATCCCCGAGATAGAGGCTTCATGGGATCAGTAAGGTGATCTATCCAGATAAATGCGTACGTCGAACCCAACTGTAGTGAAAGAGTAAATATTTCCGCGAACGCGGAGATAAATATCTCCGTTTGTTACCGTTGCTGTGGCTTTAGCATCGTTGGTAACCATGACAGGTTTGATATCTGATACGTGAGACATAAAATCTTCAGTGCTTTTTTTCGCATCATAGAGATAAAAGTGAAACGTATTTCTGGATAAAGAACTCGCTTCAACCTGGGTTATGTAGAGAGCTAAACGATCATTAACGATAATTTTTTCCTGAAATTTTTCATACACGGTAAACAGATCGCGGAAAGGGTATAAGATAAACCCCAGAAAAATGACAACCGCCACTATGATTCGCCAGTTAAAATCCCGAACGTCGTGCATAATCTATTCCTGCCCTAATCCATAACTGATCAACAGGGTCATCTCCATAAGCACTGGCACCATGATATTTAGCAAATTCTACCGGATCGCTTGTGCCAGCAAGGATCTGCGCAGTACCTGCACCGCGTAGCAGCATCCATCAGGAATTCCCGCCGCCGCGCCAACCGCACCGTAATGAAAATTTCCAAAGTTAGCGTATTGCGAACGGCCTTGCTTATAGTCCCACGGGCCATGATTTCTCACCATTTGATAAAACCAGATGTACGTCATCATTGAGGGACCGCCATGAAATCGAGCGATGACCATATGGCTGACAACGTCAACGCCCGGGGGCGAAAATGAAGCAATATCGTATGGAGTAGAATATGAAGGCACACGCATAGTTAACGCTCTGCCCAGCTATCGGCGAATTGCAAATTACCGTCGCAATATGTCCAGGTTATTTTGTCGTACCGTAGCTCAACGACTTCAAGATGATTGTGTTTTTCTTTCGTCGGGTCTTTAGTGTCATGCATCAATGGCGTAACGGAAACGACGCGAATATTATCGAGATGCATATTGTAATATTCTACCTCTTGACCAGCGTCATTTATGCGATACCACCTAAATTCCGCTGATTTGAGGGTTTGCCCAGTAGCAACGGCTTTCATTAGGTAAGGAGAAGATGAATCAATTTCCTTTTGAAAAACGATTGGCGCATGGTTGCGTTTGCTGGTGATTTTACCGGTCAAAGGATCCGTTGGCAGGCGGAGGTTATGGGTAAAGCCGGTGACTTCAATGCTTCCCTCGCGGTCACGAATATCCACTGAGCCTGTGATTTTTGCGCCGCCGTCGTCCGTTAAGAAAAGATATACGGGTATTGCCATATTCAATTAACCTTCCATGTAATTGCACTAAAAAACATTCACGTCAGAAAATAATAACCATGATAACAATATGGTCAATTCGATTACTGTTTCTGGTTGTAACTTATTCAGACCAGGCTGGCTGGATGGTTTGGTCTCCCAATGCCATCCAGTCTATGTTTTCTCTTAACGCAACATATCAGCGGATTAAGAGTTAAGGCTCAAGATAAAATATCCCCCTGCTGGCGCGCCACCAACGTCAGGATGGAGTAGAGCGCCACGGCCTGCTGGTGCTGGTTGAAGATCTCAACCGCCCATTCCACCACGCCGGTCGGTTTTTCCTCGGCGGTACGCTGTTTCTTCAGCGTTTTGCGCTTGCAGGTCAGGCGCACCTGGATGGTATCTCCCGGTTTAACCGGCTCGATAAAGCGCAGGTTTTCCATACCGTAGTTGGCAATAACCGGCCCGACGCCCGCGTCAACAAACAGTCCCGCCGCGGCGGAGATCAGGAAGTAGCCGTGCACCACGCGCTCGCCAAAGATCGACTCTGCCGCGCCGATCTTGTCCATATGGGCGTAGAAGTGGTCCCCGCTCAGGCAGGCAAAGTTCACAATGTCCGCTTCCGTCAGGGTGCGGCGCGGCGTCAGCAGGCTGTCGCCCGGCTGCAGCTCCTCAAAGTATTTGCGGAACGGATGCACGCGGTCTTCCTGCACCGCTGCGCCACGCACCCACTGCTTGCCAATGGCCGCCAGCATCGTCGGGCTGCCCTGGATCGCGGTGCGCTGCAGGTAGTGCTTCACCGCACGCAGGCCGCCCAGCTCTTCGCCGCCGCCCGCGCGGCCCGGGCCGCCGTGTACCAGCTGCGGCAGCGGGGAGCCGTGGCCGGTAGACTCTTTTGATGATTCCTCGTTAAGGATCTGAATACGCCCGTGGGCGCGCGCCGCGCCGGCAATAAACTGGCGGGCAATCGCCGAATCGGCGGTGACCAGCGTACCGGCCAGGCTGCCGCCGCCCGCGCGGGCAAGCTGCATCGCGTGGCGCGCGTTGCGATACGGCATCAGCGTCGCAACCGGGCCGAAAGCTTCGGTTGAGTGCACCACTGGGGTTTCGTCCGGCTGCGGGCAGTACAGCAGGGTCGGTGGGAAGAACGCCCCCGCGGCCTGCAAATCCGCTTTGCCGCCCAGACGGATCTGGCAGCCAGCGGCGATCAGCTGCTCCACTTTCTCCTGCACGTCCGCGCGCTGTTCGGCGTTGACCAGCGCACCCATCTTCACCCCTTCCTGCGCCGGGTCGCCCATCACCACCTTTTCCAGGCGGGCAATCAGCGCCTGGCTCACGGCGTCAATCTGGTTTTGCGGGACGATAATCCGGCGAATGGCCGTACATTTTTGCCCGGCTTTGGCGGTCATCTCGCGGACCACTTCCCGGACGAACAGGGCAAACTCCGGCTGGTCTGGCGTAACGTCTTCCCCCAGCACGCAGCAGTTCAGGGAGTCGGCCTCCATGGTGAACGGAATCGAATTCGCCACGATATTCGGGTGCACGCGCAGGCTTTGCCCGGTGCTGGCGGAGCCGGTAAAGGTCACGACGTCCTGGCTGTCGAGCTGGTCGAGCAGATCCCCCGCGCCGCCGCAGATCAGGCTGATGGCACCGTCCGGCACCAGCCCGCTGTCGACGATGGATTTCACCATCGCCTGCGTCACCTGCGCGGTAGCGGTAGCGGGTTTGATGATGGCGGGCATGCCGGCAAGCCAGGTCGGCGCCAGCTTTTCCAGCATCCCCCAGCAGGGGAAGTTAAAGGCGTTGATGTGCACCGCCACGCCGGATTTTGAGGTCAGGACGTGGCGCGCGGCAAAGCCGCCTTCTTTCGACAGCGGGATTAACTCGTCTTCCGGCCACAGGGTGTCATCCGGCAGCTCGCGGCTGCCCAGGCTGGCGTAAGTGAAGAGGGTGCCGATCCCCCCTTCAATATCCACCCAGCTGTCCGCCTTCGTCGCCCCGGTCTGGGCGGACAGGGCATAAAACGTCTCTTTCTCGCTGAGCAGGTGCTTTGCCACCGCCTTCAGCATGGCAGCACGTTCGATAAAGGTCATCTCGTGAAGCGCTTCCCCGCCGCGCTCAATCGCATAGCGACGGGCGGCCGCCATGTCCAGCCCTTCGCTGGTCACGCTCCACAGGGCTTCGCCACTGATGGCGTGATGAATAGTGCGCTCGCGGCCCCGGCCAGACTGCCAGGTGCCGGATAAGAAGCTGGCTAACTGCTGCATCGCTTATCTCCAAATGTTACGTGATTTACTCATTAATAGTTTGATCGTGAATCATAAAAATCAAGCTGAGTTTTTAATGAATTGTTAACGTTGTGATCTGGCTGGATGAATCTCATCGCGTAAAGGCGCTTTCTGAAAGGCCTGACGCAAAAGCCTTGCGAGCGGCATCACAAAACCAGGAAACAATTCTTGGGGTTATATTTAACCTGTGTGTAACTTTTAAAAAACAAAGTGATTCAACATTACGCCTTAATTTGCAAACTAACGAATCATAAAGGTGATGACGTGACGCAAGAACAACGGTTTGAGCAGCGCATAGCGCAGGAGACGGCGATTGAGCCTCAGGACTGGATGCCTGACGCCTACCGTAAGACGTTGATCCGCCAGATTGGTCAGCATGCGCACTCCGAAATTGTCGGCATGCTGCCGGAGGGGAACTGGATCGCCCGCGCGCCGACGCTGCGCCGAAAAGCGATCCTGCTGGCGAAGGTGCAGGACGAAGCCGGACACGGGCTTTACCTCTACAGCGCGGCGGAAACGCTGGGCTGCGCGCGGGAGGACATCTACCAGAAGATGCTAGACGGCAGGATGAAATACTCCTCCATCTTCAACTATCCGACCCTGAGCTGGGCCGATATCGGCGTGATTGGCTGGCTGGTGGACGGCGCCGCTATCGTCAACCAGGTGGCGCTGTGCCGGACCTCCTACGGTCCGTATGCCCGCGCGATGGTGAAAATCTGTAAAGAAGAGAGCTTTCACCAGCGTCAGGGCTTTGAGGCCTGCATGGCGCTGGCGCAGGGCAGTGAGGCCCAGCGTCAGATGCTGCAGGACGCCATCAACCGCTTCTGGTGGCCGGCGCTGATGATGTTCGGGCCTAACGACGATAACTCGCCGAACAGCGCCCGGAGCCTGGCGTGGAAAATCAAACGCTTCGGCAACGACGAACTTCGCCAGCGCTTTGTCGACAACACGGTGCCGCAGGTGGAGATGCTGGGCATGACGGTGCCGGATCCCGACCTGCGATTTGATGAAGAGAGCGGTCATTATCGCTTCGGCGAGATCGACTGGCATGAGTTTGACGAGGTCATTAGCGGGCGCGGCATCTGCAACCACGAGCGCCTGGCCGCCAAACGTAAAGCCTGGGAAGAGGGGGCGTGGGTGCGCGAAGCCGCACTGGCGCACGCGGAAAAACAACACGCCCGCAAAGTGGCTTAAGAGGAATCACGATGAGCAACGTCTACTGGCCGCTCTATGAAGTGTTCGTACGCAGCAAACAGGGGTTATCCCACCGTCACGTGGGCAGTCTGCATGCCGCCGACGATCGCATGGCGCTGGAAAATGCGCGCGACGCCTACACCCGACGCAGCGAAGGGTGTTCTATCTGGGTGGTTAAGGCGAGCGAGATTGTCGCCTCCCAGCCGGAGGAGAGCGGTGAGTTCTTCGACCCGGCGGAAAGCAAGGTTTACCGCCATCCGACGTTCTACACCATCCCCGACGGCATCGAGCATATGTGAGGCAACGAATGAATTCAGTGACTGCCTATGCCCTGCGTCTGGGCGACAACGGTCTGGTGCTTTCCCAGCGTCTCGGCGCCTGGTGCGGCTACGCGCCGGAGCTGGAAATTGACCTCGCGCTCGCCAATATCGGTCTCGACCTGCTGGGCCAGGCGCGCAATTTCCTGACCTATGCCGCGGAGCGGGAAGGCCAGGGCGATGAGGACACGCTGGCGTTTGGCCGCGACGAGCGCCAGTTCCGCAACGTCCTGCTGGTGGAGCAGCCGAACGGCAGCTTCGCCGACACCCTTGCCCGCCAGTACCTGATGGATGCCTGGAACGTGGCGCTGTACGAACGCCTGACCCAAAGCCGCGACGGCCAGCTTGCCGCCATCGCCGCCAAAGCGATTAAAGAGGCGCGCTACCACCTGCGCTTCAGCCGCGGCTGGCTGGTGCGTCTGGGCGACGGGACCGAAACGTCCGCGCAAAAAATGCAGGAGGCTATCGACAACCTGTGGCGTTTTACGGCGGAGCTGTTTGAAGCCGATGACGTCGAACGGGAACTGATTGAGTCCGGCGTGGCGGTTGACCCGCGCCTCCTGCGCCAGCCGTGGGAAAGCGAAGTGTTTGCCGGTCTGAACGAAGCCTGCCTGCAGGTGCCCGCAGAGGTGGCGTACCGCACCGGGGGCAAGAGGGGGCTGCATACCGAACATCTGGGCCCGATGCTGGCGGAAATGCAGTATCTCCAGCGCGCGTATCCCGGTCAGCAGTGGTAAAGGAGAACGCTATGCAACGCCTCGTCGACATCGCGCCCGCGCAAATCCCGCAGATCTGGTCGCTGCTAAGCCAGATCCCCGATCCGGAAGTGCCGGTATTAACCATCACCGATTTAGGCATGGTGCGCAGCGTGAAGGCGCAGGGGGAAGGCTGGGTCATTGGCTTCACGCCAACCTACTCGGGCTGCCCGGCAACGGAACACCTGCTGGGGGCGATCCGCGACGCGATGACAGCCCACGGCTTCACCCCGGTGCACATTGTGCTCCAGCTTGAGCCCGCCTGGACCACCGACTGGATGACCGCCGACGCGCGCGAGCGTCTGCGGGCGTACGGCATCAGCCCGCCCGTGGGGCATAGCTGCCACGCGCACGCGCCTGTGGAGGTGAGCTGCCCGCGCTGCGCCAGCACCGACACCTCGCTTATCAGTGAATTTGGCTCGACGGCCTGCAAAGCGCTCTACCGCTGCAACACCTGCCGCGAGCCCTTCGACTATTTCAAATGTATTTGAGGCTGCCATGACAACGTTTCATTCATTAACAGTGGCAAAAGTGGAACCCGAAACCCGCGACGCGGTGACGATTACCTTCGCCGTGCCAAACGATTTGCAGGACGCCTACCGCTTCCGCCCCGGCCAGCACCTGACGTTAAAAACGAAGCTCGACGGGGACGAGCTGCGCCGCTGCTACTCCATCTGCCGGAGTATCGCCCCGGGCGAAATCAGCGTGGCGGTCAAAGCCATCGACGGAGGGCGCTTTTCCCGCTATGCGCGGGATGAGATCAAAGCGGGCATGGCTCTGGAGGTGATGGTGCCTCAGGGTCAGTTTGGCTACCAGCCGCGGGCCGAACGCGAGGGGCACTATCTGGCGATTGCGGCAGGCTCCGGGATCACCCCGATGCTGGCGATTATCTCCGCGACGCTGGCGACCGAACCCAACAGCCATTTCACCCTAATTTACGGCAACCGCAGCAGCCAGAGCATGATGTTCCGCCAGGCGCTGGCGGACCTGAAGGACAAATATCCGCAGCGGCTGCAGCTGGTCTCCATCTTCAGCCAGGAGCGGCTGGACAGCGATCTGCTTTATGGCCGCATCGACGGAGAAAAGCTGCAGGCGCTGGCGAAAACCCTGATCAACTTCCGCCAGTACGACGAGGCGTTTATCTGCGGCCCGTCGGCGATGATGGACGACGCCGAAGCGACGCTGAAGGCGCTGGGGATGCCGGACAAATCCATTCACCTTGAGCGCTTTAACACCCCGGGGAACACCGCTAAACGCGCGGTGCACGTCCAGGCGGAAGGACAGAAAGTGACCGTGCGTCAGGACGGGCGCGACCGCGAAATCACCCTGACGGCGGACGACGAAAGCATCCTGGATGCCGCCCTGCGTCAGGGGGCGGATCTTCCGTATGCCTGCAAGGGCGGCGTGTGCGCCACCTGTAAATGCAAAGTGCTGCGCGGGAAGGTGGACATGGCGACGAACTACAGCCTGGAGCCGGACGAGCTGGCCGCCGGATACGTGCTGAGCTGCCAGTCGCTGCCGTTAACCGCCGACGTGATCGTCGACTTCGACGCGAAGGGGATGGCATGAGCGAACTGATTGTTACCCGTCATGGCCGCGTGCTGCAGCTGACGCTGAACCGTCCGGCGGCGCGCAACGCCCTCAACAATGCGCTGTTAACCCAGATTGCCGAGCAGCTTGAGGCCGCCGCCGTGGATGCCGACATCGCCGTCTGCGTGATTTACGGCAGCGAGCGCTGCTTTGCCGCCGGGGCCGATCTCAGTGAAATGGCGGAGAAAGACCTGCCTGCCACCCTGAACGATATTCGCCCGCGGCTGTGGGCGCGGATTAACGCGTTTCCTAAACCGCTGATTGCCGCCGTGAACGGCTTCGCGCTGGGCGCAGGCTGCGAGCTGGCGCTGCTGTGCGACGTGGTGATTGCCGGTGACAACGCCCGCTTTGGCCTGCCGGAAATTACGCTGGGCATTATGCCCGGCGCGGGCGGCACCCAGCGCCTTATCCGCAGCGTCGGGAAATCGCTGGCCAGCAAAATGGTGCTGACCGGCGAGAGCATTTCCGCCGCGCAGGCGCTGAGCGCCGGGCTGGTAAGCGACGTTTTCCCGCCAGCGCTGACGCTGGAGTATGCCCTGAAGCAGGCGGCGCTGATGGCGCGCCACTCTCCGCTGGCGCTGCAGGCGGCGAAACAGGCGCTGCGTCAGTCTCAGGAGGTGCCGCTCCAGGCCGGACTCGCCCAGGAGCGCCAGCTGTTTACGCTGCTTTCTGCCACAGAGGATCGCCGGGAGGGCATCGACGCCTTCTTACAAAAACGCACCCCCGACTTTAAAGGACGCTAATTGTGGAATTTATTCTCAGTCATGTTGAGCAGGGCGTAATGACCATTACGCTGAACCGTCCGGAGCGTCTGAACAGCTTTAACGACGTGATGCACAAGCAGCTTGCCGAGTGCCTGAAACAGGCCGAACGGGATGACACCGTTCGCTGCCTGCTGATCACCGGGGCGGGACGCGGATTTTGCGCCGGTCAGGATCTGAACGACCGCAACGTCGACCCCAACGGCCCGGCGCCGGATCTGGGGAAGTCCGTTGAAACCTTCTATAACCCGCTGGTGCGCCGCCTGGCAAAGCTGCCGAAGCCGGTGATTTGCGCGGTTAACGGCGTAGCGGCCGGCGCGGGGGCCACGCTGGCGCTCGGCTGCGATATGGTCATTGCCGCCCGTTCCGCCAGCTTCGTGATGGCCTTCAGCAAGCTCGGCCTGGTACCGGACTGCGGCGGGACCTGGCTGCTGCCGCGCGTGGCCGGACGCGCCCGCGCCATGGGGCTGGCGCTGCTCGGCGATAAGCTCAGCGCCGAACAGGCTCAGGCCTGGGGGATGATCTGGCAGGTAGTGGATGACGAACAGCTCTCCACTACCGCGCAGCAGATGGCGCTGCACTTTGCGTCTCAACCGACCTTCGGGCTGGGGCTGATCAAGAAGGCGATCAATGCCGCAGAAACCAACACCCTGGACGCCCAGCTCGATCTGGAGCGCGACTACCAGCGCCTGGCCGGGCGCAGCGACGATTACCGCGAGGGCGTCAGCGCCTTCCTGGCGAAGCGCGCGCCGAACTTTACGGGGAAATAAGATGCTGAACATACGGACTGTCGCCGTGATCGGCAGCGGCACGATGGGCGCCGGTATTGCCGAAGTCGCCGCCAGCCATGGTCATCAGGTGCTGATCTACGATATCGCCAGCGATGCGATATCGCGCGCCATCGACGGGATCCGCCAGCGTCTGGCCTCCCGGGTGACGCGCGGAAAACTCTCCGCCGATGCCGGGAGCCAGATCCTCGGCCGGCTGGTTCCGGTCACCGATATCGAGGCGCTCGCCGCGGCCGATCTGGTCATTGAAGCGGCCTCAGAACGTCTGGAGGTGAAGAAGGCGCTGTTTGCACAGCTGGCAGAGATCTGTCCGCCGCAGACGGTGCTGACCAGCAATACCTCATCCATCTCCGTCACGGCGATTGCCGCGGACATCCACCACCCGGAGCGCGTCGCAGGGCTGCATTTCTTTAACCCGGCGCCGGTGATGAAGCTGGTGGAGGTGGTCAGCGGGCTGGCGACCTCTCCGGAAGTGGCCGACGCGCTGTGCGAGCTGGCGCTGAACTGGGGCAAACAGCCCGTGCGCTGCCAGTCAACGCCGGGATTTATCGTCAACCGCGTCGCGCGTCCGTTTTATTCCGAAGCCTGGCGCGCGCTGGAAGAACAGGTCGCCCCGCCGGAAGTTATCGACGCCGCCCTGCGCGACGGTGGCGGTTTCCCGATGGGGCCGCTGGAGCTGACCGACATGATTGGGCAGGACGTGAATTTCGCGGTGACCTGCTCGGTATTTAACGCCTTCTGGCAGGAGCGTCGTTTTCTGCCTTCGCTGGTGCAGCAGGAGCTGGTGCTGGCGGGAAGGCTGGGCAAAAAGAGCGGGAAGGGCGTCTACGACTGGCAGGGTGACAAACCAGACGTGCAGTGGGTTGAGTCGGTGGAAGACAGCTACAGCCCGATGCGCGTGGAAAGAAGACGTGACGGTGTCACAGAAATTGATGATGTGTACCTGATTGAAACGCAGGGTGAGACCGCGCAGGCGCTGGCGCTGCGGCTCAACGGCCCGGTGGTGGTGGTGGACCGCATTGAGCGCGACGTGGCGGTGATTGCGGCGGCCGCCAGCAACACGCACACCGCGACGCAAAAGGTCATCCGCTACCTGCAGCAGCAGGGGCATCGGGTAGTGCAAATTGCCGATTATCCCGGCCTGCTGGTCTGGCGCACGCTGGCGATGATTGCCAACGAGGCGCTGGATGCCCTGCAAAAAGGGGTCGCCAGCGAGAAGGATATCGATACCGCCATGCGCCTGGGCGTGAACTACCCAAGCGGGCCGATCGCCTGGGGCGAGCGGCTGGGCTGGCAGCGCCTACTGACGCTGCTGGAGAACCTGCAGCGCCATTACGGCGAAGAGCGCTATCGCCCCTGTTCACTGCTGCGCCAGCGCGCGCTTCTGGAGAGTAGCTATGAGTCATAACGCCTGGCATAACGCCCGCGCGATGTACGAACGGGACGCCTGCGCGCAGGCGATGGGGATGGACATTGTCGAGATGGACGAGGGCTACGCGGTGGTGTCCATGACCATCACCGCGCAGATGCTCAACGGCCACCAAACCTGCCATGGCGGACAGCTTTTTTCGCTGGCAGACACCGCCTTTGCCTACGCCTGCAACAGCCAGGGGCTGGCGGCGGTAGCCTCAGGCTGCTCGATTGATTTTCTGCGTCCGGGCTTTGCCGGGGACACGCTCACCGCCACCGCGCGCTTGATGCATCAGGGCAAGCTGACCGGCGTGTATGACATTGAAATCCAGAACCAACAACAGAAAACCGTCGCCCTTTTTCGCGGGAAATCTCACCGCATCGGCGGCAGCGTGACAGGAGAGGCAGATGCGTGACGCATTTATTTGTGATGGTGTTCGAACCCCGGTGGGACGCTACGGCGGCGCGCTTTCCGCAGTCCGAACCGACGATCTCGGCGCCGTGCCGCTGCGCGCGCTGCTGGCCCGCTACCCCCAGCTCGACCTTGAGCGGATCGACGACGTGATCTTCGGCTGCGCCAACCAGGCGGGGGAAGATAACCGCAACGTAGCGCGCATGTCGTCCCTGCTGGCCGGGCTGCCGCAGACGGTGTCCGGAACCACCCTTAACCGCCTGTGCGGCTCGGGGCTGGACGCGATTGGTTTTGCGGCGCGCGCCATTAAGGCGGGCGATGGCGAGCTGCTGATCGCGGGCGGCGTGGAGTCGATGTCGCGCGCGCCGTTTGTGATGGGCAAAGCCACCGCCGCGTTTCAGCGTCAGGCGGAGATCTTTGATACCACCATCGGCTGGCGATTTGTGAATCCGCTCATGCATCAGCAATTCGGAACTGACAGCATGCCGGAAACGGCAGAGAATGTAGCTGAATTGTTAAATATCAGCCGTGCCGATCAGGACGCATTCGCTCTGCGCAGCCAGCAGCGTACCGCTCAGGCGCAGCAGAACGGCATTCTGGCGCAGGAGATCGTGCCGGTGCAGGTGCCGGGCAAAAAAGGGGTGATTACGGAGTTCAGCGTGGATGAACATCCGCGCGCGGACACCACGCTCGAACAGCTCGCCGGGCTAAAAACGCCGTTTCGTAAGAACGGGGTGGTCACGGCGGGGAATGCCTCCGGCGTCAACGACGGCGCTGCGGCGCTGATCGTCGCCAGCGAGAAGATGGCGCAGGCGCAGGGGTTAGTCCCGCGTACGCGGATTGTGGCGATGGCGACGGCAGGCGTGGAGCCACGTCTGATGGGGCTTGGCCCGGTCCCGGCGACCCGCAAGGTGCTGGAGCGCGCCGGACTCAGCATTAACGATATGGACGTTGTCGAGCTTAACGAAGCGTTCGCCTCGCAGGCGCTGGGCGTGCTGCGTCAGCTGGGCCTGCCGGATGATGCCGCGCACGTCAACCCGAACGGTGGCGCGATCGCGCTGGGCCACCCGCTGGGCATGAGCGGCGCCAGGCTGGCGCTGGCCGCGAGCAATGAACTGCACCGACGCGGCGGGCGCTATGCGCTGTGTACGATGTGCATCGGTGTGGGTCAGGGCATTGCCATGATCCTTGAGCGTGTTTGAGCATAAAAACAATGTGAGTACCCTACAATGACAAATACAACAAAGCTTGATCCGATTGAAACGGCCTCCCTTGACGAGTTACAGGCGCTGCAGACCGCGCGTCTGAAATGGACGCTGCATCACGCCTATAACAACGTGCCGATGTACAAACGCAAGTTTGACGCCGCGGGCGTTCACCCTGACGATTTCAACGAGCTGGCGGATATCCGTAAATTCCCGTGCACCACCAAGCAGGACCTGCGGGATAACTATCCGTTCGATACCTTTGCCGTGCCGATGGAGCAGGTGGTGCGCATTCACGCGTCATCCGGCACCACCGGGAAACCGACCGTTGTCGGCTACACGCAGGGCGACATCGACAACTGGGCCAACCTGGTGGCCCGCTCCCTGCGCGCTGCGGGCGGCAGCGCGAAGGACAAAATTCACGTGGCGTATGGCTACGGCCTGTTTACCGGCGGGCTGGGTGCGCACTATGGCGCAGAGCGTTTAGGCGCGACGGTGATCCCAATGTCCGGCGGCCAGACGGAGAAACAGGCGCAGCTGATCCGTGATTTCCAGCCGGACATGATCATGTTGACGCCGTCCTACTGCCTCAACCTGATTGAGGAGCTGGAGCGCCAGATGGGCGGCGATGCCAGCGGCTGTTCCCTGCGCGTGGGCGTCTTCGGCGCCGAGCCGTGGACGCAGGCCATGCGGCGCGAAATTGAAAAACGCTTAGGCATTACGGCGCTGGACATTTATGGCCTCTCCGAGGTGATGGGCCCGGGCGTGGCGATGGAGTGTATCGAAACCGTCGACGGCCCGACCATCTGGGAAGATCACTTCTACCCGGAGATCGTCAACCCGAACGACGGCACGCCGCTTGACGACGGCCAGCAGGGCGAACTGCTGTTCACCACGCTGACCAAAGAGGCGCTGCCGGTGATCCGCTACCGCACCCGCGACCTGACCCGTTTGCTGCCGGGTACTGCCCGCACCATGCGCCGCATGGACCGGATCAGCGGCCGCAGTGACGATATGCTGATCATCCGCGGCGTCAACGTCTTCCCGTCGCAGTTGGAAGAGGAGATCGTGAAGTTCGAGCACCTTTCTCCGCACTACCAGCTGGAGGTGAACCGTCGCGGGCATCTTGATTCACTTTCCGTGAAGGTGGAGCTGAAAGAGAGTAGCCTCACGCTGACGCACGAGCAGCGTTGCCAGGTATGCCACCAGCTGCGCCACCGCATTAAGTCAATGGTGGGAATCTCCACTGACGTCATGATTGTTAACTGCGGCAGCATCCCGCGCTCGGAGGGCAAGGCCTGCCGGGTGTTTGACTTGCGTAAAGCGGCGGCCAACGGCTAAGTTTTCCCTCACCCCGGACCTCTCCCAAAGGGAGAGGGTTAGGGTGAGGGTACACCCCCATAATCCTATGCTATGATTCATCCAGGACAAAAATTACAACAGAATGAATCACATGAAACTCGACGCCTTTATCCAGCACGCGGTCAGCTCCGTTCCCGTCAGCGGGACCTCGCTTATCTCCTCGCTATACGGTGACGCGCTTTCCCATCGCGGCGGTGAGATTTGGCTCGGCAGCCTGGCCGCCTTACTGGAAGGGATGGGGTTTGGCGAGCGCTTCGTGCGTACCGCGCTGTTTCGCCTTAACAAAGAGGGCTGGCTGGACGTTTCCCGCATCGGGCGTCGCAGCTTTTACCGCCTGAGCGATAAGGGGCTACGCCTGACGCGTCGCGCGGAAAATAAGATCTACCGTGCGGAACTGCCCGCCTGGGACGGCAAATGGCTGCTGCTGCTCTCCGAGGGGCTGGACAAAAACACCCTTGCAGACGTCAAAAAACAGCTGATCTGGCAGGGGTTTGGCACGCTGGCACCGAGCCTGATGGCCTCGCCGTCGCAGCATCTGGCGGACGTGCAGTCTCTGCTTCACGATGCCGGCGTGGCGGAAAACGTGATTTTTTTTGAAGCCCACTCGCCGCTGGCGCTCTCCCGCGCCGCGCTGCGTTCGCGGGTGGAGGAGTGCTGGCAGTTAACCGAACAAAACGCGATGTACGAGTCCTTTATCAACTCGTTCCGGCCGCTGCTGCCGCTGCTGAAAGAGGCCACGCCGGAGGAATTGACGCCGGAACGCTGTTTCCAGATCCAGCTGCTGCTGATTCATTTTTATCGTCGCGTGGTGCTGAAAGACCCGCTGCTGCCGGAAGAGTTGCTGCCCGCGCACTGGGCGGGGCAAAGCGCCCGACAGCTCTGCATAAATATCTATCAGCGTGTCGCGCCGGGGGCGCTGGCGTTTGTCAGCGAGAAGGGCGAAACCTCCGTGGGTGAACTGCCCGTGCCCGGCACGCTTTACTATCAACGCTTTGGTGGTCTTACAAGCGCATAAGGAGCGAAGATGCCAGTTTATCAAATTGACGGTCTGACGCCGGTCGTGCCTGACGAGAGCTACGTTCATCCGACGGCGGTGCTGATCGGGGACGTGATTCTGGGTAAAGGCGTTTACGTCGGTCCTAACGCCAGCCTGCGCGGTGATTTTGGCCGCATCGTGGTGAAAGACGGTGCCAACATTCAGGATAACTGTGTGATGCACGGCTTCCCGGAGCAGGACACGGTGGTGGAAGAGGACGGGCATATTGGCCACAGCGCCATTCTGCACGGCTGCGTGATCCGCCGCAATGCGCTGGTGGGCATGAACGCGGTGGTGATGGACGGGGCGGTCATCGGTGAAAACAGCATCGTCGGCGCGGCGGCGTTCGTGAAGGCGAAAGCGGAGATGCCCGCCAACCATTTGATTATCGGCAGCCCGGCCAAAGCGATTCGCGAGTTGAGCGAGCAGGAGCTGGCATGGAAGCAGCAGGGTACGCGGGAGTATCAGGTTTTGGTGGAACGCTGCAAGCTCACTATGCACCAGGTGGAGCCGCTGCGCGAGGCTGAGCCTGACCGGAAACGACTGACGTTTGATGAGAACTTAAGGCCGAAGTCGGCGGTGTAGGGCTCTGGCCGTCTTTTTTCGCCATATCCATCAACAGCGCGATGCCAATGTAATTACTCCAGTTAAAGGTATTTTGCAGCACCACCACCGCATTGCCTTTTTCTTTGTCATAACCGATAAAGCTGGAGTAGCCGCCGATATAGCCGACCTGATAGGTGATTTTTTCCAGACCGATAAAGTCGGTGGTCCAGGCAATACCCTGTACTCCGTCGGGGCGTTGAATATCGGTGTTTCTCACTTCGGCAAAGACGCTGTCCAGCAAGGGATTGTGCGTCGTCGATACGTGATAGCGAGCATAGGTCGCCAGATCTTCGGCGTTACTGTATAAGCTCGCTGCCGCCACCATGTTGTTGGAAAAATGCCAGTCCGGGGTGAGCTGCCCGCGCGGGATAAATTTCGGCTGATCGCCCGCGTGGCCGAGCGCCCGCTGCGGGTAGCCTTTGAGCTGCAGGGGTATAAAGCTGCTGTTAGCCATGTGCAGCGGACGGAAAATATAGCGCGAGGCTAAACTCTGGATATCTTCGCCGGTTTTGTGCTTCAGGATATAGCCGATCAGGGCGTAACCGGTATTGGAGTATTGCGGCACTTTATTCTCTGGCGCCCGCCAGTCGGCGAGGTAGCGCAGCACGTTATCGCTATCCAGCTCGCCGTAGAAATTATCGCCCGTGCTTAAATAGCCGATGAATTTCCCAAGCATCGGAACATCCATATTCTGACGCGGCAGGCCGGAGGTGTGGGTTACCAGTTCAAGCAAGGTGATTTTTTGTGCATCCGCGCTAAGCGGCGTAGCCGGCGGAAGCAATGTTGCCAGGCTATCGTTCCAGTTCAGTTGCCCTTCATTCACCAGGCACGCCACCACTTCCGCCGTGATCCCTTTGCTGAGCGAGCCGAGCGCAAACAGGGTGTCGGGCCTGACCGGATAACGATTGACCGCATCGGTTACGCCCCAGGTGTAAAACTGCGGCGAGCCGTGATTATGGATCACCGCGACCGTCATCCCGGGAACGGATTTTTGCGCCATATAGTGACGCACCACGCTGTCCACGTCGCCATCCAGCGAATCATGGGTGAGAAGTTCCTGAGTACCTTCCGGGGAGGACATTTGCGAGAGCGTGCCACAACCGCTGAGGAGTGGGAGAGTAAGCAGAAGCCAGCGAGTTTTTTTTGTTATGTTCTGCATACCTGATAGCGAGTGTGGTGGTCATTGACGCGCCAGGAATGTATCACAAATAGCCTGCCTGAATGTAAACTTTCTAAACGGCGGCGGCCCTGTTGATGGTCACCGTGACTTTTCGGCCAGCCTTGAGGGATTTCAGTATGACTCGCTTTTATCAAATTTCCGCCACCCGCCTGGATGGCCGCCTTATCTCAATGGCCGACTATGCGGGAAAGGTGGTTTTGGTCGTCAATACCGCCAGCCAGTGCGGCTTCACGCCGCAATATGCTGGCCTTGAAGCGCTATACAAGCAATACGCCGATCGAGGATTAGTGGTGCTGGGCTTCCCATGCAACCAGTTCGGCAAACAGGAACCCGGCGGCGCCGACGAAATCTCGAAGACCTGTTACATCAACTACGGCGTGAGCTTCCCGATGTTTGAGAAGGTTGAGGTCAACGGCAATGTGGCGCACCCGCTGTTTCGTTACCTGAAAAACGAATTGCCCGGCGTGCTGGGGGAGCGGATCAAGTGGAACTTTACTAAGTTTCTGATTGGCCGCGACGGCAAACCACTGAAGCGTTTTGCTCCGATGACCACCCCAGAGAAAATGGAGGGGGCGATTGTGGAAGCTTTGGGGAGGTCAGAGTTTTGGTGAATGGAATTAACCAGCATCTCTGTTCCCTCCATGTTCAATATGTTACTTAAATACGCCCGTAGAATGCGCAAATGCGGCACGTTGCATCATCGTGATGATGACATCAGCTTTCGTTTAAGCTATTGAGTTAAAACATGTTATCAGTTTATGCCACTCAAACGGCAGAACAGCACCGTATACCTTTGACTATTTCGTGAATGATTTACTTGTCCGGATGGCATACTCCTCTTTGTATTTTTACTCATATACCTATGAGCTAATGACAAAATGTGACACTCTAGGTGGATATAATCACAATTTGTAAGAATCCGGGGTCGATTATTCGTCGATCCGTTGCAACGAATAAGGAGAAAGTTGTGAATAACGTCAATTCCTTCCTTAAGGAAAATTTACCTTCAGTAAGTAAGAACGTTTTTGTTGCTCCAGGTATCCCTGAAAAAAAACTGAATAACGTCGCTAAAGCATTCAATGTCTCTGATAACCTGAATGCTGTGCTGGCTATTTATGACAATACGGTATTTGGTAGTGCAAAAGATGGCATCGTTTTTACCGGTGAAAAACTGGTTATAAAAGAAGCGTTTGAAAGTCCTTATGACGTCTACTACAACAATATTGAAACCGTAGAATATATAGAAGATGTCACAGTAAATGATAAAGGCAAGGAAAAGCGAACAGAATTTGTCTCCCTCAAACTAAAAAATGGCGAAGTAAAACCACTCAAAAGTTTGATGGAGTGCAACTATAAGAGGCTGAGCGACATTCTTGAGCATACCATCAGTGACTTTGATGAGTTCAAAGAAGAAGATCAGCTCATCACCCTTGCTGAAATGTCAGAAGCTCTTAAAGTGGCTTACGTCAAAATCATTGTTAACATGGCGTTCTCCGATGACGGTCAGGTTGATAAAAAAGAGTTTGCCGAAATTCTCTTGTTGATGACTCGACTTGAGTTAACGACCGAATCCCGATTTACGCTGGCGTAGTTACATCGGTGCAGAATCCAGTCTAATGTCGGTCGAAGAGTTAATAGCGATTATTGACCGGGAATGCGTGCCTGGCCATAACAAGTCAATAAAAATCTCTCTTGTTAAAGACCTGATTAGCATTTTCATGAGTGTTAATGATGGTGAATATAAAAACTTTCCATTTCTTCAGCAGGTGCAACCCCTGCTTGGCGTAACTGACGAAGAAATAGAACTTGCGGTGATGGCTATTCAGCAAGACTTTAAGATGTTACGAGAAGATTTTTCCGATGATGCGCTGAAACGCAGCATGAAAGAACTTACGGCAAAAGCCGGTGCGGTAGGTGTGCCGCTCGCTGCTGTCTATCTTTCTGGCTCTGTCATCGGTATGTCCGCTGCGGGCATCACGTCTGGCCTCGCAACGCTTGGACTTGGCGGCGTGCTGGGCTTTTCAAGTATGGCAACGGGTATTGGTGTTGCGGTGTTAATAGGTGTGGGTGCCTATAAAGGGATTCGTCATCTTACGGGGGCTAATGAACTGGATAAATCCAAGCGCCGGGAGCTTATGCTTAATGAAGTCATCAAGCAGACACAATCCACATTGTCCGCGCTAATTAATGATCTCAATTATATTTCTGGTAAGTTTAACGACGCTCTGGATGCGCATAATCGGCAAGGTGAAAAAATTCAAAAGCTCCAGAAGATGATGAATGCATTGACCGGCGCGGCGGATGAATTGAATAAGAAATCGAATAAAATGCAAAACAGTGCACTCAAACTTAAGTGCCCTGTCTACCTTG
>NZ_JRJC01000020.1:0-103938 GCF_000762975.1 Enterobacter sp. UCD-UG_FMILLET
TGAAAAGGCGGGTCTGACCAGTGAGCAACGAATAAATACTTTAGCAGCGTTTAAGTATCATGCGGGAGAGTGTAGGCCGGGTGAGCGTTAACGCCACCCGGCAGCAAACCTTAATGCGTGTTCTTCTCTTCCAGCTCTTCCAGTTCGCTCAAAATCACGTCCGGGTCAGTTCCCGGCGGCGGAATTTCATGCACCCAGGCAGAGAACAGACGCCAGGTGACGGCGAGCAGCACCGGGCCAATAAACAGGCCAATCATGCCAAAGGCAATCAATCCGCCAATGACCCCGGAGAGGATCAGGATCAGCGGCAGGTCCGCACCCATGCGGATGAGGATCGGACGAATGACGTTATCCATGGTGCCGACCACGCAGCTCCAGACCAGCAGCACCGTTCCCCACGTGGTATCGCCCGTCCAGTAGAGCCAGATAATGCTGGGAACCAGCACCAGCAGCGGTCCCAGTTGCGCAAGACAGGTCATCAGCATAACAACGGTGAATACGGTGGCGTACGGTACGCCGGAAATCGCCAGACCAATCCCCCCGAGCACCGCCTGCACCAGCGCGGTGACCACCACGCCCAGCGCAACCGCGCGCACGGCCTGCGCGGCCAGCAGTACCGCCGCGTCACCGCGTTTGCCCGCCAGTCGGGTGGCAAAGTGACGAACGCCTAAAGCCACCTGTTCACCGCGCCAGTAGAGCAGGGCGCTGAAGAGCAGCATCAGGGTACAGTGCATCATAAACCGGCCGATATGCGCCGCCTGACCGACAAACCAGGTGGTGGTGGTGCCAATGTACGGGCGGACTTTTGCCATCAGCGCGCTGCCGCCCATCTCCAGCAGGCTATGCCAGCCGCTGTAGAGCTTGGCGCCCACCAGCGGAATGCTGTTCAGCCAGGCGAGATCCGGCAGCGTCAGGTCGCCGCTGCTAATGGCGCGAATAACCGGGCCACTGGAATCCACCAGGCTATTCACCAGCAGGGCAATCGGAATAATAAACAGCAGGAACAGCAGGAGCGTCATGACCAGCACGGCGAGCCCGCGACGGCCGAACAGCAGCTTCTGCAGGCGCAGCAGCAAAGGCCACGTGGCAACGACAACGGTCGCAGCCCACGCAAAGCCGAGAATAAAGGGTTGAACAATCCACAGACACGCAATAATCATGAGGGCCAGAAACAGCACCGACAGCAAAATTTGCGCAACATCCCTGGGCTGGCGAAGATTGACCATAAATGAAACTTTCCTTAAAAGAACGCCAGTACGACTGGCGGGAACGGAAAACCGCGTCTCTTTAATCATTAATGATCTCAGCGGTTTTTAACAGGCGAATTCTGCCTGTAATTCAGCAGAGATTATAAGAAAAAAATGTGATAAAACTTTTAAGATACACGCAAACGATTCCCACAACTCTAATTAGGGTCGACAGTAATGATCCCACAGATTTCTCAGGCACCTGGCGTCGTTCAACTGGTGCTTAATTTTTTGCAGGCACTGGAGCAACAGGGTTTTACAGGTGATACCGCCACGAACTATGCCGACAGGCTGACGATGGCGACCGATAACAGTATCTACCAGCTTCTTCCCGATGCCGTGGTTTTCCCCCGTTCAACGGCCGACGTGGCGCTGATTGCCCGGCTGGCCACGCAGGAGCGGTTTGCCTCGCTGGTCTTTACGCCGCGCGGCGGCGGCACCGGGACCAACGGTCAGGCGCTGAACGAGGGCATCATTGTCGATATGTCGCGCTACATGAACCGCATCATTGAGATCAACCCGGAAGAGGGGTGGGTGCGGGTCGAAGCGGGCGTCATCAAGGATCAGCTTAATCAGTATCTCAAGCCGTACGGCTACTTTTTTGCCCCGGAGCTCTCCACCAGCAACCGCGCGACCCTTGGCGGGATGATTAACACGGATGCCTCCGGCCAGGGCTCGCTGGTCTACGGTAAAACCTCCGATCACGTGCTGGGCGTGCGTGCGGTTTTGCTGGGCGGCGATATCCTCGATACCCAGCCGATGCCGGTTGAACTGGCGGAAACGCTGGGCAAAGACAACACCGCCAGCGGGCGTATCTATCGCACTGTGCTGGAACGCTGCCGCGACAACCGCCAGCTTATTCTCGATAAATTCCCCAAGCTGAACCGCTTCCTGACCGGGTACGATCTGCGTCACGTCTTTAACGACGACCTGACCCAGTTTGATTTAACCCGCGTTCTCACCGGCTCCGAAGGGACGCTGGCGTTTATTACCGAAGCGCGGCTGGATATCACCCGCTTGCCGAAAGTGCGCCGTCTGGTAAACGTTAAATACGACTCCTTCGACTCCGCGCTGCGCAATGCGCCGTTTATGGTGCAAGCGCAGGCGCTGTCCGTGGAGACCGTCGACTCTAAGGTGCTCAATCTTGCCCGGGAAGATATTGTCTGGCACTCCGTAAGCGACCTCATTACCGACGTGCCGGATAAAGAGATGCTCGGTCTCAATATCGTGGAATTTGCCGGCGACGACGCGGAGCTGATTGAACGGCAGGTCACTACGCTCTGTCAGCGTCTGGATGAGCTGATTGCGCAGGGTGAAGGCGGCGTCATCGGCTGGCAGCTCTGTAACGATCTGGCCGGGATCGAGCGTATCTATGCGATGCGTAAAAAAGCCGTGGGCCTGCTCGGCAATGCGAAAGGGGCGGCGAAGCCCATTCCCTTTGCCGAAGATACCTGCGTGCCGCCCGAGCACCTGGCGGATTATATCGTTGAGTTTCGCGCCCTGCTGGACGGCCACGGCCTGAGCTATGGCATGTTCGGCCACGTCGACGCCGGGGTACTGCACGTGCGTCCGGCGCTGGACATGTGCGACCCGCAGCAGGAGATCCTGATGAAGCAGATCTCCGACGACGTGGTGGCCTTAACCGCCAAATACGACGGTCTGCTGTGGGGGGAGCACGGGAAAGGGTTCCGCGCGGAGTACAGCCCGGCATTCTTCGGCGAACAGCTCTACGCGGAGCTGCGAAAGGTGAAAGCGGCGTTTGACCCGCATAACCGCCTCAACCCGGGAAAAATCTGCCCGCCTGAAGGCGTGGACGCGCCAATGCTGCAGGTGGATGCCGCCAAGCGCGGTACGTACGACAGGCAGATCCCGATTGCGGTGCGCTCGTCCTGGCGCGGCGCGATGGAGTGCAACGGCAACGGCCTGTGCTTTAACTTTGATGTGAAAAGCCCGATGTGCCCGTCGATGAAAATTACCAGCAACCGCATCCATTCGCCGAAAGGGCGGGCGACGCTGGTGCGCGAGTGGCTGCGTCTGCTGGCCGACCGCGGGGTGGATCCGCTCAAGCTGGAGCAGGAGCTGCCGGAAAAACGGGCCAGCCTGCGCTCGCTGATTGAGCGCACCCGCAACAGCTGGCATGCCAACAAGGGCGAGTATGATTTTTCCCATGAGGTGAAAGAGGCGATGTCCGGCTGTCTGGCCTGCAAAGCCTGCTCCACCCAGTGCCCGATTAAAATCGACGTGCCGGAATTCCGCTCGCGTTTCCTGCAGCTTTACCACACCCGATACCTCCGCCCGGTGCGCGACCATCTGGTGGCGACGGTGGAAAGCTACGCGCCGCTGATGGCGCGTGCGCCAAAGACCTTTAACTTCTTTATCAACCAGCCGCTGGTGCGCAAGCTCTCCGAAAAACACATCGGCATGGTCGATCTGCCGCTGCTGTCGGTCCCGTCTCTGCAGCGCCAGCTTGTCGGCCACCGTTCGGCGAACATGACCCTCGAACAGCTGGAGGCGCTCGCTCCGGAGCAAAAAACGAATGTGGTGCTGGTGGTGCAGGATCCGTTCACCAGCTACTACGATGCGCAGGTTGTGGCCGATTTCGTCCGTCTGGCGGAGAAGGTGGGTTACCAGCCGGTGGTTCTGCCGTTCTCTCCCAACGGCAAGGCGCAGCACATTAAAGGTTTCCTGAAGCGATTTGCGAAGACCGCGCAGAAAACGTCTGACTTCTTAAACCGCGTGGCGCAGCTCGGGATACCGATGGTCGGCGTCGATCCGGCGCTGGTGCTTTGCTATCGCGATGAATACAGGCAGACGCTGGGCGATAAGCGCGGCGATTTCAACGTCATGCTGGTGCACGAGTGGCTTCCGGTGGCGCTGGCAGATAAGGCCGTTCAGGATGTCAGCGGTGAACCGTGGTATCTGTTCGGCCACTGCACGGAAGTGACCGCGCTGCCGGGTGCCCCCGCGCAGTGGGCGTCCGTTTTTGCCCGCTTCGGTGCGAAGCTGGAGAGCGTCAACGTAGGCTGCTGCGGGATGGCCGGAACCTACGGACACGAAGTGAAAAACCACGCCAGCTCGCTCGGCATCTATGAGCTGTCCTGGCATCAGGCGATGCAGCGTTTGCCGCGAAACCGCTGTCTGGCGACGGGCTACTCCTGCCGCAGCCAGGTAAAACGGGTAGAAGGTAACGGTGTGCGTCACCCATTGCAGGCTTTACTGGAGATAATTGGATGATCTGGAAACGTGCCGTCACGCTGCAGGCGCTGAACGCCATGGGCGAGGGGAATATGGTGGGGCTGCTGGATATCCAGTTCATCCGCATTGGCGACGATGAAATTGAGGCCACCATGCCGGTCGATAGTCGCACCCACCAGCCGTTTGGTTTATTGCACGGCGGGGCCTCCGTCGTGCTGGCCGAAACGCTGGGCTCGGTGGCGGGGTATCTCTGTACCGAAGGGGAGCAGAAGGTTGTCGGACTTGAGGTGAATGCTAACCACATTCGCTCGGTGCGCAGCGGGCGCGTGCGCGGCGTTTGCCGCGCGCTGCACGCCGGAAGCCGCCATCAGGTGTGGCAGATAGAGATTCTCGATGAGCAGAATCGCCTGTGCTGCTCGTCGCGGCTGACCACGGCGGTTGTGTAAAGTTTTCAGATGTTTTGCCTTTGGTCAAAAACTAGCCAGTCCGTTGTGATATACTGGTCAGGTTTTGTACATAAGCGAGGACATCATGGATACTGAAATAACCCCAACACAGCTGGCAATTGAATATTTACGTCGCGATAAGAGCAACCTGTCTCCGGCGCAGTACCTGAAAAAGCTGAAACAGCTTGAGCTGGAATTTACAGATTTGCTGGCGCTCTCTTCGAATGAACTGAAAGAAGAGATCTACTTTGCCTGGCGGTTGGGCGTTCACGTCCATTGAGTACATCAGAATAAAAGGGCCGCGAGTGCGGCCTTTTTTGTGTCTGAAATTCAGTATCGGGCGGCGGTGACGCCACCCGATATTTTCCTCAGACATTGACGGCGCTAATCAGCCGCGACTTCATGGACTGATATGCAGACGCCGCAAAATCCTCCGCCCAGCGCTGGTCCTCAATCGCCTCCAGCTGAACCGCGCAGTATTTCGTTTCCGGCGTTTTGGAGATGGGATCGAGATTATCCTGGGTCAGCTCGTTGCAGGCGCCAATCCACCATTGATAGGTCATATAGACTGCCCCGGTGTTGATACGCTCGCTAATGCTGGCACGGGTAATCACTTTGCCGCGACGCGAACGCACCCAGACCAGTTGGCCGTCGGTAATGCCCAGTTTGTCCGCATCGGCAGGGTTCAATTGCACCCGGCCCGGCTCATCGGCCAGGCTTTGCAGCGCGGCGCAGTTCCCGGTCATCGAGCGGCAGGAGTAGTGTCCCACTTCACGCACCGTGCACAGCACCAGCGGGAAATCCGCGTCCGGCGTTTCCGCCGGCGCGCGCCACGGTGCGGCAAAGAGCTGCCCTTTACCGGTTGGGGTGTCGAACTGATTGTCTTTGTACAGGTACGGCGTTCCCGGATGATCCAGCGTCGGACACGGCCACTGCACGTGGCCCATCTCGCCCATTTTTTCATACGTCACGCCGTAGAAGAGAGGGCACAGCTCGCGCATCTCATCCCAGATCTGCTGGTTGGAGTCATAGTGCATCGGGTAGCCCATCTCGGTGGCGAGCAGGCTGATGATCGCCCAGTCGCGCTTCACGTTGCCGCTGGCCTCAATGGCTTTACCAAAACGCTGGAACCCGCGATCGGCACAGGTAAAGACGCCGCCGTGTTCACCCCAGGAGGTGGCCGGGAGAAGTACGTCCGCCACTTCTGCCGTTTTGGTCATAAAGATGTCCTGAACCACCACAAAATCGAGCGCCTCAAAACCGCTGCGAACGAGACCGAGATCGGCTTCGGTCTGAAGCGGATCTTCCCCCATGATGTAGTAGGCCTTGACCTTGCCTTCCAGCGCCAGATGGGGCACCTCGGTAATGCGCGTTCCGACCCGATCGTCCATTTTATTGACGTCAATTCCCCAGGCGTCGGCAAACTTCTGCCTGACCGCCGGATCGGTCACATCCTGATAGCCGGGGAACATATTCGGCAGAACGCCCATATCGCAGGCGCCCTGAACGTTGTTTTGTCCGCGCACCGGCCCGACGCCGACGGCAGGGCGACCGAGGTTGCCGGTCAGCAGCGCCAGGCTGGAAAGCCCTTTGACCACATCCACGGCCTGACCAAACTGGGTTACGCCCATCCCCCACATCACGGTGGCGGAAGGGGCCGCCGCGAAGGTGCGCATCGCCTGGCGAACGTCGCGGGCGGGAATGCCGGTAAGATGCTCAACCTTCTCCGGCGCATAGTCTTTCACCGTCTGGCGATAGGCCTCAAGCCCCTCGGTAAAGCGCGCCACGTAGCTTTTGTCGTAGAGCTCCTCTTCCAGCAGCACGTAGCCAAAGGCGTTTACCAGCGCCATGTTGCTGCCGTTTTTCAGCTGCAGATGCTGGTCGGCGATGCGCGCCGTTTCAATGCGCCGCGGATCGCAGACGATGATTTTTGCGCCGTTTTCCCGCGCTTTCAGCACGCGTCGGGCGACGATAGGGTGGGAGTCCGCGCAGTTATAGCCAAACACCAGCAGGCATTTTGAGTTTTCGATATCGTTGATTGAGTTGCTCATCGCGCCGTTGCCGAGCGTTTCCTGTAAACCAGCCACGGAAGGGCCGTGACAGACTCGCGCGCAGCAGTCCACGTTGTTGGTGTTCAGCACCGCGCGGGCAAATTTTTGCATCACATAGTTTGTTTCATTCCCGGTTCCGCGAGAGGATCCGGTGGTCATGATTGACCGCGGCCCGTGCTGCGCTTTAATGCTGCTGAGCTTATGCGCGGTGTAGCGGATAGCCTCTTCCCAGGTAACGGGAGTGAATGCCTCGCCTTTGTGGTAGCGGATCATCGGCTGGGTCAGGCGCGGGGTGAGCAGACGGGTATCGTTGAGGAAGTCCCAGCCGTAAAAGCCTTTCAGACACAGGGTGCCCTGGTTTGTGACGCCCTCTGCCGCTTCGGCACGGATGATACGGTTATTTTCTACGACAAGGTTTAATTTACAGCCTGCACCGCAGTACGGGCAGACGCTGGCGATCTTTTTCATCAATAACAGACCTGTTAAGAAATGAAGCAAAGTTGACTGGAAAACCCAGTCCCGTAAAGGGAGGTAGGCAGGAACCGTGCCAGATTGGCTTTGCTGGTTTTACAGGGTGTTAAGCGGGGAGGGCGCGTGTCATCGTCAGAACATTCGTCAGTTTTGACGATGACACGAGAGCTGGATGAGGGGCCGTGAAATTACAGGTCGTCCATGGTGTAGCCCACGACAATTTCCAGCGTCTTGCGAATCACGTCCGCCTGGACAACGTCGTTAGTCGCTTCCAGCGTCTGAATGAGCCAGAGGATGATCGCTTTGTTGGACAGATGGCCTTCAGAGGCCAGAACACAGCGTACTGCAGTAGAAAAAACAGCGGACTCTTCAGCAAAACGATCGCCTGCATGACGGAAATATTCCGACAGCGCACTGTCTAAAAAAGCAGAGTGGTACTCGGGTTGAAGCTGAATATTTTGTCTCATTTGTTCTCACCGTAGCTGTTAAATTGCAGTCAATGTATTTTTTTGGGGTCGGACGGTTTTCCACTTCCAAATAACGGCACTACATTGTCTTTCTTATCGTTGAGAGGTCCCTCTCTTTTCGTTCGTCCTTGCGCGGTTCTGCGACGTGTAAAGGCGGTGCTGTTTGAGCCGATCTCGGCAATCACCACCGCAAGTGTCTCCCGCCGCCGGGGATCCTTTTCATGTTCTTCCATGACCCGCAGACGCTGCAGCAATCCTTCGGTTGTCACTGGCCCCCGCTCTTTCAAAAGAGAGAGAACGGCTTCACCGATAAGCGTGTCGATCAGTTTGTCTGCGTTACTGCTCTTCATATCCTTACCGTTCGAAGAGCAGACCAAGCAGCTTGTGGTAATGCTCTTCCTCTTCCGGGCCATCGGCCTTTTCGAGGCGACTGAGCAGTTTGGTACAGAGCGATTTGCGATTCAGATTTCGCCCGTCGCTGAGAATTTCAACAACGACCTGGCCCAGCGTCTCCTGCTGGGTAGGAAGCACGGCTTTTTCGAAGTACTGTGCGATTGCTGCTGCGGAATCTGCGACGTAACCTTTCTGCTGCATGTTTCGCTCCTGTAAAATTTTGTAATCACTAACGTTACAATTAAGGTATACATAATTTCTAAATCTGTACACTAAAAATGTACAGATTTTTAATATTTTTATGATATTTTTTATAAAGTTCTTTATTTTCATTTGGTTGTGGGGTTGTTGTGGACCGGTAATGTTACAGGATATATTGTACAAAAAGCTCGGGCGCTGATAAGTTGTACAGCCTGGAAAAAAGCATCATCAAATGCCGTAAATGGTTGAGATGTAAATTATTTGTCAGGCAATTAATGTGCTATAAATGATCCTTATCCACCTTTTTTGTGGCCAAAACCCTAACCCCCAGGAATAGCATGCTCACAACCATCATTTACCGCAGTCATATCTGCGAGGACGTTCCAGTGAAAGCGCTGGAAGCAATGGTCGCTGCTGCAAATAGTAAAAACCGGCAATCCAATATCACGGGGATCCTGCTGTTTAACGGCACACATTTTTTTCAGCTGCTTGAAGGGCCAGTGGAAGATGTTTCTGCCATCTATGAGCAGATCTGCAACGACCCGCGCCACCATAATGTGGTAGAGCTGATGCGCGATCACGGACCTGTCCGGCGTTTTGGCAACGCGGGCATGGAGCTTTTTGATTTGCGCCACTTCGACAGGGACGAAGTGCTGCAGCAGGTGCTCAACAGGGGGACGACACGCTATCAGCTGACGTATAACGATCGCCCGCTGCAGTTCTTCCGCACCTTTGTCGAGGCTACGGAAAAAGCGAACTATTTTGAACTGCCCCCTGCGGATTCCTGGGAATTCGTGCGCGAAGAGACGCGTCTGTCCGCGCAGCCCGAGGTGGTTGCGAAAGGGGCGGATTGCAGCTTCGCGTTCCAGCCGATAGTCGATCCTTTTATGCAGCAGGTCGTCTCCTGGGAGGCGCTTCTCCGCACGCCTGACGGCGGCGCACCGGGAGATTACTTTGCCAATCTGCCGCGTGACGAGGTGTATGCCTCTGATTTACGCAGCAAGCAGGTGGCGCTCTCAATGGCCAGCGCGCTGGGGCTACAGGAGCAGACGTTATCCCTTAACCTGCTGCCCATGACGCTGGTTAACATCCCCAACGCCGTGGATTTCCTGCTCACCGCGATTGAAGCCAATGGGTTTGTCCCCGAGCAAATTGTGGTGGAGTTCACCGAAAGCGAAGCCATTTCCCGCTTTGATGACTTTACGGACTCGGTCAGGCAGTTAAAAAGCGCGGGTATCAGCGTGACGATCGATCACTTTGGCGCCGGTTTTGCCGGGCTACAGCTGCTGGCTCAATTCCAGCCGGACAGAATTAAGATTAATCGCGATCTGGTCGCGAACGTGCACAAAAGTGGCCCCCGACAGGCCATTATTCAGGCAATCATCAAATGCTGTGCCTCGCTTGAGATCCAGTTCTGCGCGGTAGGAGTAGAGAAGGCTGAAGAGTGGATGTGGCTGGAATCCGCCGGGATTTTCCAGTTCCAGGGACATCTTTTTGCCAGCCCGCGACACGGCGGTATTCCCCCGATTGCGTGGCCGGAGAAAAAGTTCGACTTTTGATAAAGCTGTACACAATCCGGCAGAGTTAACTGTACGAACGGCAAATTTTATACAACAATGTATTTACAGGTGGATGGGAAAGAACCCCGTTCACCCGTTTAAAATGCGGTCTTAGTTATACAAATGGTGTGTACAATCTGATAAGGTTGGTGCAGTTAGGTATGGAAGTTCTGAGCGTGAGGGAGTTAATGGCCTATTACAGTATCGGCGAAGTGGCCGAACGATGCGGTATCAACCCCGTTACGCTGCGTGCCTGGCAGCGCCGTTATGGATTGTTGAAGCCGCAGCGCAGCGAAGGGGGTCATCGTCAGTTTGACGATGAAGATATCCTGCGTATCGAAGAGATCAAGCGCCTGATGAAAAGCGGCGTTTCGGTCGGAAAAGTCAAAGCCTTGCTGGAAAACAAAGAAGTATTGACGCAGGGCAACTGGGTTTCGTTCCAGGAAGAGATGATGACCGTTCTGCGTTACGCCAGCCCGGCAAAGCTGCGCGCCAAAATGGGCGAATTCCGCCGCGATCACGCGATAGATGCGCTGATTGACAATATTATTTCTCCCGTCCGTCAGCGCATGAATCAGGATCAAAACACCGTGCGTCACATGGCGAGCCTGTTTGACGGCGTTCTGATTGAATTTGCGATTGCAAGCCTGGCGGAGTCCCGCAAAAAAACCGGTAAAGACGCGCTGCTAATTGGCTGGGAATGTGATGACCGCACCCACCTGTGGCTGGAGGCTGCGCGCCTGGCGCAGAAGGGCTGGCACATTGACGTCCTGGCGGAACCCATCGATTCGCCGCGTCCTGAACTGTTTCCCGGGCAAAAAATCTTCGTCTGGACGGGGAAATCACCAACGCCTCGCCAGCAGGAACAGCTCGACCACTGGCGTGAACAGGGATTTGCTGTCTCATTTCATCACTGATCGTAAGAGGCCTTGAGGGCCTTTTTTGTTTTTGTCATTTTCTGAAGAAAATCTATCTCAAAAATAGGCATTTCCGATGCATATTTTACTTTTCTCCTCTTCGTTATGAATGCCGCCACAAAATGCATTATTAATCAATGCATTGAACAAATACATCCATCCTGACTGCATCCTCTCACAGGGTCTATGCTTAATAAAACCAGGCAAAAAGGGCGCTTTAGCCGAATGCCCCTGCTGACAGAGGGTTGAAGTGATAATCGTTATCACTAACATGGTGTTATGCCCTGATGGCTTATCAGATGAGGTGGACCTATGGAACTGCATTCAGAAACCTTTAATCCTGCCGATTTCGCCTGGCGCGGCTTAACGCTCACGCCAGCGGCGGCGGCACATATTCACGAGCTGGTGGCGAAAAAGCCCGAGATCCTCGGCGTGCGCCTGGGTGTCAAACAGACCGGTTGCGCGGGCTTCGGCTACGTGCTCGACACCGTCACCGAACCCGAGAAAGATGACCTGGTGTTCGAGACTGACGGCGCGAAGCTGTACGTTGCGCTGCAGGCTATGCCCTTTATCGACGGCACCGAAGTGGACTACGTCCGCGAAGGCTTAAACCAGTTATTCAAATTTCATAACCCGAAAGCCCAGAACGAATGCGGCTGTGGCGAAAGCTTTGGGGTATAGGCGGTGCTATGTCTCGTAATACTGAAGCAACGAGTGAAGTAAATACCTGGGGCGGTGGACACCTCAACTATAAAGAGGGGTTCTTCACCCAGCTGCAGACCGATGAGCTGGCGAAAGGCATTAACGAAGATGTCGTGCGGGCGATCTCGGCCAAACGTAACGAGCCCGAGTGGATGCTGGAGTTTCGCCTGAGCGCCTTCCGCGCCTGGCTGGAGATGGAAGAGCCGCACTGGCTGAAAGCGCATTATGACAAGCTGAACTATCAGGATTACAGCTACTACTCTGCGCCTTCCTGCGGCAGCTGCGACGACACCTGCGCCTCGCAGCCCGGCGCGGTGCAGCAAACTGGCGCTGAAAACAGCTTCCTCAGCAAAGAGGTGGAAGAAGCCTTTAACCAGCTTGGCGTGCCCGTTCGCGAAGGTAAAGAGGTGGCGGTAGACGCCATTTTCGACTCCGTCTCGGTGGCGACCACCTACCGCGAGAAGCTGGCAGAGCAGGGGATCATTTTCTGCTCCTTCGGTGAAGCGATTCACGATCATCCGGAACTGGTCAAAAAGTACATTGGGACCGTGGTGCCCTCTAACGACAACTTCTTTGCGGCGCTCAACGCGGCGGTAGCCTCTGACGGCACCTTTATTTACGTGCCGAAAGGCGTGCGCTGTCCGATGGAGCTTTCCACCTATTTCCGCATCAATGCCGAAAAAACCGGCCAGTTCGAACGCACGATCCTGGTCGCGGATGAAGGCAGCTACGTCAGCTATATCGAAGGGTGCTCCGCCCCGGTTCGCGACAGCTATCAGCTGCACGCGGCGGTGGTGGAGGTCATCATCCATAAAGACGCCGAGGTGAAATACTCCACGGTGCAAAACTGGTTCCCCGGCGACGGCAATACCGGCGGTATCCTGAACTTCGTCACCAAGCGCGCGCTGTGCGAAGGCGAAAACAGCAAGATGTCGTGGACCCAGTCTGAAACCGGCTCTGCCATCACCTGGAAATACCCGAGCTGCATCCTGCGCGGGGATAACTCTATCGGTGAGTTTTACTCCGTGGCGCTGACCAGCGGCCATCAGCAGGCCGATACCGGCACCAAGATGATCCACATTGGTAAAAACACCAGGTCGACCATCATCTCGAAAGGGATCTCCGCCGGGCACAGCCAGAACAGCTATCGCGGGCTGGTGAAAATCATGCCGACGGCCACCAATGCGCGAAACTTTACCCAGTGTGACTCGATGCTGATTGGCGCAGACTGCGGGGCGCATACCTTCCCGTACGTTGAGTGCCGTAATAATACGGCCCAGCTTGAGCACGAGGCGACGACGTCGCGGATTGGGGAAGATCAGCTCTTCTACTGCCTGCAGCGCGGGATCAGCGAAGAGGACGCCATCTCAATGATCGTTAACGGCTTCTGTAAGGACGTGTTCTCTGAACTGCCGCTGGAATTTGCCGTTGAAGCCCAGAAACTCCTCGCCATTAGTCTTGAACACAGCGTCGGTTAAGGAAAGCACATGTTAAGCATTAAAGATTTACAGGTCAGCGTAGAAGACAAAGCCATCCTGCGTGGCCTCAATTTTGACGTCAAGCCGGGCGAAGTTCACGCCATCATGGGGCCGAACGGCTCCGGGAAAAGTACGCTTTCTGCGACGCTGGCGGGGCGCGAAGATTATGAGGTGACCCACGGCTCGGTCGAATTTAACGGCAAAGATCTGCTGGAGATGTCGCCGGAAGACCGTGCGGGCGAGGGCATCTTCATGGCCTTCCAGTACCCGGTCGAAATTCCTGGCGTCAGCAATCAGTTCTTCCTGCAGACGGCGCTGAATGCGGTGCGCAAGTATCGCGGCCTGGAGGCGCTGGACCGCTTTGACTTCCAGGATTTAATGGAAGAGAAAATCAAGCTGCTGAAAATGCCGGAAGATTTGCTCACCCGCTCGGTGAACGTCGGTTTTTCCGGCGGCGAGAAAAAGCGTAACGACATTCTGCAGATGGCGGTGCTGGAGCCCGAGCTGTGCATTCTGGATGAGACCGACTCCGGTCTGGATATCGACGCCCTGAAGATTGTCGCTGACGGGGTGAACTTCCTGCGCGACGGCAAGCGTTCGTTCATTATCGTCACCCACTACCAGCGCATTCTGGACTATATCAAGCCGGATTACGTCCACGTGCTTTACCAGGGGCGTATTGTGAAATCCGGAGATTTCACGCTGGTTAAACAACTGGAGGAGCAGGGCTATGGCTGGCTTACCGAACAGCAGTAATGCGCTCCAGCAGTGGCACCGGCTGTTTGAAGCCCAGGGCGGCACGCGCTCTGAGCAGGCGCAGCAGCATCTGCAGCAGATGCTGCGTCTCGGCCTGCCGACGCGTAAGCATGAGAACTGGAAATACACCCCGCTTGATGGCCTGCTGAACGCCGAGTTTGTGACCCGTCTGGCAGATCTCACCCCGGCGCAGCGTGACGCGCTGGCCGTAAACGTGGACGCCGCGCGCCTGGTGTTTGTCGACGGTGAGTTCCGTCCGGAGCTGAGCGACGCCCTTCAGGGGAGCGGATTTGAGATTGAGATAAACGACGATCGCCAGTCCCTGAGCGCCCCGGTTCAGCCTGAGGTTTTCCTCCACCTGACCGAGAGCCTGGCCCGCAGCGTGACGCACATCCGCGTGAAGCGTAACCAGCGTCCGGCAACACCGCTGCTGCTGATGCACATCACCCAGGGTCTGGACGGCGACGAAATTAACACCGCGCACTATCGCCACCATCTTGAGCTGGCGGAGGGAGCGGAGGCCACGGTAATCGAACATTACGTCAGCCTTAATGAAACGCGTCACTTTACCGGTTCGCGTCTGACGATGAACGTTGCTGCCAATGCCCAGCTTCACCACGTCAAGCTGGCATTTGAGAATGCGCAGAGCCACCACTTTGCCCATAACGACATTGTGCTCGGTCAGAATGCCGCGGCGTACAGCCATAGCTTCCTGCTCGGCGGGTCGGTGCTGCGCCACAACACCAGCACGCAGCTTAACGGTGAAAACAGCACGCTGCGCATCAACAGCCTGGCGATGCCGGTTAAATCTGAAGTGTGCGACACGCGCACCTGGCTTGAGCACAACAAAGGCTACTGCAACAGCCGCCAGCTGCACAAAACCATCGTCAGTGATAAAGGGCGTGCGGTGTTTAACGGACTGATTAACGTGGCGCAGCACGCCATTAAAACCGACGGGCAGATGACCAACAACAATCTGCTGTTAGGTCGCCTGGCGGAAGTGGATACCAAACCGCAGCTGGAGATCTACGCCGACGACGTGAAGTGCAGCCACGGTGCGACGGTTGGGCGCATCGACGACGAGCAGATGTTCTACCTGCGTTCCCGCGGTATCGACCAGCAGGCGGCGCAGAAAATGATTATCTATGCGTTTGCCGCCGAACTGACGGAAGCGCTGAACGATGGTCAGTTGAAACAGCAGGTGCTGGCGCGTATCGGTCAGCGTCTGCCTGGAGGCGAAGCATGAGTTTTCCCGTCGAGAAAGTACGGGCAGATTTTCCGGTTCTGACCCGTGAAGTGAATGGTCTTCCGCTGGCCTATCTGGACAGCGCGGCGAGCGCGCAGAAGCCGAACCAAGTAGTGGATGCGGAAGCCGAGTTTTATCGCCACGGCTACGCCGCCGTGCATCGCGGTATCCATACCCTGAGCGCCGAGGCGACCCAGCGTATGGAAAACGTGCGCACGCAGATTGCCGCCTTCCTCAATGCGAAATCGCCTGAAGAGCTGGTCTTCGTGCGCGGAACCACCGAAGGGATCAACCTTGTCGCTAACAGCTGGGGCAACGCGCAGGTCCACGCGGGGGATAACATCATCATCACCCAGATGGAGCACCACGCCAATATCGTGCCGTGGCAGATGCTCTGCGAGCGCGTTGGCGCGCAATTGCGGGTCATTCCGCTCAACGTTGACGGGACGCTGCAGCTCGAGCAGCTCGACGCACTGCTGGATGACCGCACGCGGCTGGTGGCGGTCACCCAGGTCTCTAACGTGCTCGGGACTGAAAACCCGGTGGCAGAGATTATCGAAAAAGCCCACCAGGCCGGCGCGAAGGTGCTGATTGACGGTGCCCAGGCGGTGATGCACCACGCGGTTGACGTTCAGGCGCTGGACTGTGATTTCTACGTCTTTTCCGGCCACAAGCTCTACGGGCCGACCGGGATTGGCGTGCTGTACGTGAAAGAAGACATCCTGCAGGCGATGCCGCCGTGGGAAGGGGGCGGGTCGATGATCGCCACCGTCAGCCTGACGAAAGGCACCACCTACGCGCGCGCACCGTGGCGTTTTGAGGCGGGTACGCCCAACACCGGCGGGATTATCGGGCTGGGGGCGGCGGTTTCCTACGTCTCCGCGATCGGCCTTGATAGCATTCAGGAGTACGAACAGCTGCTGATGCACTATGCGCTTGCCGAGCTTGCCAGCGTGCCGGATCTGACCCTTTACGGGCCTGCCGACCGGCAAGGAGTGATCGCGTTTAATCTCGGGAAACATCACGCCTATGACGTGGGCAGTTTCCTCGATAACTACGGCGTGGCGGTGCGTACCGGGCACCACTGCGCCATGCCGCTGATGGCGTTTTACCAGGTGCCGGCAATGTGCCGCGCGTCGCTGGTGATGTACAACACAACGGAAGAAGTCGACAGGCTGGTGGCGGGGCTTAAGCGCATTCACCAGCTGCTGGGCTAACGGAGAGGCAAAAGATGGCAGAGCTGCCGGACAGAGACAAATTGCTGCGCAACTTTGGGCGTTGCGCAAACTGGGAAGAGAAGTACCTTTATATCATCGAGCTGGGACAGCGCTTGCCGCCGCTCGGTGAAGAGGCGCATAACCCGGAAAACAGTATTCAGGGCTGTCAGAGCCAGGTGTGGATTGTGATGGAACAGTCTGACGACGGCACGATAGCACTGCACGGCGACAGCGATGCGGCCATTGTAAAAGGGCTTATTGCGGTCGTCTTTATTCTTTACCACCGGATGTCGGCGCAGGATATTGTCGCGTTTGACGTCCGCCCGTGGTTTGAAAAAATGGCCCTGACCCAACACCTCACCCCGTCACGCTCCCAGGGACTGGAAGCGATGATTCGCGCGATTCGCGCCAAAGCTGCAATCCTTAGCTAGACTTACAGAACAGCATTCATTCTGTTTCGCGAGGTGGTTCCCGCCTCGCTGGTTTTTCAGCTTTCTGGCGTCCTGCCAGTGAATAAGGAATCTCAGCATGAAGCGCGCGTCTCTCATAACTCTATTACTCCTCAGTTCGCTCGGCGCACTTAATTCGGCCCGCGCGATGGACTATCCGTTGCCGCCCGCAGGCAGCCGCCTGATTGGGCAAAATCAAACCTACACGATACAGGAAGGGGATAATAAGCTGCAGACCATCGCCCGTCGGTTTAATACTGCGGCGCAGGTGATTCTGGAAACGAACAATACCATTGCGCCGGTCAACCCGGCGCCGGGAACCGTCATTACCATCCCGTCGCAGATGCTGCTGCCGGACACGCCGCGCGAGGGGATTGTGGTGAACCTCGCTGAGCTGCGGCTCTACTACTTCCCGCCTGGAGAAAATATCGTTCAGGTCTTCCCGCTCGGCATCGGACAGCTGGGGCTGGAAACACCGGTCACGACCACGCGCGTAAGTCAGAAAATCCCGAATCCCACCTGGACACCCACGCCGGGCATCAGAGCACGCTCTCTGGAACAGGGAATTAAATTACCTCCGGTGGTGCCTGCCGGGCCAAATAACCCGCTGGGACGCTTCGCACTGCGTCTGGGCGTGGGCAATGGGGAATATCTTATCCACGGTACCAGCGCGCCGGACAGCGTTGGCCTGCGGGTCAGCTCCGGCTGTATGCGGATGAACGCCCCGGACATTAAGGCCCTGTTCGAACAGGTGCGGGTTGGCACGCGGGTACAGATTATCAATGAACCCGTGAAGTTCTCCGTGGAGCCGGATGGTAAACGCTATATTGAAGTCCATCGCCCGCTGGCCCAGGTTGAGGGAGAAAATCCGCAGGTCTCGCCTATTTCCCATTCCGCAGACTTTGCGACCTTTGTTTCTCAGGCGGGAAGCGATAAGGCGCTAATTGAGAAAGCCCTGTCACGTCGCGCCGGGATCCCGGTTATCGTGTCGTCAGGTAGCGGCCCGTCGGCCAGCAATAACGTGCTGTCGGTGCAGAACAGTCGGGTGTCCGCTGCGGTAGCGGAAGATGAAGGGGAGAAGGTGACGCAGTAGCCGTTTGACGCAGGCAAAAAAAATGGCGCACAATGTGCGCCATTTTATTAACAGGTACTATTACTTACGGTATTTAGTAGCCTGGTTGTCCAGACGCTGGTTAGCGCGAGCTGCGTCGTCTTTAGCAGCCTGAACGTCGGAACGCATTGCGTTCACGTCGTTGCTCAGCTGGTCAACTTTAGCGTTCAGAGTCTGAACGTCAGAAGACAGCTGATCGATTTTAGCGTTGCTGGAGCAACCAGCCAGCAGAGTAGAACCCAGGATTACCGCGCCCAGTACCAGTTTAGTACGATTCATTATTAATACCCTCTAGATTGAGTTAATCTCCATGTAGCGTTACAAGTATTACACAAAGTTTTTTGGGTTGAGAATATTTTTTTGATGGGAATACACCTATTTTTGATCGTTCGCTCAAAGAAGCATCGAATCGGCCCTATTCGGGCAAAAATCTAAGGAAAAAAAGGCATTTATCATCGGATTCATCTTAGATAATTGGCAATTAAATAGAGAAACCCGATTTGCAATTTGAATGACTTTGGATAATGCCAGGAATAAAAAAAGCGCCCTGAGGGCGCTTTTTATCAAAATTAATTCGTTCGGGAATTATTACAGCACGTGAACAGAGGCGGTATTGGTGGTTCCGCTTGGTACCAGCGCGCCAGAAACCATGACCACAACGTCACCTTTCTGCGCCAGACCACGATCAACCAGCTCCAGAGCCACTTCTTTACCCAGACGATAGAAATCATCCGTAGACGCGATCTCTTTCACCAGGTGAGGGATCACGCCTTTGCTCAGCACCAGCTGACGAGCCGTGGTTTCGTTGGTGGTCAGCGCCAGGATAGTTGCATCCGGGAAGTATTTACGCACCGCGCGAGCTGATTTACCGCCCTGGGTGGCAACCACGATCAGTGGTGCTTCCAGTTTCTCAGCCGTTTCTACTGCACCGCGACAAACCGCTTCGGTGATGCGCAGCTTGCGGCTGTCGTTGTTGTAGTCCAGACGGCTTTTCATTACGCGGTCGGTACGTTCGCAGATGGTGGCCATGATGGACACCGCTTCCAGCGGATATTTACCTTTCGCGGATTCGCCGGACAGCATAACGGCATCAGTACCGTCGAGGATGGCGTTAGCCACGTCGCCTGCTTCTGCGCGGGTTGGGCGTGGGTTTTTGATCATGGAGTCCAGCATCTGCGTTGCGGTGATAACCACTTTACGCGCACGAACACATTTCTCGATCATCATCTTCTGCGCGAAGATCACTTCTTCAACCGGGATTTCTACGCCCAGGTCGCCACGCGCAACCATGATGCCGTCAGACGCTTCGAGGATTTCGTCGAAGTTATTCAGGCCTTCCTGGTTTTCAATTTTGGAGATGATCTGGATCTTCTCGCCACCGTGGGCTTTCAGGTGCTCACGAATTTCAACCACGTCTGAGCGCTTACGGATGAAGGATGCCGCCACAAAGTCAACGCCTTGTTCGCAACCGAAGATCAGGTCCTGTTTGTCTTTTTCAGCCAGTGCTGGCAGTGCGATAGAGACGCCCGGCAGGTTAACGCCTTTGTTTTCGCCCAGGTCGCCGTTGTTCAGCACTTTACAGATAACCTTGTTACCTTCGATCGCGGTGACTTCCATACCGATCAGACCATCGTCTACCAGCACGGTGTTACCGACGGACAGGTCGTTGGTGAAGCCTTCATAGGTCACTGCAACGATTTCGCTGTTGCCGACAACGGATTTGTCGGTAGTGAAGGTGAAGGTCTGGCCCGCTTTCAGAGAGACGTCGTTACCGCCTTCCAGTTTGATGGTACGGATTTCTGGACCTTTGGTATCCAGCAGGATCGCAGCTTTTTTACCGGTCTTGCTCATCACGTTGCGCAAGTTCTGGATACGCTGGCCGTGTTCTGCGTAGTCGCCGTGGGAGAAGTTAAGACGCATCACGTTCATGCCGGCGTCCAGCATTTTGGTCAGCATCTCTTCAGATTCGGTTTTCGGGCCGATAGTACAAACAATTTTCGTCTTTTTCATGACAGTCTTAGTCTTTAAGTTGGGAAGGATATGGAAATCTCGCTCCGGGGGCGCACCGCCGCGGAGTCAAACCTGTGTTGCAAAAGAGTATATGACACGCACTAAGGATAGGAGACATCAAATGAGCGTGCAGAAGAAAGTGTGCCTGAGTGACAGCCCAACGAAGGAGAGGAGAAGTTGTACGTTGTTTTTTGTATTCCAAGCGCTGAAACCATTCACCAGGGATTTGGCGCGCATTATACGCTGATTTTAAGATAAAAGGAAAATGGAAACGGTGTTTCAGAAATAATCTGTGCTGTTTCTCATAATATTGTTATCAAGGCGTTAAGCCATGATGACAACTTGTGGCGGCAGGTGATGGACCTGCCGCCATTTGCTTATTTCTGCAGCGCCTGGCTGAGGTCGGCAATCAGGTCTTTCGGATCTTCAATCCCGACTGACAGGCGGATCAGCTGCGGCACAATGCCGTTTGCCAGGCGTTGCTCCAGCGGAATGGAGGCGTGCGTCATGCTGTAAGGCTGGCTCACCAGACTTTCCACGCCGCCCAGGCTTTCTGCGAGGGTGAACAGCTTCAGGTTGCGAATCACCTCGGTGGCGCGTTGCGCATCGCCTTTTACCACGATGGAAATCATCCCGCCGGGCAGGGCCATCTGCGTGCGGGCAAGCTGATATTGTGGATGCGATTCCAGGCCGGGATAGAACACCTTTTCGACCAGAGGATGCTGATCCAGCCATTGCGCAATCGCCAGCGCGTTGGTGCTGTGCTTTTCTACCCTCAAAGCGAGCGTGCGAATACCGCGCAGCGTCAGGAAGCTGCTGAACGGATCCAGAACGCCGCCCACCGCGTTTTGCAGATAGCCCAGCCTATCCGTCAGTTCCCTGTTGTCCCCGACAATCGCCAGCCCGGCCACCACGTCAGAGTGGCCGTTCAGATATTTGGTGGCGGAGTGCACCACGATATCGAAACCCGACTCCAGCGGACGGTGGATCACCGGCGACGCGAAGGTATTATCCGCCACGCTGATGACGTTATGACGACGGGCGATTGCCGCGATTTCCGCCAGATCCGCCAGCTTCAGGAGCGGATTGGTCGGCGTCTCGACCCAGACCATGCGGGTATCCGGGCGAATGGCGGCCTCGAGACCGGCTAAGTCGTCCGGTTTAACCCAGCTGACCTGCAGACCGGTGCTGCGCTTGCGCACGTTTTCAATCAGGCGGTACGTCCCCCCGTAAACGTCATCAATGGCGACAATATGGCTGTCTTTATCCAGCAGTTCGAGCACCGTGGAGATGGCCGCCAGACCGGAGGCAAACGCGTAGCCGCGCGTGCCGCCTTCCAGTTCGGCGATGGCGGTTTCCAGCGCGTGGCGGGTGGGGTTGCCGCTGCGCGAATACTCATAGCCGGTATGCTCGCCGGGTGACGGTTGCGCAAACGTAGAGGTAGCGTAAATCGGCGGCATGACGGCGCCGTGCTGGTCGTTGAACTCGCCGCTGTGGACGCTCAGGGTAGCCAGGTTTTTCATCATCGATTCCTTTATTGCTGAAGACGGTTGCGCCAGGCGGTCAGAACGTCGCTGCGCGTAATCAGACCGAGAAAACGGTCGTTGTCATTAATCACGGCCACCAGACCGCGGTCGAAGATGGCGTTCAGTGCGCTTTCCGGGGCGTGTTTATCCAGAAACTCCACCTGGCGCGTCATGGCTGCCGTCACCGGAAGCGCGAAGCGATCGCCATCGCCGCCGATATGCCGCAGGAGATCCCACTCGTCGATAATGCCCACCACCTTGCCGTTCTCCAGCACCGGCAGCTGGGAGATGTCATACAGACGCATGCGTGCCAGGACGGTGGAAAGCGTGTCGTCCGGGGCCGCGGTGACGGTGGCACCTTCATCGTGACGCAGGGCGATGTAGTCGGAGAGGTCGCCGGCCTGAGGACGCGTGATGAGCCCCTGCTGTCGCATCCAGTCGTCGTTGAACATCTTCGAGAGATACTTATTGCCGCTGTCGCAGGCGAAGGTCACCACGCGTTTCGGCGCGGTCTGCGCCTGGCAATACTTCAGCGCGGCCGCCAGCAGCGTGCCGCTGGAGGAGCCCGCCAGAATGCCTTCCGTTTTCAGCAGATCGCGCGCGGTGGTGAAGGCCTCTCGGTCGGTGATGCGCCAGGCGCGATTCACCCCTTCGATGTGGGCCAGCGGCGGAATAAAGTCTTCGCCAATACCTTCAACCAGCCAGGAGCCCGCGTCGTGGTAGCGTCCGGTTTCCACCTGGTCGGCCAGAACCGATCCGGCAGGGTCGGCCAGGACAAACTCCGTGTGCGGAGAATGCTCGGCGAACCACGCCTGGAGGCCGCCCAGCGTACCGCCTGAGCCGACGCCCACCACGATGGCGTCGATCCGCCCATCAAGCTGCTCGTACAGTTCCGGTGCCGTGGTGGTGCGGTGCGCCAGCGGGTTGGCTTCGTTATTGAACTGATCGATGTAAAACGCGCCGGGCAGCTCGTTGGCCAGGCGCTGGGCGTAATCCTGGTAATAGGCGGGGTGGCCCTTGTTAACGTCGGAGCGGGTCAGCACCACCTGGGCACCCAGCGCGCGCAGGTGGAAAATCTTCTCGCGGCTCATTTTGTCCGGCACCACCAGGATCAGCGAGTAGCCTTTCTGGGCAGCGATCAGGGCCAGGCCGAGACCGGTATTCCCCGCCGTGGCCTCAATTATCGTGCCGCCCGGCTGCAGCTGGCCGGTACGCTCCGCTTCGTTAATCATCGACAGCGCAACGCGATCCTTAATAGAGCCGCCCGGATTCTGGTTTTCCAGCTTCAGGAACAGCGAGCAGGGGCCGGTATCGAGCTTGTGCAGCTGGATAAGCGGGGTACGGCCAATCAGTTCGGTGACGGAGTGGTAAATCGTCATGATGTTTTCCTTTCTGGATGTCATGACGGGATGATAGGGCGATGAAATTTTCTCAATAAAGAACCATTCACTGCCGTTTAGAACTGAAAAGCATATAAATGCGGTTTTCAGATGTCAGGACAGCAAGACGTAAAGTTGTCTGGATGTGGGGATGGCTATATCGGGATGAAATGCTGCAAAAATGACCGTTTTTCGCGGGCATCATCCAGCAGATATGCATCCGGCAGATAATCATTGCTGAAATTTGTCTAAATGCTTCCCACCCGGTAAATCCGCTGGTTATTTCCGAAAGTTATAACACATTCTTTTTTGTTCATTTGAAAGCTGATAACGCCTGTTTACTATCGTTTGGACATCCATACTGCTAAACAGCCATGCGCGAAACGGATAATGAATAAGAATGATCGTACTCAGGAATATTTCGAAGGTTTTTGACAACGGAAAGGTCGCACTGACTGCCGTTGATAACGTCAATTTGACGATAGAGCAGGGACAGATTTACGGAATTATTGGCTACAGCGGGGCCGGGAAAAGCACGCTGATTCGTCTGCTGAACGGTCTGGAAAAACCCAGCGCCGGAAGCGTCACCATTAACGGGCAGGACATCTCTGCGGCAAAGGGTGAAGCGCTGCGCCAGGCGCGCCTGAAAATCAGCATGGTGTTCCAGCACTTCAACCTGCTGTGGTCGCGCACGGTGAGCGAGAATATCGCTTTCTCAATGCAAATCGCCGGGGTGCCAAAAGCCAGCATCAAGGCGCGCGTCGCCGAGCTGGTGGAGCTGGTTGGCCTGAAGGGGCGCGAGAATGCGTACCCGTCCCAGCTGAGCGGCGGGCAAAAGCAGCGCGTGGGCATTGCACGTGCTTTAGCTAACAACCCTGACGTGCTGCTCTGCGATGAAGCCACCTCCGCGCTCGACCCGCAGACTACCGATCAGATCCTCGATCTGCTGCTGGATATTAACCGTCGGTTCAAACTGACCATCGTGCTGATCACCCACGAGATGCACGTGGTGCGCAAAATCTGCGACCGCGTGGCGGTGATGGAGAACGGTAAAGTGGTGGAAGAGGGCGACGTGCTGAGCGTCTTTACCCATCCGCAGCAGCCGATTACGCAGCAGTTTGTCCGTCAGGTGAGCCAGTATGCCGAGGAGGAAACCTTCAACACGGAACTGGCAAACGATCTGGAAGGCACGGTCATCAGGCTGACCTTTACCGGGCACAGCACCCATAAGCCGATCGTGGGTGAACTGACCCTACGCTACGGCCTGCCTTTTAACATCCTGCACGGGAAAATGACGCAAACCGCCCACGGCGTGTTTGGTCAGCTCTGGGTACATGTCGTGGCATCCGATGAACAACTGAACAATATCCTCGCCGACCTGCAGCACAGCGATATTGAAGGCGAGGTAATTAAACATGGCTGAGAATCTCTTTCCGCATCTCAAGTGGGATCAGCTCTGGGCGGCGACGCTGGAGACGCTGTACATGACCGCGCTGTCCGGCGTGGCGACGTTTGTGCTGGGCATCGTGCTGGGTCTGGCGCTGTTTTTAACCGCGCGCGGCGGGCTGTTCCACAACCGCAGGGTTTACAGCGTGATTTCGATTGTCGTGAACGTGTTCCGCTCGATTCCGTTCATCATTCTGATTGTCCTGCTGATCCCGTTCACCAAGACCGTCGTTGGCACCATTCTTGGTGCCAACGCGGCGCTGCCGGCGCTGATTGTGGGCGCGGCACCGTTCTACGCACGCCTGGTGGAAATTGCCCTGCGTGAAGTGGATAAAGGCGTCATCGAAGCAACGCGCTCGATGGGCGCACGACTGAGCACGCTCGTGTTTCGGGTTTTACTGCCGGAATCATCACCCGCACTGGTATCGGGTATTACGGTGACGCTGATTGCGCTGGTGAGCTACAGCGCAATGGCGGGAGTGATTGGCGCCGGTGGTTTGGGAAATCTGGCTTATCTGGAAGGATTCCAGCGCAACCATGGTGACGTCACGCTGGTGGCAACGGTGACCATTTTGATCATCGTTTTCATTATCCAGTTCTGCGGCGATGTCATTACTTCACTGTTAGACAAAAGATAATCTCTAATAACACACAGGAACCACATCATGAAAAAAACACTGACACTGATCGCCGCCGCAACTCTGAGCGCCCTGAGCTTCGCCTCCTGGGCCGACACCCTGACCGTGGGCGCATCCAACACGCCGCACGCCGAAATTCTGGAGCAGGCAAAGCCAATTCTGGCAAAGCAGGGTATCGACCTGGAGATCAAACCGTTCCAGGACTACATTCTGCCGAACACCGCGCTGGCGGGTCATGACATCGACGCGAACTATTTCCAGCACATTCCTTACCTGAACAGCGTGCTGAAGGATCATGCGGGCGATAAAGACTACGATTTCGTCAGTGCGGGCGCGATCCACATTGAGCCAATCGGCATCTACTCCAAAAAATACAAGTCGCTGAAAGACCTGCCGGAAGGCGGCACGATCATCATGCGTGACGCGGTTTCTGAAGAGGGGCGTATTCTCTCCATCTTCGAGAAAGAGGGCGTGATCAAGCTGAAGCCGGGCATCGACAAAGTGACCGCGCGCATCAGCGACATCGTTGAGAACCCGAAAAAGCTGAAATTCACGCCGAACGTTGAAGCCTCTCTGCTGCCGCAGATGTACAACAACGACGAAGGCGCTGCGGTGGTGATCAACGCCAACTACGCGATTGATGCAGGTCTGGACCCGGTTCACGACCCGATTGCGGTAGAGAGCGGTGAAAACAACCCGTACGCCAACATCATTACCGTGCATCGCGGTGACGAGAAGAAGAAAGATATCGTAGCGCTGGTGAACGTCCTGCACTCGAAAGAGATTCAGGACTGGATCCGCACCAAGTACAAAGGCGCGGTCATCCCAGTAAACAACTAATGTACTGATTTTACAGATGAAGCCCGGCGAGTCTCTCGCCGGGCTTCTTTTTTGTATCCGGCAGGAGAATCATTTAAGCTCAACGTTTAAAAGGCAATGGAGTGATGACGATGGGTAACGTGACCAAAGATGAAGCGCTGTACCAGGAGATGTGCCGGGTGGTCGGGAAGGTGGTGCTTGAGATGCGTGATTTAGGGCAGGAGCCAAAGCATATTGTCATTGCCGGAGTCCTGCGTACCGCGCTGGCGAACCAGCGCGTTAAACGCAGTGAACTGACAACCGAAGCGATGGAAACGGTGGTTAAAGCGCTGGCCGGGTAATGCGCCAGCGTTTCGCAAGCTGCTCGAGCGAGCAGCAGAGCAGGTAGTAGACCACGCCCGTAAAGATAAAAATGGCCGCCGGGTATATTTGCACCCGGTTGTTGACCTGTCCCGCCACCGTGGTCAGTTCCGGGACGTTCACGATAAACGCCAGCGACGTATCCTTCAGCAGGCTGATAAAAATCCCCACCAGCGACGGCAGAATATTCCTCAGCGCCTGCGGCAGCAGCACGCGCAGGAGGGTTTGCCGCGTGCTGAATCCCTGTGACAGTGCGGCCTCGTACTGCCCGGGCGGGAGCGCGTTAAGCCCGGCCAGCACCGAGTGCATCACGGTGGCCGCGGTAAACCAGGCCAGCGCCAGCGTGACGGTCAGCGCTCCCGGCAGATCGCCTCCGGTGATAAGCGGCAGCAGATACCACATCCAGAAAATCACGAAGATGAGCGGGATACCGCGGATCAGCTCTGCCCATAAAAACAGGGCCTTTCGCACGAGCCCGGTAAAGCGCCAGGCCAGACACGCGAGCACTATCCCACCGGGCAGAGCGATGACGGCGGCCCCGGCAGCCATCATTAACGACAGCAGTACGCCCCCCGGTTCACCCGTTGCCGCGCGTCCCCACAGCAGATAGTCGAGGTTGTCGGTGATGACGTTAAGTCCGGCAATCATGTTTTTCACTCCCTGCGATGACGACGTTCGGGCGTTTACGTTTCGCCTGCGGCCCAAGGCGTACCAGCACCATCCCCATGACCAGGCCGGTCAGCAGATAGAGCGCGGTTCCGAGGGTAAATGCCTCCAGCGCGTGCGCGTTATAGCTCTCGATCTGCCTGACCTGATAGGTCAGTTCGGCGAAACCAATTCCGCTCGCGAGCGAGGAGAGCTTCATCAGATTAAGGTACTGACCTACAACGGGCTGCCAGGCGTTGGCCAGGCCCTGCGGCAGAAGAATGTAGCGAAACAGACGCCACGCGGAGAATCCCTGCGCGAGCGCCGCCTCACGCTGTCCGGCAGGCACGGAACGTAACCCCGACTCCACCTCTTCGATTAAAAACGCCGAGGTAAAGACCCCCAGCCCCCAGGCAGAACATAAAAATTCGGGCGTAAACCACCAGACGTCGCCGGGCAGAATTGACCAGCTGTGATCCGCGTTCACCGTGTCGCGAAACGCCTGCGGTAATCCGTTCCAGGCGGCAAAATACCAGAACAGCAGCTGCACCAGCAGCGGCGTATTGCGAAACAGCGACACCCAGCTGCTGACGACCGCATTCCCGGGGCGGCCGCCGGAAAGGCGCAGGAGCATAAAGAGCAGTGCGAGCAGGCTGGCCAGCAGCATCCCGGCAAGCGTTACCCACAGGGTGGTGAGAAATCCGGAGAATATCCACTGCAGAGGCTGTCCGGTCAGTACCCCCTGCCAGTCGAGCGCGGGCATTACAGATGCTCCTGATGCAGCGGGTTGAGCACCTTTTGCAGGAAACGCTGCGCGCGCGGATGCGACGGCTGGCTGAAAAACTGTGCCGGCGGCGCCGTTTCCAGAATTTGCCCGCCGTCGATAAAGACAATCCGGTCGGCGATTTCTCGCGCAAACTGCATCTCGTGGGTCACCACGATCATCGTGATCCCGCTGTGGGCGAGGGCTTTCATCACAAACAGCACTTCACCAATCATCTCCGGATCCAGCGCGGAGGTGGGTTCATCGAACAGAATGATTTGCGGTGAAGAGGCCAGGGCGCGGGCAATCGCCACGCGCTGCTGCTGTCCACCGGAAAGCTCTGCCGGGAAATGGTGGGCTTTTTCCAGCATCCCGACCTTCTCCAGCAGGGCCAGCGCGCGCTCCTGTGCGGGGTGCGGCTTCCAGCCGTGAACGTGCTCCAGCGCCAGGGTGATGTTCTGGCTGGCGGTGAGGTGGGCGTAAAGATTGAACTGCTGGAACACAAACCCCACGCGGCTTCGCAGCTGACGCAGCCCGGTACCGGAGAGCTTTGCGGTAGGCTTGTTGTCGACCAGAATCTCTCCGCCGCTCAGGGTTTCAAGCTGGTTGATGAGACGGATCAGGGTGGATTTACCGGAACCCGAAGGGCCGAGGATGGCGACCACTTCACCGGGCGTGATGGTGAGGTTAATGTCGTTTAAAACCTGATGGTCACCGTAGCGTTTGTCCACATGACGAAACTCGACGCTGGCCTGTTCCAGATGTGAAAAATCCGCGGCACCGGCCGCGGAGTGTGAAAATAAACCTGAGAGCATAATTATCTGGCTTCTATTTTAAAGGCGCGAGGCTGTGGGGCTGGGGTGCCTGGACCAAACCAGACGTCGTAGATTTTTGCCGCCTGGCCGTTCTTCTCGAGATTAACCAGCTCGTCGTTAACGGCCTTCAGCAGCGCCTTTTCACCTTTCTTCACCCCAACGCCAATCTCTTCTTTACTGAGCAGATCGGGCAGGATTTTGAAGTTCGCTTTATCCGGCGCCTGCGCCAGCAGACCGGCCAGAATGGTGCTGTCCTGGGTGATGGCCTGCACGTTGCCGTTGCGCAGTGCCGTCAGCGCCAGCGGAATATCGTCATACGAGAGCACGCGTGACTGCGGGAAACGCTGGTGCAGCGCCTGCTCGCCCGTCGTTCCTTTTACCGCGCCAATGCGCGCCCGGCTGTAGTCATCAAGCCTGTCCGGTGATTTAGCCGGCACCAGGAACTGCTGGCCGGTGACAAAGTAAGGTGTCGAGAAATCAATCACCTGCGCGCGTTCCGGGGTGATGGTGATATCCGCCACGATAAGGTCGGCTTTGCCGGACTGCAGAAGCGGAATGCGGTTGGCCGGATTGGTGGTAACCAGTTCAAGCTTTACGCCGAGGGATTTTGCCAGCGCTTTGGCGAAGTCCACGTCATAACCCACGATCTCGTGCGTTTTGGCATCAACAGAGCCAAACGGCGGGTTGGCGTCAAACGTGGCCACTTTCACCACCCCTGCGGCCTTAATATCCGCCAGCTGATCCGCCTGTGCCTGCGCTGAAAGCAGGCTCCCCGCCGCCAGTAAGCCCAGAACCAGTGTCCGTTTTGTAAACCCTTTCATGTTTGCTGCCATAGTCATTCGCCATCCCGTTGTTTTTGTTTTACCCCGCTACGCTCCCATAAGCGAAAGCTATCGCCAAATAAGAAATCGTTCTTTGCTATGAGCAAAAAAGCATTAGTGAACAAGGTGTTAATGAAGAGTGAAACGAACGGGATGCTATTTGCAGATCCTGCACATCGACAGTGGATTTTGGTATTTCCCCCGCGCGGCATTTGAGTGCTTAACTGAGATCAGACACGGCGAGAGAGGGTAAGACGATGAAAAAATGGATCAGCACGTTACGGCGGTTTTTTGCGGCCAGGCCAGCGAATGCGGAGAACAGCGCGCAACGTGTTCTTGAGTCAATCCTGCCTGTCGCCAGCCTGTATGGCGTAGACGTTGCCAACATTGACCCGGAGTGGTTCCATGATAAAACGTCACGCTGAACTGCGCCGCACGCGCGAAACGTACTGGAACGAAGTGTGCGTGACGTTTAACGAGTGAAATAAAAAAGCACCGGTTTCCCGGTGCTTTTTTATTAGATTTTGCAGGCGTCGCCGCAGTCGTCGTCGGCGACAATCGCCTGCGCTTTTTTGTCTGCATCGTCCAGACGTTCCGCATTACGCTCTTCGGCTTCATCCAGACCGTTAAAGACTAAGTTATCGAGATCAATTTCCATGTGGCACCTGCTCTGTTCAGTTTTTGATACTGGCACAGTATAGGGCAAAAAAAGCCAGCAATGTACCTCGCAGCACATAAGGATAATCCCTGCCATACTCAGTGCTTTATCGCTGAGGAGAGCACATGATTACACTCTGTAAAACCTGTGGAACCGCCTACGATACGCAGCCGGACAGATGTCCAATTTGCGAGGATGAACGCCAGTACGTGCCCGCCACGGGCCAGGCGTGGACCGATTTCGACACCGTCACCGCCACCCATAGCAACAAATGGCAGCTGCTGGAGCCGCGGCTGCTTGGGATCAAAACGGTGCCTGCGTTTGCGATCAACCAGCGGGCGCTATTCCTGCAAACGCCTTACGGCAATATCCTCTGGGACTGCATCGCCAACCTCGACCCCGCAACCAAAACGCTCATTACCGCCCTGGGCGGCATCAGCGCAATTGCGATTTCACATCCGCACTATTACACCACGATGCAGGAGTGGGCCGCGGCGTTTGATGCGCCGGTGTACCTGCACGCCAGCGACAGAGAGTGGGTCATGCGCGACAGCCCGGCCATTCATTTCTGGGAGGGGGATGCGCTGGAGATTTTCCCGTCGGTCACCCTGCTGCGTCTGGGCGGGCATTTTGCCGGTGGAACGGTGCTGCACTGGCAGGAGGGGGACGGAATATTGCTGGTGGGCGATATTCTGCAGGTCACGCCGGGTAAAGACGCCGTCTCGTTTATGTGGAGCTATCCGAATTATCTTCCGCTGCCGGCCCGCACCGTGGCGTCGGTGGTGAGTCATCTCGAAGGCAAAACCTTTGAACGTCTGTACGGCGCGTTCGAAGGGCAGAACATCCAGGCCAGTGCGGACGAGATTGTTCAGCGGTCGGGCCAGAAATATATTGCTTGTCTGAAGTAAACCACGATGGGTAAACTTTACGAGTGTGATCGCGATCATACCTAAACTAAAACAGATAAAAGAGACATTGCTATGCAACATATCATTGAAGGTTTTCTCAGCTTTCAAAAAGAGATTTTCCCGCAACGTAAAGAACTCTTCCGCAGTTTAGCGTCCAGCCAGAATCCCAAAGCGCTGTTCATCTCATGCTCCGACAGCCGTCTGGTCCCGGAACTGGTCACCCAGCAAGAGCCAGGACAACTCTTTGTCATTCGTAATGCTGGCAACATCGTGCCGCCGTTCGGGCCGGAACCTGGCGGTGTGTCTGCAACCATCGAATACGCCGTGGTGGCGCTGGGCGTCACGGATATCGTGATTTGCGGTCACTCCAACTGTGGCGCGATGAAGGCGATTGCCGATAACGCGAACCTGGAGCCGATGCCTGCTGTGTCACACTGGCTGCGCTATTCCGACGCGGCGAAAGCGGTGGTTGAGAAGAAAACCTGGGATAAGCCGATCGATAAAGTCAATGCGATGGTGCAGGAGAACGTGTTTGCGCAGCTGAGCAACATTAAGACCCACCCGTCCGTGGCGGTGGGCCTGCGTAATAACTCCATCCGACTGCACGGCTGGGTGTACGACATTGAAAGCGGCAAAATCCTTGCGCTGGATAAAGCGACGAAAACCTTCGTTTCGCTGTCTGAAAACCCGGAAGTCTTCTTCGAGTAATCCGCGACAGCAGGGCATGGAAGCCCTGTCAGTTCTCAATATACGGTAGTCTGCGCCGCGATCGCGACGCGGTTTTTTCCGCCCCCTTCGCCATTGCTTCCGCAATCTCTGCACACTCTGCCAGCCCCTGAACGAAGGGACGATCGTGCATTAGCCACGGTATCGCACCGAAGGCGATGCGTCCGCGAGCGGCGTCAGGCGCTTTTAAGGTGTAATCCTCACCGAGGTCAGGTATCTCTTCACCCGTGGCTTCCAGCTGTTTGCGCAGCGTCGGGAAGGGTAGATCTTTCGTTTTCAGCGGCTTTTGTCCGCGGGCGTCAATAAACACGTCGAAACGGTAAACGGTCTCTTTTGTGGTGATCACCGTTCGATCGCTGCCAACGTCCAGCGTGTAATCGTCACCGAGCGTCGCCACGCTGATGATGCCGGCTTCGCGAAGCGCGAGCAGCCTGCGGATAGACTGCGGAGGGATGGCCGCATAGTTGTCGATGAATACGCGGGCGAGGCCTTGCTTAAAGCGCTCTCTGTCCCGTTCGTTGAGGTGGGGAACAATCTCCTGAACCAGCTCATGCAGCCGAAGCACGGTATAGCGCCAGGCTACGGTGCGCCGCTCGCGTTTGTTCCGCTCAACCTCGATGAGATTCTCTTCCGCCCAGGTAAAGGGGCCGTGCCGTTTACGATCCTCAAACCAGGCCTCACGTATGCTGTCCGCATTCTGCTTATGCAGGGATATTTTCTCACACCACGCCGGGTCAGCGAGCTGAAGCTCTTTCACCACCAGGGTAAAGATGCGATCGAGCAGGCCATCCGATCCTTTGGCAATCTCGGTTTCAACCACGAATTCGGTTAGGACCGACAGCGGTTCATAAGGAATAGGGCAGTAAAAATCGGCTTCCGGCAGAATGCCCGTCCTGGACATCAGCGTAATGTTTAACCCTTCACTGCCGCTGTCGAGGATGAATTTACCGTCACGAAACTCGCCGTGCTGCATCACCACCGCCATGGCCGCGTCGAGACCGCTTAACGATGTCCCCATAATACCGACGCGGCAGGGAGGAATACTGGCGTCCATCAGACCGGACCACGGGCTTGGGAAGAACGTTCTCGTAGCTTCATCCTCTTCTGGCCAGACGTGACCGGTGGCGATAACCGCAAGGTCGAATTGATCGGGCAAGACGCTGCCGTTGACGGAAAGCGTAACGCCGGTTGTTGCGGGAATGATGTCTGTGACCTTCGCAGATTCATGGACATCAACGCTGAATCCTAGCCTCTTTGCCTCTTTTACGATGGAAAGAAAGCTGTCGCGGAAATACTCACCCAGCAGAAGCCGGGGCAGGAACTGCCGGTCATGTAAACGGGTTTTATCGACCTTAAAGCGCGCCAGATGGGCGTCACTCTGTTCCTTGAGCCAGTCGAGGTAGGTCATAAAAATGGGCGGGATTTCAATGCTCGCAATGTTCGCCAGCATCAGCCGGGAATTGTCGTCGTCGTTATAGGGCATACCCACGCCAGCGTCTTCGGATTGTTCAAAGATGGAAACTGAGAGCGGCGTGCTGTTTTTAAGGAGATGATAAAAAGTATAAATCCCTGTGGGGCCGGAGCCGATAATCGCGATCTTCTTCATCAACACGTTTCCTGTGTTTTTTTCCATAAGAAAAGCGTAGCAGGAGAATAATGATGAAAATAAGGGATTAAGAAAATTCAGGATATCAGAAGAGGATTTGCACCATTTCAGGACTGAAATGGTGCGTCCGAGTGGACTCGAACCACCGACCCCCACCATGTCAAGGTGGTGCTCTAACCAACTGAGCTACGGACGCAGAATGGTGCGTTCAATTGGACTCGAACCAACGACCCCCACCATGTCAAGGTGGTGCTCTAACCAACTGAGCTATGAACGCAACGTGTTGTCGGTGACAACGGGGACGAATATTAGCGGCACAGCACCGAGGTGGCAAGAGGGAAAATGCAATTTTCTCTCTGATTTCACGCGATTGCTGTATTACCGCGCAAAGTGAAGAGAAAGTAGCCGCCAGGCGGCGGCTACCGCGTCGTTAACGTGCAGCGCGCTGCAAAATGACCGTTGATGGCTGGCGCTGCAGGAAGCGCATGCGCATCATCATCATAATCGCCGCCGAGGTCAGGCCGATAATAAAGCCCATCCAGAACCCCGCCGGCCCCATGCGGTCCACCACCAGGTCGGTCAGGGCCAGAATATAGCCACACGGCAGACCCAGCACCCAGTAGGCGATGAAGGTGATAAAGAAGATGGAGCGCGTGTCTTTATATCCGCGCAGCACGCCGCTGCCAATCACCTGAATGGAGTCAGAGATCTGGTAAATCGCGGCCAGCAGCATAAGGTGCGATGCCAGCGTGACCACTTCCGGATTGTCGTTATAGAGCAGGGCAATCTGCTCGCGTAATGCAACGGTAAAGAGCGCCGTACAGACCGCCATGCAGACGCCGACACCCAGCCCGGTTCGGGCGGCCGTTTGCGCATCCAGCGTTGAGCCCTGGCCAAGGCGGAAGCCAACGCGGATCGTCACCGCCGCCGCCAGCGACATCGGCAGGACGAACATCAGGGAGCTGAAGTTCAGCGCAATCTGGTGCCCGGCCACGTTCACAATGCCCAGCGGGGAGACCAGCAGGGCGACCACGGCAAACAGGGTCACCTCAAAGAACAGCGCGAGGGCGATCGGCAACCCTAGCTGCACCAGACGCGTCATGATGTTCCAGTCCGGCGTGCTAAATTTGTTCTCGTTGCGAATATCGCGCATGGAGCGGGCGCGTTTTACAAAGACGATCATCGAGAAGAACATCACCCAGTAAACGGCTGCCGTCGCCACGCCGCAGCCGACGCCGCCAAGCTCCGGCATCCCGAAATGACCGTAAATAAAGATATAGTTCACCGGAATATTGACCAGTAAACCGATAAACCCCATCACCATACCGGGCTTGGTTTTCGCCAGACCTTCACACTGGTTACGCGCCACCTGGAAAAAGAGGTAGCCTGGCGCACCCCAGAGCAGGGCGCGCAGATAGCCCACGGCTTTATCAGCCAGTGCCGGGTCAATGTTATGCATAGCGCGAATGATGTGACCCGCGTTCCAGAGCACAACCATGATCAGCACGGAGACAAACCCTGCCAGCCAGAAACCCTGACGGACCTGATGGGCAATGCGCTCGCGACGACCCGAGCCATTGAGCTGAGCGATAACCGGCGTGAGCGCGAGCAGCAGACCGTGGCCGAACAGGATGGCCGGAAGCCAGATTGACGTGCCGATAGCCACGGCCGCCATATCGGTGGCGCTGTAGCCACCTGCCATTACCGTATCCACAAATCCCATTGCGGTCTGGGCCACTTGCGCGACGATCACTGGTATAGCCAGTGCCAATAGCTGGCGCGCTTCATTCATGTACTTCTGCACGTGAACACCTTTATTTTGTTGTTATTTGAGAGACTAAAAAAGCCGCCGAAACGGGCAGCAAGAAGAAAATGCAGGGGGGTGCCAGCTATTGTAGCGGGCTTTAGCTATTTATCTAGTGAAAAAATCGCCAGAAAATGCGCCCCGCTGGCAACCTGTTTTTCCAACTGTTATTGTGGTGAGATTAAACGGTGTCACCACCGTCTGGAAAAAACAGGAGTTGTAAGCATGTTTACTGGTATTGTGCAGGGCACCGCCAAAGTGGTGTCCATTGATGAAAAACCTAATTTCCGTACTCATGTTGTTGAGCTGCCGGAATATATGCTTGAGGGCATTGAAACAGGCGCGTCGATTGCCCACAACGGCTGCTGCCTGACCGTTACCGAAATTAACGGCAACCAGATTAGCTTTGATTTAATGAAAGAGACGCTGCGCATTACCAACCTTGGCGAGCTGGCGGTGGGAGATACCGTCAACGTTGAGCGGGCGGCGAAGTTCAGCGATGAGATTGGCGGCCACCTGATGTCCGGGCACATCATGACCACCGCTGAAGTGGCAAAAATCGTGACCTCGGAAAATAACCGTCAGATCTGGTTTAAAATGCAGGATCCTTCATTAATGAAATACATCCTCTATAAAGGATTTATTGGCATTGATGGGATTAGCCTGACGGTAGGTGAAGTGACGCCAACGCGATTTTGCGTACATTTAATTCCTGAAACGCTGCAGCGCACAACGCTGGGCGCTAAAAAACTGGGGCATCGCGTGAATATCGAAATCGATCCGCAAACCCAGGCGGTAGTGGATACGGTTGAGCGCGTGCTGGCAGCAAAAGAAGCGGCAATAATAAAGACCGCCGCAGAAGAAGAATAAAAAATAACCCCGGGCATCCGGGGTTATTTTTTTAGCGTGCGACACGTAATCCGTGTTCAATCCCGCGGCTGAATACCACCTGCCAGAGCTGAATATCCCGTGCGCGAAACGCCCCCGCGCAGGCATTCAGATAATAGCTAAACATCCGCCTGAATCGTTCAGAATAGTTGTCCGCAATTTCTGGCCAGGTCTCCTGAAAACGCGCATGCCAGGCCATCAACGTGGTGTCGTAATCCGCGCCAAAGTTATGCCAGTCTTCCATCACGAAATGGGGTTCACTGGCGTTGGCAATCTGGCGAACGGACGGTAAACAGCCATTCGGAAAGATGTATTTGTTGATCCACGGGTCGACGTTATTGTCGGTCCGCTTAGAGCCGATGGTGTGCAGCAGGAAGATACCGTCCGGCTTCAGATTCCGATCCACCACCTCAAAATAGGTAGCGTAGTTTTTCGGCCCGACGTGCTCAAACATGCCGACGGAAACGATCCGGTCAAACTGCTCGTTCAGGTCACGGTAGTCCTGCAGCCGGATATCCACATCGAGATCCTGGCAGCGCTCTCGCGCCATTTTTTGCTGTTCCGCTGAGATCGTGACGCCGACGACGCTGACGCCATAGTGTTTCGCCATAAAATACGCCAGCCCGCCCCAGCCGCAGCCGATATCCAGCACGCGCATACCGGGCTGGAGCTGCAGCTTCTCGCTAATCAGACGCAGCTTGGCCTGCTGGGCCTCTTCAAGGGTCGACGCGTCTTTCCAGTAGGCGCAGGAGTATTGCATGAAAGGGTCCAGCATACGGCTGAACAGGTCGTTGCCAAGATCGTAGTGTTCTTTGCCAACGATCCACGCGCGCTTTTTACTTTGCAGATTGAACAGTCGGGCAGAGGCGACGCGCAGGGTGTCTTTCAGATTGCGAGGGAGTTGATTTTCAAGACCGGCACGCAGCACGCTGGCGAAAAAGGTATCCAGACGCTCGCACTCCCACCAGCCGTCCATATAGCTTTCACCCAGGCCTAACGACCCTTCCCGCAACACGCGTTTAAAAAAGTCGGGATGTTTAACCTGAGGATCGGATGGCGATGATCCATTGATAGTGATGCCTGCTCGACCTAACAGTTCACTGACGATCCGGGACCAGTTATCGTCCGGAACGCTGACTTCTTCTATACACGATGAACTCATAGCTTCTCCATCACCCTACTGTGATCAGAACCTTAAAACAGCGTAGACGCTTTTTTTGGTTTGTGAGAAATCTCACGGTAAATACCGCGAGGCTAGTATCCGACGTAGAACAGAGGAAGGGAGATAACCCTTGCCGAAATGCCTTCCATGGTAAAACGGGAGCACTCCGGCTCCCGTTAACGCTTAATATTTATCGTATTTAATCGAACCAAATTTAGTATAGGCCTCAAAATTTGGTGATTCAATAGAAAATTCTTAGCAACCTAATCACTGAAAATTAACATGATTTCTGACGCAATCAGGCATGTGACGTTTCAACCTGAGCACTCTTTTCCTGCTCACGCTGCGCGGAGGTCTGCATGCGATAGCCCAATACCGCCAGCGCTACGGTGAACAGCATCACGCTGGTGGTGGTCAGGAGCGGCGTGGCAATCAGCGCCGAGACCACCAGGCTTGCCAGGAAGCACAGCCCCAGCTGCAGGGTGTTCTGCAGCGCGGCGGCGCGGCCTGTTGCCTGCGGAAACGGACGTAACGCCTGTGCCACCACGATCGGGTAAATCGCCCCGTTCGCGACGGCCATCACGCAGAATGGGATCAAAATTTCAGCCAGACCGGCACCGGGAATAAAGCCAACGGCCCAGGTCCCGATAACGCTCAGCGCATACAGCACCAGCAGCCACGGCAGCATCTGCTGACCTTCACACTTCTGCAGCGCCGCGCGACAGCCGTACCCGCCTACCAGGAACGCGATGGTCTGCGGAACATAGCTCAGGCCGATGGCTGCCGGGCTGTAACCCATATCGTGCAGGATGAACGGCGAGCCGGTGAGCCACGCGAAGAAACTTGCCGAGCAGGCGGCATAGATCAGGACATTCCCGCGATACGCTTTGGCGCTGAGCAGGGAAGTAAAGGTAATCGGCTTCGCGTCAGTATGCGCTTCTTTTTTATGCGCGGGCTTGAGGGCGAACGCCGGCAGCATCAGTATCAGAGTAATGGCAAACAGCGTGGCGAAAATGGCCTGCCAGTCGAAATGCGCGAGGATCCAGCTGCCCAACAGGGGAGCGAGGGCAGGTGAGAGACCCACCAGCGGCATAATGGTGGCGAAAATACGGTTTGTGCGGTTAGCCGGGTAATAGTCGGTGACCAGCGCCTGCCAGGTCACGGCCGCGGCACAGACGCCCACGGCCTGAATAAACCGCAGCACCAGCAGCCAGGTGGCATCGCGTACCCATAACATTCCCAGGCAGCCCACCGCAAAAATGGCCAGGCCCAGCAACAGTACCGGTTTACGACCAAAGCGATCCGAGAGCGGTCCCCAGAGCAGCTGCGCGAAGGCAAAACCGGCGAGGAACAAACTCAGGCTGGCGCTGATGGCGGCAGCCGGGGTTTGCAAATCTTCCTGCATGGCGGCAAACGCCGGCAGGTACATATCGGTGGCTAAAAAGCCCAGCACGCTTAAGCCGCCGAGCCAGACTAAAAAACCGTTCCTGGGTTGCATTATTTTATTCTCCTGAGGAGGCAGGTATACATTGGCGCTGAGTGTAGGGAGTGCAAAGCCGCTTGTGAAACGCTAATATTTGGCGGGTGCATTCAAAAATTTTGCAGGCAGAAAATGTGGTCAGATTATTCTCTTGAAGTGGTCGATGCTGTTGCGCGTAACGGCAGCTTCAGCGGTGCGGCGCAGGAGCTGCACCGCGTCCCTTCGGCAATCAGCTACACGGTGCGCCAGCTTGAGGAGTGGCTGGCGGTTCCGCTGTTTGAACGGCGGCATCGTGATGTGGAATTAACGCCCGCAGGCGCGTGGTTTTTGAAGGAAGGGCGTTCTGTTATCAAAAAAATGCAGATCACCCGCGAACAGTGTCAGCAGATCGCTAACGGCTGGCGGGGACATCTTTCCATCGCGGTGGATAATATCGTTAAGCCGGAGCGCACCCGGCAGATGATCGTCGATTTCTATCGTCATTTTTCTGACGTCGAGCTGCGGGTCTCGCAGGAGGTGTTTAACGGCGTCTGGGATGCGCTGGCGGACGGCAGGGCAGAGATGGCGATTGGGGCCACGCAGGCGATCCCGGTCGGGGGACGTTACGCCTTTCGCGATATGGGGATGCTGAGCTGGAAATGCGTGGTGGCAAGCGATCATCCGCTGGCGGCGATGGAAGGGCCGCTGAGCGATGACACGCTGCGCAACTGGCCGTCGCTGGTGCTGGAGGATACGTCCCGTTCATTGCCCAAGCGTATCACCTGGCTTCTGGACAACCAGCGGCGGGTGGTGGCTCCGGACTGGGAATCATCGGCGACGTGCCTCAGCGCCGGGCTGTGCGTCGCGATGGTGCCCGTTCATTTTGCGCGTCCGCGCATCGATACCGGAGAGTGGGTTGAGCTGACGCTGGAGAATCCGTTCCCGGATGCGGCCTGCTGCCTCACCTGGCAGCAAAATGATGTCTCGCCCGCTATGGCGTGGCTGCTGGACTATCTGGGAGACAGCGAAACGCTAAACCGGGAATGGTTACGGGAGCCAGCATAGCTGGCCCCGTAAAGCGATTAACGACGGTAGTCGCGGAACGGACCGTCCGCAACGGAACGACGTTCGATAAGACGCGGGTGAACTTCAATGGACTGCGACTCTTCACGCTTGTTGACGATCCTGTCCATCAGCATGTTGAAAGCCGTTTCGCCCAGCGAGTCTTTTGGCTGGTGAATGGTGGTCAGCGCCGGGGTGAAGAAGCGCGCGTTACGCACGTTGTCATAGCCGATCACGGAAATATCCTGCGGTACGCGCAGGCCCAGCTCGTCGGCAGCGCAGAGCGCGCCCATGGCCATGATGTCGCCCCCGCAGAACACGGCGGTCGGACGGTGCGGCTGGGAGACGATCTGCTGCATCGCACGGTAGCCCGATTCCGGCTCAAAGTCGCCCTGCACGATCCAGTTTTCCGGCACGGTGATCAGCGCTTCTTCCATCGCTTTCATAAAACCGGCCAGACGGCCCGCGCCGGTGTTGCGCTCCAGCGGGCCGGGGATCACGCCAATCTCGCGGTGACCGCGTTCGATCAGGTAACGACCGGCCATATAGCCGCCTTCAAAGGCGTTATCGATAACGGAATCGGTGAAGTCCGCGCGCGCTTCGCCCCAGTCCATCACCACCATCGGAATATGGCGATACTCTTCCAGCATCGACAGCACGGATTCCGGGTACTCAGAACACATTACCAGCAGGCCATCAACGCGCTTCTGCGCCATCATCGACAGGTAGGCACGCTGTTTTTCAATGCTGTTCCACGCGTTGCCCAGAATCAGGGTATAGCCTTTCTGGAAGCAGTTTTTCTCAACCGCTTCAATGATCTCGGCAAAATAGGCCGCTTCACTGCTGGTCGCCAGCAATCCAATGGACTTGGTGTGATTAACCTTGAGGCTACGCGCAACCGCACTTGGCGAATAGTGCAGCTCTTTGATCGCTGCCCAGACGGCGTTGCGCGTCTCTTCCGCCACAAAGCGGGTTTTGTTAATTACATGTGATACGGTTGTAGTGGAAACGTTTGCGCGTTTTGCTACGTCTTTAATTGTTGCCATTAAATGTCACTCCAGACCATATCCTAAACTCCTGAAAAACTTGAAGGTAAACGTTTGCCTTCTCTCACCCTTATCACGCAATCTTGAATTGCGGCACGCCGGGAAAACGACACGGGACGTCAGGAGGGGGTCAATGGCCGGTACGCTAATAAATTTAGCGTGGAATTTTGTCCTATCTTGATGAAAAGGGGAAGAGGTAAAGTGGTTATCAGTATAAATCCAGGAAGATTTTTGACGTAATCTGTGCAAAAATGAGCAAGCTCACTTTTCGTGTGGGGATTAAAAGGAGAAAAATTGATGAGTTCCGATCTTAAGTTTTCGCTGTTCACCACCGTTGTTGTGCTGGCTCTGATTGTTGCGGCCGGTCTGACGGCTGCGCTGCACTGATTTACGCGGAGGGAGAGCCTTCTCCCTCCCGACACCCCGGATTGTTACTTCTCTGGCAAAAATCTTTTGCCATTTTGTTAACTTCTCATTTTTTGTGATTGATGTCATGCTTTCCGCTTCTTTGTTCTGTGTCACCACATGACACGGCATCCGGAGTTGACGCATGAAAATCAATTTTCCCCTGCTGGCCCTGGCGATTGGCGCTTTTGGGATTGGCACCACTGAATTCTCCCCGATGGGGTTACTGCCTGTTATTGCCCGGGGCGTAGATGTCTCGATCCCTGCGGCAGGGATGTTAATTAGCGCCTACGCTATCGGCGTGATGGTCGGGGCGCCGCTGATGACGCTTCTTCTTTCGCACCGCGCGCGCCGCAATGCGCTGATTTTCCTGATGGCGATTTTCACCCTCGGCAACGTGCTTTCGGCCATTTCGCCGGACTACACCACATTGATGCTGTCGCGTATTCTGACCAGCCTTAACCACGGCGCGTTCTTTGGGCTGGGGTCGGTCGTGGCTGCCAGCGTGGTGCCTAAACACAAGCAGGCGAGCGCCGTGGCAACCATGTTTATGGGGCTGACGATTGCCAACATCGGCGGGGTGCCTGCGGCAACCTGGCTGGGAGAAGCGATCGGCTGGCGTATGTCCTTCCTGGCGACGGCCGGGCTGGGCGTGGTCGCGATGGTGGCATTGTTCTTCTCCCTGCCGAAAGGCAGCGCCGGTGAACGTCCGCAAGTGCGTAAAGAGCTGTCGGTGCTGATGCGTCCGCAGGTGCTCTCCGCGCTGCTCACCACCGTGCTGGGGGCAGGGGCGATGTTTACCCTCTACACCTATATTTCACCGGTGCTGCACGATATCACCCACGCAACGCCTCTCTTTGTGACCGCGATGCTGGTGCTGATTGGCGTGGGCTTCTCGATCGGCAACTATCTCGGCGGGAAATTTGCCGACCGTTCCGTGAGCGGGACGCTTAAGGGCTTCTTAACCCTGCTGATTGTCATCATGGTTGCCATTCCGTGGCTGGCGCGTAATGAGTTCGGGGCCGCGATCGCGATGGTCGTCTGGGGAGCCGCCACTTTCGCCGTGGTGCCGCCGCTGCAGATGCGCGTGATGCGTGTCGCGCACGAGGCGCCGGGACTTTCATCATCCGTGAATATCGGTGCGTTTAACCTGGGTAATGCCCTGGGCGCCGCGGCCGGTGGGGCCGTGATTTCAGGTGGTCTGGGATACAGCTTTGTGCCGGTGATGGGGGCGATTATTGCCGCGCTCGGCCTGCTGCTGGTGATGATGTCGGGACGTAAACAGCCTGAAGCAGCCTGCGCTGCGGAATAAACCAAAAACGCAGAAGGGCGAACCCTTCTGCGTGTCTCTTACGCGGCGAAGTTCTTCGCGACAAAGTCCCAGTTAACCAGTGCCCAGAAGTGCTCCAGGTAGTTCGGACGCGCGTTGCGGTAATCAATGTAGTAAGCGTGTTCCCACACGTCCACGGTCATCAGCGGCTTCGCGCTGGTGGTCAGCGGGGTACCCGCGTTAGAGGTGGACACGATAGCCAGTTTGCCATCCGCCTCTTTAACCAGCCACGTCCAGCCAGAACCGAAGTTCTTGATGGCTGCATCGGTAAACTTCGCTTTGAAATCCGCGAAGCTGCCAAATGCGGCGTTGATAGCGGTAGCCAGTTCACCGACAGGTTCACCGCCGGCATTCGGCGCCAGGCAGTGCCAGTAGAAGGTATGGTTCCACACCTGAGCCGCGTTGTTAAATACGCCACCCTCTGAGCTGCGGACGATCTCTTCCAGCGTTTTGCCTTCAAAATCGGTGCCCTTGATCAGATTGTTCAGGTTGGTGACGTACGTCTGGTGATGCTTGCCGTAATGATATTCCAGGGTTTCCGCAGAAATGTGCGGTGCCAGGGCGTCTTTTGCATACGGTAGTGCAGGTAATTCGAACGACATTGCTTCTCTCCTTATTGTATTTTACGTTGCCAATAACCACACAGACAACAGGGACAGGATAGCAAATTGAAAGGGTATGCAAAAGAGGAACTTACCCTGCCACGGATGCGGCAGGGCAGGGGTTAGCGGATGGTTTTCGGCGTCATCACGCGACGCGCGCCGACGTAGTGGCGTACCCAGTAGTCTTCACTGAGAGAGGTAATCTGAATATCCTGGCCGCTACGTGGAGACTGGATGAATTTCCCGTTGCCGACATACACGCCGACGTGGTCAGCCGTGCCGCGACCCTGAGTGCGGAAGAACACCAGATCGCCGTTTTCCAGCTCACCGCGGTCAACCGGTGAGGCATCGCGCAGGTGGTACATCTCATTGGCGGTACGAGGAATGCGGAATTTGACCAGATCTTTATAGGCGTAATAGACGAGGCCGCTGCAGTCAAACCCGGTACGCGGCGAGCTGCCACCCCAGTGATAAGGTTTGCCAATCTGGCCCATCAGTTTGTTCATCGCGGTTTTTTGCGCTTTCTGTACACGCACTTTATGCACTTCAGCTATTTTCGTGACCTTCGTGCATTTCGCCTTGTGGCCTTTACGCGTGATGCATTTTTCAGTAACGAGGTTAGCAGCGGTTTGCGAAGCTTTACTTTTAGCGGAGTGGGCAGTGCGGGAAGGTTTTGTTTTCGTCTTGCTGGAAGCGGTCTGTTTCGTCTGAGCCGGTGTTTTTTTCTTGTCGTTCTTAGCGGTGGTTTTTTTCTTACGTTCTGTGGCTTTCACCAGATGGTTTTTTTGTACAGCAGAATGCCGCGCCTGCTGAGAGGCGTTTGCCACTGGCGTGAAAGTGAGTGAAGTAAACAGTAAAGCACAGAGCGTGATCGAGATTTTATTTATCCGCGCCACTGGGCAGTCCCCTGATAAATGCAGGTCATCAATAATACCCGCGTGTGATTTACAAAGCCCGTCGATTCTAATCTATAAAAACCCAGAAAGTTAATAGCATTTTTCAATCTACAATCGTGTTTCGTTAGCAAGTGCAAAAAAATTCATCGTTCTGTCGCACATTTGCCCACTCCCTAAGCAAAACCCTGACCGCCGCAGGGGTAAACACCATTTGCAATGCAACTTTTCGTGACTCGGGGTAGAATGTATAAACGTGACAAAAATGTTATTTTCCGATGCCAGTCTGAACCGCTACAATGTCAGACGAATGCCGTAACAGAAGTTAAAGGAAGCAAGACATGAGCACCACTATTGAAAAAATCCAGCGCCAGATCGCTGAAAACCCGATTCTGCTGTATATGAAAGGTTCTCCGAAGCTGCCAAGCTGCGGCTTCTCCGCACAAGCGGTTCAGGCGCTGTCAGCCTGTGGTGAGCGTTTTGCTTACGTCGATATCCTGCAGAACCCGGACATCCGCGCTGAGCTGCCTAAGTATGCTAACTGGCCGACTTTCCCACAGCTGTGGGTTGACGGTGAGCTGGTTGGCGGCTGCGATATCCTGATTGAAATGTATCAGCGCGGCGAACTGCAGCAGCTGATCAAAGAGACGGCGGCGAAGTACAAAACCGAAGAGCCGGACGCAGAATAATTTTCTGCGCAAATAAAAAAGCGACCTGATAAGGTCGCTTTTTTTTATTCTTCGCTGTCGCCCATCGGCAGCGGCCAGCCGCCCAGACGCTTCCAGCGGTTGACGATCTCACAGAACAGCTCTGCAGTGCGCTCCGTGTCATACAGCGCAGAGTGCGCCTGCGTTCCGTCAAAAGGTATACCCGCCGTGATGCAGGCTTTTGATAACACCGTTTGTCCCAGCGCCAGGCCGCTCAGCGCGGCGGTGTCGAAGGTCACAAACGGATGGAAGGGGTTGCGTTTGAGCGCGGCGCGCTCGGCTGCGGCCATGGTAAAGCTGTGATCGAAGGTGGCGTTATGGGCCACCATGATGGCGCGGCTGCAGTTACTCTCTTTCATGCCTTTACGCACCATTTTAAAAATGGCGTGCAGCGCATCGTATTCACTGACTGCGCCACGCAGCGGGTTGTGCGGGTCGATACCGTTAAACGCCAGCGCTTCCGGCTGTAAGTTTGCTCCTTCGAAAGGTTCAACGTGGAAATGCAGCGTGGTGTCCGGTGTAAGCCAGCCCTGTTCATCCATCTTCAGCGTGATGGCGGCAATTTCGAGCAGCGCATCGGTTTTAGCGTTAAATCCGGCTGTTTCTACATCAATGACAACGGGATAAAAACCACGAAAACGGTCGCACAGACCGCTAAATTGAGCGTTATCGGACATCAGGGTCTCTTACATGGGGAAAAAGCAGAGCGCATTATGGCAAATTTTGCGGGGTGATGCAGTAAAACAACGGGCGCATGTTGCGCCCTGAGGGATCAGTTGCCCAGACCGCGACCCGCGTCTTTGGCTTCAATCAGCTCGATTTTGTAACCGTCCGGATCTTCCACGAACGCAATCACGGTGGTGCCGCCTTTTACCGGGCCCGCTTCGCGCGTAACGTTACCGCCATTGCTGCGAATGCGCTCACACGCTTCGGCCGCGTTGTCCACTTCCAGCGCGATGTGGCCGTAGGCGGTGCCCAGCTCATAGCTGTCTACGCCCCAGTTGTAGGTCAGCTCGATCACCGCTTCATCCGTTTCCGGGCCGTAACCCACGAACGCCAGCGAGTATTTGTATTCCGGGTTTTCGCTGGTGCGCAGCAGCTTCATGCCCAGGACGTTAGTGTAGAAATCAATGGAACGTTGCAGGTCGCCAACGCGCAGCATGGTGTGAAGTAGGCGCATAATTTCCTCATTAACCAATGGAATAGACTGTCTTTTTGAACAGAAACGATGTTTTAGTATAGCGGCGAAGTATCGCCGCTATCAATGAACAACGGCGAGATTACAGAGAAGGGTAGTCGGTGTAGCCTTCCGCGCCGCCGCCGTAGAAGCTTTCCGGGCGCTGCGGATTCAGGGCCGCTTTTTTCTGCAGACGGGCAACCAGATCCGGGTTGGCGATGTAGTCGCGGCCAAACGCGACGGCATCGATCAGCCCTTTGCCGATCAGATCTTCGGCTTTCTCCGGGGTATAAGCCCCCGCACCGATGATCACCCCGTGGAAACGCTCGCGCACTTTCTGACGGAAAGCGTCCGTGTATGGTTTACCGCCAGCCCAGTCCGGCTCGGACATGTGCAGATAGGCGATGCCGCGTTTAGCCAGTTCTTCGATCAGGTACAGGGCATCGGCTTCTTCGTTCGGACCGTTGTCGACGTTCTGGAAAGAACCGATTGGGGAGACGCGGATCCCGATACGATCCGGGCTCCACTCCTGGCATACGGCATCAACCACTTCCAGCACCAGGCGAGCGCGGTTTTCGACGCTGCCGCCGTACTGGTCGGTGCGATGGTTAGACGACGGTGACAGGAACTGGTGCAGCAGGTAGCCATGCGCGGAGTGCAGCTCAATCAGGTCAAAACCGGCTTCACGGGCGTTGGCCACGGCCAGGCGGAAGTCGTTCACGATACCCGGAATTTCTTCCAGCTCAAGCGCGCGCGGCATAGAGGTATCCACGCGGATCGCATTGCCGTTTTCATCACGCAGGGACGTACGGGTATTTGCGCTCAGGGCCGACGCGGAGACCGGTGCCTGGCCGCCAGGCTGGATGCTGCTGTGTGAGATACGACCGGTATGCCACAGCTGGACCGCAATACGACCCTCTTCAGCGTGAACGCCCGCGGTGATTTTCTGCCATGCGGCGATCTGCTCCGGGCTGTGAAGGCCCGGTGCACCCGCATAACCTTTAGCCTGAGCTGAAATCTGCGTGGCTTCCGTAATGATCAGGCCAGAGCTTGCGCGCTGACGATAGTATTCACCCATCAGTGGGGTTGGGATGTCGCCCGGCTCAATGCTGCGCAGACGGGTAAGCGGAGCCATAAACACGCGGTTTGGCGCCGTGACGGCACCCACTTTCAATGGGGTAAACAGTTTTTCAGCTGACATAAAGACTCCTGAGTAGACCAGTCGACTAGTAATAGGGTAAATAAAAAAGCGCCCGTTATACGTCTGGCGCAGTAATACTGTTTTTCACATGTGCCAGCGCGCTTTCCAGCGGCAGGGCACTGCGCGAAATTTTTGCCTGCAGGTTGGCTCCTAACCAGAGGGAGTAGAGCACCTGAGACTGCATTAAGGGGTCGCCAGAAAAGGCCAGCGTTTTTTCTTCGCGGCCTTTTTCCAGCGCCTGCGCCAGCAGGGCGATTACGCCGCGGGCACCCTTATCCATCGCCGAGCGCATGTCTTCGGAAAGATCGCACACTTCGGCAGACAGTTTGACCGTCAGGCATCCGCTGATAATGCCCTGCTGACAGAACTGGTTCAGCGTTTCCTGATAGTAGTTCAGAACACGATCCCGGTAGTTACCTTCACCCGAAGCAAAGTGGGTCGCCAGACGCTGGTGGTAGCCAGCATAATGACGCTCCAGCATCGCTACGCCAAAAGCCTCTTTGGACCGGAAGTAGTGATAAAACGACCCCTTCGGTACCTCAGCGGTTTTTAAAAGCTCGCTCAACCCCATACCGGTAAACCCGCGATGCATGCAAAGTCGCTCGCCGGTTGCCAGTAAATGTTCGCGGGTATCGTGTTCAGTATTTCTGCTCATGGCCGCACTCTAATAGACCGTTCGGTCTAATGCAAGCGAGTTTACTGACGACATGCGCTCAGTATATCCAGCTGCGGTTGATAAACCGTTGATTTCACGTCCATCATACCCAATACGGTTGAGAATAAATTGTCCTGGGAAACCGCATTTTTTGCTGCATGGTCACGCAAACACCGTTCGTTGATGCCAAAGTTTTTCGCGTAATCCGGTGACAGCCAGAACATAAACGGAATATGCGTTTGCTGCTCCGGCGCCAGCATGTACGGCGTACCGTGCAGATAAATACCGCTTTCACCTAAGGATTCACCATGATCTGAGAGATAGATCAGCGCGGTGTTCATGCTCGACTGGCGCGCTTTCAGCGCATCAATGGTTTTGCTGACCATGCTGTCGGTATAGAGGACAGTGTTGTCATAGGTATTGATCAGCGCCTGATGGTCGCAATCCTGAATTTCATTGGTGTCGCAGGTGGGGGTGAATTTACGGAAATTGTCCGGGTAACGATGATAGTACGCTGGTCCATGACTCCCCATCAGGTGGATAACCAGCACCGTGTCCTGCTTCACGCCGTCCAGAACGTTGTCCAGGCGGTAGAAGTTCACATCATCAATACAGGATTTGTCTTTGCAGAACTGATCCAGATTCCACTGCGTCATGTCGGTATGGGGCACGCGATCGCAGGCGCCTTTACAGCCACCGTCGTTGTCGCGCCACAGCAGGTTGATACCCGCATGCTTCAGCACATCGAGCAGTCCCTCGCGATGGTGAGCCAGGTCGGCATCGTATTTGCTGCGCGTCATGCCGGAGAACATGCACGGAACGGAAACGGCGGTTTCGGTGCCACACGAGGAGGCCTGCGGGAAGTTAATCACGTCCTGCTTTTTCAGCTCCGGGTTGGTTTCGCGTTCGTAACCGTTCAGGGAGTAGTTTGCCGCGCGAGAGGCTTCGCCAACGACAAGCACCAGAACGGTTTTCTTTTGTTGACCGGTAATCAGTGACCCTTTATGGGCATCTTCACCAATGCGCACCAGCGTTTGATCGCCGGCAAACCAGCGCATTTTGCTGTACTTCACCACGGCGCTGACATAGTTCGCCGGGGTGACCATTTTGACGATGCTTTTGTTATTGCGGAACAGCGACGCGTAATCTTTATAAAACAGCGCGGCAATCAGGATAATCACCAGCAGGGCGCCGAGCATCGCGGCAACGCGCGTCAGCAGCGCGTACCACCATTTTCCGGTACGAATGCGGGTCAACGCCAGCACCACGGAGGGAACGAGGCCGGCTATGACAATCCACAGGATCATCTGCGGGGTCACCAGGGCGGTCGCTTCCTGAGAGTTGGTTTCGAACACGTTCACAATCATGTTCTGATCGATCACCGCGCCGTAGGTATACATGAAATAGGTCGCCGCGGCGCATCCGACCGTTAAAACGATCAGCAGCGGCTTGCGGAGATACGGGATGTTAAGCAGGCTAAAAACAATCACCCAGCCGCAAAACAGCACCAGCGGGACGGAGGCGGCAAAGAGGAAGTCGTGCAGATGGACTGCGCCGATAATGGCCCAGCTGCGCTGGATAAACAGCCCGTTCAGCAGAGTAAAAAAGAGTGCACAGCCCAGAGTAAATTTAATGTCGTTACATTGTAACTTTCTGCTTAACCACATCGATCGGTAAACCCGTTATTGTCATGATGGGCCGAGTATAGAGAGGGAAGATTAGTGAAACCTTAATGCCACAAATCTGTGATACAGGCCTTGCACGCGGCGCGATTAACGTCTTCACTGTAGGTGAGAAGAGCTATCGGGAGGTGAGCGTGGCAGAGCAGCTGGAGTTTTTCCCCATCCAGAGCCCGTGCCGGGGTATTTGTCAGGTCGATGAACGCGGATATTGCCGCGGGTGTATGCGTACCCGCGATGAACGTTTCAACTGGCAAAACTTTAGCGACACGCAAAAGCAGGACGTGTTACGCCTCTGCCGACAGCGTCTTCTGCGCAAAATACGCGCGAATAAAGCCGGTGAGACCGAAGAACCGCAGCAACCTTCACTTTTTTAACACGGTAATTGCGTATACTCATGACATTACGTCCTTGAGGAAAATGTTATGGTTCAGCGAATTACCCTTGCCCCCCAGGGGCCAGAATTCTCCCGTTTTGTCATGGGCTACTGGCGCCTGATGGACTGGAATATGTCCCCCCTCCAGCTGGCGAGCTTTATTGAAGAGCACCTCGATTTAGGCATCACCACGGTCGATCATGCGGATATTTACGGTGGCTACCAGTGCGAGGCCGCGTTCGGCGAGGCGCTTAAGCTGGTTCCGGCACTCCGCGATCGCATGGAGATCGTCACGAAGTGCGGGATTGCCACCACGGCAAAACCGGAACACGCCCTCGGTCATTACATCACCGACAGCGCGCATATCATCAAGAGCGCCGAGCAGTCGCTGGTCAATCTGGCGACCGATCGTATTGACCTGCTGTTAATCCACCGCCCAGACCCGCTGATGGATGCCGATGAGGTGGCGGAAGCCTTCCTGAACCTGCACCAGAGTGGGAAAGTGCGTCACTTCGGCGTGTCAAACTTTACCCCGGCACAGTTTGCGCTGCTTCAGTCCCGTCTGCCGTTTACCCTGGCCACCAACCAGGTTGAGATTTCCCCGGTACACCAGCCGCTGCTGCTGGATGGTACGCTCGATCAGCTGCAGCAGCTGCGCATTCGCCCGATGGCGTGGTCATGCCTGGGAGGCGGACGCCTGTTTAATGATGAGGAATTCCAGCCGCTGCGCAACGAGCTTGAAACCATCGCCCGTGAACTGAACGCGGAGAGCATCGAACAGGTGGTTTACGCGTGGATCCTGCGCCTGCCGTCAAAACCGCTGCCCATTATCGGTTCCGGTAAAATTGAACGCGCGCGTTCTGCGCTGGCCGCTGAAGAGCTACAGATGACCCGTCAGCAGTGGTTCCGCATCCGCAAGGCCGCGCTGGGTTACGACGTACCATAAACCGCCTGAAGGTGGCTTTCCGGTGAAATCTTTGCCCCTGGTATACACTTAAGGGGCAAAAAATAACCCGCGGAGGTCACTATGAAGCGTTTTGCTCTGGCACTGGTCACGCTGGTTGTTTGCGCAGGGGCGCAGGCAGCCAGCGACGAAGTGGAAATGAATCTCGTCACCCCACAGGGTGTGGGTCAGTCCATCGGAACGGTAAAAATCACTGAAACCGATAAAGGGCTGGAGTTCGCCCCCAACCTCAAAGCCCTCCCTCCCGGTGAACATGGTTTCCATGTTCATGCCAAAGGCAGCTGTCAGCCCGCTTTAAAAGAAGGTAAACCGTCTGCGGCGGAAGCGGCAGGAGGGCACCTCGATCCGCAGCATTCCGGCAAGCATGAAGGCCCGGAGGGAATGGGGCATCTGGGCGATCTGCCCGTGCTGGTGGTCAATAACGACGGTAAAGCCACCGATCCTGTTGTCGCGCCGCGACTGAAAAAGCTGGATGAGGTGAAAGGCAAGGCGCTGATGATCCATGTCGGCGGCGACAATATGTCCGATCGGCCTAAACCGCTCGGCGGCGGCGGGGCACGCTATGCGTGCGGCGTGATCTGATCCCCAATCGTTCCCGGCGGCGGTGCCTGTTCCAGCTGCGAGAGCGAGCAGTGCAGGCGCCAGATTATCGAGGCCAAATCTCGGGCTGCGGGCAGATGATGCTGTGCAAGCGTATCGCAGATCCGCTGCAGTTCATTCAGCGTGGCTTCCAGCGGCCGCTGCTGGACACCGCGCTCGCTCATTACGTCGCGCAGCAGGGAGATGCAAACATCACGAACCTGCGACAGCGGATCGGAACGCGTTTCCCACGCGCGAAGCTGCCAGACCACGTGCGAGCAGTTCAACAGCACCACGCCCCAGCGCAGCAGCCAGCGCCGGGACAGCGCGTCCTGGCTGTTATTCAGCTGGCTGACGTGATGATAAACCAGCGATTCATACTCGTTTTCACTCAGATGCGGTTTACGGCTGAGCTGATCGACAAACCCTCTGCGTAACTCCCGAATATGCCTGCGGCTCTTGCGTGCATCGGATCCGGGACGCAACACCGCAAAAGCCAGCCACGCCAGCCCCACGCCAAGGATCTTCGCCAGGTTATCATTGAGAAAATCGGCGTAATCATAAACCGGTGGATTCGTCACGGAGATAAACGAGCCCATAAAGACAATCAGCTGGCCCCAGAGGCCCGCCAGCTTAGGCATTTGCAGCTTCAGAAGCTGCATGGTGGTCAACAGGGGAAACAGTAACAGCAGGAACTGCCACAGATCGCTTATCTGCACCATCAGGCCAAACTTCACCACGAAGCTGAACAGCGACAGCAGCACCAGCGTGCGCAGCAGCAGCGTAAGCGAGTTAAACGGCGAGGCCGCAACGGAGTAAAGCACGCAGCTGATGGCGGCAAGCGTCAGGGCCGCCGTACCGGACTCCCACTGGGTGGTAATGCTCCACGCCCCCACCAGCATCAGCGCACAGAAGGTGCGAAAACCGCTCCACAGCGCTTCCAGATAGTCGGTATGGCGCGCAAGAGCCGGGCTGCCGGGGACGTTGAACTCCGTTAATGGGGTTGCGTTTTCGACGGCCGTAATCCAGCGGCTGCTGCGCAGGTACAGGCGGCAAAAGTAGTTCAGACGCTGCCAGAAGGCGCGATGGCGGTAGTCGTACTCGTCAGCCGGCGCGAGCGGAGCGATAATCCGCGCCACGGTATAGATGTCCGCATCCGGGCGCGCAAGGGCCGCGAGCAGCGTTTCAATCACGGCTCGGGTATTTTCAGGCGGCGTCGGCCAGTTGAGCAGCATCCGGCGCAGGCTGGAGATGGCGCTGGTCATGCGCAGCTGCTGGTGCAGCAGATAGTTAAGCAGGGTGTTCTGGCGGCGAAAGCGGTAGTGGCTCCAGAACGCCTGAATGCGCAACAGATTCATGGTCAGGATCTGCCCGATAACCTTTTCATGCGCGAGGCGGATATCGTCGCTGGTATCCGGTTGCCACAGCAGGCTCGCGTGCTCCAGTAACCGGGTATGCATGGTTTTTAGCGCGGTGATGAGCGCGGTGCCGTCGGACGTGCTGGGGAGGATCATCATCATGAAGCCGCCGCTCAGGATCCCGACAATCACTTCACAGACGCGCGCCTGGGCAATATCCCACAGCTCGGTGGTGTCGAGCACGTTAACCACCGGAAAGGCGATAATGGCGGCGGTATAGCCCGCAAGCTGGAAAGCGTAGGCGACGTTATTGGTAAAATGGGCGCAGGCCCAGGTACAGCACCCCAGCCATGCGGCCATGCTCAGCAGGAACAGCCACGGATCGTTCAGCGTATGGCCGGCGATAATTAACGCCGCGGTGGCGCCCAGCAGGCTGCCTGCGATACGGCCAAGGCTTTTACTGATCACCCCGCCGACCGTTGGAAAACTGACCACCGCCGCAGACGTCATCGCCCAGTAGGGTTCATCCAGGTTCAGGTAATAAGCCACAGTCAGCGCAAGACACATGGCAATGCCGTTACGTAGCGCGTAGCGCCACTGGGTACGCGTCGCTTTCATCCACGGCGTGTTTTGCCAGGAGAGACCCTGCAGCTTCATCACTGGTTTCCGATGGAGACAGTGCAGGTAGTGCCGGACACCAGGGTAATGTCCTGCGGTAAACGGTCAAACTCCACGCGAACCGGAACGCGCTGGGCCAGACGCACCCAGGGAACGTTCGGCTTTATGTCCGGCACCAGTCCTGAATCCGTTTCGACGCTTTGATCGTAAATGGCGCGGCCAATGCTGGATACGTGACCCTGTAACTTCTGCGAGCCGCTGTAAAGCGTAATAACTGCAGGCGATCCCTCGCGAATATGGCGAAGTTTGGTCTCTTCAAAATAGCCCACCACGTAGAAGGAGTGGCTGTCGACGAGGGCAAAAACGGGTTGTCCCGTGGTTGCATAATTCCCAACGCGAGCGGAAAGGTTGGTTACCCACCCGTCAACCGGCGCGGTAATCACCGTTTGGGTCAACTCCCACTGGGCCTGCTTCAGCGTGGCTTCGGCCACGTTGACGCTCGCCTGCATGGCCTTCACGTTGATGTTGGCGGTGTCTAAATCTTCCGCTGAGATGTAGTTTTGCGACAGGTGGCGGCGGCGGTTGGCCTCGTTGTTGGCCTTTGCCAGATCCGACTGGGCTTTAGCCAGCTGCGCCTGAGCGTTCAGGATCGCAATGTGGTACGGGGTGTCGTCGATGCGGAATAAAATGTCTCCCTTTTTGACGAACTGGTTATCCTTAACCAACAGCGTCGTAATACTTCCTGATACCTGAGGGGTAATGCTGACCTGCTCGGCGCGCACTTTGCCGTCACGCGTCCAGGGCGACTGCATATAAAAATTCCACATCCACCATCCCGCAACCAGCGCGAGGGCAAGGACAAACAGGGTGGAAAAGTACTTTAGCGTTTTCAGAGACATATTCACCACGCAGTCAAAACGGCAAGGCCCAGGCATACGGAAAGGGCAAACAGGGAAAGATCCATCAGCATGGGATGCCAGATTTCGCCGGAGTACATCCAGTCGCGAAGCAGACGATGCGCGATGAGCCAGAGGATAAAGCCCACCATAACGGCCTTAAACAGGGGAGGAAAGTAGACTGACGCACCGAAGATCAGGTCCTGAAGGGGTAAACCCTCCGAGCGATGAAAAAACGTCACGGGCAGAAATCCTTTGCAGTGAACAGAATGCCGCGTTGGCTTGTCTTAGTATGATGAAGCATCACGATTCAGTGTAAGTCATACTTTTAAGTTCGATGAATGCAGTATTGCATTTGTTTTGGCAATACAAATGCTGCACACTATTCTAAAATCAGTATAATAACTTAGCAAGCTAATTATAAGGAGATGAAATTGGAATCGCCATTAGGTTCTGATCTGGCAAGGTTGGTACGCGTCTGGCGTGCTCTGATTGACCATCGCCTGAAACCTCTGGAACTCACACAGACGCATTGGGTCACGCTGCACAACATTCATCAGCTGCCGCCCGAACAGTCGCAAATTCAACTGGCAAAAGCGATAGGGATTGAGCAACCGTCGCTGGTGCGCACCCTTGACCAGCTGGAAGAGAAGGGGTTGATCTCGCGGCAAACCTGCGCCAGCGATCGTCGCGCCAAGCGGATTAAACTCACCGAGAAAGCGGCGCCTATCATCACGGAAATGGAAGCCGTGATTACGAAGACGCGCGGTGAAATCCTCTCAGGCGTTTCACCGGCGGAGCTGGAAATGCTCATCAGCCTCATTGGGCGCCTTGAGCAAAACATCCATGAGCTACAGTCGCGCGACTGACAAACAACAAGGCCTTGCAGCAGCAAGGCCTTTTTTTTACTTAAAGACGACCACGCGGTTACGGCCTGTCTCCTTCGCTTCATACATCGCTTTGTCGGCATTTTCCACGCACGTTTCTGCGGCTATCGCGGCAGACGTCGCCGTATACACCCCCATGCTGATGGTGATTGGCTCCGGCAGTTGCCCGCCGCTGCTGGCGTTATCGAAGCTGCTCAGATTTAACCGTATGCGTTCCGCCACCTGGTACGCCGCGTCTGATGAGGTGTTGGCCAGCATCAGAACAAACTCCTCACCACCGATACGCGCCGCGATGTCCTGCGGGCGCACGGAATCCATCAGCAGATTAGCGACAAACTGCAGGACTTTATCGCCCTGAAGATGCCCGTAGGTGTCGTTGATACGCTTGAAGCGATCGAGATCGCTGACGATGACGGAAACCGGGCGGCTGGGTTTGGCGATATCCAGCGCCTGCTTTAATGATTCATAAAAATAGCTGCGGTTATACAGGCGCGTGAGCGGGTCGCGAATGGAGTTCTGGTAGGACTGCTGATACTTAACGTGTGAGTCGCGATACAGCCTGAAAACATCATAGAGCAGAACAAAAATGATTATCAGCGTGGCGACAGTTTCAAATAAGCGGGCGCGATACCAGGAGATATTTTCTACATGTCCACCCACTAACAGCATTGAGAGCGTGACGATATAGCAGACGCACAGAAAATTACCGCCCACCCAGAATAAGTTGCGTATGCGCGTAATAAACATCAGCGTGGCTAATGTGACCACCCAGAGTGCAATTAATGCAATATTAATGAAGTGGCTCCAGAGAACCATAAACTCACGGGTTTCATTATCAACAAGATCAATGGTTAAAAAAGAAGAATGACTGGAATACATCCAGGCCAATCCTACTGCAAAAACGGTAAACAGAAACTCGCCGCTCACAATAGCGATATGCGCCGGCCGTGAAAGGGGACAATTGCGCGTGGTATAAAGTATTGCCGAAACGATTATTAACACCGCCATTATAAGATGGCGGAACATATAGAAGATCATCGCATCGTTGTAGTTCACCGCGTTGAACTGATAGAGGTCCAGCCAGGCGGGAAAGCTGCACAGAGTTCCGACCATCAGCGATGCCGACCCGGCAAAGGCAAAAGCAAGCGATACCAGATACAACCTTTTTCGGTCACACCAGTATTTCATTGCCATAAAGCAGGCAATAAAAAGATCAAACACCAGTAAAAATATGGTGAGCGTAGGGAACAAGTGAGACGAAAAGGTTGGAACCCATTCGGCAATTTTTGAAAACAGGGCGTGTAATATGCTGATAACAGCAATGCAACCCAGGCAGAACGAGATATAACGACCTTTTACAGAACGATGATTCGCAAACATATATGGCTTTAATGACTTTATAATGAATTAAGGTGAGGGTATTGCGAAGAGTTTAATCAATTAGCGCGCTAAATACTTTGCGCAGAAACAATATATGGCGAGGTTAATAATGGATGGGGTGAATGTATTTTGTAAATATATTTGTGGGAGTGATAAATAATGTAAATGGATGTGGCCTGATGACCACATCCATTTTTAATTAACGTGGAGAAACGGTCACCTGACTTCCGTTGCTTGCCAGAACAACGCGCTGGCCTGCAGAGAAGCGGGTGCTGCCTTGTTTCTGGACAACCATGATCGTGCTGCCGTCGTCTTTACGAATTTCCAGCTCTACGCCCTGGGTTTTGTTCATCGCACCCTGAACGCCCTGGCCAGCTACACCACCCGCAACGGCGCCTGCGGCCGTCGCCAGAGAGCGGCCAGTGCCGCCGCCAACGGTATTACCCAGGAAACCACCCAGCACGGCACCGCCGATCGCGCCCATCACGTTGTTTTCATCACCACCCTGGATCTGTACAGGGCGTGCATTAACAACGGTACCGTAAGTCACGTTCTGAACCTGTTTCGCTTCAGAAGCGCTGTAAACGTCGCCAGAAAGTGAACTGTCATTCACACAGCCAGCCAGAGTTAAACCAATCAGCGAAACGCCCAGTACACGTAAAATCATTTGAATCTCCTGTTCACCAAAAACGCCCGATTGGGGGCATCCGTTATGGCTAAATTATATGGCATAAGCGGCCATAGTTCATATCTTTGCACTAACAATAAGAAAATTGTACTTGAATTTGACTTAACGAGACATAAACAGGATCCGCCCGCGTAACCCGTCTGACATTGTTAAAAAATATTATCTCCGGATGGCAAAGCTGCGCCGTTTATGGTTGAGTGGATATCCTTAGCCCACGCAACGTAAGGAAAGCGCATGAAATCGGGTCGCTACATTGGTGTGATGTCAGGCACCAGTCTGGATGGGGTAGATGTCGTTCTGGCCGCCATTGACGAAAACATGGTGGCGCAGCAGGCGAGCCTGACCTGGCCAATCCCCATTTCACTGAAAGAGGATATTCTGAGCATCTGTCAGGGGCAACAGCTGACTCTCTCCCAGCTTGGACAACTTGATGTCCGCCTGGGGGCGCTGTTTGCGGATGCGGTGCAGGCTTTGATGGAAAAAGAACATCTTCGCCCGCAGGATGTGGTGGCCATCGGGTGTCACGGACAAACGGTCTGGCATGAACCCGGCGGAGATGCCCCACATACCCTGCAAATCGGTGATAACAACCAGATTGTAGCGAAGACGGGCGTGACGGTGGTTGGCGATTTCCGTCGGCGCGATATCGCCCTTGGCGGGCAGGGCGCGCCGCTGGTGCCCGCGTTCCATCAGGCGTTACTGGCGCACCCTTCAGAACGGCGCATGGTGCTCAACATTGGTGGGATTGCCAATCTGTCGATGCTCATCCCTGGGCAGCCCGTACGCGGCTACGATACCGGCCCGGGCAATATGTTAATGGACGCCTGGATCTGGCGTCAGTGCGGTCAACCGTATGATAAAAACGCGGAGTGGGCGAGCGGGGGGAAAGTGATTATCCCGCTGCTGCAGTCCATGCTGAGCGATCCGTATTTTGCTTTACCGGCACCGAAAAGTACCGGGCGTGAATACTTCAACTTTAGCTGGCTTGAGCGCCAGCTGGCGTCATTCCCGGCGCTCGCACCGCAGGATGTCCAGGCGACGCTTGCCGAACTCACGGCCGTGTCGATCTCCGAACAGGTTCTGCTCAGCGGCGGCTGTGAGCGCCTGCTGGTGTGCGGCGGGGGAAGCCGTAACCCGCTGGTGATGGCGCGTCTTGCGGGGCTGCTGCCGGGTACAGAAGTGACCACGACCAATGAGGCCGGCATCAGCGGGGATGATATGGAGGCGCTGGCTTTCGCCTGGCTCGCCTGGCGCACCATTGCCGGACTGCCGGGCAACTTGCCGTCGGTAACCGGTGCACGTGAGGCGAGCGTCCTTGGGGCGATTTTCCCGGCAAATCCTCGTCATAATCAGAGTTAACTGAAATTCAGCGCGGCGCGTCGTCGTTAGAATGGGACGAAACAGGAGGGCAGCCATGCCCTTCAGGACCAGGAAAGTCTTCGGAATACGCCCATGAAAAAACTTCTTCTTATTGCCGCGCCTTTATTGCTGTCAGGATGCAGCGTCTATAACCAGCTCCTTGAGCGCATGCAGACCGATACGCTGGAGTATCGCTGCGACGAAAAACCGCTGACTGTGAAGCTCAACAATCCACGCCAGGAAGCCAGTTTTGTTTACGACAATAAATTGCTGACGCTGAAGCAGGGGATGTCAGCCTCCGGCGCACGTTATTCCGACGGTATCTACGTCTTCTGGTCGAAAGGCGACGGCGCCACGGTCTACAAACGCGACCGCATTGTGCTGAACAATTGTCAGCTCGAAAATCCGAAGCGTTGAGATTTTTACAGGGGCGGCGCACAATAGCGCCACCCACTCTCAATGTCAGCTAACGCCATGTCAGATAACGACGAACTGCAGCAAATTGCGCATCTGCGCCGTGAATACACTAAAGGCGGCCTGCGTCGCCAGGATCTTCCCGCTGAACCCCTCGTGCTTTTTGAACGCTGGCTGAAACAGGCCTGCGAAGCGAAACTCGCCGACCCAACCGCCATGGTTGTCGCGACGGTGGATGAAAACGGCCAACCGTATCAGCGCATCGTATTGCTCAAGCATTATGACGAGAAAGGGCTGGTGTTCTATACCAACCTCGGCAGCCGCAAGGCGCACCATTTAGAAAACAATCCGCGTATCAGCCTGCTGTTCCCCTGGCACATGCTGGAACGTCAGGTAATGGTCACCGGCAAGGCGGAACGCCTCTCAACTCTGGAAGTGGTAAAGTATTTCCACAGCCGCCCGCGTGACAGCCAGATTGGCGCCTGGGTATCAAAACAGTCGAGCCGCATTTCCGCCCGCGGCGTGCTGGAAAGTAAATTCCTGGAACTGAAGCAGAAGTTCCAGCAGGGTGAAATTCCTCTGCCAAGCTTCTGGGGCGGGTTCCGCATCCCGATTGAGCAGATGGAGTTCTGGCAGGGGGGCGAACATCGCCTGCATGACCGCTTTTTATACCAGCGCGAGAATGGCGGCTGGAAAATCGACAGACTGGCACCGTAATCCCCGAAATTTGTTGATTTAAGCGCTAGCGCACACCGCGCTTGCGCTTTATTCTATGGTCCTTTCGCATCAGGCGAAAAGTCGTGTACCGGCAAAGGTGCAGTCGTTTATACATGGAGAATTTGATGGCAAGCAGTAACTTGATTAAACAATTGCAAGAGCGGGGCCTCGTGGCCCAGGTGACGGACGAGGAAGCGTTAGCAGAGCGACTGGCGCAAGGCCCGATCGCGCTCTATTGCGGCTTCGATCCCACCGCTGACAGCTTGCATTTGGGGCATCTTGTTCCATTGTTATGCCTGAAACGCTTCCAGATGGCGGGCCATAAGCCTGTTGCGCTGGTGGGCGGCGCGACCGGCCTGATTGGTGACCCAAGCTTTAAAGCCGCTGAGCGTAAACTGAACACCGAAGATACCGTGCAGGAGTGGGTGGATAAGATCCGTAAACAGGTTGCACCGTTCCTCGACTTCAACTGTGGTGATAACTCTGCCATTGCCGCGAACAACTACGACTGGTTTGGCAGCATGAACGTGCTGACCTTCCTGCGCGACATCGGCAAGCACTTCTCTGTTAACCAGATGATTAACAAAGAGGCCGTGAAGCAGCGTCTGAACCGTGACGACCAGGGTATCTCCTTTACCGAGTTCTCCTACAACCTGCTGCAGGGCTATGACTTTGCCTGCCTGAACAAACTGCACGGCGTTTCCCTGCAGATTGGCGGTTCCGATCAGTGGGGTAACATCACCTCCGGTATCGACCTGACCCGTCGTCTGCACCAGAACCAGGTCTTCGGTCTGACCGTTCCGCTAATCACCAAAGCCGACGGCACCAAATTTGGTAAAACCGAAGGTGGCGCGGTATGGCTCGATCCGAAGAAAACCAGCCCGTACAAGTTCTACCAGTTCTGGATCAACACGGCGGATGCCGATGTTTACCGCTTCCTGAAGTTCTTCACCTTTATGGACATCGAAGAGATCAACGCGCTGGAAGAAGAAGACAAGAACAGCGGTAAAGCCCCGCGCGCCCAGTACGTGCTGGCGGACGAAGTCACCAAACTGGTTCACGGCGAAGAAGGTCTGGCCGCGGCAAAACGTATTACCGCAAGCCTGTTCAACGGTACCCTGAGCGATCTGAGCGAAGCGGACTTCGAACAGCTGGCGCAGGACGGCGTGCCGATGGTTGAGATGGAAAAAGGGGCTGACCTGATGCAGGCGCTGGTGGACTCTGAGCTCCAGCCTTCGCGCGGTCAGGCGCGTAAAACCATCGCGTCGAACGCGATCACCATCAACGGTGAGAAACAGGCCGACCCGGAATACACCTTCGTTGACGGTGACCGTCTGTATGGTCGCTATACGCTGCTGCGTCGCGGTAAGAAAAACTACTGCCTTGTCTGCTGGAAATAATTAACAGTCTCCAGGGGCGTGGGAAACCACGCCCCTTTTGTTTTTTCAGGGTTTGGTAAGCAAAAAATGAAGAACATCCTCGCCATTCAGTCCCACGTTGTTTTTGGACACGCTGGCAATAGCGCCGCGGAATTCCCGATGCGTCGCCTCGGCGTCAACGTCTGGCCCCTTAATACCGTGCAGTTCTCTAACCACACGCAATACGGCAAATGGACCGGCTGCGTAATGCCGCCTTCGCACCTCACCGAGGTTGTGCAGGGGATTGCCGATATCGACCAGCTCAAACGCTGTGACGCCGTGCTGAGCGGCTACCTCGGCTCAGCGGAGCAGGGGGAGCATATCCTCGGCATCGTGCGACAGGTGAAAGCCGCAAACCCGTCGGCAAAATACTTCTGCGACCCCGTCATGGGCCATCCGGAGAAAGGCTGCATCGTGGCGCCGGGCGTTGCAGAGTTTCACGTCCGCCACGCGCTGCCCGCCAGCGATATCATTGCGCCAAACCTGGTCGAGCTCGAAATTCTCTGCGAGCGTCCGGTTAACAGCGTAGAAGAGGCGATAAGCGCGTCTCGTGAACTGATCGCTCAGGGGCCTGAGGTGGTGCTGGTAAAACATCTCGCCCGCGCAGGGCTGAGCCAGGACCGTTTTGAGATGCTTCTGGTGACGAAAGATGACGCCTGGCATATTAGCCGTCCGCTGGTGGATTTCGGCCTGCGCCAGCCGGTTGGGGTTGGGGATGTCACCAGCGGTCTGCTGCTGGTGAAATTGCTGCAGGGGGCGACGATACGCGACTCGCTGGAGCACGTTACCGCGGCGGTGTACGAAATCATGATTGCGACGAAAGAGATGCAGGAATATGAACTGCAGGTGGTTGCGGCACAGGATCGTATCGCGAAGCCGGAGCACTATTTCAGCGCAACCCGGTTATAACTGGCCAAAACGTGTAGGCCGGGTAAGCGTTAGCGCCACCCGGCAACACAGGCCGCTCGGTTAGTTCAACCCTTCCGCTTTCAGCGCCGAAGCTACTGCAGGACGCTCCGCCACGCGTTTCATATACGATGCGATGTGGTCTAACCCTTCCAGGTTCAGCTTAACCGCGCGCGCCCAGCGCAGCACGGTAAACAGATACGCATCGGCAATCGTGAAGCGCGACCCGCCAATCCACTGTTCGTCTTTCAGCGATTCGTTAACGTACTGCAGCTTTTTCTCAAGGAGCGCACGCACGGTCGGCTTAAACTCTTCCGGTGTATCCGGACGGAAGAGGGGGGTAAAGCCTTTGTGCAGCTCGGTGGCAATGTAGTTCAGCCATTCCAGCGTTTTATAACGAGAGATAGTACTGACCGGCGCCAGCAGCTGGCGATCGGGCACGCTATCGGCCAGGAACTGCATAATCGCGACGCCTTCGGTCAGCAGAGTACCGTCATCCAGCAAGAGTGCCGGAACTTGTCCCTTGGGGTTAATGGCAAGAAAATCATCGCCATTTTCCAGACGCTTTTTCATCAGATCAACGCCGTCCAGCGTGAAATCTTTGCCGCTCTCGCGCAGGGTGATATGGGAAGCAAGAGAGCACGCGCCCGGTTTGTAGAACAGTTTCATCGGTAACTCCTTTTTGCTGAGGTTTCAGCTATGTTAGTGCGCGAAAGGATAAAAAAAAAGCCGCTAATATGCATTAGCGGCTCGTCGTTTCTCAATAATCTTACGCGGTAGCGGTTTTGGTCGCTTCGGCCGTCTTGTCGTCGTCCTGAGTCATACGATTCAGTTTCGGCGCGGTCAGCAGCATCAGAACTGCAATAACGGCAGTCGCGATACCAATCTGCATGAACACGGTACCGTAGACGTTCAGGGAGACCAGTGGGTCAGTGACGTTTTCCGGCACAGCCATCAGGTTCGCAATTTTACCCGCAATGATTGCCGCACCGGCAGTGGTCAGGAACCAGCTACCCATGATGAAGCCCATCAGACGCTGTGGCACCAGCTGTGCAACCATCGCCAGACCCAGACCTGAGATCATCAGTTCACCGATAGACTGCAGCGCGTAGCTCAGGATCAGCCAGTTAACGGACACGATACCCGCGTCGGTGGCAAATTTGGTACCCAGCGGCAGCACCAGGAACGCGCCGGAACACAGCACCATACCGATAGCAAACTTGTGCGGCATTGGCAGGCGGTCGCCCATCTTGTTATAGATCGCGGCCAGAATCGGGCTACCAATCATGATCCAGAACGGGTTCAGCGCCTGATACTGTTCCGGCTCGAACGCGATGCCCAGAATTGAGTGCTCAACGTTACGAATGGCGAAGAAGTTCAGTGAGGTTGGCATCTGGCTGTACAGCACGAAGAAAATAATCGCTTCCAGCATCAGAATGAATGCCACAATCATCTTGCGACGGGCAGCACCCTGCATGGCGAACGCTTCTTTCGCAAAGATAACCACGATACCAAGAGCAACCACGCCCAGAACGGCACGGGCGATACCCTGGTTGTGCAGCAGCCAGGTGGCAATTGCCGCGAGGACAACAACGCCCACGATGGTGGCCAGCAGTTTGCCCATATGCACAGGCTCGAAGTCAGGTTTTGAACCGTAGTCTTTAACCCAGCTGCGGCAGAACAGGAAGTTCACCACGGTGATCAGCATGCCCACGAAGCTCAGCGCAAACGCTACGCTCCAGCCGAACTTCGCCGCGAGCCATGGAGTTGCCAGCATCGAGAAGAACGAACCGATGTTGATGGACATGTAGTACATGGTAAATGCACCGTCCAGGCGCGGATCGTCTTTGTTATAGCAGGTAGAAAGCAGGGAGGACGGGTTCGCTTTGAACAGACCGTTACCGACGGCAATCGTCGCCATACCCATATACACGACAGCGGCATCATGCCCTGACCATGCAACCAGACCATAGCCAATCGCCAGGACGATGGCGCCCAGCATGATGACTCGTTTAGTCCCGAGGACTTTATCACCCAGCCAGCCGCCAATAGCGACCAGACCGTACACCAGAGCACTGAAGGAAGAGAACAGTGTGATGGAATCGGCTTCGGACATACCCAGCTGTTTTACCAGGTAAACGGCCATGATCCCTTGCAGGCCGTAATAACCAAAACGCTCCCATAACTCGATAGAGAAGATGAGATAGAACGCTTTAGGCTGTTTAAAAGCGTTAAGACTCACGCTTTCATCTGTTGGTTTATTGTTTGCAGTAGACACATATACCTCTTTTTTTACATCCCATATTAACGGGGGTGTTCATAGCGTGATGGCCGTCGTCCATACGCCTTATAGTTATATTGGGAGGAGAAACGGCGGGTAATGTTCACTATCCTGCCCCATCTGGCAATACGTTTGTAATAATCTGTTACATATATCTGGAGTGGTATAATCGTCGGTTCATATAAATGTTATTCAGCGTTAAATTTCATACGATGAGTAAAGGTAGTTTTTTCGACTGGCGTTAACCCACCCCGACCGGCTTTTGGCGATATGTTCTGCTATTTGCCGCTTACTGCAGTGATATGGGCCATATTCTGAAAAATAGCTGGTCTTATCTTCGGTGATGGAAGGAGAGTATCTTGTCAGACAAAGGGTTTAGGCGGATTTTGACAACAAAAATTCAACATGAAGTTATCAGGGTGATCGCGATCACAGATGTATAGAAATTTTTGGCTATGAAAAAACTATTAACCTGTTTGAGCGTTAAACAACCGAACAAGTGACAGGTCAGGGGGAATGAAAGACGGACAAATAACGGCCAAAAGAAGGGTGCCTGGTAACCCTTCTTTTAGTAAGGGGTTATGACGATCAGGGATACACTTTTTCTTTGTATTCGCAGAGATCTTCAATAATGCAGGAGCCGCAGCGAGGCTTACGGGCAATACAGGTATAGCGGCCGTGCAGAATCAGCCAGTGATGGCAGTCAACCTTAAATTCGGCCGGAACCACCTTTAACAGCTTCTCTTCGACCTGCTCAACATTTTTCCCCGGCGCGAAGTTAGTCCGGTTAGAGACGCGGAAAATATGCGTATCCACGGCGATGGTCGGCCAGCCAAACGCGGTGTTGAGCACCACGTTTGCGGTCTTACGCCCCACGCCCGGTAAGGCTTCCAGCGCGGCGCGATCTTCCGGTACTTCGCCTCCGTGCTGTTCCAGCAGGATCCGGCAGGTCTTAATGACGTTCTCGGCTTTGCTGTTAAACAGGCCGATGGTTTTGATATAGGACTTCACGCCTTCCACGCCCAGCTCCAGCATGGCTTTTGGCGTATTGGCGACCGGATAAAGCAGGGCAGTGGCTTTATTGACGCTCACATCGGTCGCCTGCGCAGAGAGCAACACCGCGATCAGCAGCTCAAACGGGGAGGTAAAATTCAGCTCCGTCGTCGGGTGCGGGTTCTCGTCCCGCAGACGGGTCAGGATCGCAATGCGCTTTTCTTTATTCATGAAGCCTTCTCGGGTGTCCCTTCCAGAACGCTACGCTCAGCCGCGCGGCGCTTACGTTTCTCATCAATCAGGTATTTTATCGCCAGCATCATGCCAAGGCCAATAAACGCGCCAGGGGGCAGCATTGCCAGCAGGAATGGCGTATCGGTGTGGAACACTTCAACGCGCAGCGCCTTGGCCCAGCCGCCCAGCAGCGCATCTGCGCCGTCAAACAGCGTACCGTTACCGAGGATCTCGCGCAGCGAGCCCAGCACGAACATGGCGCAGGTGGCACCCATTCCAATGGAAAAACCATCCAGCGCCGACATGGCGGGGCTGTTTTTCACCGCGAACGCTTCCGCACGGCCAACGACGATACAGTTGGTGACGATAAGGGGAATAAAGATCCCGAGCGACTGGTACAGCCCGAACGCGTAGGCGTTAATCAGCATCTGGACGATACTGACCACCGACGCAATGATCATGACGTAAATCGGAATACGAATTTCCGACGGCGTCCAGCGTCGCAGGGCGGAGATGGAGAGGTTGGTCAGGGTCAGCACCAGCGTGGTTGCCAGACCCAGACCGAGCGCGTTGGTGGCGGTGGACGTTACCGCCAGGAGGGGACACATCCCCAGAAGCTGCACCAGAGCGGAGTTGTTCTTCCACAATCCCTGGACAATAACCTCTTTAACCTGGCTCATGATTACTCCTCACAGGCCGGAAGATTGTTGAGTTGCGCGGGCAGCGTTTCGGCATACAGCCCGGCTCGTTTTACGGCGTTCACCACGGCGCGCGGCGTGATGGTCGCGCCGGTGAACTGGTCGAACTCGCCGCCATCTTTCTTCACCGCAAACGCGGTATCCCCTTCGCCATGGATAACTTTACCGGCAAAGTGCAAAATCCAGTCGCTCAGCCGGGTTTCAATTTTATCGCCAAGACCCGGCGTTTCATGATGTTCCGTCACGCGAGTACCCAGAATAGTGCCGGAGAAATCGCTGCCGACAAGCAGCTGAATGGCGCCGGAATAGCCGTCGGGCGCCGTCGCTTCCATCACCGCGCCTACCGGTCTATCCCCTTTGCGGGCGATAAAGAGGCGGTGCGGGCCTTTCCCAAGCTGCGGCGCGTCTACCACAAAGCAGCTCTTTTGCAGGTCATTATCGTAGAAATCGGACGGGATCACCTGATCGAACAGCGCCTTTTGCTGCTTTGAAGCCTGCTCTTCGATGGTCGTTTTGGTTAACGTGTTAACCAGGGCCGTCAGCCCGGTCAGGACCGCGGCGAAGACAGCCAGCGTGACGCCGTGTTTTTGCATCGTTTTTAACATGGCGAAACCCTTAGCGATGGCCGTACACGCGCGGGCGCGTGTAATAGTCGATGAGCGGAACGGTAATGTTGGCAAGCAGGACGGCAAACGCGACGCCGTCCGGGTAACCGCCAAAGCTGCGGATGAGCCATACCAGCAGGCCCGCCAGCGCGCCGAAGATCAGGCGGCCGCGGTTAGTCGTTGACGCCGTCACCGGATCCGTCAGGATAAAGAAGGCACCTAGCATGGTCGCACCGGAGAGCAAATGCATCTGCGGGCTGGCCAGTGATTCAGGAGAGAATACCCAGCCCAGCGTGGCGCAGACCGCCAGCGTCACGAGGAAGCTAACCGGAATATGCCAGCGGATGGCTTTCTGCTGCAGCAGGAACAGGCCGCCCAGCAGATACGCCAGGTTGACCCACTGCCAGCCCGCGCCTGCAAGCATGCCGCTGTAAATCGCGGATTTCATAATCTGCTCAACGCTGTGCCCGGCATGCAGGGACGTTTTAAAGGTATCGAGAGGCGTCGCCTGGCTGATGCCGTCCACGCCCATGCGCAGCGCGTTCATATCAGCGCCGAGCGCCGTATGGCCGGTAAAGATAACGTGCAGGGCATCCATAAAGCCGGGAACCGTGGCGGCAATCTCGTGCGGTGGCAGCCAGCTGGTCATCTGCACCGGGAAGGAGATCAGCAGCACCACGTAGCCAATCATCGCCGGGTTAAACGGGTTATGGCCGAGCCCGCCATAGAGCTGTTTGGCAATGATCACGGCAAACACGGTGCCGAGCACGACCATCCACCACGGGGCAAACGGTGGAATACTGATGGCCAGCAGCAGGCCGGTCAGCAGCGCGGAGTTGTCAGCCAGAATGCGTGACACCGTCATCTTACGCAGCTTCAGGACGAGTGCTTCCGCCGCGACGGCGCTGGCGCAGCCCAGGATTATCTGGAACAGGGTTCCCCAGCCGAAAAACCAGCACTGAACGGCAATGCCCGGCAGCGCGGCCAGGCAGACCAGCATCATAATGCGCGATGTCTGGCGCTGATTGTGGGTGTAAGGGGAGCTTGCGATTCTGAAAACCATTTAATCCTCGTTTACGGCTTGCTGTGCGGCTTTCTTCGCCTGAACGCGCGCAATGGCGGCGGCGACGGCGGCCTTACGCGGGTCATCGTTGGCGGCCTGCGGCTGCTCTTCCTGCTGCGCAGCCTTACGGGCTTTGGCGCGGGCAATCGCTGCTTCGACGGCGGCTTTACGCGGGTCGACCGGTGGTGCTTCTGCTTCTGATACTGCCTCTGGCGCCTGCTGCGCAGCCTTACGGGCTTTGGCGCGAGCAATCGCCGCTTCAACGGCGGCTTTGCGTGGGTCGACCGCTTCTTGCTCGACGGCTACCTGCTGCTCTCCAGCTTTGCGGGCTTTGGCCCGGGCAATCGCCGCTTCGACGGCCGCTTTACGCGTGTCGATCTCAGTATCTGCCTGAACCGTTTGCGCTTTTTCCGCCTGACGCGCGCGAGCCGCAGCCTTTCGCGCTTCGCGGGCGGCAATCGCTTCGCTGTTATCCGGTTTTTCCCCGGCCTGGATCACCACCGTCTGGGCGGCATCGGCTTTTTTCTCGCGAACGCGCGCCAGTGCGGCGTTGATCGCATCCTGATCTTTCCCGGCAGGCTGAACGGCGGCCTGCTTATGGCGTTCCTGACGGGCGATTTTTTCGCGCTCCAGTCGCGCCTGGCGCGCTTCGAAGCGCGCCTTGGCTTCCGCGGCGCGTTTTTCTTCCATGGAGATGGCATAAATCTCGGCCTTCTCCTGGCGGAAATATTGCACCAGCGGAATGTTGCTCGGGCAGACCCAGGCGCAGGCGCCGCATTCAATGCAGTCGGCCAGGTTATGGGCTTTCGCCTTATCGTGCAGCTGGCCTTTGCTGTACCAGTACAGCTGCTGCGGGAGGAGATCCGCCGGGCAGGCATCGGCACAGGCGCTGCAGCGGATGCAACCTTTCTCTTCCTGCTCTTCCCCCATTTCGGTCGGGGAAGGCGCAAGCAGACAGTTCGTGATTTTGACCACTGGCACATCGAGCCACGGCAGGGTAAAGCCCATCAGCGGGCCGCCCATGATCACCATCTGGTCGCTGGCCGGGCAAAACTCAGCCTGTTCCAGCAGATGGCGCACCGGCGTACCGAGACGCGCCCAGACGTTGCCCGGACGAGAAATCGACTCGCCGGTCAGCGTCACCACGCGCTCGGTCAACGGCTCGCCGTCAATCACCGCGCGTTTCACCGCATAGGCGGTGCCGACGTTTTGCATCAGCACGCCGATATCCGAAGAGCGTCCGCCGTGTGGGACCTGCTTGCCGGTGAGAATTTGCGTCAGCTGTTTTGCGCCGCCAGAAGGGTACTTGGTCGGAATAACGCGCAGGCTAATATCGTGACTGCCCGCCAGCACGGCGCGCAGCATCGAGATGGCCTGCGGTTTATTGTCTTCGACACCAATCAGGACTTCCCGCGGCTTCAGAATGTGCGCCAGAATGCGGATGCCTTCCACCACCTGGGCGGCACAGTCCTGCATCAGACGATCGTCGGCGGTGATGTACGGCTCGCACTCGGCGGCGTTGATAATCAACGTCTGGATGTTATCGCCACCGCCGCGCAGCTTGACGCCGGTCGGGAAGCCCGCGCCGCCCAGCCCGGCGACGCCGAACTGATGAATTCTCTCGATAAGCGCTTCGCGGCTCTGGCTGCGGTAGTCGCTCCAGCCGTCACGATCGATCCAGCGGTCTTCGCCGTCGGCTTCAATGATCACGCTCAGCTCTGAAAGCGCGGACGGATGAGCCACCGTATGCGGGGCAATCGCCACCACTTTACCGGAGGTAGGGGCGTGCACCGGCAGCATGCGTCCGCGGCCAAAGGTCAGCGGCTGACCGCGAAGAACCGTATCGCCTTCTTTTACGCACAGCTCGCCCTCAGCGCCAATATGCTGTTTGAGCGGCATGACGTAACGCGTCGCCAGCGGAATTTGACGCAGCGGTGTGCCGTTGGACTGGGTTTTCATCTCTGGCGGATGGATACCGCCGTCAAAGTCCCAAATCTTCTCTTTTCTGAAAGCAGAAAATAACTTAAGCATGTTGTTCCACAGGAATATTGCGAACCGGAATGGTTTGAAGATCCCACTTCCAGCTTTCGGTAGTCGTTTCAACCGGGCGCAGCTCAATACATTGCGTCGGGCAGGGGGCCACGCAGAGGTTACAGCCGGTGCACAGATCCGCCACGACGGTGTGCATGGCGCGGGTGGCGCCAACAATGGCGTCAACCGGGCAGGCCTGAATACATTTGGTGCAGCCGATGCAGTTGGCCTCGTCGATCACGGCGAGGGCGCGAACCGGCTCCTGCACCTCCGCATCGCCATCAACGTGCTGCGGATCGACGTTAAGCAGGGCCGCAATTTTCAGCATCACCGCTTCGCCGCCGGGGGCGCAGCGGTTAATTTTTTCACCCTGAATGCCTACCGCTTCCGCGTAGGGACGGCAGCCCGGGTAGCCGCACTGCCCGCACTGGCTTTGCGGCAGGAGCTCATCAATTTTCTCAACAACAGGATCGTCCTCTACCGCGAAACGGCGGGAGGCATAACCCAGGATAAGGCCAAACACCAACCCCAGGACGCTGATAGAGGCGATGGCAATCCAGATAGCATTCATTACAACTTCACCAGACCACTAAAGCCCATAAAGGCCAGAGACATTAAACCTGCGGTCACCAGCGCAATCGCGTTACCGCGGAAGGGCGCGGGGATATCCGCTGCCGCCAGACGCTCGCGAATCGACGCGAACAGGACCATAACAAATGAGAAACCGACGGCGGCGGAAAAACCGTACAGCGCCGACTGCATAAAGTTATGGCCAAGGTTGATGTTCAGCAGCGCAACGCCGAGAACGGCGCAGTTGGTGGTGATCAGCGGCAGGAAGATACCCAGCAGGCGATAGAGGGCCGGGCTGGTTTTACGCACCACCATCTCGGTAAATTGCACAACAACCGCAATGACCAGAATAAAAGCCAGCGTACGAAGATAGATTAACCCGAGCGGGATGAGGATCCAGGTATCAATCAACCACGCGCAGATGGACGCCATCGTCATGACGAAGGTTGTCGCCAGCCCCATGCCCATCGCCGTTTCCAGCTTTTTGGACACGCCCATAAACGGGCACAGGCCAAGGAACTTCACCAGAACGAAGTTGTTAACCAGCACGGTGCCGACAAAGAGCAGTAAGTAATCGGTCATTATTTAGCCTGAAATAAAAAAGCCGCCTATTATCGGACAAACTCACGCAGGCGACAACAGGTTATCTGTAAGGTTATTACGGGTTCACGAAGGTGTTTTTTACCCGCGTCGAACGCTTAAAATAGGGGACCAGCAGCGCGGCGGCCAGTAACGGGAAAAGCAGCTGACGAACGGCCAGAGCATCTGATACGGGCGAAAAAGCAAACGCTTTAACCGCCAGCAGAACCGAAATCAGCAGCCAGATAATGTAGTGTTTAGGTACACTTTTGCGGCGTTTAAAGAAGGCAATGGTCAACCACAGGGTGTAGTACCACATACCAATCGCGAAAACGAACGACACAAACCACATCGCAATATTCAGCACGCTTTGCGACATCAGGGTCTGGATAGCGTGAGGAGTAATCAGCGCGGTGGTATACAGCAGCAGCGCAAGTGATGCGCTTAATAAGGCAACCAGCAGCCATGCCAGTGGGGCGATTAACCAGCCTCCAATGCGATCTCCAGGCGTTGCGGTCATGAACTCTCCCATAATCTGCGCGAAATGTTGTACAGCCAGTTTGCAGGGCGGAGAGTATATAACATTTCGCGCGGATGGCTACTTTCTTATAAAACGTAACGCCACACGGACTTAGGCACTTCACCCACGTTGAACAAACGACCTCCGGAAACCAGCTCCGCACGGCGATGGTCAGCGGCGCGATACATATTAATGATGTCCTGATTATCCGACAGGGTGTAGTTCAGATGGTCAAACAGTTTTTCCAGGCTCTCAAGCGAATTGATCTTGCGAAATTTTAATAAATAGTCCTGAACTGTCATATTAATAAGTTTCCATATAAAAGTGAGTAATACCAGTTAAGGTAATTCGTTCGAATAATAAACGGATTAATAAAGACGTAAACAGCCCACTCAGGTAACGCGACGAAATTAGGAGTTTTCTTTGCTGAAATTCAGGCATCAGACGATGCCTGGAAGAGAAGGTTAACCGTGTTCACCAGGGCTGGCAATAAGTAACTGACATATTATGTCACTCTTTATTGCAGTAACCGGTTACTTAGGTTGGGCGACTGTGACAGGCTCCGGCGGCTGGTAGTTATCGATATGGCTGGCAACGCCCAGCAAAATGACCGAAACCCCAAGGACAATCCATCCCGCTAATTCAATGATTCGATTAATAATTGACGTCATGATTCGTAGTTGTACTTTATCCATAAATACAGGTCGCAAATGTTACAGCGACGTTTCCCCGACGGCAAGCGCTTTGGGAACGGTTCCCTTAAATAAAATCAGTGGGTTAATACTATGTAACAAAAACAACCCCTACAACCTGCTATTTTAAGTCATATGGCACATTATTAATCTGTGGTAATGCCAGGCTAGCCAGTGTGAAATAAGAACGTCATAAAAGAGGACGGCACTATGAGTGATAATATCCGCGTTGGGCTTATCGGCTACGGGTATGCAAGCAAAACGTTTCATGCGCCTCTGATAGCCGGGACGCCGGGGATGACCCTGGCTGCGGTATCCAGCAGCGATGCCGCTAAAGTCCATGCCGACTGGCCTTCCGTGCCGGTTGTCTCTGAGCCAAAACACCTTTTCAACGATCCGAATATTGATTTAATCGTTATCCCCACCCCGAACGACACCCACTTTCCGCTGGCCAAGGCCGCGCTTGAAGCCGGTAAGCACGTGGTGGTCGATAAGCCCTTTACCGTCACCCTGTCTCAGGCTCGCGAACTGGATGCGCTGGCAAAGAGTCTGGGCAGGCTGCTGTCGGTGTTCCATAACCGCCGCTGGGATAGCGACTTTCTGACGGTAAAAAGGCTTCTCAGTGAAGGCACGCTAGGGGAGATCCTCTTTTTTGAATCGCACTTTGACCGCTTCCGTCCGCAGGTACGAAACCGCTGGCGCGAGCAGGCCGGTCCGGGCAGCGGCATCTGGTACGATTTAGCCCCGCATCTGCTGGATCAGGCCGTCAATCTTTTTGGTCTGCCGGTGAGCATGACGGTCGATCTGGCCCAGCTCAGGCCCGGCGCGCAGACAACCGATTACTTCCACGCGGTGCTCAGCTATCCGCAGCGCCGGATTGTGCTGCACGGCACGATGGTCGCGGCCGCGGAATCGGCCCGCTACATCATTCACGGCACGCGCGGGAGCTACGTGAAGTTTGGCCTCGATCCGCAGGAGGACCGGCTGAAAAGCGGTGAACGTTTGCCGCAGGAAGACTGGGGCTATGATATGCGCGACGGCGTGGTAACGCGGGTGGAAGGTGAGGAACTCGTTGAGGAGACCTTGCTGACGATCCCGGGTAACTATCCGGCCTATTACGCGGGCATCCGCGATGCGCTGAACGGCACGGGGGAGAATCCGGTTCCGGCCAGCCAGGCGATTCAGATTATGGAGCTGATTGAGCTGGGCATCGAATCTGCCAAACATCGCGCCACGCTCTGTCTGGCATAATTTTAAATGTTTTTGTAGGCCGGGTAAGGCGTAGCCGTCACCCGGCAAATGCTCAACCGTGAGCCACTTTATCTTTAAGCGCCTGCTTCTCTTCAGGCGTCAGGAAGGCGATCTCCAGCCCGTTGATCTGCGCCTGACGGATCTGCTCGCGGCTCAGACCCGCCTGCGGTGCGGCGATGTTGTATTCGTGGATGATATCCACGCCCTGAACCGCCGGGTCGTCGGTGTTCAGTGAGGCCAGCACGCCGTGCTTGAGGAACGTTTTCAGCGGATGATGCGCCAGCGTTGCGACGGTGCTGGTCTGAATGTTAGACGTCAGGCACGACTCAATCCCGATACGCTGCTCCGCCAGGAAATCCATCAGGGCGCGATCTTCTACGGCCTTCACGCCGTGACCGATACGCTCGGCGCCCAGCTCGCGGATGGCCTGCCAGATGCTTTCCGGACCAGCCGCTTCACCCGCATGCACGGTAATGTGCCAGCCGGCATCGCGCGCGCGGTTGAAGTGGGAGAGGAACAGACTGCCCGGGAAGCCCAGCTCGTCACCGGCCAGATCGACGGCGGTAATGGCATCGCGATGGGCCAGCAGCGCTTCCAGCTCCTGCAGGCAGGCGGCTTCGCCGAACGTACGGCTCATAATGCCAATCAGACGGGCCTGAACGTCGAAGGTTTTACATCCTTCGCGAACGCCTTCAATCACGGCTTCCACCACGCCTGCAACGGGCAGGCCGTGGGTCATCGCCATATAGCCCGGCGAGAAGCGCAGCTCGACGTAATGCAGGCCGTTACGGGCCGCATCTTCAATGTTTTCAAACGCCACGCGGCGACAGGCATCTAGCGAGGCCAGCATCTTCACGCCCCAGTCGAGTTTGCTCAGGAAGCTGACCAGGTCCGGTTCATTTGAGGTTACCTGTACGTGAGGGATCAGCGACTCAAGCGTCTGAGCAGGAAGCGTTAAATTGAACTGGCGGCCAAGATCGAGGATGGTTTGGGCACGAATGTTACCGTCAAGGTGACGATGAATATCAGTTAAAGGCAGGCGTGTATCAATCATGGTCGCACTCTTTTCTGGTTAAAGTGCGCCATATTATAAAAACAAAACGGGGTAAAAAGCTATTTGCGCAAGGGAATATTCCGTTGCGCAAACTGATTAGAGGAGGGTGTTAATCCCGGCAATCAGGCGTTGCACCCCTTGTTCAAGCTTGCTGCGCGGACAGCCGGCGTTCAGGCGAACAAAGCCGTTTCCCTCTTTGCCGTAGGTATATCCCGGCATGATGGCGACTTTTTGCTGCTCGATCAGCACTTTTTGCAGCACCCGATCGTCAATGTTCAGCGGGCGCAGGTCAATCCAGGCCAGATAGGTTGCTTCGGGCGGCTGCCAGTTCAGCTTCGGAAACGCGCGGTTTACTTCCTGCGCGATGTACAACGAATTCTCTTCCAGATAGCCCCGCAGGGCATCCAGCCACGGCGCTCCCTGCTGATAGGCGGCGATATGCGCCGTTAGCGCCAGCACGGAAGGGGAAGAGAGTCCGTCCCGGCCTTTTAGCGCGCTGAGATAACCGTTACGGCTCGCTTCATCGCCGATCAGGCCGTAAGCGCCCGTCAGCGCCGGAATATTAAAGCTTTTCGAGCCGGAGGTGAGAAGCGCCCATTTGCCGCGCGCCACCGCGCTCCAAGGCGTGTGACGATGCTCTCCCCACACCATATCCATATGAATTTCATCGCTGATAACCGCCACGTCATAGCGTGCGCACAGTTCAGCCATCTGCGTCAGCTCGTCCCGCGTCCAGACCTTACCGGTTGGGTTTTGCGGGCTGCACAGCAGTAAAATTTTGTTTTCAGGTTTCGCCAGGGCCACTTCCAGTGCAGCCATATTCCCCTGCCAGCCTGCGGCATTCTTTTCCATCTCCACGGGCACCACATGACGCGCATTCCCTTCAATAGCTTTGTAAAACGCGTCGTATGCCGGGGTGTGAACCACCACGCCGTCGCCGGGGTGTGACCAGAGACGAATCAGCTCTGACACCATGTAGATAACGGAAGGACCATAAACGACGGTTTCCGTATCAATCGTGCTGTTAAAGCGCTGCTGGAACCAGTGCGCGACGGCGGCGAGAAACTCATCGTTCTTCCAGCGGCTGTAGCCCAGCACGCCGTGATTAATGCGCTGATGCAGCGCGTCGGTAATGCAGGGCGCGGTGGCGAAATCCATATCGGAGATGGTGAAGGGCAGCAGGTCGGCCGCGCCAAAGCGGTCGGCGACGTAGTCCCACTGCGTACACCAGGTGCCGTGTCGATCCACGACGGTAGAAAAATCAAACATGACGTGAGTCCTTAAAGTAAAACCCCCTCATGAGAGGGGGCTGAGGCATCAGGCTTCAACTGTTCGCATCAGGGTTGCCAGCTCATCCTTCACCGACTGGACCTGCGGGCCGATAACCACCTGCAAATTGTGCTGATTTAACTGTACCACGCCGATGGCCCGGTTGGCTTTCAGGGCGTTGGTATCCACTTTTGACATATCCGCCACCGACAGACGCAGGCGGGTGATGCAGTTATCCAGCGAGGTGATGTTATCCGCGCCGCCCAGCGCCGCCAGAATGGCCGGCGTGTTGTAGCCGGATTTGCCCACGGTCCCGGCAACCGCCTGTTCAACGCTGCTCGCCGTATCGGTATCGCGGCCCGGTGTTTTCAGGTTAAAGCGGGTGATGGCGAAGCGGAAGATCCCGTAGTACACCGCAAACCAGATAGCCGCCACGACCGGCACCAGATACCACTTGGTGGACAGGCCGTGCAGGATCCCGAACACCACGAAGTCGATCACGTTACCGTCGGTGTTGCCGATGGTAACGCCCAGCACCGCCATCACGGTAAAGCCCAGACCGGTCAGCACCGCGTGGATGAGGTACAGCACCGGTGCGACGAACAGGAACAGAAATTCGATTGGTTCGGTAGTACCGCCGACGACGCAGGCGATCACGCCGGAAATCAGCAGGCCTTTAATTTTATGACGGTTTTCCGGGCGCGCGCAGTGGTACATCGCCAGCGCGGCACCCGGCAGGCCGCCGAGGAAGGCCGGCATTTTACCCTGAGACAGGAAGCGGGTGGCGCTTTCGGAGAAACCGTGGGTGGTCGGACAGCTCAGCTGCGCCTGGAAGATGGTCAGCGCGCCGCTCACGTCGTGACCGCACACCTCCATGGTACCGCCCGCTTCGGTGAAGCGAATCAGGGCCACCAGGATATGCTGCAGGCCAAACGGCAGGAGCAGACGCTCGCCGGTGCCGAAGATCATCGGACCGAAATCTCCCGCGCCGTTGATGATGCGGCCAATACCGTTGATGCCCATCGCAAAGACCGGCCAGATCAGCGGAATGATTAAACCGAACAGGCCCATCACGACAAGGGTAACAATCGGCACAAAGCGGGTACCGCCGAAGAAGGCCAGGGCATCCGGCAGGCGGATATTGTGGAAGCGCTCGTGCAGCATCCAGATAATCACACCCGCGATCACCGCCCCGAGGATCCCGGTATCAATAGACTGGATGCCGATCACGCTCTGAATGTTGTTGGCCTTCAGCACGGCAGCGTCGGTGGTCGGCAAAATGCCTTTCGCGGTCAGCCAGAAGTTAACCGCCAGGTTCATCACGGCGTAGCCCACAAACCCGGCAAACGCCGCGACGCCTTTGTTCTCGCGCGCCAGGCCCAGCGGGATAGCGATACAGAACATCACGGGCAGGAAGCTAAACGCAAAGGAGCCGACTTTACTCATCCAGATGAAGATCGCCTGCAGCACCGGGGTACCGAGGAACGGGATCAGCGTGATGACGTCTTTACTGCTCAGCGAGCTGCCGATCCCGAGCATGATCCCGCAGAACGAGAGGAGTGCCACGGGCAGCATAAAGGTTTTACCCAGTTGCTGGAAAAATTCCCACAGCGATATTTTTTGTGCTGCTTTCGCCGTCATAAAACGACTCCTTTATTGTTAAAATCAGTTTGCCTGCTTCAATGCTGCGAGAAGATAAAACGTTTTATCAAAGTTTAGTGCGCGCTAAATCACATTCTCAGGCTTTGACTGGTAGTATAAAGATAACGTATTGATAAAACGTTTTACCGATCTCATTTCAGGGAGTCACGCCAACACATGGCTGTAGCGAAAAAAATCACCATCAACGATGTCGCGCTGGCGGCGGGCGTTTCCGTCAGCACCGTTTCTCTGGTGCTAAGCGGAAAAGGGCGCATCTCTCCTGCGACCGGTCAGCGGGTGAACGAGGCGGTTGAGCAGCTGGGTTTTGTGCGTAACCGTCAGGCGTCGGCGCTGCGCGGTGGGCAAAGCGGGGTGATTGGCCTGATTGTTCGCGACCTGACGTCACCTTTCTATGCGGAGCTGACCGCAGGGTTAACCGAAGCGCTTGAAGCGCAGGGGCGGATGGTCTTTCTTCTGCACGGCGGTCGCGAGGCCGATCAGCTTCTCTCCCGGCTCGATATGCTGCTGAACCAGGGGGTGGATGGGGTGATCGTCGCCGGCGCGTCGGGCGTGGGCAACGAGCTGTGCGGGCGCGCCGCCGAAAAAGGCGTGCCGCTGGTGTTTGCTTCGCGCGCCAGCTACCTGGACGAGGCCGATACGCTGCGCCCTGATAACATGCAGGCCGCGCAAATGCTGACCGAGCATCTAATTCGTCGCGGGCATCAGCGCATTGCCTGGCTGGGCGGGAAAAGCTCGTCCCTGACCCGCGCCGAGCGGGTCGGCGGCTACTGCGCGACGCTGATTAAATACGGCCTGCCGTTCCACAGCGAATGGGTCGTGGAGTGCGAATCCAGCCAGAAGAAAGCGGCGGAAGCGATAGGCGCGCTGCTGCGAAGCAGCCCGACGATCAGCGCCGTGATTTGTTACAACGACGTGATTGCCATGGGCGCCTGGTTTGGCCTGATCCGCGCCGGGCGTCAGAGCGGCGAGGGCGGGGTGGAAACCTTCTTCGGCCACCAGGTGGCGCTCGGGGCGTTCGCCGACGTCGGTGAAAACGCGCTCGACGATCTGCCGATCGTCTGGGCTACCACCCCCGCGCGGGAGATGGGCTACACGCTGGCTGACAGGATCATGCAGCGCATCGACAATACGGACGTTCAGGCCGGACACCAGATTGTGGCGGCGCGGCTGGTGACGGTGAAATAATCTCCGCTGCGCAACGCCCGGCGGCGCTTCGCTTGCACGGGCCTACAGCGGCCCGGAATCACAGGCCGAGTAAGCGTCAGCGCCACCCGGCAATAAAAAACCCCTCATGCGAGGGGTTTTGCGGTTTACTGCTGCGGTGCCGCGGGAGCGGCTGGCGCTGCGGGTTCAGCCGGTTCCGGCATCCCCAGCGTCGGCATACCAAACATGCCGACGAAGTCTTCCAGCGGCATCTTGTCGCCGTTGAGCGTGACCTGGCCGTTGGCGTACTGCAGGCTGGTGGAGATCGTGTTGTTTTCCACTTTGGTGATGCGGAACATCTGGCCCATGGCCGCCAGACCTTTCACCTGCTGGTTCGCCAGCTTGCCGGCGTCTTCATCGCCGTAGCCTTCCAGCTTCGCAATCTGGGTCATAAACTCGGTCGCCATATCCATCGGGATGGTCAGCTTGCTGTCGAGCGACTTCACGCTGCGATCCACTTCCTGCGCCAGCGTCTGCGGTTCACCCGTTGCGGTTGCCGGATCTTTCAGGAACAGCGACAGGTTGAAGCTGGTTTCGCCTTTGCTGTTTTTCCAGCTCAGAGGCGCAACGGTGACCACCGGCTCGCCTTTCAGCAGGATCGGCAGGTTGTTGAACAGCACCGCCATCGCCTGCTGCTGGTACACTTCAGGGTTCTGCTGCAGCGCGGCATCGGTCAGCAGCGCCTGGCTCTCTTTGCTGTATTTCTGGCTAAACTCGTGCCACGCCTGGCCGTCGATATTGCCGATCTTCAGCGACAGTTTGCCGGTGCCCAGATCCTGATTCTGCACCTTCAGGCTCTTCAGCGTGTAATCCAGCTGGGTGTTGATGCTCTTACCGTCTTTGGAAACGTCGGATTTGCCGTTGATGTCCATGCCTTCCAGCACGGCCATCTCTTTGCCTTCAACCGCAATGGCAACCTTGTCCAGAGACAGTTTTTGATCGCCGATACGCTCCTGGAAATCGGTCATTCGGCTGTTGCCGTCGGCCTTCAGGTTGTTGAAGGTGAGCTGAACCTTTTGGTTATATTCGTTCACGGCATTGACCAGGCCGCTTTCCGCTTCACCCGTCAGGGAGAACACGTTTCCGTCGCGGTCAGCGTCAAGTTTGAAGTGACCGCCGCTGAAGGCGACTTTCTCATTCTCTTTCTCGTAGTTCAGCGCTTTCAGAGCGATATCTGAACTTGTGTCACCGGCATAGCTGATGCGGGTATTAATGTCGAAAGGCGATTCATTCTTTGCCAGGTCAAACAGCGGTTTGGTGACGTCGTTATTCACCAGCACGGTATGAACGGACGCCATCGACGGGATCAGGTTAAAGGACTTCAGCTGCGCCAGCGGCAGCGGACCGTGGCTCACCACCTCGTCCAGCACCACGCTCTGGCCCGGTTTCAGCCAGCCATTTTCAGCACCGGCAACCGGCTTCACTACCAGCTGCATACGGCTGGTAAAGACGCCGCGATGATAGTTCTGGTAGCTCAGCTCAAGGCCCGCCTCCGGCGCGCTGCGCTTAATCTCTCCGTTAGCCTGCGCCACCATCTCAGCCAGACGGCCTTCCAGCTGTTTCCCGGTAAACCAGGAGGCACCCGTCCAGACCACGCCTAACGCTACAATCACTCCAACCGCTACGACCGATTTTTTCATTGCGACTATCCCTAAAATGAAACCAGGCGGTAAGAACCGCCTGGAGATATTAAGCCTGCAACTAGCTTAGCAAGAGTTGTTAAAAAATTCAGTAAGTGGTTAAAGCTTATTGAAAACGCGCGCCAGGCGACCGGTGCCGCTTACGCTGACCGGAGACTCACTGGCTGCAACGAACGCTGACTCACCGGGCTTAAGCACCAGACGCTGTTCACCTTTGTGCAGCGTCGTTTCGCCCTCCACGCAGAACAGGATCGCCGCGCTCTCCTGCGCGATGGCGGTTTCGGCCTGGCTCAGGTCGTGCAGGGAGAAGGCAAAATCCTCAACCGGAATCGGGAAGTCCAGCTCTGCGCCGTTTTTCACCGGCTGAGTCAGCAACTCCGCGGCAGGTTTCGCCACGAACTTCACGTTGGCAACCAGCTCAGGAATATCGATGTATTTCGGCGTCAGGCCCGCGCGAAGCACGTTATCGGAGTTGGCCATCACCTCCAGCGCCACGCCCTGAAGGTAGGCGTGCGGGGTTTCAGCGAACAGGAACATCGCTTCGCCCGGGTTCAGCTTCACCACGTTCAGCAGCAGAGGGGAGAACAGGCCGCTGTCGTCCGGGTAGAATTCGGAGATCAGGCGGATAGTCTCCCAGGGTTCACCCTGCTGGCTGCCCAGAGCCGCTTTCAGCACCGCCAGCGCGTGAGATTTCTCTTCATCCTGCATATTCAGCAGGCTGGCAAACAGCTGGCTGAGCGCGTCTGCGTTCGGGTTTTCAAGGAAATGCGCGATAGCTTTATGGGCCCCCGCGACCGGTTGCAGCAGAGAAACGATCTCTGAAAATTCGCGGAACGCGTTCATCGCCAGGAACGGGGTCAGCGCAAAGACCAGCTCCGGCTTGTGGTTAGGATCTTTGTAGTTACGCTCGGCGGCGTCTAACGGAATACCCGCCGCGTTCTCTTTCGCAAAGCCGATTTCAGACGCTTTTTTGTTCGGGTGAACCTGGATGGAGAGCGGCTGGTCGGCGCACAGCACCTTGAACAGGAACGGCAGTTCACCAAAGCGCTGAGCCACCTTATCGCCCAGCAGCGCGGCTGTATCGGCATCGATCACGTCACGCAGGCTGCGAACCTGGCCGCTGGCGTCTTCAATTTTTGAGCTGCTCTTCGGGTGCGCCCCCATCCACAGTTCTGCCATCGGCAGGTTGTTCGGGTTCGCGATACCGTAGAGATCCGTTAACGCAGTTTTACTTCCCCAGGCGTAGTTTTGCACTGAGTTAATGAGTTTTTGCATTATCAAGCCCTGATTCAATTATGGAATTAACTCCGGGTATTAAAGCAATAAACCTCATGGAAGTAACCTGTGGATGTAAAAAGTCGTACTAGTCTCAGTTTTTGTTAAAAAATTGTGTAGGATAAGCTGACTCGCTTTTAAGCCGGGCAGCGGAACATCTGCCCTGAATAAACAGACCGAAGCAGTAAGTGAGAGACCAATGTCGAATAAACCCTTCCATTATCAGGATCCTTTCCCCCTCAGTAAGGATCGGACCGAGTATTACCTGCTAACCCGCGATCACGTCTCCGTCTCTGAGTTTGAAGGACAAGAGATCCTCAAGGTGGATCCGCAGGCGCTGACGCTGCTGGCGCAGCACGCTTTCCACGACGCCTCGTTTATGCTGCGCCCAGCGCACCAGCAGCAGGTTGCCGATATCCTGAGCGACCCGCAGGCCAGTGAGAACGATAAATACGTAGCCCTGCAGTTCCTGCGTAACTCAGACATCGCGGCGAAAGGTGTTCTGCCAACCTGTCAGGATACCGGCACGGCGATCATCGTCGGTAAAAAAGGCCAGCGCGTCTGGACCGGCGGCGGTGACGAAGCGGCCCTGGCGCACGGCGTCTACAACACCTACACCGAAGATAACCTGCGCTACTCGCAAAACGCGGCGCTGGATATGTACAAAGAGGTCAACACTGGCACTAACCTGCCTGCACAGATCGATCTCTACAGCGTCGACGGTGACGAGTACAAATTCCTCTGTATCGCCAAAGGCGGCGGTTCAGCCAACAAAACCTATCTTTACCAGGAAACCAAGGCGCTGCTCACCCCGGGCAAGCTGAAGAACTACCTGGTTGAGAAGATGCGCACCCTCGGCACCGCGGCGTGCCCGCCGTACCATATCGCGTTTGTGATTGGCGGTACGTCGGCGGAAAGCACGCTGAAAACCGTCAAGCTGGCCTCAACCAAATACTACGACGGCCTGCCTACCGAAGGTAACGAGCACGGACAGGCGTTCCGCGACGTGCAGCTTGAGCAGGAACTGCTGGAAGAAGCTCGCAATCTGGGCCTCGGCGCGCAGTTTGGCGGCAAATACTTTGCCCACGACGTGCGCGTGATCCGTCTGCCGCGTCACGGTGCCTCCTGTCCGGTCGGGATGGGCGTGTCCTGCTCTGCGGATCGCAACATCAAGGCGAAGATCAACCGCGAAGGCGTGTGGATCGAAAAACTGGAAAACAACCCGGGCAAATACATTCCGGAAGCGCTGCGCAAAGCGGGTGAGGGTGAAGCGGTTCGCGTCGACCTGAACCGTCCGATGAAAGAGATTCTGGCGCAGCTTTCTCAGTATCCGGTCTCGACCCGTCTCTCCCTGAACGGCACGATCATCGTGGGCCGCGACATCGCGCACGCGAAGCTGAAAGAGCGTCTGGACAACGGCGAAGGGCTGCCGCAGTACATTAAAGATCACCCGATTTACTACGCAGGCCCGGCGAAAACGCCTGAAGGCTATGCATCCGGCTCGTTAGGCCCAACCACCGCAGGGCGTATGGACTCGTACGTTGACCAGCTGCAGGCCAACGGCGGCAGCATGATCATGCTGGCGAAAGGCAACCGCAGCCAGCAGGTCACGGATGCCTGCCACAAGCACGGCGGCTTCTACCTCGGCAGCATCGGCGGCCCGGCAGCGGTGCTGGCGCAGGGCAGCATTAAGAGCCTGGAGTGCGTGGAATACCCGGAACTGGGTATGGAAGCGATCTGGAAAATTGAAGTGGAAGACTTCCCGGCGTTTATCCTCGTGGATGACAAAGGCAACGACTTCTTCAAGCAGATCCAGTCGTCCCAGTGTTCGGCGTGCGTGAAGTAGTGCAGTAAATAGTCGGGTGGCGCAGTCGCCACCCGACACATTAAAGAGCGCACAAAGCGCCATAACGTTTCTCAGAAGTCATCAATACTTATCCCTTAAGCATGTGAGCAATCCCTCTTTTGTTATCAAGGAGAAAGTAATGACCACGGTACGCCATGAGAAAGACTCGATGGGCGCCATCGACGTCCCGGCCGACAAGCTTTGGGGCGCGCAAACCCAGCGTTCGCTGGAGCATTTCCGTATCTCGACTGAAAAAATGCCCGTCTCGCTGATTCAGGCGCTGGCGCTCACCAAACGCGCCGCCGCGAAAGTAAACCAGGATTTAGGCCTGCTGGCGGCAGACAAAGCCACCGCCATCATCAACGCCGCCGACGAAGTGCTGGCGGGCAAGCATCCCGACGAATTCCCCCTCGCCATCTGGCAGACCGGTTCCGGCACCCAAAGCAACATGAACATGAACGAAGTGCTGGCGAACCGGGCAAGCGAACTGCTGGGCGGCGTGCGCGGCATGGAGCGTAAGGTTCATCCGAACGATGACGTCAATAAAAGCCAGAGTTCCAACGACGTCTTCCCGACGGCGATGCACGTGGCGGCGGTGATTGCTATCCGCGAGCAGCTTATCCCGCAGCTTAACGTCCTGAAATCCACGCTCAACGAGAAAGCGCAGGCCTTCCGCGACATCGTCAAAATTGGCCGTACGCACCTGCAGGACGCCACGCCGCTGACGCTCGGCCAGGAGATTTCCGGCTGGGTGGCGATGCTGGAACATAACCTGAAGCATATTGAGTACAGCCTGCCGCACCTGGCGGAGCTGGCGCTCGGCGGGACGGCGGTCGGGACCGGGTTAAATACCCATCCTGAATACGCGGTGCGCGTGGCGGAGGAATTGGCAAACATCACCGGGCAGCCGTTCGTCACGGCGCCCAACAAGTTCGAAGCGCTGGCGACCTGCGATGCGCTGGTCCACACCCACGGCGCGCTGAAAGGGCTGGCGGCCTCGCTGATGAAAATCGCCAACGACGTGCGCTGGCTGGCCTCGGGTCCGCGCTGCGGCATCGGTGAAATCAGCATTCCGGAAAACGAGCCGGGCAGCTCCATCATGCCGGGTAAAGTCAACCCGACCCAGTGCGAAGCCATGACCATGCTCTGCTGTCAGGTGATGGGCAACGACGTGGCCGTCAACCTGGGCGGCGCGTCCGGCAACTTCGAGCTGAATGTTTATCGTCCGATGGTGATCCATAACGTTTTGCAATCAATTCGTCTGCTGGCGGACGGAATGGAGAGCTTTAACGAGCACTGCGCGGTAGGGATTGAGCCGAATCGCGAACGTATCAGCCAGTTGCTCAATGAATCCCTGATGCTGGTGACGGCGCTGAATACCCATATCGGCTACGACAAAGCCGCCGAGATCGCTAAAAAAGCGCACAAAGAGGGGCTGACGCTGAAAGCCTCCGCCCTGGCGCTGGGCTATCTGACGGAGGCGGAGTTCGACGCCTGGGTGCGCCCGGAAGCGATGGTCGGCAGCCTGAAATAGTCATCCCGCCACGTACAGGTGCAGCCGCGGAATAATCAGCTGTAGCGGCTGCGCCTGAGGTCTGTAACGGTGCTGGACATTGTCCGCATCGTAATTCAAAAGCTCACCAATATCCGGCACGATGGCCCCCCGATCGGCATCATACAGCGCAATCAGCGGCGTAGGGCAGGCATACTGAACCTGTTTTTGCTGACCGGAATACCAGACGCGGGCGATAGGCTGTACCTTCACCGGACGCTTAATTTTGAGGCGCGCGTCCGCCGGAAGCGAGGCGATGCTGTGGTACTCCTGCTCCAGGCGCTCAATCCACTGCTCGCGCGACCACGGTGCGACGGTGCGCGGCGTCTTCAGGCTTTTTTCCAGCTGCGCCAGAATCTCATCCCGGGTGAAGTTTTTAATAATGTGCTTATTCGCCCAGCCGAAGCGCAGCGTGGCGGGGTGACGCAGTACCGTCAGCGTGCGATAGGCGTTAAGGGTAATTAGCCCCGGAAGCTGGCGGTGCACCCATTCAAACCGGGCGGCAGGGGCGAGGCCGGACTCTTCGGTGATGATCTTTTCAAAGGCCGCTTTCAGGGTGTTGATATGGGTAATCTGGCTTTCCAGCGCTTCGCGCGTTGTCGCATCGGTTTGCAGGCAGATCACGCCGGGCAGACGCACGGCCGCCTTACTGCTGCGGTTTTCTGACTGCTGCTGGATAAACAGGCGACGATAGTGCTTCAGCGCCAGCTCAAGAGCGGCGCTGCCGATGTGCTGTTCAACCGCGATGGTGTCCAGCGGGTCGTGCTCGGCCCCTTTGGCCACCTCGGGCAGGGTAAAGACGCGCGCGGCCAGCAGACGGCAGGTCTGCAAACGTTCGGTCAGGGTCAGGAGCTCGTGTTCTATTTCCCGAAACGTGCTGTTCAGCCGTTCGAGGAGATCGTAGGTCGCCATAAACACTCTCGTTAGTTACAACATACTTATCATATAGCACAGCACGCCGGGTCAGGCCAGCGTGCGGTTGAGGTCAGGCAGGGACGGGAAGGGCGATGTTATGGTTTACCGGCCAGCTAAAGCAGAAGCGCGCGCCGCCGAGCTCGCTCTCTTCGCAGTGCACCGTGCCGCCCATCGCCTGCGCGATAGAGTAAACAATCGCCAGCCCCAGGCCGCATCCGCCAGTGGCGCGATCGCGGCTCGGGTCAAGGCGAACAAACGGTTCAAACACGGTTTCTCGCGCTTCCGGAGCAATACCCGGACCGTCATCCTCCACCGTCAGGCTGGCCTGATTGCCCTGCAAATCCAGCCCAATCTGTAGCGTGCTTTCGCTGTAGCGCATGGCGTTGTTCATCAGATTGTCCAGCACGCGCTCCATCAGGCGCATATCGAGCGCGCCGTAATCACCCGGTGTGACCCGCGTTAACAGCGTGCGCTGTGGGTTCACGCTCTGAACGTCATCGATGTGGGTTTGCAGCCAGGCGGGCAGGTCCGGCGTGCTGAGGTTCAGCTCGTTTTGCGGACGATCGAGGCGCGCGTAGGTCAGCAGCTCCTCAATCAGCGCCTCAAGCTGGCCGATATCGCGGTTAAGCGCCTGAGACTCCGCTTCCGTCAGATTTTCGCTCATCTCCAGACGATAGCGCAGGCGAACCAGCGGCGTGCGCAGCTCGTGTGCAATCCCGTCGATCAGCTGCTTTTTACTGGCGATCAGGGCATTGATGTTATCGGCCATCTGGTTAAAGGCCACGCCCAGACGTTCAAAACTGGAACCGCTGTCGAAGTGAATGCGTTCGGTAAAGTGCCCCTCGCCAAAACGCTGCGCGGCGGATTCCAGCTTCAGCATGTCCTGCCAGTGCGGGCGCATCCAGATAAAGACCGGAAACGCGAGCGAAATGGCGATAAAGGCCATCAGCGCCATGTCCAGCAGGCGCATCTGGTGCAGATAATAGAGATAGGGCACCGGCCCGACGGCCAGCACGTAATGGCTGCGCGGAATGCGCTGGATAAAGGTGTATTTCTCATCCAGCGCGACGATGTCCCCGTCGCGCAGACGCTGCATGGCGGGTGGATCCAGCTCAAAATCTTTTAACGGCTCGATGCGTAAATCGAACGACAGATTCAGGTCCAGCTCTTTCAGGGTTTTCGCCCAGTCGTGCGGCGGGATCTCTCTCAGCTCGCTGCGCATCAGATAGAGCGAGCTTTTCATCAAGTCGTCCAGAGACTGTCTGCCCGCACGTTCGGCGGTAAATTTATACACCAGCCCGACCAGCATGGTCATGACCAGGAAGCAGACAAAAAGCAAAAGATAAAACTGCACAAACAGCTTTTTCATTAAATATCACCGGAAAATCAAGTAATTAACTACTTTGTTTTTACCTTCAGGGGCACTATAGGGGCATTTGTATATCCACCAAAGCGCTGATTCAAAAATGATACCTGATCGCTATCGAGAGCATTTATCCAGGCAGAGTATACATGGAAGACCATCTCTGCATTCTCATGACCCATCTGATTCGCAATAAAAGCAGGATTAGCACCTGCCGACAACATCCAGCACGCGTATGTATGACGCAGCTGATAGGGGCGTCTGCGGCGAATGCCCGATCGTCTAACCGTAATATCCCATAGTGACACAATTGAGCTGACTGAATAGTACGCAGCTTGCTTGCCTTTCTGAGGTCGAGGCATAAACACAAAGTGCAGTTTCTGCGTTTCCGTTTTACCGAACTCCCGGTGGTGAAAAGTGATTGGTACCTTAGGGGCACTCCCGGTAAGTTTCTTTTGAGCTCGCAAAGCTTCCAGAGCCGGCTCCAGTAACTTTATCGTCCGGTATCCAGCTTCGGTTTTGGGTGGTCCAAATAAGCCTTCCTGAGTTAGATTGCGCGCAATGTTAGCTTCGCCGGAATTAAGATCGATATCCTCCCAGGCAAGAGCGCAAAGCTCCCCGGGCCGAACGCCGGTATAAGCGAAAAATTGCCACATGTTCTTCTGCTGAGCCGGAGCAGTATCTTTCAACTGCTCAAATTCATGTCTCAGAAGCGGATCTGGTTTTGTTTGCCCTTTGCGAAGCCTTTTTATCCCGACATATGGTTGATATGAAATGACTTTATTTTTAACCGCATAGTCGAGGATTTGTCGCAGGATGGCCAGATAATAATCTACTGTTCTAACGGCGCGGCCAGTTTTATTTCTCCTCTTTTCGGGAGCATAGTTAGTCTCGCCAGTCAGTAAATCCTTTCTCCAGCCCAGAATGTCGCTGTTGGTGATGGATGCAACGAGCGTTTCAGGGCCGATTAGTTTTGTTAACGTTCTTACAGCTATCCCATAGCTTCTTGTGGCATTGGGTGAGAGATCGATTTTATGGTTTTCATACCAGGTTGATGCAAGTTCGGCGAACGTCGTAATGTTTTTAGATGTATAAAACTTTGCTGCCACCTTTGACTCCGGGAACATGCCCCGGTAGTCAAAAGTGCCCAGTTGAATCTCGCTTACAATTTTGGCCCTTAGATTCCCGGCTTTTTTGAGATTCGATGCATTTACGATCCATCCTTTCAATGTTTCTCGACATCTAACGCCCTGAAACTTGAAACTTATTCGTATCTTATTGTTGTGGATCTCAACACCCGTTGGCATTGCAGCCATTATGCCTCCTTCACAAACCTGTTAATGTTTGGGATGTTGTACCAGACAAGTCCTCGCTCTTCGGAGTTGCTTCCATCCAATGGGATTCTCTTAAAATGAACACCTTCTACCCAGGAGGTTTGGCGATAGCTTTTAATCTGACGATCTGTAAGGCCTGTCTTCTCTTTTAGTTTTGAAGCAACGCCCCATTCTGAATCGTAAATTACCTGCGACATGGTTCACCTCAGGTAACCGGCATGAGTATAGATATGCCGGTCTTTAGTCGTTGATATTTCAGTTTCAGTTTGCTTGGCCGGGCAGGGAACGCAGTCGGCGCATGCCGGTCATTGCTGTGGCCACGTAGCTTGCCTTGCAGTTGACCACTTCAACCCAGACCTTCACGCCTTCCACTCTCACCGTATAGGTCTCTTTCATCTTGCTGCGCCCATAGTCACCATATCTTTGCTGGTGGGCTGCAAGTGCGATTTCACATGCCTGGCGAGCCAAAGGGGATTGCTTACTGCCTCGATTAATCAGTTTCATACTGCACGCTCCGCTTGTTGCGCCTGTGGATTAATCCATAAGCATTCAGTACGAACTTTTGTGCCACGCCCAGCGCTGATGCGTGCTCCTTTTGTAAGCTTTGCCCAACCGTTTAACATGTCGTTATATAGATCAGTGTCGTAGCCACTGATCATCACCATTCCAATCATCGCTCTTGCCGCTGAGAGCAACTGCACGTGCTCCTCAGCAGTCATTTCATGTCTGTAATAGCGGTTACCTTGTACACGGGTTTCAAGTACATAAGGTGGATCGATGTAGTGCAGTGTGGTTTCAGCGTCATGAGCATGCATAACTTCCAGAGCATCTTTATTCTCGATAATGACCCCCTGCAGGCGCTGACCTACTGCTGCCAAATTTTCTGGATAACGGACCCAAAGATGTGCAGCCGTCGCATATTTCCTTTTGCTGTCACTACGGAAGCCGGAATTACCACCGATTCCGGCTGCTGAACCGAAGCCCATACTGGCGCGTACAATCATGCGCCTGGCCCGTTCAATCGGTTCGTCTGTTGCATCTCGGGCCGCGCAAAATTCGTCCCGAGAATAAGGTGTTAGCATGCACGCTTCCTGCAGACGTTGGTTCATCTCGACGTCGCGCAGCACGCGAAACAGGTTGACTACCTCGCCATCCAGATCGTTATAGACTTCTGCATAGCTTCGAGGTTTTTGCAGCAGCACGCCGGCTGCGCCGCCGAAAGGTTCTACGTAGCAAACGTGCTGAGGCATCTGTGGGATAATCCATGAAGCCAGACGGAACTTACCGCCGTGGTAGCGAATTGCTGGATGTTTTACAGGGTTTTGATTTTGCATTCCTTTCCGGGAGGGCTGACCCTCCCGCCTCCATTAGCCCACGTATTCCGGTTTCATATCCGCCAGAGTGATGCTGAACTGACTATGCAGTCCGTCGCCCAGATGGCGTTTCGACGATGCAAGAACGCGCTCTACTTCTGCGAACTGCGCAGCTGCATCGGGCTCATCTGAAGGTGGCAAGGAATTGATGGCTGCTTCGACTTTGTTCCGTGCATCAACCAGGTAATAACGCTTCACGGCCTTGTTTTTCAGCTCAGTGAACAGGGCAGAACCCAGCGTTGCTTTGACGGTTTCAATATCTGCGCGCAGAGCTTTAGCGCTATCCACATCCTGAGCCGCCTCGATGCGATCGCGGAAATCATCAGCAAGTGCATCAATATTTTGAGCTGATTCCTGAGCCGTTTGAGTCGTAGTGACGTTGTCACCTGAAATGTCTGCAAGGCTAACGTGCTGCGCAGGTGCCGGGTTTACCTCTCGTTCTTCTCGTCGATCATCGAGTTCATCCGGGGTGTAGACGCCCAGAATCACATCCGGGCAGAACAGCCTCGCCCAGCGTTTGACGGCCAGGTACGCTAGTTGCTGGCGAGGGTCTTCAGCCCAGAGGGTAGAATTTCGGGTACGGGCCTGAGCCAGCAGCAAATCGAGTTTTCTTGGCTGATCTTCACCTTTCAGCGTTGCGCTGATAATGATGCCGATCCCAGCCTCGTCAGCCAGGGACCAGCCCGGGACCCGGTACTCGCCTTTGTCGCCTTTACGGATATGGAATTTTCCAACAACCTTTTCCCATGGCCCGAACCAGTCATATTCAAAACGACTTGCCAGAACGCCGCTGCGTGAAATGACGGCATTAACCAGCTGCGCTTCATACCCGAGCACACCGTTAATCAGGTGCGTCTTCTGCGCCACGGCAAAGGGATTCATCTGCCACTGTGCCGCTTGCATCGCTACAGCCATGCAGTCGGCCTGATTGCCCTGCAGGTGCTTAGGAACTGTAGCGGTGCCCTGGGCCATAATCTGCGCGAACGTGCTGATGGCGTTCAGATACTGGGAATCGAACAAAGCCACGTTGGAGTTAATAACGGTGTTCTGGTCAGCAACGGTAACGTTAGTGTTATGCATAAATCCCCCTTAAGCCTGAGCGCGCAGCGCTTCGAGGCGGCGCATGTCAAAGTCGTTCAGTTCATCGGTGTAATCGGTAGTGATCGGCGCTGGCCATTCGCCCGTGTCGAATCCGGTTGCGATGGCGCGCATTGTTTTGCGGTACTCGAGCATGCCCAGTTCCAGCAGTTCTGCGGATGCCTCGATGATGGCGATCCAGTGGTAGTTCTCGTCTTTGTTGACGAAAATCCAGAAGAACTGGTCCAGCGCCGCGGTCTCGCAATACATAGCCGCACTGAGGTGGTAGTCCCGGTCAATGATTTCCCGATGCAGCCTGGCGCGCAGGCTTTCTTGCTTCACATTCCACATGCTGATGGTTTTCAGGTCAGCACCGATACGCACGCCGTCCAGTTCAATCTCGAGGTCAGGGCGTACACGCACTTCTAAACCTGTTTCGTCGTCAAAGCCGAAGTAACTCACTTCAACAGCGCGGCTTGGATGTGTCAGCAGCATGCCAGCGGTAGGGTGCGCCAGGAGTGCAGACTGAATTGCCCGCGCTGTGGCCAGTTGCTGGCGGGTAACCAGAATCTTTTCGCCAGGGTTGTCGCGCCAGGCATCCAAAAGTTCGTCGGCGAATATGGCATCGGGCTTAACCGACTTAACAGCCTGGATCATGTCCGTTTTGGTGCCGGATACTTTCAGCGGCGTCGGTTTCTGCGCTTCCTGTGCGACCAAATCAGGATTGATGATCGCTAATTGCTCGAGTAACGCATCACGGCTGCCGCTGGTTTTAACCGGTACGGGCAGGGTGGCGTTGTACTCTTTGATGCATGCCTTCATCGCTGTTGCTGTCTGCTTCTGGCCTTCTTCAATACGCTGGTACGCAACAGGGAGAGCCATATAGCTTTGACCCGTTTCTTCCAGGCTAGCGCCAAGCGGCACTGGAGCGGGAAGGGATGCGTTATGTTCTTCAAGCAACGCTTTGATCTCGTCAGCGCTTAGTAGTGCCGGCAGGCTGGCGTTGTACGCGTCGATGAACTCACGCAGAGTTGCGGTGGTGGTGAAAGCACCCTCCGGGATCTCAGGTTCTACGCTGAACTCTGCATCCAGGGTTTCCGGCTGCAGTGCAAGGGCGTGCACCAGGTTCCCCATGTCCAGCACTTTAGATGCTGTGCGCGGGATAGTTTTAGCCACATGGCGTGCGTTGAAGTACATCAGGCTGACGCGGGCATCTTTCACCTGGGTTGAGCTAATACCGTTTGCTGCGTGATAAACGTCATTCGGAAGGCCTTCGTAGCGGCCAGGCTCGAAATAAGCCGGGTACTCAATTACCGGTTCTGCTTGCTGTTCTTCCAACGTTACGGAATCTGTCTGCGAATTAGCTGCATCAGTGCTTTCGCTCGGTGGTACCGAACCAACATCTTCGTCTTTCTCTGGCTTAGCCGTTTCCATCTGCACATCGCTGGTGGTCTCCGTTGCGTTTTCCGTTTTTTCGACTTCATTTGAGGGGGTATTGAGGACCGGTTCGGTATTTCCATCCACCAGGCCATCGATGGAGAACACGCCGCTACCGAGATTTTCAACCTGCGGTTGTTCAGCTGGGGCTTCAGCCTCAACTACAGGAGTAGGCAACGGCAGTAATTCCACAGCAGAGTTAAATTCAGCCGTCATGGTTTTATTAACGAACTCAAGATGAGCCGCTGGCGTGTGGTGGATATTTTCCGGCGCTATGCGGATCAGATTGAAGATTGCCGCACGGTTCACTGCCAGTACGCCGGGCTGATTACGCAGGATGGCGCTCCATGATTTCCATGGTTCTTCTTTCTTCGCCACGATTTCTTTGACGCGACGTAAAACGCTTGAGGGGATTTCAAAGTGATGGAAATCCATAGGCAGCTGGGCACAGGCGATCTCAAGATCGAGAGTGTCCAGAGTGTGGTGCGCGCCTTCGCCGCGATCCGTCACATAGCCACCGTCTGCATTGGTACCAGAATCAGTACGCTGAACATTACTGATGCGATTACCTGCAGCCCATTCGCGAACGAGAATGCCGCAGTCAATATAATCAGTCGCCGCCCAGATTCGGGTAAAACGGAGAACCAAAGCGAGTTCGTGGCGCTTCTCCTGGCTGAACACCTTGCGAATGGCGTCGGTATAGCGCCAAAGGTCTTTGGTATCGTAACCCTTCACCTCTTCGCAGTTTTCTGCCGCCAGCAGCAGGTTCTGGACATAGCTGTTGTCAGTGTCCATCTCCAGCGCGCTGATAGTTTCGTACTCTTCGCGGGTTAAGTGGTGGCGCAGTTCATTGGCGGTGAACTGTGCGAGTAGCTGCTTCCGGAACGGCATACGCACGACTGGATAACGAGTGGTTTCGTCATCATTCTCGTCAATCTGGATACCGTTATCAGGTTTGAGATCATGACCAGTTGTAACGTCGGCGTCGCTGGTGCTTTCTGATTTGAGAAGAGCAAGCTTTCCGCTTCTCCACTCTTCAACTAACTGATTGCGGTCGCCGGCATCTGCTCTCGCCCAGTCAGCCATGAATGCAGCGATAATTTCAGTTTCGTGCGCTTCATCTGGCGCGAATACCTGCTTAATCGCCTGAACCAGTTTCCACTCAGCGTTCAGGCTGAGTTCGGCAACTTCAGGGATGTCGCTCTTCGCCAGCAGCAGGTTCTGGAGATAGGTATTGCCTTCATCCAGTGACATTTCGCTGGCAGCGAGCTGCTGCTCTTTAGTGATGTGTGACTGGTATTTGTCGCTGGTCAGGTGGACGGCAAAACGAACCGCTGGAGTGCGGTTTTCAAGCGGGACACTCTCGACGATAGTTTCGACTTTAACAGTCGGTTCCGGTGCGGCAATGTTGTCAACGGCTTCAGTAGACTCAGCGCCAGCCTTTGGTAGCCAGGTGCGTCCATCGTCCTGGAGTTCGTAGCGTTTGCACCAGGTGTAATCCACGGTGCTTTCTTCCGGCAGGTCGTTGTAAACAGGGAAATCGGTGCGAACCGGTTTGGCGTAATCCTTACCGCGGCCGGTTTCAATACCAGAATCTTCCAGCTCGACATAGAGCTGCAGGTTGGCTCGGACTTCAGATTTCGCAGTGAACCAAATCACCGCGTCTTCTTTGCCAGATTTCTGCGTAGCCTTAACTACATAGAAAAATTCCATGTGAGATCCTCTTTTTTGGATGTAAGATCCCCGGGCCAGAGATAGCGCCCATTGGGTGAACTTTGGTTTTTTAAGTAGTTTTCCGGTGTAACTTTGGTCGGGAGCACCGGACGTACGGGCCGCCTTGCGCGGCTTTTACGTTATGCCTCGTGGGCCATCTGGTCGTACGAAGCACAACGTTCAGAGCAGTATTCTTTTTCTTTGCGCGCCAGCTGTGCGCCGTTGCGATAGAGAAGGGTACTTTTGACTACTTTCTCCGGTTCAACCGGCTTGCCGCAGTACCCGCATTTTGTTGAGTTACACATCTGGATTCCCCTTTTGCGCCAGCAGGTAGCACAGGCGGCGAAGAATCACTTCGAACAAGTTAAGTTTTACGGCCTGCTGCCGTCCTGGTTTGCGTGCGAAATCAATCATTCTCACCCTCGTTTGCCTTATCGCCGGCCAGCGGAACGTTTAAACCTGATGCGCGTTAATCTCTCCACCTCATCCGACTATTCGTATGCCGTCGGCGGCTACTCCGTGGGCGTCCTGCCTTGGTGGTTCGTAGTGCGTCCTGGTGAGTTAGATTAAACACAAAGTTTAAGCTTTAGTCAACGAAATGAGTAATATTAAATAAACAAAATGTTTATGTGGTGCTTATGGAGAGTGAAATTTTGTTCTTTGGAGGCAAAAAATTCGACGAAATGGTACGGGCTGGAAGTCCGGGGAATGGGCGTTTAATACAAAAGATGTGCTAGTTATTCGAGGGGCATAAAAAAAGGCCACTTTATGGCCATTTCTTATAGTAGGTATTTACGAATCATTGCTGAAAGGATTACTCAATCATCCTGCGAACGAATACGGCCTTTCATATACTTATCATATAGTTCGTCCAGCTCTTTCAGGCGAAGTGCGAAGATGCGAAGCATGTTCTGTTGCTCTTCTTCGGGAAGCTGACGGTAAAGTTCCAGCAGGCGTTGTTCGTCTGGCTTCAGTCCATCTTTCTCGCCAACATCTTGGCCAAGCAGCCACTCAAGGCTCACCCCAAGCGCATCCGCCAGCTTAATCGCTGAGCTTTTACCAATCGTCCCACGAACGAACCAGTTATTGACCGACTGAGCACTGACGCCACAAATACGGGCCATGTCTGATTTGGTCAACTTCTTGAGCTCAAGAACCTCGTTAAGCCGCTGAACTTGTGGGTGGTTAATTTGATGAGTTTTTTCTTTCATGGACGAATTCTAAACCAAATGTTTATTAGCTCAATATTCAAAATGTTGACATAAACATAAACAATATGTTTAATTGCGTGGTTGTTACAGGAGCTATTTATGAAAGCAATTGATAAAGCAATTACCAAAGCAGGAACTGCTACGCGCTTAGCCCAACTACTAACCGTAAGCGCCATGACTGTTAGTCATTGGCGAAATCGATATCAGGGCGTCGTCCCGGCAGATCGAGTCTTGCAAATTTATGGGGTTACTGGCGTAACTCCGCACGAGCTGCGCCCAGATCTCTACCCAAACCCAACTGACGGTTTACCTAAACAGGAGCCTTAACTATGCAAACTGTTTCAGTTCAACAAAGTAGCAGAGCTGCCTCTAATCCTCTGATATTCCAGTGTCATCAAAGCGAATCTACAGCGCAGGATATTGCTCATCGTGATCTCTGCTCTGCGGTCCGGGCGTGGGCGGCAGCAGAAGGGCGCGTAACTGTTGCGCTTCAAATTCAAGACGCGGCGGAAGAACTTCAACTTGATGGCGTGGATTTAACAGGCCAGGCCGATGTCTGGAACGTGAAGCTGTTCCGCTGGCTAGACAACAAAGAAGACTCCGCATCTTACCGAAAGAACGTCGAACAACTGTTGCCAGCGATCATGTCCGTACTACCGCTTCGATACCGCGACCGTGTCGTAAAGAACGACTCGTTCGCGTATCGCATGGCCAGATTAGAAAAAGAGGTAAGTGAGGCGAAGCAAGCTCTGATGCTCGATGCGCCGAAGAAGGAAAAGCTGAAGGAGTTAGGCGAGGGGATTTTTGAGATGTTCCGTGTCGATCCGGACCTTACTGCGCCGCTGCTGGCGATGGTAACAACCATGCTGGGGGCAGTGTGAAGACTTCAGAAAAGGCGAAAGCCGGTCTGCGCTAACAGAACCGACTTTCAGGTGCAAGAACGGAGTGTAATTGCGGAGCTAAGTATGTCAAACACAGCTGAAATTATCAATTTCCCCCACAGAACCGAACAACCGGGAGGTCGTATGGCCGACCTGTCGAACGGGTATACCAAGGTCGCTAACGAGATCCAACAGCTAAAGCCTCGTCTGAGAATGTCAGGCCGGGAGTGGCAGTGTTTTGAGGCGGTGATCTGGCTTACCTACGGCTGGAACAAGAAACAAGACCGCGTTACGAACACGGTGATCGCTGAGCTTACAGGGCTGAGTGATTCGCATGTCTCTGATGCGCTCAAATCGCTCGCAGAACGCAAAATTATCTTCAGTCAGAAGCAAGGCGTGATGAAAATCGTCGGTATAAATACTGACCTTTCTGCCTGGATTTTAGACAAACCGAAAACGGGAAAAACCTTCCCGAAATCGGGAAAAGTGTTACCGAAAACGGGAAAAGTCTTCCCGGAAACGGTAGACACCCAAGACTATAACAAGAACAATATTAAAATATCCTCGTCTCGGAATTCTAACGAATCCCGAAACCAGAAAACTCAAAAGTTTCTCTCACGCCATCCAGAAGCTGCCGCCGGGATATACACCCCGGCAGGTAAGTCATGGGGATCCGCTGACGACCTCAAGGCCGCCCGCTGGATTTACGACAGGCTTCTCACCGTCAACGCATCGCTATCCGAACCAAACTGGGCTGAATGGGCAAACACCATCAGGCTGATGCGTGTCCAGGACAATCGTACTCACTACGAAATCTGTGACCTGTTCCAGTGGGCCAACCGAGATGATTTCTGGAAAGACAACATCCTGAGTCCCTCAAGTCTGCGAAAGCAGTGGGATCAGCTCACCACCAAACGGCTGCGTGCAACCGGAGCGGTAAAACCATCCCGGGGCGGCATTGACTTGCATAACACCGACTGGATTGACGGGGTGCTGGAATGAAAAACCTCGCAGAGAAAATTCGCAGTTTTGACCGGGAACAGGCTCGGCGCGTGGTGCACAACATGCCTGAGCAGTACACCGAACGCGAACAAACGCAACAGGTGGCGCAGATTATCAACGGGCTATTCGTACATCTGGCGGCCGCGTTCCCTGCAAGCCTGGTTAATCGCAGCCAGGAAGACGTGAACGAGATCCGCCGGCAATGGGTGCTGGCCTTCAAAGAAAATGGGATCACCACTCTGGAGCAGGTTGAAGCCGGAATGCGAGTGGTACGCCGTCAGGAGCGTCCGTTCCTGCCGTCGCCTGGCCAGTTCATCAAGTGGTGCAGGGAAGGGCGATGCGTGCTGGGGATCACCACTGCTGACGTGATGGCTGAGTACTGGAAGTGGCGTAAGCTGGTGTTTCGGTACCCGAGCAGTGAGCAGTATCCGTGGCCTAAGCCGATTTACTACCACATTTGTCTCGAACTGAGGCGCCGCGGAACCGATGGCCAACTAAGCCATAAAGAACTCGAGCGTGAAGCCAGCGATATTCTGGATATGTGGGAAAAGCGCGTGCTGGCCGGTAAGCCGATTCCGCCTGTACGGCGGGCGTTGGCCGCGCCGGTATCGCCGAAGGGGCCGACACCGGCAGAGCTTTTGAAAGCTAAATATCAGCGGATGAAAGCCGATGGCAGGGCATAGTGAGGAAATGGTTCGTTATGAGCGAGGAGCGAACATTCTTTTTGAAATAGCCCTTCATGCTGGCATTATCCATCAAAACCCTAGCCATTTTTTCTAAAGGAATTCGCATGCTAAAGGTCATTGCCGAAGATTTTATCAAACCCGAATGCGTTGAAACCGTCCTCCCTTTATACCGTGAGCTCATTGCGACAACGAAACGAGAGCCTCTATGTATTGCTTATGATTTGTATCGAGATGAAAAGGATCCGGGGCATTTTATTTTCATTGAGGAATGGCCTGACCGGGCGGCACTCGATGCACATTGCGCCAGTGAGCATTTCACTCGGCTTGTTCCTTTGATTGATCAACACGCGCGTAAAGCAGCGCAGTACATACTAATGGATGGACAGGTGGATCCTGAGAGATAAGTTCAGCTTTTGGCACAAAACGGTCTTCTGAAAGACGGAAGGTCCGGTGTGGGCAAACTCATTGAAGCTCAGTTGCTTTATCTCATCATCAGCCGTCTCCTGAAGCATTAGCTGTGTATATTTAAGAGATGTTCATTTTCCCATCTGTACCAGATCAATCTGAATCCAGCTTGATGCTGATCAAGGTAGACCGTTTTATGTTCATGAAATAAATAATAATTCTTGATTGCTGGCAAAACATCAGGATAGTAGTGTTGATTATTAGACGATCGGTCAATATTATTTGTACATGACTTAATAACTGAACGGTAAACGCCAAAAAGACGAGGTGAAAGTGTTTAAATCTTTATTAATAAACAAAGCAGATGAACGCTATAGTGCGCAACTTGTTGAAATTGCTGAAAGTGAGCTGCCGCAGGGGGATGTTGAGGTAAATATTGAATATTCCTCCATCAACTACAAAGACGCGCTGGCCATTACGGGCCGTGGCCCAATCGTCCGGCACTTCCCAATGGTGCCAGGCATTGACTTTGCCGGTACGGTGTCCGCCAGTTCACATCCGGAATATCAGCCCGGAGATAAGGTTCTCCTGACAGGCTGGGGTGTAGGGGAAAAACACTGGGGTGGACTGTCTGAAAAAGCACGGGTAAAAGGAGACTGGCTGACGCCGCTGCCGGCTGGCTCAAACAGCAAACACGTAATGGCAATCGGAACAGCAGGTTTTACCGCGATGCTGTGTGTCGACGCACTACTGAATCATGGTATTAAGCCTGAAGATGGTCAGGTACTAGTTACTGGTGCCAGTGGAGGTGTCGGGAGCATTGCGGCCATGATCCTGGCGTCGATGGATTACCGCGTGACCGCGTCTACTGGTCGACCTGAAGAAGCTGCCTGGCTTTATAAAACGGTCGGTGTAGAGGAGATTATTAATCGTTCCGAGCTTGCCTCCCCTGGAAAACCGTTACAAAAAGAACGCTGGGCTGCCGCCATTGATACAGTCGGTAGCCACACACTCTGCAATGCCTGCGCCGGGGTGCGGTATGGCAGTATTGTTGCAGCCTGCGGCATGGCTCAGGGGATGGAATTGATGGGCAATGTGGCTCCGTTTATTCTGCGTGCTGTCACGCTGAAAGGGATTGACAGTGTCATGTTCGCGAAAGAGAAAAGAACAGCGATCTGGCAACAAGCGGTACAGTATTTACCAGAGTCCCGACTGGATAGCCTTACCACCATTTACCCGCTCAGTGACGCTATAAATGTGGCTGAAAAACTTCTGAGTGGAGGAATTCGTGGCCGGGCAGTAATTCAATGTAGCTAATGAGATGGAAGCCAGGCTCGGCCTGGGGGGGATAATTACAATTAGGGGCCGCGGCCCCTTTTTTACTGTTTAACCGTCGTATCCTTAGAGGGTTGATAGCGTACTGACGTTTTGAAATAGCTCCAAAAATCGTACACAGGCTGGGTTGAACAATAAAGTTTGGCACGCATCACGGCACCCTCCCAACTGCTCCAGAAAATGGCCGCCAGTTGTGTATCGTTCATATCGGAACAGATATCGCCAGAGGATAACGCATCGGAAAGACAGGACGCCACAATTGCCTGCCAGCGTTCAAGTATATCCTGAAGCTGTTTAATAAAGGATAGTGGAAGCCCCGGGCTCTCCTGCATCATATTGCCAACCAGGCAGCCCCGGGTGAAATTGTACTTTTTAATGCCGTCGCAGGCATCGTTGATGAAATTTTCCAGACGTACCATTGGTGGGCTGGATGATCCATGAAGGTGTTTTTTGAGTTTGTGCACAAAGAAACTGTCATAGGCGTTCAGAACTGTCTGGGCATATTCCTCTTTGCTCTTAAAATAGTAATAAAATGAGCCTTTAGGGACACTGGCATTTTTGACAATGGCATCGACTCCCGTCGAAAGAAAACCATTCTGCGTGAGCAGTTCAAGTCCACTGCGGATCAGGTCATTACGGGTATCTGCATAGGTACTTTCTGTTTTTCGTGGCCTTCCTCGTCTGCGAATTTCGCCAGTCATGACTCGTCTCCTGCATTTCATTGACGGAAAAGAATAAGTTATTTTCAATGGGAGCTTCAATAAGTTTATCCCCGACGGGGATGAGGTGGTCTCATATACCTCTTGGGCAGGAGCAGTGCCTGCATAGTAGGCCGTTGAAGTAAACCTGCTAACCCAGTGCAATGACGAATTCGCTTTGTCCGCTTCTAGCGCAAAGCTGGCATCCCAGCCTATTTATGACTGTAAAAGCACCTTCACATGATTTAGCCGCTTCAGGTTATGACGAGGCGCTTGTGTGACATGCTGGAATACCAACTTCGATACTTGCTGAAAGCCTGATTGCCCAGGCTAAACGCCCCTTAGAAATTTTTATGGCGAAATAATCACATAAGTCTCCTCCACTGTGTGTTACAACTGAGTTACAAATCGCCACCACTGGCAGTAAAGAGGCATTTCATGAAACTACGTATCACAAGAGCAATCGGCCTCAGCAAGTTCTCTCCACGTTGGGTTAAGGTTATCTGTTTACGATTGACTAAAAACGATATTGAGCGCTCCCTCAACGCTCTGTTGGCCACAATTGATGAATCTGAACTCTCCTCTGAGCAAGTAAATGCATTAAGGGAATGCGTTGAGGGAATTAACATCGCAAGGGGAAAGGGGTTTCAGGCGTGAAAACGGCAACTGAGAGAGCTTTGATGATATCTATCATCCATAATCTGTACATAAGATAGGTAAGCTACGCTGACGGTTGAGGCAACCTGGAAAACCAAATTTGATGCTTGCTGAAAACAACTTAAACCCAAGTTAAACTCCAATTCGGAATTTATAGGGTGCAATAATTACATGTTGCATTTATATCTGTTCCTTCCAATAACAGGGTAGGTACATCGATATCTGCAAAATGTTAATTTAATTCCTGACTTTAGGATTATCTTAGTGGATAGTTAATATCAGCGTGATTGAAGCTATTTGTTGCTTTTTAAGTTTTTATTGATTCATTTTCGTAATTTACATCAGAAAAAACCTAAAAGAAAATTTTTGTCGGTGTTATTGTTTATTGATATTTATGTGGAATGCATTCACCATAGATGTGTGCAAATGCAGTACTTTCTTTTTATGACATTGTCCTAAGCTGGAACTTTTACTTATAGAGGAAAACATATGCTTAAGCTAATTGTGACAACCTTATCATTGTTAACTGCAACTGCTGCCTATGCGCAAACTGAGATGACAGTAAGCAGTCTAGCGACGGATAGTGAAACCAGCAAAGCTTTCCATAAAATGTCGAAGGGTCATAACCTGCCAGACTGGGTGATGAAAGGCGGTACCAGTACACCTGCGATGAGGGTAACCGTGGACAATAAAGCCTACCAGGTAGTTTCTGCCTGCAAACCCCATGATTGTGCAGCGGAACAAATCGCGATCTTGTACTCACCTGATACCAAGAGTATGTCAGCGGTATTTTCAAAACAATCCGAAGAGGGATATCAGCAAAACCTGGTGTGGTTGAATTCAGGAAGTGATATCTCGATAGATGGTAGGACGGTTCTTTTTGCTGCTCTCAGCGGTAGCCTTCAAAACCATCCTGATGCTTTTAACTTCAAATAACTGAGCGAGTCTTTGCTGCTTTGTGTGATTGTCTTTAAGTTTCATTAATAAATTGCTACCTCTTGGGAACTTGCCTGCAGGTATTACGTCATTACTCTGGCTATGGCAAAAATGTAATCCTGCTTTTTGAGTACCACGTCGGGTTATGCCTGCCCGACGTTTTTTTATTTATTAATTTTCTGCCTGTTAAATATGAGTTATTCCCCGGCATCAATACCAAATACTGGTACCTAAGGCAACTTTTTGGGCGCGGTTACATCTTATTTCCAAACTGATGGCGCCATTCTGCATTCATGCCATACGTTACCTGGCTACAAACAGTCAGGCGTGGCATGAAGTTTACCCATAACAAACTCCTTCTCATCATAGAAAGGTTAAATGTAGCCTTACTTGATGAAATTCACTGACGAAGGAAGTATTGGAATCCAGTATAGTGGCTTCATCAGTTGCCTATATTTGTACGGATACCTTCAGGAAAGAAACGATAGCCTTGAACTGAAATAGGAAGTCTGAGCCTGCGTAATTTAACATGGGACAAGGAACAGAGAAGGGGAACCTTAGCACCCGTTTCGGGAGAGCGAGTTAAGGAGCGTAAATCTATTTACGCTCCGGGCTGACGGTAAAGCACTGCTGCCTAGAAATCTGGCTTACCTTATCTGGGTGATTTCTTTCACTTCTGCGCGGTTAATCTGCTGTTTGACACCATTCGCATCCACATACCCTACTAAACCGGCACTGGTTTCTTTAGGTTTTCCTTCACTAATAATGGTTCGACCGTCCTGAGTGACAATGCTGTATGTATGTTTAGCGCATCCTGCAGTAAATAATGTGACGGCAGTGAAGAGGGAAAGAATTACAGCTTTATTCATAAAGTGCTCCTTTGATTTCAGGCATAAAAAGTTATTAAAAGAAATTTTAATTACTGCTTACATTCATACCTCCATTTTCTGTCAATGATTTCCTTGTTTCGTTCATAATACTGCATAAACATTCCGTATCCTCGGCAACCAAATTTTTGCACAATCCTGCTTCGGTAACAGGTAGCTGTCTTTTCACCAAGACAAAATTTCTTTTGAATTTCAGCTATACTGTCGTTATCAAGTAGACTCTGAAGAATATCTAACTCCTTGACAGTCAGTCGCGGGTAGTGATGGTAAATCATAGTGATGCGGCGTCTTAAATAGGCATGGTACAAGGACATAATTGAGTCATGCATGCTTCCTCTTAGATTGGCATAAATATGATATTCACAATCTTCAGGATAAAAACGTCCGTGTCCGGATACATCAAGCCAGATCCAGTCAGCCCCCTTTTTTAGCGACTCGCGTAGCTTATTGAAACCCCTCCAATTACCTTCCTTGAAAATTCGGCCATCAATAAGCACTCGGATCTTACCTTTTCCTCTTATAATAGCGGGAGGATGAGTGGTTCCATCATATGTCATATGAACCAAAGGCAAGCCGGTTATTTTTTTTAAACCATAAAAAAAGTAGAAGTCATCCGTTAGTAAAATACTGATATTTTTACTGCTAAGAAAATAGATATATTTTTCCATTTAAACATAATGCGTCATCTCAATCCGTAAAGTTAATAGCCAATACATAGCAATTACACTGTTGATCCCGATGCGTGCTTTTAACAATAATCTTATACATACCGGATACTGGGGCGATGAAGACATTACTCTTCTCAAGTCGGGTGTTTATCTTACTTCCTCTTTGATCCGGGCCAGTCACTCTCAGTTCAAAGCGTTTATCGGATATCTCCATTCTGAGGGGCTGAGACTTCTGTAGAAACACATGGTATTCATCAAATTCACCACTTTTAATTTTCCCGTGAAACTCGGTATAGCTTGGCAGACTGTAGTTCTTCACATAAAACGAACGAGCATTCGTTTTATGAGTTACGGCTATCATAAAGAAACACAGGAGATAGATAACTGATCGGCTATTTAGTGACTTCAAACTACGCATAACACACCTCCTTATCTTAACTTCTGCGTCCTGAACTTCATGCCTCCAAAGCATTTGTTATAACATAACATTTAAGGTCTGGTCAGACAAGTTTCAAGGTAATTATGCATACTGCTTTTGATTATTAAATATAAATGAAATTTGAATGGATATTCATCAATTTCGATTAAGTATTTCCTACTTGGTAACAAAACATCTCCATATGATCTGACTATGTTTTTGTTATTATTATGGAAATATTTAAAGTGATGGGCGGGTGGGGGTGAAG
>NZ_JRJC01000021.1:0-551 GCF_000762975.1 Enterobacter sp. UCD-UG_FMILLET
GCACCCAGATGTTGGGTGAAAGCCAGGTTTTCAGCCAGACGACGGGCGAGCTTTTGTTGACCTCAACGCGCACTTCCGTTGGGCCGCCCAGCTGCTGCGCCATCTGCTGGCTGAGGAATTCGTAGTGCTGCGCCCAGCGCAGGCCAGCGTCTTCCGCCGCCTCGTTGGAGTAGAGCGAAATGCCCAGTTCACGGTAGATTTCACGGCGAAATGCCGGGGGAACGACGAGCTGCGTGCCGTCCTCCAGCAGTTTAATAAGGTCCTGGCCTACGAAGTCCGTATGCTGATGACCGATAAACTGCAGCTGGAGGCTCGGCAGGATCGCAAAGTTCAGCACCACCAGATAGGTCGTCACCAGGCTGACGAACAGCAGGGTGACGATCAGTAACAGGGTGCGGGCAAACGAGCTACGCGGCGAGAAGCGCATTCGCCTCATGCTTTAGAGCCGTCCGGGACGAATACGTAGCCCAGACCCCATACGGTCTGAATATAACGAGGATGCGCAGGATCTTCTTCCACCATGCGGCGCAGGCGGGAGATCTGTACGTCAA
>NZ_JRJC01000022.1:0-500 GCF_000762975.1 Enterobacter sp. UCD-UG_FMILLET
TATCAGCCTGTTATCCCCGGAGTACCTTTTATCCGTTGAGCGATGGCCCTTCCATTCAGAACCACCGGATCACTATGACCTGCTTTCGCACCTGCTCGAGCCGTCACTCTCGCAGTCAAGCTAGCTTATGCCATTGCACTAACCTCCTGATGTCCGACCAGGATTAGCTAACCTTCGTGCTCCTCCGTTACTCTTTGGGAGGAGACCGCCCCAGTCAAACTACCCACCAGACACTGTCCGCAACCCGGATTACGGGTCTACGTTAGAACACCAGCCATTAAAGGGTGGTATTTCAAGGKCGGCTCCACGCAGACTGGCGTCCACGCTTCAAAGCCTCCCACCTATCCTACACATCAAGGACCAGTGTTCAGTGTCAAGCTATAGTAAAGGTTCACGGGGTCTTTCCGTCTTGCCGCGGGTACACTGCATCTTCACAGCGAGTTCAATTTCACTGAGTCTCGGGTGGAGACAGCCTGGCCATCATTACGCCATTCGTGCAG
>NZ_JRJC01000023.1:0-309467 GCF_000762975.1 Enterobacter sp. UCD-UG_FMILLET
CAAAGGCAGGTTCTTTAAGGTAAGGAGGTGATCCAACCGCAGGTTCCCCTACGGTTACCTTGTTACGACTTCACCCCAGTCATGAATCACAAAGTGGTAAGCGCCCTCCCGAAGGTTAAGCTACCTACTTCTTTTGCAACCCACTCCCATGGTGTGACGGGCGGTGTGTACAAGGCCCGGGAACGTATTCACCGTAGCATTCTGATCTACGATTACTAGCGATTCCGACTTCATGGAGTCGAGTTGCAGACTCCAATCCGGACTACGACGCACTTTATGAGGTCCGCTTGCTCTCGCGAGGTCGCTTCTCTTTGTATGCGCCATTGTAGCACGTGTGTAGCCCTACTCGTAAGGGCCATGATGACTTGACGTCATCCCCACCTTCCTCCAGTTTATCACTGGCAGTCTCCTTTGAGTTCCCGGCCKRACCGCTGGCAACAAAGGATAAGGGTTGCGCTCGTTGCGGGACTTAACCCAACATTTCACAACACGAGCTGACGACAGCCATGCAGCACCTGTCTCAGAGTTCCCGAAGGCACCAAAGCATCTCTGCTAAGTTCTCTGGATGTCAAGAGTAGGTAAGGTTCTTCGCGTTGCATCGAATTAAACCACATGCTCCACCGCTTGTGCGGGCCCCCGTCAATTCATTTGAGTTTTAACCTTGCGGCCGTACTCCCCAGGCGGTCGACTTAACGCGTTAGCTCCGGAAGCCACGCCTCAAGGGCACAACCTCCAAGTCGACATCGTTTACGGCGTGGACTACCAGGGTATCTAATCCTGTTTGCTCCCCACGCTTTCGCACNAAGTTCTCTGGATGTCAAGAGTAGGTAAGGTTCTTCGCGTTGCATCGAATTAAACCACATGCTCCACCGCTTGTGCGGGCCCCCGTCAATTCATTTGAGTTTTAACCTTGCGGCCGTACTCCCCAGGCGGTCGACTTAACGCGTTAGCTCCGGAAGCCACGCCTCAAGGGCACAACCTCCAAGTCGACATCGTTTACGGCGTGGACTACCAGGGTATCTAATCCTGTTTGCTCCCCACGCTTTCGCACCTGAGCGTCAGTCTTTGTCCAGGGGGCCGCCTTCGCCACCGGTATTCCTCCAGATCTCTACGCATTTCACCGCTACACCTGGAATTCTACCCCCCTCTACAAGACTCTAGCCTGCCAGTTTCGAATGCAGTTCCCAGGTTGAGCCCGGGGATTTCACATCCGACTTGACAGACCGCCTGCGTGCGCTTTACGCCCAGTAATTCCGATTAACGCTTGCACCCTCCGTATTACCGCGGCTGCTGGCACGGAGTTAGCCGGTGCTTCTTCTGCGGGTAACGTCAATTGCTGWGGTTATTAACCWCAACACCTTCCTCCCCGCTGAAAGTACTTTACAACCCGAAGGCCTTCTTCATACACGCGGCATGGCTGCATCAGGCTTGCGCCCATTGTGCAATATTCCCCACTGCTGCCTCCCGTAGGAGTCTGGACCGTGTCTCAGTTCCAGTGTGGCTGGTCATCCTCTCAGACCAGCTAGGGATCGTCGCCTAGGTGAGCCGTTACCCCACCTACTAGCTAATCCCATCTGGGCACATCTGATGGCAAGAGGCCCGAAGGTCCCCCTCTTTGGTCTTGCGACGTTATGCGGTATTAGCTACCGTTTCCAGTAGTTATCCCCCTCCATCAGGCAGTTTCCCAGACATTACTCACCCGTCCGCCGCTCGTCACCCGGGAGCAAGCTCCCTGTGTTACCGCTCGACTTGCATGTGTTAGGCCTGCCGCCAGCGTTCAATCTGAGCCATGATCAAACTCTTCAATTTAAGTTTGATGCTCGTGAATTAAACTTCGTAATGAATTACGTATGTTCACTCAGAGACTTGGTATTCATTTWTYGTCCGARGACGTTAAGAATCCATGTCACTTTGAGTGCCCACACAGATTGTCTGATAAATTGTTAAAGAGCAGTGCAACGCGGCTTTCGCTCACCGTTGCGAGGTGGCGTATATTACGCTTTCCTCTTTCAGAGTCAACCCGTTATTTCAGGATTTTTTCTCTTCAACCGAACCGGCTGTTGTGTGAAGTGATTCACATCCGCCGTGTCGATGGAGGCGCATTATAGGGGGCCGCCGAGGAATGACAAGCGGAAAAATGCATTTTTATTTCAACCGCTCATCTTTTCGCCAAAAAGGCTATTTTTGGTGCTTTTTAATCTCTTTTGGCAGATCGGCCAGACTATTAATCACCCAATCCGCTGCATTTTCTGCTTCTGGCGTCACTGGCTTACCGGTGCGAACTAATATTTTGGTTCCTACGCCCGCTGCTGCTGCTGCCTGCATATCTTCCAGTTTATCGCCCACCATATAAGAAGCAGCCATATCGATGTGCAGGAACTCCTGTGCAGAGATGAACATCCCCGGATGCGGCTTACGGCAGTCACAGGTCTGGCGATACGCTTCTACCGTACCCTGCGGGTGGTGCGGACAATAGTAGATGCCGTCGAGATCCACACCGCGGTCGGCCAACGACCAGTCCATCCATTCCGTCAGCGTCTCGAACTGCGCTTCGGTGAATTTACCGCGTGCAATACCGGACTGGTTCGTCACAACCACCAGCGCATAACCAATCTCTTTCAGTTGGCGCATGGCATCTATTACGCCCTCGATAAACTCGAATTCATCAATCTCATGGACATAACCGTGATCCACATTAATAGTGCCGTCACGATCGAGAAAAATTGCGGGTACTGATTTTGCCACCGGTTTGCTCCTGAAAAAGGCATGTTCGACTAGTATCTCATGAATCGCAGCGCAATAAAGTGCTCATCGTACAGAGTTGGATTGATTTAGACGTCTGGATGCCTTAACATCCGTTTTGTTTACGGTCATCACCCGTATCTGGCAGAAGAAAATGCCACGGCTAACTTACATACGATAAAAATAATCTAATGATTAAACTTTCCAATATCACCAAAGTGTTCCAGCAGGGGAACCGAACCATTCAGGCGCTGAACAACGTCAGCCTGCATGTTCCTGCTGGTCAAATTTATGGCGTCATTGGCGCATCGGGTGCAGGTAAAAGCACGCTGATTCGTTGTGTTAACCTGCTTGAGCGCCCAACCCAGGGCAGCGTAGAAGTTGGCGGCCAGGAACTTACCGCCCTTTCAGAGAAAGAACTCACCAAAGCGCGTCGTCAGATTGGCATGATCTTCCAGCACTTTAACCTGCTGGCTTCCCGCACCGTGTTTGGCAACGTTGCCTTACCGCTTGAACTGGATAACACGCCGAAAGAAGAAGTGAAGCGTCGCGTTACCGAGCTGCTCGACCTCGTGGGTCTGGGCGATAAGCATGATAGCTACCCGGCAAACCTGTCCGGTGGGCAAAAGCAGCGTGTCGCCATTGCCCGCGCGCTGGCAAGCAACCCTAAGGTACTGCTGTGCGATGAAGCCACCAGCGCACTGGATCCGGCCACCACGCGTTCGATTCTGGAACTGCTGAAAGACATTAACCGTCGCCTGGGCCTGACGATCCTCCTTATTACACATGAGATGGACGTGGTGAAACGCATCTGCGACTGCGTGGCGGTCATCAGCAACGGTGAACTGATCGAGCAGGACACGGTAAGTGAAGTGTTCTCGCATCCGAAGACGCCGCTGGCACAGCAGTTCATCCAGTCCACGCTGCATCTGGATATTCCGGAAGATTATCTGGAGCGTTTGAAAACCGAACCCGAAGCAAACAGCGTCCCGATGCTGCGTATGGAGTTCACCGGTCAGTCCGTTGACGCTCCCCTGCTTTCCGAAACCGCGCGTCGCTTTAACGTGAACAACAACATCATCAGCGCGCAGATGGATTACGCAGGTGGCGTGAAGTTCGGCATCATGCTGACAGAAATGCACGGCACACAAGAAGAAACCCAGGCCGCAATTGCCTGGCTGCAGGAACACCACGTAAAAGTAGAGGTACTGGGTTATGTCTGAGCCGATGATGTGGCTGCTGGTTCGCGGCGTTTGGGAAACGCTGGCAATGACCTTTGTCTCTGGCTTCTTTGGTTTTGTGATTGGCCTGCCGGTCGGCGTATTGCTGTACGTGACGCGTCCGGGTCAAATCATTGAGAACGCGAAACTGTACCGTACGCTCTCCGCGCTGGTGAACATCTTCCGTTCTATTCCCTTCATTATTCTGCTGGTGTGGATGATTCCGTTTACCCGCGTGATCGTCGGAACGTCTATCGGACTGCAGGCGGCCATTGTTCCGCTGACCGTGGGGGCTGCGCCGTTTATCGCCCGTATGGTGGAAAACGCCCTGCTGGAGATCCCAACAGGTTTGATCGAAGCCTCACGCGCGATGGGCGCAACGCCGATGCAGATCGTCCGCAAAGTTCTGCTCCCGGAAGCACTGCCAGGCCTGGTGAACGCGGCAACCATCACGCTCATCACGCTGGTCGGTTATTCCGCAATGGGTGGCGCAGTTGGCGCTGGCGGTTTAGGTCAGATTGGTTACCAGTACGGCTATATTGGATATAACGCGACCGTGATGAATACCGTACTGGTATTGCTGGTTGTTCTGGTTTATTTAATCCAGTTCTCCGGCGATCGCATCGTCCGGACCGTTACTCACAAATAACGTTACACACAACACAAACTCTACGAGTTAAGGATAAAACATGGCGTTTAAATTAAAGACCTTCGCAGCAGTAGGCGCGCTGATCGGCTCTCTGGCACTGGTGGGTTGCGGTCAGGATGAAAAAGATCCAAACCACATTAAAGTGGGCGTTATCGTGGGTGCAGAACAGCAGGTTGCGGAAGTTGCTCAGAAAGTGGCGAAAGAGAAATATGGCCTGGACGTGGAGCTGGTAACCTTTAACGATTACGTTCTGCCGAACGAAGCGCTGAGCAAAGGCGATATCGACGCTAACGCCTTCCAGCATAAGCCATATCTGGATCAGCAGATCAAAGATCGCGGTTATAAACTGGTGGGTGTCGGTAACACCTTCGTTTATCCAATTGCCGGTTACTCTAAGAAAATTAAATCGCTGGACGAGTTGCAGCCGGGCTCTCAGGTTGCCGTGCCTAACGACCCAACCAACCTTGGTCGTTCCCTGCTGCTGCTGCAGAAAGTGGGCCTGATCAAACTGAAAGACGGTGTTGGCCTGCTGCCAACCGTTCTGGACGTCACCGAGAACCCGAAAAATCTGAAAATTGTTGAACTGGAAGCACCGCAGCTGCCACGTTCTCTGGACGATGCGCAGATTGCCCTGGCCGTTATCAACACCACTTACGCCAGCCAGATTGGCCTGACGCCAGCCAAAGATGGTATCTTCGTTGAAGATAAAGACTCCCCGTACGTTAACCTGATCGTGACTCGCGAAGACAACAAGGACGCGGAAAACGTGAAGAAATTCGTTCAGGCCTATCAGTCAGATGAAGTTTACCAGGAAGCCAACAAAGTGTTTAACGGCGGCGCTGTTAAAGGCTGGTAATCTCACCTCAGTGTAATATCATCAGGACGGGCTTATGCCCGTCTTGTCATTTGTGCAGTCAACTGATTCAATATCTGACGTTTTGATTATCCATTGAGGAACTATTATGCGTGCTTTACCGATCTGTCTTTTAGCACTCATGCTGAGCGGCTGTTCTATGCTAAGCAGATCTCCCGTTGAACCTGTTCAAAGCACGGCAACCCCGCCAAAGACCGAGCCTGCGAAACCGAAAGTGGTTCGCCCTGCGCCGGTTCGCATTATCACGAAAGCGGACGAACTCGTTGGTAAGCCGTTCCGTGAACTGGGCGAAGTGAGCGGCGAATCCTGCCAGGCGACCAATCAGGACTCACCACCGAATATTCCGACAGCGCGTAAACGCATGCAGATTAATGCCGCAAAAATGAAAGCTAACGCGGTCCTGCTGCACAGCTGCGAAGTCACCAGCGGCACGCCGGGCTGCTACCGTCAGGCGGTTTGCATCGGTTCTGCGCTGAACATCACGGCGAAATGAGTGCATTTCAGTTCGAGCAGATAGGCGTTATCCACTCTCCTTATAAAGAGAAGTTCGCCGTCCCCCGCCAGCCCGGTCTGGTCACCAGCGGAAGCGGTGAACTTCACCTGATTGCGCCTTACAATCAGGCCGATGCGGTACGCGGGCTCGAGGCTTTCAGCCATTTATGGGTGGTGTTCGTGTTTCACCAGACGATGGAAGGCGGCTGGCGACCTACCGTGCGCCCTCCTCGTCTTGGCGGAAATGCGAGAATGGGCGTGTTTGCGACGCGCTCGACCTTCCGCCCAAACCCGATTGGAATGTCGCTGGTTGAACTGAAAGGCATACGCTGCCAGAAAGATCGGGTGATACTTGAGTTAGGTAGCCTCGACCTGGTAGACGGCACGCCGGTAATCGACATAAAACCCTATTTGCCCTTCGCCGAAGCGCTCCCGGACGCGCGTGCAAGTTATGCTCAGGACGCGCCGCAGGCGGATATGCCTGTGTATTTTACGCCAGAGATAACCGCGCAGCTTGGTCAACTGGAGAAACGCTATCCTCGCTTACGGGATTTCATCACCGAAGTTTTGGCACAGGACCCGCGTCCGGCCTACCGTAAAGAAGAGGAAGAAGGAAAAACGTACGCCGTCTGGCTGCTTGATTTCAACGTTCGCTGGCGCGTCACCGGGGCAGGTTTTGAAGTGTTTGCCCTTGAACCCAGGTAATTTTGTTCTCCTCTCTTTTGGCATCTTTGCCACACTGGTAAACTAAACCACTTTTTTTGTGTCAGGCTGGTGTTTCAGCCTGTTCCAATCGTCGAAATGGAACCGTAACAACATGCGTACTAGCCAATATCTGCTCTCCACTCTGAAGGAGACGCCTGCCGACGCCGAAGTGATCAGCCATCAGCTGATGCTGCGCGCCGGGATGATCCGCAAGCTGGCCTCCGGGTTATACACCTGGCTGCCGACCGGCGTGCGCGTCCTGAAAAAAGTCGAAAACATCGTGCGTGAAGAGATGAACAACGCCGGTGCTATCGAGGTGTCCATGCCTGTGGTTCAGCCCGCTGACCTGTGGCAGGAGAGCGGCCGTTGGGAGCAATATGGTCCTGAACTGCTGCGCTTCGTCGATCGCGGCGAGCGTCCGTTCGTTCTCGGCCCAACGCATGAAGAAGTCATTACCGACCTGATTCGTAACGAGCTGAGCTCTTACAAACAGCTGCCGCTGAACTTCTTCCAGATCCAGACCAAGTTCCGTGACGAAGTTCGCCCACGTTTCGGCGTCATGCGCTCTCGCGAATTCCTGATGAAAGATGCCTACTCTTTCCATACCTCTCAGGAATCCCTGCAAGAGACGTACGACGCAATGTACGCGGCATACAGCAAAATATTCTCCCGCATGGGTCTGGATTTCCGCGCTGTGCAGGCTGATACCGGCTCCATCGGCGGTAGCGCCTCCCATGAGTTCCAGGTACTGGCGCAGAGCGGTGAAGACGATGTGATCTTCTCTGACTCTTCAGACTACGCAGCGAACATCGAATTTGCAGAAGCGCTGGCACCAAAAGAACCGCGCGGCCCGGCAACGCAAGAGATGACGCTGGTTGATACGCCAAACGCGAAAACCATTGCCGAGCTGGTTGAGCAATTCAATCTGCCTGTCGAAAAAACCGTGAAAACGCTGCTGGTAAAATCCACCGAAGGCAGCGCTTACCCGCTGGTTGCCCTGCTGGTGCGTGGCGATCATGAGCTGAACGAAGTAAAAGCCGAAAAGCTGCCGCAGGTAGCCAGCCCGCTCACCTTTGCAACGGAAGCGGAAATCCGCGCCGTGGTGAATGCGGGTCCAGGTTCACTGGGTCCAGTCAATCTGCCGGTGCCGGTTGTTATTGACCGCACGGTTGCTGCAATGAGCGACTTCTCCGCCGGTGCGAACATCGACGGTAAACACTACTTCGGCATCAACTGGGATCGCGACGTGGCGACGCCGGAAGTGGCTGACATCCGTAACGTGGTTGCAGGCGATCCAAGCCCGGACGGCCAGGGTACCCTGATGATTAAGCGCGGCATCGAAGTCGGTCACATCTTCCAGCTGGGTGATAAATACTCTCGCGCGCTGAACGCGGCTGTTCAGGGTGAAGATGGCCGTAACCAGATCCTGACCATGGGTTGCTACGGTATCGGGGTGACGCGCGTGGTGGCTGCGGCGATTGAGCAGAACTACGACGAACGCGGCATCGTCTGGCCGGACAATATTGCGCCGTTCCAGGTGGCCATTCTGCCAATGAACATGCACAAGTCTTACCGCGTGCAGGAACTGGCCGAGAAGCTGTATTCCGAGCTGCGCGCTCAGGGTATCGAAGTGCTGATGGATGACCGTAAAGAGCGTCCGGGCGTGATGTTTGCCGATATGGAACTGATCGGTATTCCACACACCGTCGTCATCGGCGACCGTAACCTCGACAGCGATGAGATTGAATACAAATACCGTCGCAGCGGCGAAAAACAGATGATCAAGACCGGCGACATTCTTGATTACCTGGTGAAAGCCATCAAAGGCTAAACAAAAAACCCCGCTCAGGCGGGGTTTTTTAATGGCTCAGCGTCGGCTTATTTACTGTTACAGTCTTTACCCGCTACAAATTTCGCGTCTTTATCCGCCACCAGCGTTTTCACCATCTCTCCGCTATCCGGGTTTGGCTCCAGCGTAAAGTGACCATCCACCGTCAGCAATATCGGCTTGCTGTCATTACCGCGCGCCACAGCGTAATCACGTTCAAGCTGCGCATTGTTTGCCACGCTAACCTTCTTGCCGGTTGCGCAGTCGGTAAAGATCGCCGCATCCGCCATATAGAAGTACATCCCCCGCATCGCCATCGGCGTGGCAGGCAGAGCCGCTTTTACCGGCGCCAGCGTGTAGTTGAACTGGGATTCAATCGGGTTGCCTTCGCGGTCAAGCATCTCCATCCCCTCGCCTTTAGCGCGGAAAAAGGTTTTCTCACCGGTGGTATCCGTCAGGACCAGCTTCTCCGCCGTACGCGCCCATGTTCCATAAGTTGCAAAAGAAGAAGGCTCTTTTGCGCCCTGATAGCGCTGGTTCATCACCCAGGTGCCATCTTTTTGCAGGAACAGCGACGTTTCAATGCCTTCGCAGTCCGCGCAAGGCAATACGCCGCGCCAGCTTTGCTGCATTGGTTTTAATTCTTCCGTTTGCGTGGGTTGTAAAACCTGCGTTTCGGAGCGGTTGTTACACCCAAAAAGCGCAAACAGCGTACTCGCTGCCAGCGCTGACCATAATACTTTTTTCACAATGAATTCCTTATGAAAAGTGTGTTCCCTTTCGTCACTCTGTCGGGCGACGAACTTTACCGCGTAGTGCTTTCACTGTGGACTTTTGGGCCTTCGAGGACAACCGACGCTCTTTCGATGCGCGGGTTGGCCGCGTTGCCCGGCGGCTTTTTTGTACTGCCGTTAACTCTTTGATGACCGCCACCAGCCTGGCTATCGCCGCTTCCCGGTTGAGCTCCTGGCTGCGGTACTCCTGGGCTTTGATCACAATCACGCCATCGCTGGTGATCAGGTGATGGCTGGCGGCAAGCAGGCTTTCTTTATAATACTCTGGCAGGCTTGAGGCCCGAATGTCAAAACGCAAATGGATAGCCGTCGACGCCTTGTTGACGTGCTGCCCGCCAGCCCCCTGAGCACGGATGGCGGTGATCTCCAGCTCGTTGTCAGGAATGCTGACGTTTCGGGACAAGACGATCATGACGCGGGTTGCCACGCCGCTAAATGAATTTCCAGATTATTCCGAGAGTCAGAGAGCCAGATGGCGCCATCCTGAATCGTCGCCTGCAAAACCATGGTCCGGCTGGCGAACTCGCTCAGCTGCGCCAGCTGCTCATCATCCAGATACCAGACCGTGAGATTTTTAAACTGTCCGCACTTGCTCTTGTTTTGCTGCCACCAAATCTCCGCAGCGCGCTGATTATAAGCGAATAAGGCCACTTCAGCGGACTGGGTGCAGGCCTTTTTAATTCTGCGCTCGTCCGGCAGGCCGAGTTCGATCCACAAATCGATACCCAGATGATCGTTGCGCAGCCAGGCTTCAGGCTCGTCTTCTGCGCTTAGCCCACGGGAAAACTGCAGACGTTCGTCGGCATACTTAATCCACGCCAGCAGGCGCAGCATCATGCGCTCCTGGGTTTCGGAGGGGTGGCGTGCCAGCGTAAGCGACGCGTCGAGGAACTGGTTGCGATCCAGATCGGCCACATTGACCACTGCTTTATAAATTGTCGCTTTCAGCGCCATGAGAGAACTCCATTCGAATCAGGCACTCATTGTAGCGAAAACCGCGGCAAAAGGCTGTTATGGGGTAATAAATACACCGCTATCAAGGCGCTGATATTGCTTAAATGAGTATGGTATAGTCACCTTGCTAAACCGAGTTTATCTTCGTAGGCTTAATGATATCTCACAGTAAGTCAGTGCGCTGGCGGGAGGGGATGTGAATAATTATTGTGAGTTAATTCGCAAACGGTATGCGGAAATCGCCAGCGGAGATCTGGGGTATGTCCCGGACGCGTTGGGCTGTGTATTGAAAGTGCTTAATGAAGTGGCCTCTGATGAGAGCCTTTCAGAGTCGGTCAGGGAAAAAGCAGCGTATGCTGCGGCGAATTTACTGGTGAGCGATTATGTCGATGAATGATACTTATCAACCCATCAATTGTGATGACTATGACAACCTCGAACTCGCCTGCCAGCATCATTTATTACTGACGCTGGAGCTAAAAGATGGCGAAGTGTTGAAGGCGAAAGCCAGTGATCTGGTTTCACGTAAAAATGTGGAATACCTGATAGTGGAAGATGCCGGTGCGACGCGTGAGCTGCGTCTGGACAAAATAGCCAGCTTCAGCCACCCGCAAATCGGCACCGTCGTGGTGAGCGAATCCTGATGACACTAACGGGCAGCCTGGCTGCCCGTTACGCTTTCTGCCACTCAAAACGGACACCCTCTTCTGACCACCCCTCTTCCGTGATGAACACCCCTGCAGCAGCAATCAGCGCTTCACCGTAGAACAGCAGCGGCGTGGTGTCGCGCAGCCACGGCGGCACGTTATACTCCTGCCATATTTTCTTCAGCTTCCGGCCCCCGTTGCGCCCGACGATATGCAGCATGCCGCCAGCCTTAAAGCGCACGGTGACCGGTTCATCGGGCTTCGGCAGCCGCACATGACCAGACGACAGGAGAGAAACGCGTCCTGCCTCACAGGGCAATATCAGGGGCGCGTCAGGAGAAAACCAGTCGAGCACGACACTGGTCAGCGAGGGCATGGATTTTATCCACCAGAGTTCCCCTTTATAGCGTCTAACCTCAAACCCGTTCAGGTGGACGCACGGGGAAGCATCATCCCGCGCCAGAGCGACTTCGTCCCAGATACGGCTCAGCATTGTCCGTGACGGCATCGTAGCATCATGAGAGGCCAGCCAGCGTCGTAGCAGCGCGGCGCGACGCACCGGACTCATCGCTGTCAGCGGTGCAATGGCCAGCGCTCCGTCTTTTGAAATCAGTTCAGCGAGTTCGTCACTTAACAGCTCGTCCAGCAGCGATTCCTGTTCGGCGCACAGCATGGCGCTTCTTGCCGTCGCGTCGGCGAAATGCGGCCAGCGCTCGCTCAATAGCGGGAGGACGCGCAGACGCAGGAAGTTACGATCATAGCCGTCATCCTGGTTACTCTCATCTTCGATCCAGCTCAGCTGATGCTCTCGCGCCCAGGCTTCCAGTGAGGCACGCGTCTCGCCAAGCAGCGGGCGCAGTAACGTTGTGCCGGCAAATGCCGAACGCGCCGGCATGGCAGAAAGCCCCGCCGGCCCGCTGCCCCGCTTAAGCGCCAGCAGAAAGGTTTCGCACTGATCGTCCAGATGCTGGGCCGTTACCAGCGCTTCTCCAGTACGTAATGCCCCGGCAAACGCGGCATAGCGGGCTTTACGTGCCTGCGCCTCGATGCCCAGTCCTTCCTCCGCAAGCATGACGCGTTCAACGATGAGCGGGATCGACCAGGCTGCACACAAGGCTTCGCAGTGCGCCACCCACTCCTCTGCGTGAGGACTTAATCCGTGATGAATATGCATCGCCTGTAGCTGGACGTCAGGTTCCCGATCGCGCCAAAGCTTAAGGCGATGCAGCAACACGGTAGAATCAAGGCCACCGCTAAACCCCACCAGCAGCTGGCGGTACGGTGAAACGGCGTGTGCGATAGCGGGTAAGGTCATAGGGAATTACACATAAAAAATGCCCGAACTGAGCGGGCATTATCACACAGGACGAAGATTACTGCTGATAAAGCTCCAGCGGCAGGCCGTCCGGATCGTTGAAAAAGGTAAAGCGCTTGTCGGTGAACGGATCGACGCGGATCGCTTCACACGTCACGCCGTGCGCTTCCAGATGTTTTACTGCGCTATCCAGGTCATCGACGCTGAAGGCAAGATGACGCAGGCCACAGGCTTCCGGCCGGGACGGACGCGCAGGCGGAAAAGGAAAAGAGAACAGTTCAATCACATACTGCCCGTTTAACGCCAGGTCGCCCTTCCAGGAGTCACGCTCCTCGCGGTAGGCCTCGCTCATGAGCGTAAAGCCCAGGATGTCGCAGTAAAAGGCCTTACTTTTCGCGTAATCGGTCGCAATGATCGCAATATGATGAACCTGTTTTAAACCCAGCATAGCTTCTCCTTTTTATGATGCCTGAACGTTACAACCGAAAACCCGCGCCTGGCAAGCGGTCACCCTTATTTTAGGACTCGCACCCAGTAAACGCCGTTCTCGTCGCGCTTCGCACCGTGGATATCGGTCTCAAAACCGGGATAGTGACGCCCTACCGAACAGAGCATCAGCAGGAAATCGAGCACGGCCCGACTCTCTTCGGTAATCATCTCTCCCGGCATCAGGAGCGGAACGCCCGGCGGGTAAGGCAGGATCATGTTGGCCGATACGCGCCCGACCAGGTTTTCCAGCTCAACGGTTTCGACCTCCCCTTTCACCTGGCGCTGCCATGCCTTGTGCGGGGTAAATTTCATCTCGGGTAAGACATCGAACGCCTGAAGCATCAGACGCGGCAGATCGTGCTGACGGATCAGCCTGTGGATCCCCTGGGCCAGATCCTGAATACGCATATTACGATAGAAGTCAGGATCCTCCGCGTAGAGATCCGGCAGCATGTTCTTCACCCGCAGGTTGAGATCGTAGGCTCGCTTAAACTCCATCAGCCCGCGCAGCAATCCCATCGCCCGGGTTTTGTCGATCCCAATGCTGAACAGGAAAAGCAGGTTATAGGGACCGGTTTTCTCCACCACCACGCCACGTTCATCAAGGAATTTCGCGACCAGCGCGGCCGGAATACCTTCCTCGCTCATTATGCCCTGCTCATCCATACCCGGCGTCAGGATCGTCACTTTTACCGGGTCGAGGAACATATGGTCGCTATCGGCATCCCGGAAGCCATGCCAGTCTTCGCCGGGCGAGACGGGCCAGCATTCTGCTTCATCAATCTCTTCCGGCTGCCAGATATCAAAGAACCAGCCGTCGGCTTCATCTTTCAGCCGCTGAACCTCTTTGCGGAAATGCAGCGCACGTTCCACCGAACGATTGATGAGACGTTTGCCCGGATTGCCGCGCAGCATCGCCGCGGCCGTTTCAATGGAGGCCACCAGCGGGTAGCTCGGTGAGGTGGTGGTATGCATCATAAAGGCTTCGTTGAATGTGTCTTCGTCGTACTCGCCTTTGATGTGAATAAGCGAAGCCTGGGAAAACGCCGCCAGCATTTTATGCGTCGACTGCGTTTCGAAGAACACTTTCCCCGGCACGCGTTCACCGCTCATTCCGCTTTTCCCCGCGTAAATCGGGTGGAAATTGGTGTACGGCACCCACGCGGAGTCGAAGTGGATCGACGGCACGTCAAGCGTCTTTTTGATCCAGTTCGTGTTGTACAGCAGACCGTCGTAGGTGGAGTTGGTGATCACCGCATGGACAGGCCAGCTTGCGCCAGGAATTGCCGCGACCTTACTTTCAATGGCTTCGTGGGTGAACTCCCGGCGCGGAATGCCGCCAAGAATACCGAGCGCGTTACGCGTGGGCGACAGCCAGAGCGGTACGACGTCGCTCATCATCAGCAGGTGAGCCAGCGACTTATGGCAGTTACGGTCAATCAGCAGGGTGCTGCCCGCAGGCGCAGCGTACATCCCGACGATTTTGTTCGAGGTCGAGGTGCCGTTGGTCACCATATAGCTCTGCTCGGCCCCAAAGGTGCGGGCGATATACTCTTCGGCTTCCAGATGCGGGCCGGTGTGGTCGAGCAGAGAACCTAGTTCGGTGACTGAAATCGACACGTCCGCTTTCAGCGTGTTGCCACCGAAGAAATCATAGAACAGGCAGCCCACCGGGCTTTTTTGGTAGGCCGTCCCCGCCATATGGCCTGGCGTACAGAAGGTATATTTCCCCTCCTTCACGTAGGTAAAGAGCGCGCGGGTAAAGGGCGGAGTGATGTTATCGAGATATTCATTCGTGTATTGCTGAATTCGGGTCGCAATATCTTCCGCCACGCCGAGGGAATATTCAAAGAACCACAGCGCCATACGCATATCATTGGCGCTGACGTCCATGGTTGAGTGGGTATTAATAAACGCGTACAGCGGGAGATATTCGTTCAGCTTGTTGATATCGCTGCACAGTTCGAGGTCATATTCATCCCAGTCGAAGATCACGCCGCAGATACGTGGATTATGCTCGATGAACTTCAGCAGGTCGGCGCTGTTGTGCGGCCAGATTAGCTGATACCCGCGCGACTGCAGGGCGTGCTCAAGCTCCTTAATCGGCTCATCTTTATAAAAGACGCCGTGTGGCCCCATAATGGCAATGATATTCATGGGCTTCCTCCTTTAAAAACATTAGCTAAGCATAGTCCGGCTAAACCGCAGGTATAAAAAAAGCCGCAACATTGTGCGGCTTTTCAGATAATTGTGAAGCTTACGCGTAACCGTAGGTCATCAGGCGCTGGTAACGGCGGTTGAGCAGATCGTCTTTGCTCAGCACGTCCAGGTCTGCCAGATCGGCCAGCAGCTGCGCTTTCAGAGAAGCCGCCATCACTTCCGGCTTACGATGCGCTCCACCCAGCGGTTCCGGGATGATGGAATCGATCAGCTTAAGCTCTTTCAGGCGTGGCGCAATGATACCCATTGCTTCTGCAGCCAGCGGCGCTTTGTCAGCGCTCTTCCACAGAATGGACGCGCAGCCTTCCGGGGAGATAACGGAATAGGTGCTGTACTGCAGCATATTCACTTTATCACCCACGCCGATCGCCAGCGCGCCGCCGGAACCACCCTCACCGATAACGGTACAGATGACCGGCACCTTCAGACGAGACATCTCGCGCAGGTTGCGCGCGATGGCTTCAGACTGACCGCGCTCTTCAGCGCCCACGCCAGGGTATGCACCTGGGGTGTCGATGAAGGTGATGATTGGCATGTTGAAACGCTCAGCCATCTCCATCAGACGCAGGGCTTTACGGTAGCCTTCTGGTGCTGGCATACCGAAGTTACGACGGATTTTCTCTTTGGTTTCACGACCTTTCTGATGACCAATGATCATCACCGGGCGTCCGTCCAGACGCGCGATACCGCCAACGATAGCTTTATCGTCAGCGTATGCGCGATCGCCTGCCAGTTCGTCAAATTCGTCAAACGCCAGGCGGACATAATCCAGGGTGTACGGACGCTGTGGATGGCGGGCCAGCTGGGCCACCTGCCATGCGCCGAGATCGGCAAAGATTTTGCGCGTCAGCTCTACGCTTTTCTCGCGCAGACGATGCACTTCTTCGTCGATGTTAATATCCAGTTTTTCATCCTGACGGCTTACCGCTGTCAGAGAATCGATTTTCGCTTCCAGCTCAGCAATCGGCTGTTCGAAATCAAGGAAATTCAGACTCATAGTATTCCTGTATTAGTCAAACTCCAGTTCCACCTGCTCCGAACCAATGAGGCCACGGAGATCGTTCAGTAAACGATCGCTCGGAGAGACACGCCACGTTGCACCAAAGCGCAACCGCGCACGTGCATCCGCCCTCTGATAGTAGAGATGTACTGGAATTGTCCCCGAGCGGTGGGGTTCCAGAGACTGACGGAGTCGGTTTAAAAGCTGGTCATCAATTTGCCTGTCCGTCAGCGAGATAGCAAGCCCGCGAGCATATTTTTCCCGGGCTTCGTCAATGTCCATCACTTCGCGGGCGGTCATTTTAAGCCCCCCGCTGAAGTCATCAAAGCTGACCTGTCCGCTGACGATAAGTATGCGGTCTTTTTCCAGCAATTGCTGGTATTTATCCAGCGCGTCGGTGAACAACATCACCTCCAGACGCCCGGAACGGTCATCCAACGTACAGATGCCGATACGATTGCCGCGCTTGGTGACCATAACCCTTGCGGCAATCACGAGCCCCGCAGCCGTGGTGATTTTACCACGTTCTGTCGGATGCATGTCTTTAAGCCTATGGCCGCCGACATAGCGCTCAATTTCTTTGATGTACTGGTTGATCGGGTGTCCCGTCAGGTACAAGCCTAACGTCTCACGCTCCCCATCCAGTACCACCTGTTCTGGCCACGGCTGGCAGTTGGAATAAGACTGCTCGATCTGCTCTGGCTCTTCCGCCAGTACGCCGAACATATCCGCCTGACCAATGGCTTCCGCTTTTGCGTGCTGATCCGCCGCTTTCAGGGCGTCGCCGAGGGAATTCATCAGCGCGGCGCGGTGCGGTCCCAGCCTGTCAAACGCGCCGGACATGATCAGTTTTTCCAGCACGCGACGGTTCAGTTTTTTGGTATCGGTACGGGCGCAAAGATCGAACAGCTCGCGGAAGTACCCGCCGTTGTTACGCGCTTCGATGATCGCCTCGATAGGGCCTTCGCCCACGCCTTTGATCGCGCCGATCCCGTAAACGATCTCTCCGTCGTCATTGACGTGGAAGTGGTAGAGCCCTGAGTTAATATCCGGCGGCAGGATCTTAAGCCCCATGCGCCAGCACTCGTCCACCAGGCCAACCACCTTCTCGGTGTTGTCCATATCGGCCGTCATTACCGCCGCCATAAATTCAGCAGGATAGTGCGCTTTCAGCCACAGCGTTTGATACGACACCAAAGCATAGGCGGCGGAGTGGGATTTGTTAAATCCGTACCCGGCGAATTTCTCCACCAGGTCGAAGATTTTCATCGCCAGCTCGCCGTCTACGCCGTTTTTCTTTGCCCCGTCTTCAAAGATGGAGCGCTGCTTGGCCATCTCTTCCGGCTTTTTCTTACCCATCGCACGACGCAGCATGTCCGCGCCGCCGAGGGTATAACCGGAAAGCACCTGGGCGATCTGCATAACCTGTTCCTGGTACAGGATGATGCCGTAGGTGGGCTCCAGCACCGGCTTCAGGCTTTCATGCTGCCACTGAACGTCCGGATAGGAAATCTCTTCGCGGCCGTGCTTACGGTCGATAAAGTTATCTACCATCCCTGACTGCAGTGGGCCCGGACGGAACAGGGCGACCAGCGCGATCATATCTTCGAAGCAGTCGGGCTGCAGACGTTTAATCAGGTCTTTCATGCCGCGGGATTCAAGCTGGAAGACGGCTGTCGTCTCCGAGCGCTGCAGCATGTCGAAACTTTTCTTGTCATCCAGCGGGATGGCGGCAATGTCTATGGGCTCAAGGCCCTGCTTTTCCCGGCGCGGGTTGATCATCTTCAGCGCCCAGTCGATGATCGTCAGCGTACGCAGGCCGAGGAAGTCAAACTTCACCAGCCCGGCGTATTCCACGTCGTTCTTATCAAACTGAGTAACCGGATGCTCACCCGCTTCATCGCAGTAGAGCGGCGCGAAGTCGGTAATTTTGGTCGGCGCGATAACCACGCCCCCCGCATGCTTACCGGCGTTACGCGTCACGCCTTCCAGCTTGCGCGCCATGTCGATCAGCGCTTTCACTTCTTCGTCAGCTTCGTAGATTTCCGGCAGCTGAGGTTCGGCTTCAAACGCTTTTGCCAGCGTCATGCCCGGATCGGGCGGCACCAGTTTAGAGATGCGATCGACAAACCCGTACGGGTGGCCCAGCACGCGGCCGACGTCGCGGATAACCGCCTTCGCCGCCATCGTACCGAACGTAATAATCTGCGATACCGCATCACGGCCGTACATATCGGCAACGTGCTCGATTACCTGATCGCGTTTCTCCATGCAGAAGTCGACGTCAAAGTCGGGCATGGAAACACGTTCCGGGTTGAGGAAACGTTCGAACAGCAGGTCAAATTCCAGCGGATCGAGGTCGGTAATTTTCAGCGCATACGCCACCAGAGAGCCCGCACCGGAGCCTCGTCCCGGTCCGACCGGTACGCCGTTATCCTTCGACCACTGGATAAACTCCATTACGATCAGGAAGTAGCCCGGGAAGCCCATCTGGTTGATGACCTGGAGTTCAATATCCAGGCGCTCATCGTACGGCGGCCGCTTCTCTTTGCGAAGGGCCTCATCCGGGAACAGGAATTCCAGACGCTCTTCCAGACCTTCTTTTGATTTCACGACCAGGAAATCTTCCGTGGTCATATCACCCGTCGGGAACTGCGGCAGGAAGTATTCGCCGAGGCGGACGGTAACGTTACAGCGCCTTGCGATCTCCACGCTGTTTTCCAGCGCTTCGGGGATATCGGAGAAGAGGTCACACATCTCCTCCTCGCTGCGCATGTACTGTTGAGCGGAGTAATTACGCGGCCGTTTCGGATCGTCGAGCGTGAAGCCATCGTGGATCGCAACGCGAATTTCGTGAGCGTCAAAATCTCCCGGCTCGAGGAACCGCACATCGTTTGTCGCGACAACGGGCAGACCGCGTTCTTCCGCAAGTGCGACCGCCGCATGCAGATAGCTCTCTTCGTCCTGGCGACCGGTGCGGATCAACTCCAGATAATAACGATCCGGGAAATACTCTTCATAAAACGAGACGCATTGATCCACCAGCGCGCTATTGCCGCGCAGCAGGCATTTACCGACATCCCCCATGCGGCCGCCAGAGATCAGCAGCAGCCCTTCGTTCAGCTCCGCCAGCCAGTCCCTGTCGATCCACGGGCCCAGCGCACCATATCCGCGCTGATAGGCTTTTGAGATAAGCAGAGTGAGGTTTTGATAGCCCGTGTTGTTCATCGCCAGCACGGAGATTTGCGTCATTTCATCGCCGATGAGATCGCTCTGCACATGAAAATCTGCGCCGACGATAGGCTTCATCCCCGCGCCGTGCGCCGTTCCGTAGAACTTCACCAGGCCACACAGGTTGGTAAAATCGGTGATCGCCAGCGCGGGCATGCCAAGGGAGGCCGCCTTTTTTACCAGCGGCCCGGTCTTCGCCAGCCCATCGATCATGGAGTAGTCGCTATGCACCCGCAGGTGTACGAAACGTGGTTCAGCCATCTTCAGATTCCGCGTTACTTAATTGCTTGCGTATTGATTCAGGACACCCGTCCCAGCGCGCGTTTCACCGGGCCAAAACTGCGCCGATGGTGTTCGGTTGCGCCATGTTCAGCCAGCCTTTCCAGATGGAAAGGTGTGGGATACCCCTTATGCTGGGCGAAACCATACTGAGGGTAAGTGAGATCCAGCGCGGCCATTTCGGCGTCGCGCGTCACTTTGGCAATAATAGAAGCTGCGCTAATTTCTGCGACCCGGCTATCGCCTTTTACGACCGCCATTGAAGGCATGGGCAATGCCGGACAGCGGTTGCCGTCAATCAGGACATATTCCGGGGAAATTTTCAGGCCTGCTACCGCTCGCTGCATTGCCAGCATCGTGGCATGCAAAATATTCAGCTCGTCTATTTCATGCGGTTCAGCGCGCCCCAGGCTCCAGGCCAGTGCCTTCTCCTGAATCTCACTAAACAGCGCCAGACGGCGCTTTTCAGACAATTTTTTAGAGTCGTTCAGCCCGACGATCGGCCGAGCCGGATCGAGGATCACCGCAGCGGTCACCACGGCCCCCACTAACGGACCACGACCTACTTCATCCACGCCCGCCACAAGGCGAGTGTGAGGATAAACAAATTCCATCATTTTGCTAGCTCCAGCACCGCATCAGCCGCTTGCTCATCAGCATTACAGCGGATCAATTGATGCAGTTCGCGGAAGGTATCGTGCATCTGGTGGCTGGTCTTGCCGTTGGCGAGCAGCGGCAGCAGTGCATCGGCAAGCGCCTGCGGCTGGCACTCATCCTGCAGCAGCTCTTTCACCAGCTCGCGCCCGGCAAGCAGGTTTGGCAGGGAGACATAATCCGTTTTCACCAGACGTTTTGCCAGCCAGAAAGTGAACGGCTTCATACGATAACCGACCACCATAGGACATTTCGCCAGCATGCATTCCAGCGCCGCCGTGCCGGAGGCCAGCAGCGCGGCATCGCTCGCATACATCGCTTCCCGCCCTTTACCGTCCAGAAGACGGACGTGAAGATCCGGGGCGACTTCCGCTTTGATGCGCTCAAACTGCTCGCGGCGTTTGGCATTCACCAGCGGAACAACCACTTCAAGATCCGGATAGGTCTGGCGAAGAATTTGCGCTGTTATGAGGAAATCGGCGCTCAGCATCTCCACTTCTGCACCACGGCTGCCTGGCAGCAGTGCCAGACAGTGCACATCATGCGGGATGCCCAGCGCGTCGCGCGCCGCGTTTTTATCCGGATCCAATGGCATCGCATCCGCCATGGTATGACCGATAAAACGGCACGGAACATTAAATCTGTCGTAAAACGCTTTTTCGAAAGGCAGGAAAGCCAGCACCAGGTTGGTGGACCGTCCGATTTTGAAAACGCGTTTCTGTCGCCACGCCCAGACGGACGGACTGACGTAGTGAATGGTTTTAATGCCCTGCTTTTTCAGATTCCCTTCGAGGGTAATGTTGAAATCAGGTGCATCGATACCGACAAACACATCGGGTTTGAGTTCGGTAAAGCGACGGGTGAGATCGGCACGGATGTGCAGTAAACGGCGTAGCCGCCCCAGCACCTCAACGATGCCCATCACGGCCAGCTCTTCCATTTCATACCAGGCTTCACAGCCTTCGGCCTGCATCAGCGGGCCAGCAACGCCGACAAAGCGAGCATTGGGTACACGGGCCTTAAGCGCGCGGATGAGACCGGCACCAAGAATATCGCCGGAGGTTTCTCCGGCGACCAGGGCTATCGTAAGCGGACGACTGTCGACCATTAACGAATCAGACCCCTTGTTGAACGGTCAAAGAATTCCATGAACGCGTTCACTTCCGGGTGCTTATTCGCCAGCTCGGCAATTTCCGGCTTCGCCTCTTCCAGCGTTTTACCGCTACGGTACAGCAGTTTGTACGCGTTGCGGATAGCAGTAATCGCTTCGCGGCTAAAACCACGACGCTTGAGGCCTTCGATGTTCACGCCAAACGGCGTGGCATGGTTGCCCTGCGCAATCACATACGGTGGGACGTCCTGCGCCACACCGGAGCATCCGCCAACCATCACGTGCGCACCAATGATGCAGAACTGATGGACTGCGGTCATGCCGCCAATAATTGCGAAGTCATCAACCGATACGTGTCCCGCCAGCGTTGCGTTGTTGGCAAGAATACAGCGGTCACCCACAGTACAGTCGTGCGCAATATGCGCATTAACCATAAACAGGTTATCGCTGCCCACCTTCGTCAACCCACCACCCTGTACTGTTCCACGATGAATGGTGACGCTTTCGCGAATACGGTTACGATCGCCAATTTCCAGACGGGTCGACTCACCAGCATATTTCAGATCCTGGTTAACTTCGCCGATGGAAGCGAACTGATAGATCTCGTTATTGCAGCCAATGGTCGTGTGACCATTCACGACAACGTGAGATTTCAGTACTGTACCCTCACCAATTTCGACATGGGGTCCAACAATACAAAACGGGCCAATGTGGACGTTAGCACCAATGATGGCACCGGTTTCCACAATAGCGGTAGGATGAATAAAGGCAGATTTATCAATCACGTATCAGGACTCCCGGCTACGAGCACACATCATCGTCGCTTCACAAACAACTTTGCCGTCAACCAGCGCTACGCCTTTGAAGCGAGTCAGGCCACGACGCGTTTTTTCAAAAGTGACTTCCATGATCATCTGATCACCAGGCACGACAGGGCGCTTAAAGCGCGCTTCATCAATACCCGCGAAGTAATACAGCTCACCTGGCTCCAGTTTGCCGACGCTTTTAAACGCCAGAATACCGGTAGCCTGAGCCATCGCTTCCAGAATCAACACACCCGGGAAGATAGGCTTACCAGGGAAGTGCCCCTGGAAGAACGGCTCGTTCACGGAAACATTTTTCACTGCGCGCAGAAAACGACCTTCTTCAAAATCCAGCACACGGTCTACCAGCAGAAACGGGTAGCGGTGCGGCAGAAGTTCTAAAATCTCTTCAATATGCAGAGTATGAGTGTCAGTAGTCAAAATACTCTTCCTGTCAAAATATACTGATAACAATAATAACACGGCCTGCCGGTTTATTAGAAAGCCGACAGGCCGGGAAAAATAGCGTTCAACGGATGACGCTTAATCTTGTTGATCGATCTTACGCTCAAGAGACTTGAGGCGTTTGCTCATATCATCAATGTTCATCACCAGAGCTGCTGTTTTACGCCATACCTTGTTGGGTTGTAGCGGAATGCCTGAGGAGTAGACGCCAGGTTCAGTGATAGGACGCATTACCATGCCCATTCCCGTCACGGTGACCTTGTCGCATATTTCCATATGGCCATTAATCACGCTCGCACCGCCAATCATGCAATAACGGCCAATTTTCAGGCTGCCTGCCATGATGACGCCACCCGCAACCGCGGTATTGTCGCCAATCACAACGTTATGCGCAATCTGGCACTGGTTATCGATGATAACACCATTGCCAATGATCGTGTCGTCAAGTGCACCACGGTCAATGGTGGTACAGGCGCCGATCTCTACGCGATCGCCAATAATAACGCGACCAAGCTGCGGGATCTTAACCCAGTTACCGCGATCGTTAGCGTAACCAAAGCCATCAGAACCAATGACGGTACTGGACTGGACGAGGCAATTTTCGCCAATTTCAACATCATGATAAACGGACACGTTCGCCCATAAACGGGTCCCGGCGCCGATTTTCGTATTTTTCCCAACGAAGCAGCCCGGGCCAATGACGGCGTTATCGCCCAGCACAACGCCGGATTCGATAACCGCATTCGCGCCAACGGCGACGTTGTTACCCAGCTTAGCCGTCGGATCAATCGCTGCGCTGGCAGCAATGTTCTGGGCCGGCTGCGGCGTGGTATCAAGAATTTGAGCCATGCGTGCATACGTCAGGTAGGGGTTTTTCACTACCAGCGCGCTTACAGTGGCAAATGGAAGATCGTCCTGCGTCAGAACAACAGCTGACGCCTGGCATTGAGCCAGTTGCTCACGGTACTTAGGGCTTACCATGAAGGTAATCGTGCCAGCTTTAGCAGATTGCATGGACGCAACAGCGGTGATGACGATATCGCCATCACCGTGTAATTCTGCATCCAACTGCTGAGCTAAATCAGCCAGTCGAATTGAAGGCATTACTTATTTAACCTGTTTCAGAACATCAGCAGTGATGTCTTTAACATCTTTGCTGTTGAAAGCGACGGCGTTCGCATCAACAACCAGATCGATGCTCTGATCGGCAGCCACTGCTTTAACAGCAGTCTGAATGCGAGTCACCAGCTTGCCACGTTCTTCGTTAGAACGACGCTGACGATCCTGCTCGAAAGCCTGCGCTTTCTGGGAGAACGTCTGGCGCTGAGCCATTACGTCTTTTTCCAGCTTGCTGCGGTCGCTTGCTTTCATGGTAGAACCATCACGCTGCAGACGCTGCATTTTGGACTGAAGATCGTTTTCCATACCCTGCAGTTCGCTTGCACGGCCTTTGAATTCGTTTTCCAGAGTCGCAGAAACACCCGTTTTCTGTGCAACCTGCTGGAACAAATTACCCATGTTGACGATTGCAATTTTGTCTGCTGCCTGAGCAGAAGTTGCCATCGCTAAACCGAGACCTGCAGCTAATAACCACTTTTTCACAATTAACTCCTTACCATCCCATTGGCACCAGAAGGTACCGTTCTTTGCGTGGCAAGGCGACCGTTTTACCGATCGCCAGTTGTCAGCGCTACACTGCCAACGCATTCCTTTGCTGCGGATTATTACCAGGTTTTACCAATGTTAAACTGGAATTGCTCCGACTTATCTCCATCATATTTCTTAAACGGCTGGGCGTAAGAGAAGACCAACGGCCCCAGCGGTGACATCCATTGTAATGCGATACCGGCAGACATGCGAATATTGCTCGGATCGCTATAATCTGGAACACCTGCCGCACGCATCTGGGCCGTATTCTGCCAGTTGGTATCCCATACCGTACCGGCATCCCAGAAGAAGGACGTACGGACAGAGTTCGCGTATTTATCACTGATAAACGGCGTTGGTGTGATGAACTCCAGACTGGCCACCGCCATCGCGTTACCGCCCACCGCATCATCAGAGCTACAGACTTCGGAGGAGGAAGACTTATCGCAGTTGTCTTTGTCGTTCCCGCCGTAGTAGACCGCTTTCGGACCAATGTTATTGGACTGGAAGCCACGAACGGTGCTGGAACCACCCGCATAGAAGTTTTCATAGAACGGCATCTCTTTGCCGCCCAGACCATCGCCATAGCCCCAACGGGTACGACCCAGAACCACCCACTTGTGATCGTCATCGATTGGGAAGTAGGACGCAGTATCCAGCGTGACCTTATAGAACTCGTTATCGGAACCCGGCACGGTAACTTTACCGTTCAGGTTGACGCGAGAACCTTCCGTTGGGAAGTAACCACGGTCAAGGCGGTTATAGGTCCAGCCGTAGTTAAAGGTGAAGTCATCCGCAGCGAAACCGTTGTTATCACTGGACGTACTTGCCGACTGGCCAATAGAGTCCAGGTAACGCCACATTGCCACCTGCGGTTGCATGTTGGACAGGTCGTTATGCACATAACCTAAGCCCGCACGCAGGGTGTTGTATTCGTTAATCGGGAAGCCAAGCGTACCGTCTACACCGTAACTCTTGTTGGTGTAAGAAGACAGATCCGCATCATCTGCTTTAAAGTCGTTATAGAAGATACGACCGCCCAGGCTCACACCGTCTACGGTGAAGTACGGGTTCGTCACAGAGAACTCAGAGTAGGTCTGATAGTCGTTTTTGGTGCCGTTAATACCGACAGAGTAGCCCGTACCCAGCCAGTTATCCTGCTGCACGCCGACCTGGAAGCTTACGCCGCTTTCAGTACCGTAGCCCACACCGAAGTTGAAGCTACCGGTGTTACGCTCTTTCACTTTATAAACAACATCAACCTGATCCGGGCTGCCCGGTACGCGCTGGGTATCGGTATCCACCGTTTCAAAATAGCCCAGACGGTTCAGACGCTCTTTACCCTGATCAACGAGGTCGCTACCCAACCATGCGCCTTCCATCTGACGCATTTCGCGACGCAGAACGGAATCTTTGGAGGTGTCGTTACCAACGAAGCGGATCTTACGCACGTAGAAACGGTTGCCCGCATCAACATTCACGTGCAGCTTAACGGTTTTATCCGCGTCATTGATTTCCGGCTGAGTCTGTACGCGCGGATAGGCATAACCATAGCGGCCGAGCAGCTTCTTAATGCTGTCTTCCATTTTGGTTACTTTGGAACCGCTGTACAGGTCGCCCGGCTGAATTTTGGTCAGCGATTCGATTTCAGCAGAATGCCCCGCCAGGTTACCACTCACTTCAACACCAGAAAGCTTGTATTGCTCGCCTTCAGTGATGTTAACCGTAATGTAGATGCCTTTCTTGTCCGGAGTCAGACTGACCTGAGTCGAGTCGATGTTGAAACGCGCATAGCCACGATCGAGATAGTAACTGCGCAGGGTTTCAAGGTCGCCCGCCAGTTTCTGTTTCTGGTATTTGCGATCGCCTACCACGTTCCACCATGGCACTTCATCGCGCAGCTGGAAGGTGGAGATCAGTTCGTCGGTGCTGAACGCGTGGTTGCCGACAATGTTGATCTGCTGGATCTTCGCAGAAACACCTTCCTGGAAGACAAGCTTCAGGTCAACACGGTTACGTGGCAGCGGAGTGACAACCGCTTTCACGCTGGCGCTGTATTTACCGACGCTGTAATAGAAGTCTTCCAGACCTTTTTCAATGTCTGAAAGGGTTGTACGGTCCAGGGATTCACCCACACGAACACCCGATGCTTCAAGGTTCTGCTTGAGCATGTCATCTTTCACCGACTTGTTGCCGGAGAAAGTGATACTGGCGATCGTTGGACGTTCTTTTACCTGCACCAGCAGCGTATCACCATCGCGCAGGACGCGGACATCCTCGAAGTTGCCAGTGGCAAACAGAGCACGGATGGTGTTACTGATATCATCATCATTGACCGTATCGCCGGGGCGTACAGGCATACTGAGGAGGGCCGCACCAACGGCGACACGCTGGAGGCCTTCGAAATGAATATCTTTCACTACGAACCCGTCAGCACCGTATACGGTGGCGCTGCTAAACAGCAGCGACGCTATGAGCAACTTTTTCATCGCCATCGTTATTATGCGTTCTTCCTAACACTCTCTTACAACCGAGAGAAATCATTGAAAAGTGCAAGCCCCATTAACAGCACCAGCAAAATCGAGCCAATGCGATAACTAAAGTCTTGAACTCGCTCGGATACCGGTCCGCCTTTTAGCTTTTCAATCGCTAAAAACAGCAGATGACCCCCGTCTAAAACGGGAAGCGGGAACAGGTTGATTATCCCAAGGTTCACGCTAATGAGCGCGAGGAACATGAGATAGTAAATCACCCCGAATTCCGCTGACATCCCAGCCCCCTGAGCAATCGAAATTGGCCCACTGAGGTTGTTCAGTTTCACATCACCGGTTATCAATTTCCCCAACATGTTGACCGTCAGCTTCATCAGTTGCCATGTTTTATCCGTGGCTTCAAGGATGGCGCTGAACGGCCCATACTGGCGTATTGTCTTGTACTCATCTGGCAGCCGGATCACTTTTGGCACAACGCCTGCAAACCCTTCTGCCTTTTTGCCGACCGACTTCGAATCCGGGATCAGCGTCAGCGAAAGCGGACTGCCCTGCCTTTCAACTTCCAGCGCGAGAGACGTTCCCGGATTATCGCGCACCAGAGTAACAAAGGTCATCCACTCTGTTAATGGCTGACCATCGACTTTAACGATCCTGTCGCCCGCTTGCAAACCTGCTTTGCTCGCCGCCGAATTTGCCTGTACTTCGGCTAATACCGGCTCGATCTGCGCGCCGCGTGGACGAATGCCCAGCGCAGCGACGGGATCCTCTTTGTCTGGCTCGAAACGCCAGTGACGTAAATCAAGTACTTTGTCCTGACGCGTATCTGAACCAAACGGCGATACGCTGATGGTGGTCTGCGGATCGCCAATTTTGGCTACCAACTGCAGTCGCACGGCATCCCAATCAGGGGTTTCGATGCCATCAATCGCTTTAAGTTCCATCCCGGATGTAATTTGCGCACTCGCCGCGATGGAGTTGGGGGCAATTTCACCTACCACAGGACGTACGCCAGGGACGCCGATGATAAACACTAGCCAGTAAGCAAAAATCGCAAAGATGAAGTTGGCTACCGGTCCGGCAGCGATGATGGCAGCGCGTTGTCCAACGGTTTTATTGTTGAATGCGCTGTGTCGCAGCTCAGGAGCGACAGGCTCGACGCGTTCGTCGAGCATTTTGACGTAGCCGCCCAGCGGGATAAGGGCGATGACAAATTCCGTGCCGTGGCGGTCGGTGCGCGTCCAGAGTGATTTCCCAAACCCGATGGAAAATCGCTCTACGCGCACGCCACAGCGGCGAGCAACCCAGAAATGGCCAAATTCATGCACGGTAATCAGTACACCCAGTGCAACAATGAACGCCGCCAGATTCCAGAGAATGCTCAGCATAAAACCTTCCGTTAAATCGTCCCGAATACCAGTAAAAGCAAACACGCAAACACTGGAACAGCCGCTGTCAGGCTATCAATGCGATCCAGTATACCGCCATGCCCTGGAATCAGGTGTCCGCTGTCCTTAATCCCTGCTTCACGCTTAAACATACTTTCGGTTAAATCACCGAGCACGGAGGCAAGCGCAGCAAAAATCGAGCACACCAGCAGTATTGACGGTGCCACTTCAAGATTCGCCCAGACGCCGTAGCCCCAGGAGATGATCGCTGCCGTAAACAGGCCGCCGATGAATCCTTGCCAGGTTTTGCCCGGAGAAACCTTCGGTGCCAGCTTATGTTTGCCAAACAGTTTACCAAACATATAGGCCCCGGAGTCAGCCCCCCAGACCAGAATCATCACATAAAGCAGCCAGATCGCACCGCTGTAGTGGTTTTCGTCGTAGTGCCAGGCCCGCAGCGCAACCATACCCCAGAAAAAAGGAATAATGGTGAGCAAGCCAAAAATCAGTCGCAGCACTTTTGAATTACGCCATAATGCCGCGGACCCCGGATAAAAAAGAACCAGCAGCAGCGCAGCAACCCACCAGGCCAACGATATCCACAAGGAACCGGCAACCAGGGGCTGGTGAATATCATGGTGATATTCAGGCAACGTAAACAGCATTATGGCCAGGATAAAGCCACAAAGTACCGCAAGCCATACTCGCTGAGTGCGCGAGGTAAAGCCGCTAAACTGTCCCCATTCCCACGCGGCCAGCATGCACACCACCAGCGTGACAATAGCGAATCCCACCGGGGGCAGTAAAAACAGCGCCGCAATGACAATGGGTATTAATACAAAAGCGGAAATCAGGCGATACTTCAGCAAAAGCTACCCCCATCAGGCGTTGTCGCCACCAGGCTCGGTGCCGCCGAAACGACGCTCTCGATTGGCAAAGGCATGCAGCGCACCTTCAAAGTCTTGTTCATCAAAATCGGGCCAAAGAACATCCGTAAAGTAAAGTTCGGCATAGGCAATTTGCCATATCAAAAAGTTACTTATGCGATGCTCCCCCCCTGTCCTAATTACCAAATCCACAGGTGCCTGTTCATTCATGCAGATTTGCTTGCTCAGCGCCTCTTCATCAATTTGGTCGGGTCTCAACAGCCCTTCCTGAACCTGTTCGGCCAGATGCCGAACGCCCTGGATAATATCCCAGCGTCCGCCGTAATTCGCCGCAATATTCAGCGTCAGACCGGTATTATTCTCCGTCAGCGCTTCTGCTTTACGAATCCGTTCCTGCAAACGTGAGTTAAAACGACTGGTATCGCCAATGATACGCAGGCGGACGTTGTGGCGGTGCAGGCTTTTTACTTCGCTGTCTAGCGCCCACACAAACAATTCCATCAACGCAGTCACTTCCTGCAGAGGACGATTCCAGTTTTCACTGCTAAAAGCATAGAGCGTTAACGCATCAATGCCGTTGTTGGCGGCAAAAGAAACGGCGCGGCGAACGGATTTCGCCCCCGCTTTATGCCCAAAGGCTCGTATCTTCCCTTGTCTTTTCGCCCAGCGGCCATTGCCATCCATAATGATTGCTACATGACGGCAGCCATGAGCTGGCAAATTTTCGCTTATTGGTTGATTCGCAGACAACATAACGCGTTTTTTGTCCCTGAAAAGGATTTAACGGTACTCAGGAATACTGAAGCCTATACATAAAAAAGCCGTGTCAAACCACGGCTCACCTGACCACATTAAGTCAAATACCTGCGATCAGGTGGCGCAGACTATATCACTGAAGCCCAACGCTAACAAATAGCACGACGACTAGTGCTTGCTTTATCACCAGCTTGCGAGACGTGTCACCTGTTGGCGTGCAATATTACGCGCAGCTGCATCCACCGCCAGCACCTCTTCCACGCTTTGTGGTTCGCGCAAATCCATCATGTCCAGTACCGATAAATTAAGCGATGCGATATCGGTGAAACGAATTTGCTGATTCAGAAATGCCTCAACGGTAATTTCATTGGCTGCATTAAGTGCCGTCGTCGCCGCCTGCCCGTGGTCAAAGGCATTCATCGCAAGCTTCAGACAAGGATAGCGGTCATAGTCTGGTTCACTGAACGTCAGGGAACTTAGCTTGCAGAAATCAAGCGGCTTCACGCCGGATTTCACTCGATTTGGCCACGCCATTGAATGGGCAATTGGCGTACGCATGTCCGGCTCGCCCAGCTGTGCCAGCACGCTGCCATCCTGGTAACGCACCATCGAGTGAATCACCGATTGCGGGTGAATCAGTACTTCCATCTGTTTCGCTGACGCATTAAACAGCCAGCGCGCTTCAATGTATTCCAGACCTTTGTTCATCATGGTGGCAGAATCAACGGAGATTTTACGCCCCATCGACCAGTTCGGATGACGGCACGCCTGATCGGGTGTCATTGCACGCAGTTCAGACAGTGGCGTTTCACGGAATGGGCCACCAGACCCGGTAAGCAGGATAGACACTACGCCATTCTGCTCCAGGTCAGCGTACCCCAGGTTCTGTTGAAAAGGTTGCGGTAAACTCTGAAAAATCGCGTTGTGTTCGCTGTCGACCGGCAAAAGACGCGCCCCACGCTGCTTCACCGCCTCCATGAACAGGCGTCCGCAGGTGACCAGCGACTCTTTATTAGCGAGCAGAACATCCTTACCGGCATCAATCGCAGCAAGCGTCGGCAGCAGCCCTGCCGCGCCGACAATGGCCGCCATGACCTGATCCACCTCATCCAGCGCCGCCATCTCGCAGGCCGCCTGCTGGCCGCTCAGCACCTCGGTTCGACTGCCCTTTTCACGCAGCTGTGCTTTCAGCAGACGCGCGCTCTCTTCGTCATCCATCACCGCATAGCGGGGCGCAAACTCCAGGCACTGCTCGACCATTCGCTGCACATTCTTACCGGCCACCAGCGCTGTCACGGTGTAAAGTTCAGGATTATGGCGAACGACGTCGAGAGTGCTGCAACCGATAGAGCCAGTTGAGCCGAGGAGTGTTAAATGCTTCATGAGATGCCCGAAAAAAGTTAGACCAGATAAAAGCAAAACGCCGCCAGCAAGACCCGAAGTCCTTCTGAACGGCGTTTATCAGTGTACGACAGAAATCAGAACTGCATCAGTTCCGCTTCTTTTTCTGCCAGCGCCGCATCAATTTTCTTGATGGCCGCGTCGGTCATTTTCTGAATGTCGTCCTGAGAACGACGATCGTCATCTTCGCTGATCTCTTTTTCTTTCAGCAGCGCTTTCACTTTATCGTTCGCGTCGCGACGTACGTTACGCACGGATACACGACCCTGCTCAGCTTCGCCACGTACCACTTTGATCAGATCTTTACGACGTTCTTCCGTCAGCGGAGGCAGTGGAACGCGGATGTCAGCACCCGCAGAGCTTGGGTTCAGTCCGAGGTCAGAGGCCATAATCGCTTTCTCAACGGCCGGGCTCATAGAGCGGTCGAACACGTTGATTTTCAGCGTACGGGTATCTTCTACCGTCACGCTCGCCAGCTGACGCAGAGGCGTTGGCGTACCGTAGTATTCTACAATGATGCCATCCAGCAGGCTCGGGGACGCACGGCCAGTACGGATTTTGCTGATTTGGTTTTTGAACGCTTCTACGCATTTGTCCATGCGTACTTCAGCATCTTTTCTGATGTCGTTAATCACGTTACGAATCCTTGAAAACTTGTCTCAGGCAGACTATCCGCCAGCACAGCGCTACAGGTGTGCTAAGTATAGTCGCGTTTAATTCATGACAACGCCAAAGGCGCGCCCGGGTAAGATACCACTACAAAATAAAGCGGAATCTTACCTGTATTTATCGTTAACGGAAATTATTCCGTGATCAAAGTGCCTTCTTTTTCGCCCATGACCACGCGACGCAGTGCGCCAGGTTTGTTCATGTTGAAGACACGGATCGGCAGTTTGTGGTCGCGAGCCAGCGTGAAGGCGGCAAGATCCATCACTTTCAGCTCTTTATCCAGCACTTCGCTGTAGCTCAGCTGATCGTACATGGTGGCAGAAGGATCTTTTGCCGGGTCGGCAGTAAACACGCCGTCTACTTTGGTCGCTTTGAGCACCACATCGGCTTCGATCTCGATACCGCGCAGGCAGGCAGCGGAATCAGTGGTAAAGAACGGGTTACCCGTACCGGCGGAGAGGATCACCACGCGGTTGTTGCGCAGCAGGCTGATGGCTTCCGCCCAGCTGTAATTATCGCATACGCCATTCAGGGGAATCGCGGACATCAGGCGGGCGTTCACATAAGCGCGATGCAGCGCGTCACGCATTGCCAGGCCATTCATCACGGTTGCCAGCATACCCATGTGGTCGCCCACAACGCGGTTCATCCCCGCTTTCGCCAGACCAGCACCACGGAAAAGGTTGCCACCGCCAATGACCACGCCAACCTGGATGCCCAGTTCGACCAGTTCTTTGATTTCCTGTGCCATGCGATCAAGGATGCTTGCGTCAATACCGAAGCCTTCCGATCCCTGCAGCGCTTCGCCACTCAGCTTAAGCAGAATGCGTTTGTACACGGGTTTTGCATTGGTAGCCATGTTTCTTTCCTGAGACTGTCAACGATTAAGATGGGGTTAATTCTGGCGACATGATATGCCGCAAATCAGCACAGCGATACTGGAGCCTGTCTGATTTCCTGTGACGGGTGACAAAAAGAAGCCGCCCTCAGGCGGCTCCTTTTCAATCATTAAGACTGCTTGGACATTGCAGCAACTTCTGCTGCGAAGTCAGTCTCAACTTTCTCGATGCCTTCGCCCACTTCGAAGCGGATGAAGCCAGTTACGTCAGCGTTGTGCTCTTTCAGCAGCTGAGCAACAGACTTGCTTGGGTCCATTACGAATGGCTGGCCAGTCAGAGAAACCTCGCCGGTGAATTTCTTCATGCGGCCTTCAACCATTTTCTCTGCGATTTCTTTTGGCTTACCAGACTGCATCGCGATGTCCAGCTGAACCTGGTACTCTTTCTCTACCACTTCAGCAGACACGTCTTCTGGCTTAACGAATTCTGGTTTGCTTGCAGCGATGTGCATAGCCAGCTGTTTAACCAGCTCTTCGTCTGCACCTTTAGCCGCAACCAGAACACCGATACGTGCACCGTGCTGGTAAGAGCCCAGAACGTCGCCTTCCAGAGAAGATACGCGACGGATGTTGATGTTCTCACCGATTTTAGCAACCAGCGCAACACGTTCTTCTTCGAACTGTGCTTTCAGAACTTCAACGTCAGTGATTTTACCAGCAACAGCTGCGTCCAGAACTTTGTTAGCAAATGCCTGGAAACCACCATCTTTAGCAACGAAGTCAGTCTGGCAGTTAACTTCCAGAATGATGCCGTAGTTGCCGTCGATCTTAGTGATGATCACGCCGTCAGCAGCAACGTTGCCTGCTTTTTTAGCTGCTTTGATCGCACCGGATTTACGCATGTTTTCGATTGCCAGCTCGATGTCGCCGTTCGCTTCAGTCAGCGCTTTTTTGCAATCCATCATGCCTGCGCCAGTACGCTCGCGCAGCTCTTTTACCAGGGATGCGGTAATTTCAGCCATTCTTAAATCCTCGGGAGATGTGAACTGCCCGGCCGGGGGCCAAACAGTGTAAATTGAAAAAAGGGGCCGGTAATGGGCCCCTATTCATACACGGTACTAATAAGGGGTAAAACCTTATTATTCAGCTTCTACAAAGCTTTCTTCCGCCTGAGAAGCCAGATCCTGGGAACGGCCTTCACGAACGGTAGCAGCTACAGCGCTCAGGTACAGGCTAACAGCACGGATTGCGTCGTCGTTACCCGGGATAACGAAGTCAACACCGTCCGGATCGGAGTTGGTATCAACGATAGCGAATACCGGGATACCCAGGTTGTTAGCTTCTTTGATTGCGATGTGCTCGTGGTCTGCATCGATTACGAACAGCGCGTCTGGCAGGCCGCCCATATCTTTGATACCGCCCAGGCTGTTTTCCAGCTTGTCCAGTTCACGAGTGCGCATCAGCGCTTCTTTCTTAGTCAGCTTGTCGAAAGTACCGTCCTGAGACTGGGTTTCCAGATCTTTCAGGCGTTTGATGGACTGACGAACAGTTTTCCAGTTGGTCAGCATGCCGCCCAACCAGCGATGGTTCACGAAGAACTGGTCGCAGCTGTTAGCAGCATCTTTCACAGCTTCGCTTGCAGCGCGCTTAGTACCAACGAACAGAATCTTACCTTTACGGGAAGAGATCTTGTTCAGCTCAGCCAGGGCTTCGTTGAACATTGGTACAGTTTTCTCAAGGTTGATGATGTGAACTTTGTTACGTGCGCCGAAGATGAAAGGCTTCATTTTCGGGTTCCAGTAACGGGTCTGGTGACCAAAGTGAACACCAGCCTTGAGCATGTCGCGCATGGAAACAGTTGCCATGTTTAAAACCTCTATATTGAAAGTTGGGGTTATGCCTCCACGTATCCCATATTACCGACCCCGAAGGGCACCCCGGAATATGTGCCGATACGTGTGTGTTGTTACACAAAGTGAGATTTGTCGCTCCCGTCCAGCCTGTGTATCTGAGATGGATCGGAAGTCCGGCGCGCTTTATACCACAAAACACGACCAGAAACCAACTGTTGTTGGCGGAGTGTGCTGTTAATGATTCTCAATTTGGCACGGAGCGTGCCTGACTGATACCATTGACGACACTTAGACTAGTATTGTCGAAAAAATCGACACCGATGGACAGATTACATGGCTATCTCTATTAAGACACCTGAAGAAATTGAAAAGATGCGCGTCGCCGGTCGTCTGGCCGCGGAAGTGCTGGAAATGATCGAGCCGTTCGTGAAGCCGGGCGTCAGCACCGGTGAACTGGACCGTATCTGTAACGACTATATCGTGAACGAGCAGCACGCGGTTTCCGCCTGCCTCGGCTACCACGGTTTCCCGAAATCCGTCTGCATCTCTATTAATGAAGTGGTGTGCCACGGCATCCCGGACGATGAAAAACTGCTGAAAGATGGCGACATCGTCAACATCGACGTGACCGTCATTAAAGACGAGTACCACGGTGACACCTCAAAAATGTTCATCGTTGGCAAGCCGACTATTCTTGGAGAGCGTCTGTGCAAAGTGACGCAAGAGAGCCTCTACCTGGCGCTGAAAATGGTGAAGCCGGGTATTCGCCTGCGCACCATCGGTGCGGCAATCCAGAAGTTTGTCGAAGCAGAAGGTTTCTCCGTGGTGCGCGAGTACTGCGGTCACGGCATTGGTCGCGTCTTCCATGAAGAGCCGCAGGTCCTGCACTATGATGCAGATGACGGCGGCGTGGTGCTGCAAAAAGGCATGACCTTTACCATTGAGCCGATGGTCAACGCGGGTGACTATCGCATCCGTACCATGAAAGACGGCTGGACGGTGAAAACCAAAGACAGAAGCTTGTCTGCGCAGTACGAGCATACTATTGTGGTAACAGACAACGGCTGCGAAATTATGACGTTGCGCAAGGATGACACCATCCCGGCGATACTGACGCACGATGAATGATAAAAAAGCCGGCAAATGCCGGCTTTTTTAATGGCTATAGCTTTTTCTTATGGGTGGCGCACGATGAGTAATCTTTTACCCGAACAGTATGCTAACACAGCACTTCCCACCCTCCCCGACCAGCCCGATAACCCGGGCGTCTGGCCGTCGCACGAGCTGACCTGCGCACATATTAAAGCCCATATGGATGTTTTCCATCGCTGGCTGGGCAGCGCGTTCGACGCAGGCGTGTCGGCCGAGCAGCTCATTGAAGCGCGCACCGAATTTATCGACCAGCTCCTGCAGCGCCTGTGGATCGATTACGGGTTTGGGCAAATCAGCGACGTTGCGCTGGTTGCCGTCGGGGGCTATGGCCGCGGTGAGCTGCATCCACTTTCCGATATCGATCTCCTGATCCTAAGCCGCAAAAAGCTGCCGGACGAACAGGCGCAAAAAATTGGCGAACTGCTGACGCTGCTCTGGGACGTAAAGCTGGAAGTCGGCCACAGCGTGCGTACCCTAGAAGAGTGTCTGCTGGAAGGGTTATCGGACCTGACCGTCGCCACCAACCTGATTGAAACGCGCCTGCTGATCGGCGACGTCGCCCTGTTCCTGGAGCTGCAAAAGCACATCTTCAGCGACGGCTTCTGGCCGTCAGAAAAGTTCTTCGCCGCGAAGGTCGAGGAGCAAAATCAGCGCCACCAGCGCTACCACGGCACCAGCTATAATCTTGAACCCGATATTAAAAGCAGCCCCGGCGGCCTGCGCGACATCCACACCCTGCAGTGGGTCGCCCGCCGCCATTTTGGTGCCACCTCGATGGACGAGATGGTCGGCTTCGGCTTTTTAACCGAGGCCGAGCGTAACGAGCTAAACGAGTGCCTGCACCTGCTGTGGCGCATCCGGTTTGCCCTGCATCTTGAAGTCACCCGCTACGATAACCGCCTGCTGTTTGACCGCCAGCTCAGCGTGGCTCAGCGTCTGAATTATCAGGGCGAAGGCAACGAGCCGGTTGAGCACATGATGAAGGATTTCTTCCGCGTCACACGCCGGGTGACCGAGCTGAACCAGATGCTGTTGCAGCTGTTCGACGAGGCCATTCTGGCCCTGACGGCGGACGAAAAACCGCGCCCGATTGATGACGAATTCCAGCTGCGCGGCACGCTTATCGACCTGCGCGACGAAACGCTGTTCATCCGCGAGCCGGAAGCGATTCTGCGGATGTTCTATACCATGGTGCGCAACAGCACCATCACAGGCATCTACTCCACCACCCTGCGCCATCTGCGCCATGCGCGCCGTCATCTGACGCAGCCGCTGTGCTATATCCCGGAAGCGCGTTCGCTGTTCCTGAGCATGCTCCGTCACCCGGGCGCCGTCAGCCGCGGCCTGCTGCCGATGCACCGCCACAGCGTGCTGTGGGCCTATATGCCGCAGTGGTCGCACATTGTCGGGCAAATGCAGTTCGATCTGTTCCACGCCTACACGGTGGATGAACACACGATCCGCGTGATGCTCAAGCTGGAAAGCTTTGCGAAAGAAGAGACGCGCTCCCGCCATCCGCTGTGCGTGGAGCTGTGGCCGCGCCTGACCCATCCGGAACTGATCCTGATTGCCGCCCTGTTCCACGATATCGCCAAAGGTCGCGGCGGTGACCATTCGGTGCTGGGCGCACAGGACGTGCTGAAATTTGCCGAACTGCACGGCCTGAACTCGCGTGAAACGCAGCTGGTGGCCTGGCTGGTGCGCCATCACCTGCTGATGTCGGTTACCGCGCAGCGTCGTGACATTCAGGATCCGGAAGTGATCAAGCAGTTCGCGGAAGAGGTTCAGACGGAAAACCGTCTGCGCTATCTGGTCTGCCTGACGGTGGCCGATATCTGCGCCACCAACGAGACCCTGTGGAACAGCTGGAAGCAGAGCCTGCTGCGCGAGCTGTACTTCGCCACCGAAAAACAGCTGCGTCGCGGGATGCAAAATACCCCGGACATGCGCGAGCGCGTGCGCCATCACCAGCTTCAGGCGCTGGCGCTGCTGCGGATGGATAACATTGATGAAGAGGCACTGCATCAGATTTGGGCCCGCTGCCGCGCCAACTATTTTGTCCGCCATAGCCCAAACCAGCTTGCGTGGCACGCGCGGCATCTGCTCAAGCACGATCTATCCCAGCCGATGATCCTGCTGAGCCCGCAGGCCACCCGCGGCGGGACGGAGATTTTCATCTGGAGCCCGGACCGACCTTATCTGTTTGCTGCGGTCTGCGCCGAGCTGGACAGGCGTAACCTGAGCGTTCACGACGCGCAGATTTTCACCACCCGCGACGGCATGGCGATGGACACCTTTATCGTGCTTGAGCCGGACGGCAGCCCGCTCTCGTCGGACAGGCATGAAGGGATACGCTTCGGTCTGGAGCAGGCGATTACCCAGCGCAGCTGGCAGCCCCCGCAGCCGCGTCGCCAGCCGGCGAAATTGCGCCACTTTACCGTCGATACCGAGGTCAACTTCCTGCCGACCCACACCGACCGTAAATCGTTCCTGGAGCTGATCGCGCTCGACCAGCCAGGGCTGCTTGCCCGCGTCGGCCAGGTTTTTGCCGATCTGGGAATTTCGCTCCATGGGGCCCGAATTACAACGATTGGCGAGCGAGTAGAAGATTTATTTATAATCGCCACAGCGGACCGGCGTGCCCTTAATAATGACCTGCAGCTTGAAGTGCAACAACGGTTGACAGCAGCCCTCAATCCAAACGATAAAGGGTGATATGTTTTTTAGTGAAATGGAAAGAGTAAACAATGCAGCAGTTACAGAACGTTATTGAGTCCGCTTTTGAGCGTCGCGCCGAGATTACCCCGGCAAATGTGGATACCGTGACCCGTGAAGCGGTAAACCAGGTGATTTCCCTTCTGGATTCCGGCGCGCTGCGCGTGGCAGAAAAAATCGACGGTCAGTGGGTCACTCATCAATGGCTTAAGAAAGCCGTGCTGCTCTCTTTCCGTATCAACGATAACCAGGTTATCGACGGAGCAGAAAGCCGCTACTTCGATAAAGTGCCGATGAAATTCGCTGACTACGACGAAGCGCGTTTCCAGAAAGAAGGCTTCCGCGTGGTACCGCCTGCGGCGGTTCGTCAGGGCGCATTCATCGCACGCAACACCGTGCTGATGCCATCCTACGTGAACATCGGTGCCTACGTTGACGAAGGCACCATGGTTGACACCTGGGCGACCGTCGGTTCATGCGCGCAGATCGGTAAAAACGTTCACCTGTCCGGCGGTGTGGGCATCGGTGGTGTTCTGGAGCCACTGCAGGCTAACCCGACCATCATCGAAGACAACTGCTTCATCGGCGCGCGCTCTGAAGTAGTTGAAGGCGTGATCGTGGAAGAAGGCTCCGTGATCTCCATGGGCGTTTACATCGGTCAGAGCACCCGTATTTACGACCGTGAAACCGGCGAAGTTCACTACGGTCGCGTTCCGGCGGGCTCCGTGGTGGTTTCCGGCAACCTGCCGTCAAAAGATGGCAAATACAGCCTGTACTGTGCGGTTATCGTGAAGAAAGTGGATGCGAAAACGCGCGGTAAAGTGGGCATCAACGAATTGCTGCGCACCATCGATTAATCGGGTATAACAAAAAGCGGGGGCAACCCCGCTTTTTTTATATCTGAGGGTGGCGAAATTAGATTTTTTCGTTAATTATTCAAAGGTTATGTTGAGATCAAGGGTACCGCTATGTACGATAATCTGAAAAGTCTGGGCATTACCAATCCTGATGAAATTGATCGTTACAGCCTCCGTCAGGAAGCCAATAACGATATTCTGAAAATCTATTTTCACAAGGACAAAGGAGAGTTTTTCGCCAAAAGCGTGAAGTTTAAATATCCACGCCAGCGTAAGACCGTTGTGGCTGACGGTGTAGGACAGGGCTACAAAGAAGTACAGGAAATCAGCCCGAACCTGCGCTATGTGATCGATGAACTCGATCAGATCTGCCAGCGCGACCGCACCGAAGTCGATCTCAAGCGTAAGATCCTTGACGATCTGCGTCACCTTGAAAGCGTTGTAACTAATAAGATCAGCGAGATTGAAGCGGATCTTGAGAAATTAACGCGGAAATAAAAGCAAAACGGCAATCCTTGATTGCCGTTTTTAGTGTTTGCGCCCTCTCCCCGTGGGAGAGGGATGGGGTGAGGGCACCAGACCGCACTCAGTCATCTCTGTTCGTCCAGCTGCAGCGCCACATACAGCAGCAGCCTGTCGTCAAAGTTTCCCAGATCCAGCCCCGTCAGCTCCGAAATCCGGTTTAACCGATACTCAAGCGTATTGCGGTGAATAAACAGCGCCTTTGAGGTCGCCAGCGGCTGCACGTTATGGCGGAACCACGCCTGCAGCGTCCGGCGCAGCAGGCCGTTGTTGTCCATGGCTTTCAGACGCGCTAATGGCCGCGCCAGCTCATTGGCCTGCCAGCCCCCGCGCAGGCTGTCGAGCAGCACCGGCAGCATCAGATCCTGATAGAAATAGCTGCGGCTCTCCGGCATCCTCTGCTTGCCCACCATCATGGTGGTGCGCGCGGTACGCCAGGAGCGGGCGATACTGCCCGGCCCGGTAAAGTAGTTGCCCAGCGCAACGCGAAAACGCAGTTGGCCGTTCTCCTCCATCCGGGAGATCAGCTGCTCCACGCGACGACGATGATCGTCGGCATCCCAGCGGCCGAACGCATTGAGCGCCGGCTTGAGGACCACCATTTCCGTCAGGGAGACTATCGCCACCAGGTTATCGCGCTCCGGCGTCGCCAGCGCATTTTGCAGCTGCTGCAGCTCGGCCATCGCGCTGTCCACGCCAAGCTGGCCGCTATCCACCTCAATGACCGCCACCACGCGCGGCTGGTTGAGATCGATTCCCAGACGCTGCGCCCATTCGCTGAGCGCAGGCGTATGCTCTTCCGCCTGAATAAGGTTCATCACTAGCTCTTCACGCAGGCGGCTGTCCTGGGCAAGCAGGTGCATCAGGCGCGACTGCTCCAGCATCATCTCCGCCGTCATACAGACCAGCTCACCATATTTTCGCAGTGACTCAGGCTCGCCGGTGAGGCCGATTACCCCCACAATTTCGCCTTCAAGGCGCAGCGGTAAATTGATGCCCTGACGTACGCCGTGCAGGTGTTTCGCTACCGCATCGTCGATATCCACGACCCGCCCCTGAGACAGCACCAGCAGCGCGCCTTCGTGCAATTCCCCAATACGCTCGCGATCGCCGCTGCCAATAATGCGCCCGCGGGCATCCATTACGTTGATATTGGTATCAATGATGCGCATAGTGCGCGCCACGATATCCTGCGCCATTTTGGTATCAAGATGCCAGCCAGCCATGTAACCCTCCCGTGAGCAGAGCTCAAGCATAGGGAAGTTCAGCGACGGCTGCATTGTGCGAATGCACAAAGAGAGAGGGAGAAGTATGGAGTTGTGGCAAGAATCACAGAAACGAGAAAGCCCCTGCGAACAGGGGCTTCAGAGAATTACTGCATCAGAAGATAAAGAGAGGTATCACCACGCTGGATATTCAGCGCCAGCACGGAAGGCTTGCTGTCGAGAATTTTGCGCAGTTCAGCGATATTTTTCACCGGCTGCTGGTTAGCGCCCATGATCACATCGCCTTTTTTCAGGCCGATACGGGCTGCCGGTGAATTCGCTTTCACGTTGTTCACCACCACGCCTTTGTCTGCGCCTTTATTGCTCATCTCGGCACCTTCAATCCCGCTGAAGATGGTGCTGGAATCCACCTGATTCTGGCTGCTCTGCTGCAGCTCCAGGCTCACGTTAACCGGCTTACCGTCGCGCAGCAGGCCGAGGGTGACTTTACTGCCAATCGGCATCGAGCCCACTTCCGCACGCAGGGCAGCAAAGCTGCTGATCGGTTTACCGTTCAGGGAGGTGATTACATCCCCCGCTTTAATGCCCGCTTTCGCCGCAGAGGAATTCGGCATCACCTGGCTGACGAATGCCCCGCGCTGGGCGTCAACTTTCATCGCCTTAGCCAGTTCGGAGTTCAGCTCCGTACCGAGAATACCCAGCTCGCCGCGTTTCACCTGGCCATACTGCACCATCTGCGCGGTCAGGTTTTTCACCATGTTACTCGGGATAGCAAAACCGATACCGATGTTGCCGCCGTCTGGCGCCAGGATAGCGGTGTTGATACCGATCAGCTCACCGTTCAGGTTCACCAGCGCACCGCCGGAGTTACCGCGGTTGATCGCCGCATCCGTCTGGATGAAGTTCTCATAGTTCTCGGCATTGAGGCCGCTACGGCCCAGCGCAGAGACGATACCCGAGGTCACGGTTTCACCCAGACCGAACGGGTTACCGATCGCCACGGTATAGTCGCCCACGCGCAGCGCGTCGGAGTCGGCAATTTTAATCGCCGTCAGGTTTTTCGGATCCTGAATCTGGATCAGCGCAATGTCAGAACGCGGGTCTTTGCCGACCACTTTGGCGTCAAACTTACGGCCATCGCTCAGCTGAACCTTAATGCTGTTCGCGTTATCGACAACGTGGTTGTTGGTGACGACATAGCCTTTCGCCGCATCAATAATTACCCCCGAGCCAAGCGCCATGAATTTCTGCTGCTGGCCACCGCCCTGGCTGTCATCCCCGGCACCGCCGCCCTGACAGAACGGAGAGCTCTGGAATGGCGAACCGTCCTGGCAGAACGGCGAGTTGTCGCCGAAGAACTGCTGGAAGTTACGCGGCATACGCGGCGTATTGACGGTCGTGCTGCCCTCAACGTTAATACTCACCACCGATGGCATCACTTTTTCGAGCATCGGTGCCAGGCTTGGCATCTGCTGCGCGGTTGCTGCCGACGACGCGGTCTCGGCTGCAGTAGCAGTCAGAGGAGACAGCGCTAAACCTAAACTCAGAGCCAGTGCACTCATTGCTAATGTGGTTTTTTTCATGTTTCTCAATCTCGATTTACAGGTAACGCAAAATTGCTGTGTAACTCAGATTCATTTTATACCGCTTAGTTCCGGCGATAAGTTTATGGAAAAGGTAAAAATTTATTGGCCGTCTTTACAAAACTCCGGCGTTATTCCACCGCCATCAGCTTGCGGTATTCATCCCAGGCATACAAATCCGTCATGCCGCTGATATAGTCCTGGATAAGACGGCAGCGATAATAATATTCCATTACCGGCCATTGGGGAGAGTGGCGTTCCAGCTTGCCAATCGCTTCGACATACGCCAGACGATGCCGGGTAGAGAGTTTTTGATAAAGCCGCGATTCGATAGGTATTCTGCGCACGCGCTCGTGTTCCACCAGTTCGCTGAATTCGTCGACGGACAGCTGGAGCAGCGGGGAATAAATTTCCAGTAACCCACTGATTACCCGATAGCCCTGCAGCTCTAGCTGTTCAACATCCGGATGGCTGAATACATGCCGCATCGCCACATGTTTATAAAGCTCAAGGAGCTGGCTGAAACTGCTGTCATCTTCCAGCAGCGCGTGGTTGAATTCCCCGCTGAAAATAAGCGGCAAATTATCAATAAAACGCGACGCCGCATACGGCACCAGTTTATTTAATGTATTGACCCGCAAATACATAAAGAACTGGTCTTCCGTACTGCGGCTTAATGTATTTGAGCGCGATTTTTCCCAGGCATTTTCGACAACCTGCGCAAACAGCGAGCCTTTTTCATGGGTGCCCCAGGCCGTATAAAGATGCTGATAAAGCTCCTCGACGCTGAAGATTCTTTTCTCCACGGCATCTTCCAGATCGGCAACGCAATAGGAAATATCATCGGCGGCTTCCATAATCCAGGTCAATGGAAAGCGGCCATTTGCAGTCAATGAAAGTTCTTTACGTAACCGCTCAATATAGGCCTCTTCAGAAAGGTAATAGCCCGGTTTTTTCATGAGATAACTGTGGGACGCGGGCGTATCCCCCATCCACCACGCGGGACGCGTGTATTTCAGAATGCAGCCGACCTGGGCCCAGGTCAGGTTCATACGCATCAGGGAGTGGACCAGCCGGATCCCCTGCGCGTTGCCCTCAAAATGACATAAATCCTGGCGCACCTTGCGGCGCAGATCGTTCAGCCCCTCTTCACCTTCACGCAGGCGTAAATCGCGTACGATGCAGCGGTCATCGCTGAGGGGCTGGCTTACCGCATCCGAAGGGAAAAGCCGCTGCTTAAACCAGTCATTGATAGCCGCCTCACCAAAGTGGCCGAAAGGCGGGTTGCCGATGTCGTGCATCAGGCAGGCCATCTCAACGATGCTCTCGAAGGGCCCCGTCAGCTCGTCCAGACCATAGGTTTCCAGTAAACGCTGCTCTTTGAGACGGCTCAAAATCTCTTTGGCAATATAGCGCCCGACCTGCTGCACTTCCATGGAGTGGGTTAAGCGCGTGCGCACCGCGGCGTTACGCTCCAGCGGGAACACCTGAGTTTTTTGCTGCAGACGGCGGATGGCGGGCGAGTTAATAATTCGCCCGCGATCGCTTTCGAAGATACGCAGGATCTCATGTTCGCTCTTGTCGCCCTGCGGCGAACGGAAACGTCGGTGCCAGTTAATTTTGGTGCGAAAATCGATTAGTGACATGTGCTCCCCCGCGTGAGAATGCGTTTCCCCTTAACCGCATGATAGACTATGCATCTTAACAAGGCACATCGCGAGTAAATCTATGAAAATCGGCATTATTGGTGCAATGGAAGAAGAAGTTACGCTGCTGCGTGACAAAATTGAGAACCGTCAGACCCTCTCTCTGGGGGGTTGTGAGATCTACACCGGCCAGCTGAACGGTGTTGACGTGGCTCTGCTGAAATCAGGCATCGGTAAAGTGGCTGCTGCGCTGGGTGCAACCCTGCTGCTTGAGCGCTGCAAGCCGGACGTGATCGTGAATACCGGCTCTGCGGGCGGCCTGGCGCCGACGCTGAAAGTGGGCGATATCGTTGTCTCCGACGAAGCGCGTTACCACGATGCCGACGTCACCGCGTTTGGTTACGAGTACGGTCAGCTACCGGGCTGTCCTGCTGGTTTTAAAGCTGACGACAAACTGATTGCGGCGGCAGAGACCTGCATTGCGGAGCTCAACCTCAACGCGGTACGCGGTCTGATTGTCAGCGGTGATGCCTTCATCAACGGCTCCGTTGGGCTGGCGAAAATCCGTCATAACTTCCCTCAGGCGGTTGCCGTTGAGATGGAAGCGACAGCGATCGCTCATGTCTGCCATAACTTCAGCGTACCCTTCGTGGTGGTTCGCGCCATCTCTGACGTGGCAGACCAGCAGTCCCACATCAGCTTCGACGAGTTCCTGACCGTTGCGGCAAAACAGTCCACCGTAATGGTGGAGCGCCTGGTGCAGAATCTGGCACGTGGCTAAACATACCTTCAGGGCGCTGGCCGCCCTGCTTCTTCTCGCACCGCTGTGGCTCTATGCGTTACCGCGCGTGATTACCCTCTCTCCCGCGAATACGGAACTGGCGTTTGCCGCCGGGATCACGCCCGTTGGCGTGAGTAGCTATTCGGATTACCCACCGCAAGCCGCGGGTATTGAACAGGTGGCAACCTGGCAGGGGATGAACCTTGAGCGCATCGTGGCGCTTAAACCGGATCTCGTGCTGGCCTGGCGCGGCGGCAACGCCGAGCGGCAGGTCAACCAGCTCACCTCGCTTGGCATAAAAGTGATGTGGATTGATGCCGTCAGCATTGAACAAGTCGCTCAGGCGCTACGCTCTCTCGCCCCTTATAGCCCAACCCCCAAAAAAGCCGAGAGCGCGGCGAAACAAATGCTCAGTGACTATGCTGCGCTGAAATCCCGATACGATACCCCTGTTAAAAAGCGCATCTTCCTGCAGTTTGGCAGCCAGCCGCTGTTCACCACCGGAAAAGGGTCGATTCAGAACCAGGTGCTGGAAGTCTGCGGCGGTGAAAACATCTTTGCCGCCAGCCGGGTGCCGTGGCCTCAGGTGAGCCGCGAGCAGGTCCTGGCGCGCCGGCCGCAGGCCATCGTCGTGGTCGGAAATGCGAGCGAGATTCCTAAAATTGAACAATTCTGGCAAAGGCAGCTAAAAATTCCGGTGATCCCACTCAACAGCGACTGGTTTGAACGCGCCAGCCCGCGTATTATCCTCGCCGCAAAACAGCTCTGTGCCGCCCTGGCAGAGAGTCACTAACATAAGACCCTTTTCGAGGATTTAACGATGCTCGTTTATTGGCTGGATATTCTTGGCACAGCCGTTTTTGCTATCTCCGGCGTTCTGCTCGCCGGAAAACTACGCATGGATCCGTTTGGCGTGCTGGTGCTGGGCGTCGTGACCGCCGTTGGCGGCGGAACTATCCGCGATATGGCGCTGGCGAATGGCCCGGTGTTTTGGGTGAAAGATCCTACCGATCTGGTGGTCGCGATGGTCAACTGCCTGTTAACCATTGTACTGGTTCGCCAGCCTCGCCGCTTACCCAAGTGGATATTGCCGGTACTGGATGCCGTCGGTCTGGCCGTGTTTGTTGGTATTGGCGTCAATAAGGCGTTTAATGCCGGTACCGGTCCGATGGTGGCAATCTGCATGGGCGTATTAACCGGCGTGGGCGGTGGGATCATACGCGACATTCTGGCGCGTGAAGTGCCGATGATCCTGCGTACTGAAATTTACGCAACGGCCTGCATTGTGGGCGGGATTGTTCACGCTACCGCGTACTACACCTTTGCCCTCCCGCTGGAAAATGCCGCGATGCTGGGGATGGTGGTCACGCTGGTGATACGTTTAGCGGCGATACGCTGGCATCTGAAGCTACCGACGTTTGCGCTGGATGATAATGGCAGGTAAAAGCAAAACGGTAACCGCCAGGTTACCGTTTTTTGGTCATCAGATGCTGAACGACGAACCACATCCGCAGGTGCTGGTTGCGTTCGGGTTAGTCACAACAAAGCGTGAACCTTCCAGACCTTCAGTGTAATCCACCGAACCGCCTACCAGATATTGCAGGCTCATCGGGTCAACCACCAGCGCGACGCCCTGTTTCTCGATAGTCATATCGCCATCGTTAACCTGGTCGTCAAAGGTAAAACCATACTGGAAGCCGCTGCAGCCGCCACCGGTAATATAAACACGCAGTTTCAGATCCGGATTGTCTTCGTCGGCAATCAGGTTTTTCACTTTGTTGGCTGCTGCTTCGGTAAATTCGAGCGGTACAGCTACTACGTCATCACTCATCTTATGCTCCCATGAATACTGCTATTGGGCAAAATTCACCCAATTCTTTATGTCATTATCTAATACCCTGGTAATTCATTCAAGTATTCTGCGCGGCGGCCCGCTCCGCCTCTTGTTTTGCCAGGGTACGCGCAAGGATGGTGGAGTATAGCGGTTTTCCGCCCAGGAACTGGGCTAATAGTGTCGCGCCGAGACAGGTAATGATCATTGGCAAAATGAGCTGGTAATTGTCCGTCATCTCCAGCACCAGCACGATGCCAGTCAACGGCGCACGTAGGGACGCGGCCAGCAGCGCGCCCATTCCGGCCACCGCAAACGTCCCGGCTTCAAGGTGATAAGCGGGAAAGCCCACTTCGGCCGCCATACCAAACGCAGTCCCCAGCAGCGTGCCCAGCGCCAGCATCGGGGCAAAAATCCCGCCGGGCGCACCGGAGGAGAAACACAACACCGTTGTGATGACGCGTGAAATAAACATAAACAGCAGCAGACCCACGCTGAAATTCCCCGCCGCCGCAATGGGAATCAGCCCGAACCCGCCGCCTGCGGCATTCGGCTCGATAAACCCGAGTACGCCACACATGCCGCCCAGCAGACCCCCCATCAGCACCCATTTCGTGGTGTTCCCGCCGTGAATGCGCTGGAACATATCCTGGGCGCGCAGGATAAAGGTGTTAAACAGCGGCCCCACCACGCCAAAAATCATGCCGAGGATCAGGTAAAGCCACAGGGTGTTAACCGGCGCGTTGGTCAGTTTACCCACCTCAATGACCGCCCCTTCGCCATTAAAGAGGCGAAACACGATGCTCGACATAATGACGCCGGTAAACACCGCTTTAATGGAGATCAGGTTGTAGCGAAACTGCGCGCGCATCTCTTCGATGATAAACAAAATGCCCGCCAGCGGCGCGTTAAACGCGGCGGAAAGCCCCGCCGCCGCACCGGTTGCCAGCAGCGTATGGCGCGCTTCGGCGCTGCGCATCCGAAACAGATCGCCCACCATGCGGCCAACGTTCCCGCCCAGCTGAACCGTAGGCCCTTCCCGGCCAAGAACCATCCCCGCGCCCAGCGTACCCATGCCGCCGATAAATTTCACCGGGATGACACGCCACCAGCGCACCGGACGCAGCTCCTCCAGGGCCCCTTCAATTTCCGGGATGCCGGACCCGCCCGCCTCCGGCGCAAATTTACGCACCAGAAAATATCCCACCATGGCAAACAGCGCGGACAGCCCGAATGCCCACACCCAGACCAGCCATTCGCTGTCGGCAAAACCGGCCACGGTGCCCACTCGCCAGTTGAGTACGGCATTAACCGCTTTTTCAAACACTACGCCAACCAGGCCCGCGAGAGTGCCCACCACGGCAGCGGCCAGCAGGATCGCCAGCGGCGTTTTATCGCGATTGAGCAGCCGCCGAATGCTGATTCGGTGCTGGGCGCGCGTAAACTGTTGTTCTTCAAAAGATGGAGAATCTGATTTCATGTCCTGTTCTTATTCGTCATACAAAAACCCGTAAGGATTTTACCAGAGACGACCCTACCGTCTCCTGAAAATTACTTAACAAATCTTAAAGCATTGCCCGGCTAAAAATTTCATAACCTTCCCCGAATCACTTAGAATAGTGGGCTTAACCATTTTATTCGAACCAGGAACGACGCCATGAGCAAGTCTGAAAACCTCTACAGTGCAGCCCGCGAGCTTATTCCGGGTGGCGTGAACTCACCTGTGCGCGCCTTCACCGGCGTGGGTGGTACGCCGCTGTTTATCGAACGTGCTGACGGCGCGTATCTGTATGATGTCGATGGCAAGGCCTATATCGATTATGTGGGTTCCTGGGGCCCGATGGTGCTGGGACACAACCACCCGGCCATTCGTAACGCGGTCATTGAAGCCGCCCAGCGCGGCCTGAGCTTCGGTGCGCCAACCGAAATGGAAGTGAAAATGGCCGAGCTGGTGACTGAACTGGTGCCTACCATGGACATGGTGCGCATGGTGAACTCAGGTACCGAAGCGACCATGAGCGCCATCCGCCTGGCGCGCGGTTTTACCGGTCGCGATAAAATCATCAAGTTTGAAGGCTGTTACCACGGTCATGCGGACTGCCTGCTGGTGAAAGCCGGTTCCGGCGCGCTGACGCTCGGCCAGCCGAACTCTCCGGGCGTACCGGCAGATTTCGCGAAGCATACCCTGACCTGCACCTACAACGATATTGCTACCGTTCGCGCGGCGTTCGAGCAGTATCCGCAGGAGATCGCCTGCATCATCGTTGAGCCGGTCGCCGGCAACATGAACTGTATCCCGCCGCAGCCTGACTTCCTGCCGGGCCTGCGCGCCCTGTGCGATGAGTTCGGCGCGCTGCTGATCATCGATGAAGTCATGACCGGCTTTCGCGTGGCGCTGGCGGGTGCCCAGTCATATTACGGCGTTGAGCCGGACCTCACCTGTCTGGGTAAAATCATCGGCGGCGGCATGCCTGTCGGCGCATTCGGTGGACGTAAGGACGTGATGGAAGCCCTGGCGCCAACCGGTCCGGTTTACCAGGCGGGCACGCTCTCCGGTAACCCCATCGCCATGGCGGCGGGCTTTGCCTGCCTGACCGAAGTGGCTCAGCCGGGCATCCACGAAACCCTGACCGACCTGACCACGCAGCTGGCAAACGGTCTGCTGGAAGCCGCAGAAGAGGCCGGTATTCCGCTGGTGGTTAACCACGTGGGCGGCATGTTCGGGATTTTCTTCACCGACGCAAAAACCGTGACCTGCTATCAGGAAGTAGTGAAGTGCGACGTTGAGCGCTTCAAGCGCTTCTTCCACCTGATGCTGGACGAAGGCGTGTACCTGGCGCCGTCCGCGTTCGAAGCGGGCTTTATGTCGGTGGCGCACAGCGAAGATGATATCAACAACACCATCGACGCCGCGCGTAAGGTGTTTACGAAGCTCTAAGATGTGCGGCTTGATGCCCTCACCCCAACCCTCTCCCATGAGGAGAGGGAGCAAACACTAAAACGGCAATCTAAAGATTGCCGTTTACTTTTATTACCGACTCTGCTTTCTCAACAGATAAATAAAGTACGGCGCACCGATAAAGGTCGACAGCAGACCCGCCGGGATCTGATACGGGAACAGCACCATTCTTCCGCACCAGTCCGCAAACACCAGCATCACCCCGCCCGTCAGGGCCGACATGACGATATGCGGCATCGTCCGGCGGAATCCCATCATTCTGGCAATGTGCGGCGCCATTAATCCGACAAAACTCAGCGGTCCAATCGTCAGGGTTGCCACAGCCGTCAGGCACGCCGCCAGCAGCAGCAGGGCCACACGCGCTGGCGTCAGCGCCATTCCCACCGCGCGCGCGGTTTCGCCGCCGAGCGGCAGAATGGTCATCCAGCGGCGGCACAGCGGCACCATCGCCAGCAGCACGAGCATCACCATCCCGGACCAGATTACCTGGCTGCCGGTGGCGTTGTACGTCGAGCCGGAAATCCAGGTCAGGATCTTCGCCATACGCGGATCGCCGCTGGCCTGCAGCATCATCAGCAACATGGTAAATGCCGTGCTGAGCGCCATCCCGGCCAGCAGCATGCGGTGCGGTGAAAATCCGCCGCGGCCGGCGGCTATCAGGATAATCATCAGCGTGACTGCCGCGCCGATACTGCCGGCAGGCATCAGCCAGCCAAACGCATTGCCCGGCACAAAGAACAGCATCAGCACCACGCCAAAGGCGGCGCCAGAGCTGATCCCGAGCACTTCAGGGCTTGCCATCGGGTTGCCGGTCAGACGCTGAATAATGCACCCCGCCACCGCCAGCATTACCCCTGCGATCAGCGCAGCGAAGATACGCGGCCAGCGCCACTGCACCAGTTCATTGAGTAAATCACCCGTTGCCCAGTGCCAGCCCGAGGCATCGCGTCCGAATGAGAGCGCCGCGAACGAGGCGATCATCAGCACCGCCAGACCGGCAAGGCTAAACCACAGCACCGACCGACGTTCAGCGTAAACTTTATCGCCCGCGTCCATCGCCGGTGCGCTCATGCTGCGCAGGCGCGGGAGCAGCCACAGCAGCAGCGGCGCCCCGATAAGCGCGGTCACAGAGCCGGTGGAGACTTCCCTCCAGACCTGCGCCAGCCAGAGAATAAGCTGATCGGAAAGCCAGAGGATCAGCGCCCCAATCAGCGGCGCCAGCATCAGACGCGCCAGCAGGCGACGCGCCCCGAGCATTTTCGCCAGCAGCGGCGCAAACAGGCCGATAAACCCGATGATGCCAACCGCGTTGACCAGCAGGGCACTCAATACAATCGCCAGCGTCAGCGCCGCCAGACGAGCCAGCGACAGCGCCAGTCCCAGATTACGCGCCACGCCATCGTCCAGCCCCATGAGCGTCAGAGGGCGCAGGAGCAGCAGCGTCAGCACGACGCCGCCAGCCAGCTGCGGCCACAGGTGCTCTACAACGCTCCAGTCAGTCTGGGTGAGCGTGCCGGTACTCCACAGGAACATGCTTTGCAGCCGATCGTGATGGAACAGCACCAGCAGCTGGTTAATCGCCCCGCAGTACAGGCTCACCACCAGCCCGGCCAGAATAAGCGTTACCGGGGAAAGGCGCTTGCCCCAGGCCACGCCAAAGACCAGCGCCCCCACCACGCACGCTCCCGCGAGTGCCGCAAACTGCGAGGTTAACGCTCCCGGCAGCGCCCACAGCGTGGTGATGGTGATCCCAAGCTGCGCGCCGGTCGCGACGCCGAGCGTGGTTGGCTCTGCCAGCGGGTTACGCAACACCTGCTGGAACAGCACGCCCACCAGCCCTAAGCCGGCCCCGACCAAAAGGGAGATCGCCAGACGCGGCAGCAGGCTGTAGTGGAACAGCATCTGCTGAATATTGTCGATATCCGGCGAGGCCAGAGCGGCCCCCCACTGCTCGCGCGGTAACGCCGTGGAGAGGTTGAATCCGGTTAATACCAGCGCAACCAGAAAAAGCAGGGATAACAGCAGCGCAGGGAAGCGGGCAATACGCGTACTCATGCTTTACCTCCCAGGGCGTTATCCAGCACGCGGGCAAAATGCATGGCCGACAGCGTCGCGCCGTAGAACCAGACCGCCGGAACGCGCTGGAAGCGCCTCTCGCGCACAAACGGCATTGCCTGCCAGAGCGGGGTCGCCATCAGGGTTTGCATGTCGCGTTCGTTACCGTGGTCGAAACAGAGCACGTCCACATCGCGAAACGCCGCCAGGCGGTCGATACCCACGGCGGTACTGCCCCAGAAGGTCATCTCCCCTTCCCAGGCATTGCGAATGCCGAAGCTGTCCAGCACCTCCTGGAACAGACAGTTTTTACCGAAGACCAGCATATGGCGGGCATCCAGCAGCGTCACCATGAGCAGCGGACGATCGCCCCGGAGAGCAAAGCGCGGCTTCAGGGAGTCGATCAGGGCATCAAATTCGTCGAGATGCTTTTTGGCCTCCGCTTCGCGATTGAGGAAATGCGCCATCTCGTTAATCGAGTTTTTTGCCACAGCCAGTGGTTTTTTACCGTCGCTGAAAGCGAATCCGCGCCCGGGCGCAATGCGCGCCATGATCTCCTCTGACGGGCCATAGCCCGCAGACCAGAACAGGAACGAGGGTTTCATCTGGGTGAGCAATTCGAGGTTTGGCTCCGTTCGCAGGCCGACGTCGATCACCGAGTCCGGCAGCTTTGGCTCGCTCACCCAGAGGTTATAGTTAGGAATGTCCGCCACGCCATAGGGCGTGACGCCGAGCGCCATCATCAGTTCGACCGGCAGCCACTCCAGAGCCACAATACGGTGCGGATCGACGGCGGCGGCACGCGCCGTATTCATTTTGAACAGCAGCGGTGAGAGCGCCATCGCCGTCAGCAGGCGACGGCGGCTAATGCGTGTGTTATTCGGCATCAGTAGACAAAGCTCACCGGTGCAGCCCCGGCAGGGTGAGGCAGAATACCCATCGGAATACCGTAAATATGTTCCAGCGTTTCGCTGCGCATCAGCTCTGCCGGTGTGCCCTGGGCAATCATCTCGCCCCCGCGCAGCGCGACGAGGTAGTCACAATAGCGCGCGGCCATGTTGATGTCGTGCAGGACCGCAATGACCGTCAGGCCACGCTGCTGGCTCAAGCGATGCACCAGCGCCAGGACGTCGACCTGATGGGCGATATCCAGCGCAGAGGTCGGTTCATCCAGCAGCAGGCAGCGGCTGTCCTGCGCCACCAGCATCGCAATCCACGCGCGCTGACGTTCGCCGCCGGACAGGCTATCCACCAGACGGTGCGCCAGCGGTTTTAGCCCGACCAGCGCAATCGCCTCTTCCACTTTCTCTCTGTCGGCGACACCAAAGCGCCCAAGCGCACCGTGCCACGGATACCGCCCAATCGCCACCAGCTCACGCACCGTCATCCCTTCCGCCTGCGGCAGCTGCTGCGGCAGATAGGCCACTTTGCGGGCAAAGGCTTTACTGCTCCAGCTCTCCAGCGGTTGGTCATCCAGCAGAATATCGCCTTCTGAAGGCGGCTGATGGCGCCCCAGCATCTTGAGCAGGGTGGATTTACCGGAACCGTTGTGACCAATCAGGCCCGTCACTTTACCGGCAGGGAACGTCAGAGAGAGCGGATGCAGCAGCGTGCGCCCGGGTACGCGAAAGGAGAGATGGTTGAGCGTAAAGGTGGTGTCGGGTTGCGTTTGAATATCCTGCATATCAGCCAACTTAAATAAAAAGGGCACGGCGAACCGTGCCCGAAGAGAGATTAGAAGCGGAAGGTCGCGGTGGCAACAACCTGACGTTCAGCACCCCAGAAGCAGCCGTAGGTATTGAAGCAGCTGGCAACGTACTCACGATCGAACAGGTTGTTCACGTGCAGCGCCACGTTTGAGCCAGCCATGCCAACGCGTGCCAGATCGTATCTGACCAGCGCATCGACAACGGTATAGCTGCCCACCTTGAAGGAGTTCGCCGGATCGCCATAGCTTGAGCCGGTGTAACGCACCCCAGTGCCCAGCGTCAGACCAGACAGCGCACCGTCAAACAGGGTGTAATCGCCCCACAACGACGCCATGTGTTTTGGCACCTGAGCAGGCGTGTTGCCTTTGTAGGTGGTGTCCGTGGTGTATTCCGCATCGGTATAGGTATAAGAACCCACCAGGTTGACGCTTGCAGACAGGGCCGCTTTCGCTTCCAGTTCTACGCCACGCGCGCGGATTTCACCGCCCTGAACCGAGAAGAAGGAGCCCGCCGGGTCCGCCATCAGGTTGTTGGTTTTGGTCAGCTGGTACAACGCACCGGTGACGACGATCGGACGATCGTTTGGCACGTATTTCACGCCCGCTTCGTACTGTTTGCCTTTAGACGGCGAGAACAGTTTGCCCTGAGCATCGGTCTGCGATGCCGGTTCAAAAGATTCGCTGTAGCTAAAGTACGGGGTTACGCCGTTATCAAACAGATAGTTAACGCCACCGCGCCAGGTGAACTGGGTATCATCACGTTTGGAGGTGGTGTTCGTCACGCGGTTGTAGGATTCCTGATCGGCCCAGTCATAACGGCCACCCAGGGTTACCAGCACTTTATCCCACTGCGCCTGATCCTGAACGTACAGCCCCGTCTGTTTCTGACGGTTGAGGATCTGATATGGACCGGAGGTCGCGGGATCTTTTGAGCCGAAATCAAAATCGCTGTTCACCGGATTGTAGAGATCCAGCAGCGGAACAGAGTCGTCGTAACCGAACCAGGAGTTGATATCATTTCGCATGCGCATAAAGTCAACGCCGGTCAGCAGGACGTGGTCCACCTCGCCGGTTGCGAATTTGCTCTGCAGCTGGGTATCAACGGTAAAGTTCTGCAGCTTTTCGTTATCGACAACGTATTTACGCGCCAGATAATGGCCTTTGTCCGATGGCGCTAACGCGGCACACTGTTTGTTGCCGCTGTTTGCCGGGTCGGTACAGACGCCATAACCGTATACGCTGTTTTGCGAGGTTTTGTTCTCGGCAAAGCGCAGGTTCTGACGCACGGTAAAGGTATCGTTGAACTCGTGGTCGAAGCTGTATCCCACCATTTTCTGGTTACGGGAATAGGTATTGTTCTTCGCGCCTTCGTTGAAGTTCGTCGGAAGACGATCGCCGTTCGGCAGCGGCTCAACCGTTCCCTCTTTTGGCAGCCAGCCGTAGTAGCCCGTTTCAGGCTCGTTCTGGAAGTAGGAGAGGAACGTGAAGGTAGTTTTATCATCCGGACGCCAGGAGAACGATGGCGCGATGGCGTAACGCTGCTCTTCCGCACGCTCCTGCTGAGCGTTATTAGAACGCGCAACGCCCGTTAAGCGATAAGAGTAAACGCCGTCGTCGTCGATCGCATCGCTAAAGTCAAACCCGGTCTGGAACAGGCTATCCGTGCCGACTTTGAACTGGATCTCTTTCAGCGGCTCGGTTGTTGGGCGCTTACTGACCATGTTCAGCAAACCGCCCGGGCTGCTTTTGCCGTACAGAACGGAAACCGGACCGCGCATGATTTCGGCGCGCTCCAGCATGTAAGGATCAATCACCGCGTCGTTATAGAAGTTCCCCTGCATTTTCATGCCGTCGAGGTAGTTATTCTGCGTCTGGCCATCGGCCGCGAAGCCGCGAATGATCAAATAATCATAGGTGTTAGACGCGCCGCGCGTGCCTACCGCAACGCCCGGCGTGTAGCTCAGGGCTTCTTTCACCGAGCGCGGCTGATGCAGCGCCATCTCTTCGGCAGTGACGACAGAAATAGACTGCGGAACCTTTTGAATAGGGGTATCCGTTTTGGTTCCGGTCGCGGATTGCCGTGCGGCGATGGTCGCAGCTGGCCCCCAGGCACTTTCCTGTGCCGCAGGTGCTGAGGTTACCGTAATGGTTTCTTCTTTTTTCGGGGTTTCGGCCGCATGAGCATAAGCAGACATGCCGGCAACCGCTGTGGCGACGACAACCGCGAGCTTACGCAGCGACGTGTTCATTGGCTGAGCAGTATTGGAAAGCGCCATGTTGAATCTCTGATGTGAAAGTGAATGATAACGTAAACGAGAATTATTATTATGAGCGCCAGAATAATATGCGAAACGCTGGTTGCATAGCAAGCAGTAAGCGGCCCTATGAGAATTAAGGGTTTAAGAAATCATCAAGAGAAAACGAAGGGTTAATCAGTGTTAAAGCGAGGGTTAACGAAATGAGGTCTACGGGTAAAAAAAGCCCCCTTCCGGGGAAGAGGGCTTTAAAAGGTTAGTTACCGCCGAACATGTCTTTAATCCAGCCCGCGACACCGTCGCTGTCTTTCTTCTCATTCTGCTGCTGCGGCTGTTGCTGCTGCGGCTGCTGTGGTTGAGAAGACTGGTCGAACGGGTTACCCGTTGGCTGTTCTGGCTGGCTTTGCTGACACAGCGAGTCCGGGTTTGCGGTCCAGACAGGCAGCGTACGTATTCCGCCGCCGCAGACGAAGTTACCGGAGCTGTCCACGCCCATATCGACGATATCTTCCGGCGCCACCAGATTCAGCGGCACAGGAGACTGATTTGCCAGATAGCGCTGGTAAATCGACATCGCCCCGCTCGCGCCGTACAGCTTGGTTGGCTGGTTGTTGTCGCGGCCTACCCAGGTAATCACCACTTCGCGGCCATCAATCCCGGCGAACCAAGTATCGACGTTGTTGTTGGTGGTCCCGGTTTTACCCGCCAGATGCAGACCCGGATACTTCGCGCCCAGCTGACGGCCGGTGCCGCGCTGCACGACCTGCTGCATCGTCCACAGCGTCATATAGGCGGCCTGAGCAGGAACGGCACGCTCCGCCTGCGGGAAGCTCTGATACAGCACGGAGCCATCTTCGGCAATCACTGAGCGCAGGGCAGACAGCGGCGCGCGGTTGCCCCCGCTGGCAATGGTCTGGAACGCCTGCGCCACTTCGATTGGCGTCAGGTTAAGCGCGCCGAGGATCATCGCCGGCACCGGGTGCAGCTGATCTTTCGCCACGCCCAGTTTTTGCCAGGTGTCGACAATCGCCGGCAGTCCCAGCGACATGCCCAGGTTCACCGTTGGCACGTTCATGGAACGGGTCAACGCATCCACCAGCATGACCTGGCCGCTGAACTGTTTATCATCGTTCTGCGGTGACCAGACCTGGCCGTTAGGCTGGCGCAGGGAGATCGGCGCATCCGCAATCCAGGTATTCAGGCGATACTGATTTGGCTGGCTCAGGGCTGTGAGGTAGGTTGCCGGTTTTGCCAGAGAGCCGATTGAGCGACGCGCCTGCATCGCACGGTTGTAGCCTGCAAACTGCGGCTCGGCACCGCCCACCATCGCGCGCACTTCGCCGGTGTTACGGTCAACCACCACCATCGCGGTTTCAAGATCGGAGAGCTTACGCAGTTTCTTCAGCGCCGGAATGCCTTCCACAGCCGCTTTTTCGGCCGCATCCTGCGCCACGGAGTCAAAGGTGGTGAAGATCTTCACGCCGGAGAGATCTTTCACCTTATCACCGAGCTTAGACTGCAACTCCTGACGCACCATCTGCATAAACGCAGGCTGAGGCGAAATCACGCCGCCGCGCGGCTGAACGCCAAGCGGACGCGCGCTCAGCATGTCGTACAGCTCCTGGTCAATGACCTGCTGCTGTTGCAGCAGACGCAGAACGAGGTTACGACGCTCCAGCGCCAGTTTCGGGTTGCGCCACGGGTTATAAATGGACGCCCCTTTCACCATACCCACCAGCAGCGCCTGCTGGTCCAGGCTCAGCTCTTCCACCGGACGGCCAAAGTAGTACAGGCTCGCCAGCGGGAAGCCGCGGATTTCGTTATCGCCGCTCTGACCGAGGTACACCTCGTTCATGTACAGCTCAAGGATACGATCCTTGCTGTAGCGCGCATCCATCAGCACGGCCATGTAGGCTTCGTTCGCTTTACGCCAGTAAGAACGTTCGCTGGAGAGGAACAGGTTCTTCACCAGCTGCTGGGTCAGCGTACTCGCTCCCTGCACGGTACGACCGGCAGTGAGGTTAGCCAGCACCGCACGACCAATCGAGTAGAGGCTGATGCCATCGTGCTCGTAGAAGTGACGGTCTTCGGTTGCCAGCAGGGTATCAACCAGCAGATCCGGGAAGCCGTTACGCGCCACGAACAGGCGCTGCTCGCCGTTTGCTGACGAAAGCATGGTGATCAGACGCGGATCGAGGCGGAAGAAACCGAACTGACGGTTGTTATCCATGTTCTCGATGGTGTCCAGACGATCGCCGTCAAAGGTCAGACGCGCGCGCACCTGCCCCTCTTTGCTGTCCGGGAAATCAAACGGACGGCGGATCATCTCAATGCTGTTGGCCTGCACGGTAAATTCGCCAGGACGGGTCATTTTAGACACCTGACGATACTGGGTGGCTTCCAGCAGTTTGACCATCTCGTTTTTGGTGATGGACATATCTGGCTCAAGGTTCACCATACGGCCATACACTGCCGCAGGTAGCTGCCAGACTTTACCGTCGATACGGCTGCGGATCTTCTGATCCAGATACACGCCGTAAATCGCCATCAGGACAACAAAAACAATAAACAGCTTCAGCAGCAGCCAGAACCAGCCGCGTTTGCCCCGAGGCTTACGCCCTTTGCCTTTTCCATTACGCGGCATCGGTTCTTCATCCTCATAATCGTCTTCATAGTCATCGTCATAGTCCTCATCTCTGAGGCGACGACGGCTTACCTTTTCTTTCGCCGGACGCGCTGGTTTTCCCTTACGTCCTATTGGCTCGCGGTCATTCCCCGCCATGCTTTTTCTCCGCAACTTTCAGGCGCAAAGGCCAGATTTTCTTTTCTTTCACAGGTCTGTGAAAGAAGAAATCTCTCAAAATTTGTTTTCTCCCTCTCCCCATGGGAGAGGATCGGGGTGAGGGCATCAGGCCGCACTCCCCTCTTCCACCTAACTCACGAATATTTCTTCGTTCGCCGCGTCGGCGCCGTATTCGCCGGATCGTCCGGCCAGACATGTTTGGGATATCGCCCCTTCATCTCTTTCTGCACTTCACGGTAGCTTCCCGCCCAGAACGCTCCCAGATCTCGGGTGATTTGTAATGGACGATGCGCAGGCGACAGCAGCTCAAGCACTAACGGCACACGCCCTTCCGCAATGGACGGCGTGGTGGCTTCACCAAACATCTCCTGCATCCGAACCGCCAGCGCCGGCGGATTATCCTCATGATAACGGATGGCAATCCGGCTTCCGGTCGGCACAGTGTAATGCCCTGGCAGTTCACTATCCAGACGTTGACGTAATGACCAGTCCAGTAAATTCTGTAACGCGGTCTTAACATCAAGCGCCTTAAGGGCTCGCAGAGAGTGTACGCCGCTCATTTGCGGCAGTAGCCAGCGCTCAAGCGTAGCGAGCAGCGTCTCGTCATCCACCGCAGGCCAACCGTATTCCGGTAGCCACTTCGCGGCGCAGTGCAGACGAATGCGGTACTGCTCCGCTTCCGGCGTCCAGTTCAGGGCGCTCAGCCCTTTTTCCCGAATTCCGTTCAGCATGGCCTGATGAAGCTCGTCTTCCGACGGCTTCGCCAGCGGCTTCGTCCCAAGCGTCAACTTGCCAATCTGGCTGCGACGAAAGGCCTTCAGCGTGCCCTGGGCGTCATCCCATTCCACGGTATCAGATTGCTGAAGCAGCTGCGGACAGGCTCGCGTCAGAGCGTCAATCTCTACGGCTATCGCCTGCAGGATACGCGCATCCGGAGAATGGCTGCCCTGCAGCAACAGCGGGGCGATCAGCCACTCGTGACGCGTCAGCGCATCATCGCTGTCCAGCATCGCCCCCATGCCGTTTGCCAGCTGGTAGCGACCGTCCAGCCCGCGCCGACGCGCGATCCTGTCCGGGAAGGCCTGTGCCAGCAGGAAGGCAATCTTATCGCTGTCAGGCGCACCTCCCCGGCTATTCAGGCGTTTACTCAGCTGCTGCGCCCGCTGCTGCCAGTTCCCCTGGCTGCGCGAAAACGCCTGCCCCAGATCGCTGCTGCCACCGCGAGGCGGCTCCTCAAGAATAGCCGCCAGTTTTGCCGCCGTGGCAATTTCATCATCCCCTTGCGCGGCTACCAGCATCGCGGCCAGACGCGGATCGTTGCCCAGCGCCGCCATTTTCTGGCCGCGCGCCGTCAGACGCTCGCCTTCCAACGCTCCAAGCTGGGTCAGCAACGTGCGCGCAGCGGTGAGGTTTACGACAGGAGGAGGATTAAGCCAGGTGAGCTGCTCAGGGTTCGGGCAGCCCCACTGGAGCAGATCCATCACCAGACCAGACAAATCGCTTTGTAAAATTTCCGGCGTGCTTTGCTGTGCGGCGCGTTCAGCCTGCTCCGCGCTGGTCAAATGCAGGCAGATGCCCGGCTCAAGACGCCCCGCGCGGCCCGCGCGCTGCACCATCGACGCCTGGCTGATGCGCTGCGTCAGGAGTTTAGTCAGTCCGGTGCGCGGGTCAAAGCTTGCCACCCTCTCCTGCGCGCTATCCACCACCAGGCGAATCCCTTCAATGGTCAAACTGGTCTCAGCAATGTTGGTTGCCAGCACCACCTTGCGCTGCCCCGCCGGCGCAGGAACAATCGCTTTACGCTGATCCTGTAGCGACAACGCGCCGTAGAGCGGGCAAAGCAGCACGTCGCCGCCTAAGCGGGTAGAAAGCTGCTCCTGCACGCGCTGAATTTCGCCCACGCCGGGCAAAAACAGCAGCAGGGAACCGGCTTCCTGGCGCAGCAGCTCAGCCGTGGCAATGGCGACGGCCTCGTCAAAACGCTGATGGGGGGGAAGCGGCTGATAGCGGCGTTCAACCGGAAACGCCCGCCCTTCTGAGCTGATGACTGGCGCATCGGGTAATGCCTGTCGTAGCCGCTCGTTGTCCAGCGTGGCCGACATAATAAGCAGCCGGAGATCGTCGCGTAGCCCCTGCTGCACGTCCAGCAACAGCGCGAGGGCCAGATCCGCCTGCAGGCTGCGCTCGTGGAATTCATCGAGGATCACCAGCCCGACGCCGGTCAGCTCCGGATCGTTTTGCAGCATGCGGGTGAGAATACCCTCGGTGACCACTTCAAGACGCGTGGTTGGGCCAACGCAGGTCTCGGCACGCATCCTGTAACCTACCGTTTCGCCCGGTTTTTCATTCAGCAGTTCCGCCAGACGCTGCGCCACGTTGCGCGCGGCCAGCCTGCGCGGCTCCAGCAGGATAATTTTCCCGCTGATATTTCCGTCTTTCAGAATCTGCAGCGGCAGCCAGGTGGACTTGCCCGCGCCCGTAGGGGCATTCAGCAAAACCTGCGGGGAATGGCGTAAGGCAGCGAGAAGCTCAGGAAGAATGACGGCGACCGGCAATGAGGACACTAACAGCTCCAGAGGGTTAACATTAGTCGGCGTACATTGTAGCATCGGCGCATATCATTACCGAGTCCTCCGTATGCCTGAGTCGAAACGGCTGTTTTTTGCCATTGAATTGCCCACCACGATACAACGTCAAATTGTTCGCTGGCGCGCCGATTCCTTCCCCCCGGAAGCGGGCCGTCCTGTCGCGGCGGCCAACCTGCACCTGACGCTGGCCTTTTTGGGCGACGTCAGCACCGAAAAACAGCGGGCGTTAGCCGCCATGGCCGGGCGTATTGCCCAGCCGGAATTTACGCTGCAACTCGACGACGCGGGTCAGTGGCTGCGTTCGCGCGTCGTATGGCTGGGAACGCGCCAGCCGCCGCGCGGGTTATTGCAGCTGGCGAACATGCTGCGCGCGCAGGCGGCGCGCAGCGGCTGTTATCAGAGCCCGCAGCCGTTTCATCCGCACATCACGCTGCTGCGCGATGCCGGCCAGGCCGTTGCTATCCCGCCGCCGGGTTTTCACTGGGCCTTTCCGGTCAACGGATTCGCGCTCTACGAATCCGTCTTTGCACAGGGACGCACCCGCTATACGCCGCTACAGCGCTGGACGCTGGGCAACACCGAAAGGAATTCCGATGAAGTTTAGTCCTCCCCTGCAGCACGCTACGCTTATCCAACGCTACAAACGCTTCCTCGCCGATGTGATCACCCCCGAAGGGGTTCAGCTCACCCTGCACTGCCCCAATACCGGCGCCATGACGGGGTGTGCGACGCCAGGTGACAGGGTCTGGTATTCCACATCAGAAAATAGTAAACGCAAATATGCCCATACCTGGGAAATGACCGAAACCCAAAACGGGGCATTTATTTGCATTAACACCCTGCGCGCAAATCAGCTTGTTAAGGAAGCGCTGACCCTTGGCGCCATTCCCGAACTGGTGGGATATGGCACGCATAAAAGTGAAGTGAAATATGGCGATGAAGGCAGCAGAATTGACTTCATGTTACAGGCGGAAGACAGGCCTGAGTGCTATATTGAAGTGAAATCAGTGACGTTAGCGGAACAGGAAAATGGCTACTTCCCGGATGCGGTAACGCTACGTGGCCAGAAGCATCTGCGAGAGCTAATGAGTGTTGCGGCGGCGGGCAAACGTGCCGTATTGCTGTTTGCGGTGTTGCATTCAGCCATTGAACGTTTCTCCCCTGCCCGCCATATTGATCCTAAATACGCGCAATTGTTGAATGAGGCACAAAAGCAGGGGGTAGAGGTTTTCGCTTATAAAGCGGAACTTTCTGCCGATAATATGACTCTGAGATCCTCTCTTCCCATTGTCTTATAAGGGATTAGACGATTGTCGAATAAGTGTTCTGGCCGCGTGCGCAAATACGCTTTTCCTCACAGGCTTGTCAAGTGTAACGTTTAGATAATTGCCTTACGGAAAAGCATCTGCTATTTATAGCGACCTGATTTTTCCCCCAACACGGGGATCGATAGTGCGTGTTAAGGAGAAGCAACATGCAAGAAGGGCAAAACCGTAAAACATCGTCCCTGAGTATTCTCGCCATCGCTGGGGTGGAGCCGTATCAAGAGAAGCCGGGCGAAGAGTATATGAACGAAGCCCAGCTGTCGCACTTCAAGCGTATTCTTGAAGCATGGCGTAATCAACTCAGGGATGAAGTCGATCGCACCGTTACTCATATGCAGGATGAAGCTGCCAACTTCCCGGATCCGGTAGACCGTGCCGCTCAGGAAGAAGAGTTCAGCCTCGAACTGCGTAACCGTGACCGCGAACGCAAACTGATCAAAAAGATCGAGAAAACGCTGAAAAAAGTCGAAGACGAAGATTTTGGCTACTGCGAATCCTGCGGTGTTGAAATTGGTATTCGTCGCCTGGAAGCGCGTCCAACCGCCGATCTGTGCATCGACTGTAAAACGCTGGCCGAAATCCGCGAAAAACAGATGGCCGGTTAATACCAGCGCTGTTTACACACTCTAAAGGCGGGAGTCTCTCCCGCCTTGTTACTGTTGATATGTCTGAATCACACTATATTGGGCGCTTCGCGCCATCTCCTTCCGGTGAATTACACTTCGGCTCATTAATTGCCGCGCTCGGCAGCTACCTGCAGGCTCGCGCCCGTCAGGGCAAATGGCTTGTCCGCATTGAAGATATCGACCCTCCGCGTGAAGTTCCCGGTGCTGCAGAGACTATTCTGCGTCAGCTGGAACATTACGGTCTTCACTGGGATGACGAGGTTCTCTGGCAGTCAAAACGTCACGATGCCTATCGGGAGCGTCTGGCCTGGCTTCGCGATCGGGGGCTTTCCTATAACTGCACCTGCACCCGCGCGCGTATCCAGAGCGTGGGAGGGGTTTATGATGGCCACTGTCGTACGCTCAACCTTCCCCCGGAAAATGCCGCCGTACGTATAAAGCAGCGCTCCCCGGTGACGCGCTTTAACGATCTCCTCTCCGGTGAGATTCATGCCGATGAACGTCTGGCACGTGAGGATTTTATTATTCACCGCCGTGACGGCCTTTTCGCCTATAACCTGGCCGTGGTCGTCGACGATCGTTTTCAGGGCGTGACGGAAATTGTGCGCGGGGCGGATCTGGTCGAACCGACCGTGCGACAAATATCGCTATATCACCAGTTTGGCTGGACGGCGCCGGACTACATTCATCTGCCGCTGGCGGTCAATGCGCAGGGCTTTAAATTGTCAAAGCAGAACCACGCCCCGGCCCTGCCAGACGGCGATCCGCGTCCTGTTTTGATCGACGCGCTGCGGTTTCTCAACCAGAATGTAACCAACGAATGGCAGGATCTGCGTATTGACGAACTGCTGAAAATGGCCGTTGCCAACTGGACGCTCGCGGCAGTGCCAAAAATCCAGCATTCTCAAATGCGTTGCGCTGAGCTATGATTAGCCGCTTTTTTCATAACAAAACACACTACGAGGTGTACCATTTTTACCCGAGTCGCTAATTTTTGCCGTAAAGTGCTAAGCCGCGAAGAGAGCATGGCGAACGATGCTATTGCACAGCCACACATGTCGGTTATTCCGCGTGAGCAGCACACAATTTCCCGCAAAGATATCAGTGAAAATGCCCTCAAGGTGCTCTATCGTCTGAATAAAGCGGGCTACGAGGCCTACCTCGTGGGCGGTGGAGTGCGTGATTTACTGCTGGGCAAAAAACCAAAAGATTTCGACGTGACGACCAGCGCCACGCCTGAACAGGTGCGCAAATTATTCCGCAACTGCCGTCTCGTTGGCCGCCGTTTCCGTCTGGCTCACGTGATGTTTGGGCCGGAAATTATCGAAGTGGCGACCTTCCGCGGCCACCACGAAGCGGGCGCATCCGATCGCACCACGTCACAGCGCGGCCAGAACGGCATGTTGCTGCGCGACAATATCTTCGGCTCTATCGAAGAAGATGCCCAGCGTCGCGACTTCACCATCAACAGCCTTTATTACAGCGTGGCGGATTTCACCGTGCGCGATTACGTCGGCGGCATGCAGGACCTGAAAGAAGGTCTGATCCGTCTGATCGGCACGCCGGAAACGCGCTATCGCGAAGATCCCGTCCGTATGCTGCGCGCCGTGCGTTTCGCAGCCAAGCTCAATATGCGCATCAGCCCGGAAACGGCTGAGCCGATTCCGCGTCTGGCGACGCTGATTAACGACGTGCCGCCTGCCCGCCTGTTTGAAGAGGCGCTGAAGCTGCTGCAGGCTGGCCACGGCTTTGAAACCTACAATCTGCTGCGCGAATACAACCTTTTCCAGCCCCTGTTCCCGACCATTACTCGCTACTTCACCGAAAGCGGTGACAGCCCAATGGAGCGGATGATTGCGCAGGTGCTGAAAAATACCGATACCCGTATTCGCAACGACATGCGCGTCAATCCGGCGTTCCTGTTTGCGGCGATGTTCTGGTATCCGCTGCTGGAAACGGCCCAGCGAATTACCCAGGAGAGCGGGCTTGCCTACTATGACGCCTTCGCGCTGGCCGCAAACGACGTGCTGGACGAAGGGTGCCGTACGCTCGCTATTCCAAAACGCATTACCACGCTGGTGCGCGATATCTGGCAGCTTCAGCTGCGCATGTCCCGTCGTCAGGGCAAACGCGCCTGGAAGCTGATGGAGCATCCAAAATTCCGCGCCGCCTTCGATCTGCTGTCGCTGCGTGCTGAAATTGAACGCAACCAGGAGCTGCAGCGCCTGGCGCAGTGGTGGGCCGAATTCCAGGTTTCCGCCCCGCCGGAGCAAAAAGACATGCTCACCGGTCTGGATGAAGAGCCGGAACCGCGTCGCCGCCATCGTCGCCCGCGCAAGCGCGCGCCGCGTCGTGAAGGGACAGCATGACCCTCGCGTATATCGCCATCGGCAGCAATTTAGCCTCTCCGCTGGAGCAGGTGAACGCTGCCCTACAGGCGCTTGGGGAGATCCCACAAAGCAAGATCGTGGCGGTCTCCTCTTTCTACCGCACGCCGCCGCTGGGCCCGCAGGATCAGCCTGATTATCTCAATGCCGCCGCGGTGCTGGAAACTGCCCTTGATGCCGAAACGCTGCTGGATAACACCCAGCGCATCGAACTGCAGCAGGGCCGCGTACGCAAAGCCGAGCGCTGGGGACCGCGCACGCTGGACCTCGACATTATGCTGTTTGGTCACGAGACCATTCACACTGAACGTCTCACCGTTCCGCATTACGACATGAAAAATCGCGGGTTTATGCTCTGGCCGCTGTTTGAAGTCGCCCCCGATCTCATCTTCCCGGATGGCACCCCACTTAAGTCCACTCTGTACAGCCTCAACGCGGAAAGACCCGCCCGCTGGTGATCCGGTTCCCCTGCCGATTAGCCTCAAAATAATTGTGGCTAATCGGTTACCTAAAATCATTGTTCCCCCGAATGTTACTGTTAAAATGCGCAAAGATTCGCTTTTGGGCTATCAGGAAACAGTATGAAACCAACCACCATCTCCTTACTGCAGAAATGCAAACAGGAAAAAAAACGCTTCGCCACCATCACCGCGTATGACTACAGCTTCGCCAAACTCTTTGCCGAAGAGGGTATCAACGTCATGCTGGTCGGAGATTCGTTAGGGATGACGGTACAAGGACATGATTCCACCCTGCCGGTCACGGTTGAGGATATCGCTTACCACACGCGTGCGGTGCGCCGCGGGGCTCCAGCCTGCCTGCTGCTTTCCGATCTTCCGTTTATGGCCTACGCCACGCCGGAGCAGGCATTCGAAAACGCGGCAGCGGTCATGCGTGCTGGCGCTAACATGGTCAAAATTGAAGGCGGTGCCTGGCTGGTGGATACGGTGAAGATGCTCACCGAGCGCGCCGTGCCGGTGTGCGGCCATTTGGGCCTGACACCGCAGTCCGTCAACATCTTTGGTGGCTATAAAGTGCAGGGCCGCGGTGACGCCGCCCAGACGCTGTTTGATGATGCCCTGGCGCTGGAAGCCGCAGGCGCTCAGCTGCTGGTGCTGGAGTGCGTGCCGGTTGAGCTGGCGAAGCGTATTACTGAAGCCCTGTCGATTCCGGTGATTGGTATTGGCGCAGGCAACGTGACCGACGGTCAGATCCTGGTGATGCACGACGCCTTTGGCATCACCGGCGGGCATATTCCTAAGTTTGCCAAAAATTTCCTCACCGAAGCGGGCGACATGCGCGCTGCGGTCAGGCAGTATATTGCCGACGTTGAATCCGGTGTTTACCCGGGTGAAGAACACAGTTTCCATTAAGGAGTCTCGTTGTGCTAATCATTGAAACCCTGCCGCTGCTGCGCCAGCATATCCGTCGCGCGCGTCAGGAAGGTAAACGTATCGCACTGGTCCCGACCATGGGCAACCTGCATGACGGCCATATGAAGCTGGTTGACGAAGCAAGAGCCCGTGCAGATATCGTGGTGGTCAGTATCTTCGTTAACCCAATGCAGTTTGACCGCGCCGACGATCTGGCACGCTATCCGCGCACCCTGCAGGAAGATTGCGAGAAGCTCAAAAAACGCCATGCGGATATTGTCTTCTCTCCGGCACCGGCGGATGTCTATCCTCAGGGTACCGATGAGGCCACTTACGTTGACGTACCGGGCATTTCTACCATGCTGGAAGGCGCAAGCCGCCCGGGTCATTTCCGCGGCGTATCGACCATCGTCAGCAAGCTGTTCAACCTGGTGCAGCCGGACGTAGCCTGCTTCGGTGAGAAAGATTTCCAGCAGCTGGCGCTGATCCGCAAGATGGTTGCGGATATGGGCTACGATATCGAGATTGTCGGCGTACCGATTGTACGCGCCAAAGACGGTCTGGCGCTCAGCTCGCGAAATGGCTACCTGACCGCGGACCAGCGTAAAATCGCGCCGGGCTTAAGCAAGGTCATGAACACCATGGCAGAACAGCTGCTGGCGAAAGAGTTAACTGCCGAAGAGATTATTGCTCTGGCTGAACAGGCGCTGAACGATAAAGGCTTCCGCGCTGATGATATTCAAATTCGCGATGTCGACACGCTTCTGGAGCTTACACAGACCAGCAAACGTGCGGTCATTCTGGTGGCGGCATGGCTTGGTCAGGCCCGCCTAATCGACAACAAAGTGGTTGAACTGGCGTAGGTTTCTCTACCCGGAAGATGAAAGGTAAACGTAATGATTCGCAAAATGCTGCAAGGTAAGCTTCACCGTGTGAAAGTCACCCAGGCCGACCTGCACTATGAAGGCTCCTGCGCCATCGACCAGGATTTCCTTGATGCTGCGGGCATCCTTGAAAACGAAGCGATTGATATCTGGAACGTTAACAACGGCAAACGTTTCTCAACCTACGCCATCGCCGCCGAGCGCGGGTCTAAAATCATCTCCGTTAACGGCGCGGCAGCGCACTGCGCGGACGTGGGCGATATTGTGATTATCGCCAGCTTCGTGATGATGTCTGATGAAGAAGCACGCCGCTGGCAGCCGAAAGTTGCCTACTTTGAAGGCGACAACGACATGAAACGTACCGCGAAGGCGATTCCGGTTCAGGTTGCTTAAGCACTATCCCTGCGGCTGATTGCTGATCAGCCGCGACATTGTCTCCAGCGAATCCGTTCTTAAGATGTACAGGCGTTTCAGTAAGAACGGATTATCCCCCGGCTTCACCTTCCCTTTCACCGTCGTCACCGCCAGATGGAAACCGGCATCATTCGCCGCCTTTATCGCTTTATTGTCGTAGCCGCCAAACGGATAGGAAAGATAGAGCACGCGTGGATTAAACTGCGCCAGCGCGCGACGCGAGCGTTCAAAATCAAACAAAATCACGTGATAGCTGCGGCTCAGTAAAATCGGGTGCTTATACCCATCCACGCGGTGCAGGAAGTGGGTGTGAGACTGAATATCGAACACATCCTGAATTCCCTTAATCTCCTGCACGCTCATAAACTGCAGCGATTTAGGATCCCACTTCTGCGGATGGCCTTTTATGCGGGAAGAGATAATAAACGCGGTAGCCTTGAAGCCGTACTCTTTCAGCACAGGATAGGCATAGCGGCTGACCGATTTCAGGCCGTCGTCAAAGGTAATCACCACCGATTTTGCAGGCAGGTTCATTTTGTTACGCACGTACCCTTCAAGCTGGTACATCGTCAGGGTGGTATAGCCCTGATCGCGTAGCCATGCCATCTGGTTGTTGAACGCACGTACGCTGGTCGTTGTGGACGTATGTCGAAAGCGCGTGTTTTCTTCATCACGCAAAATATGATGGTAGGTCAGAATTGGAAGTCCGTTATCTTCCTGCGCGTCCAGGCTGCTGATCCACGCCAGACGATTGCCGATGCGGATCTGGAACCAGGTCTGATTCAGACGGTCTTTCAGTTTATTCAGTATCGGATAGCGCAGATTGGCGCTTAATGTGCCGAAAGGCGCGCTGCCGCTCGACGGCGCGTTATACACCGGCGTGTCTTTCCAGGTAATGAGGTTCTGATTGCTCAGGGGCTTATTGAGATCCCCGAGGCTGTCCTCGACGCGCTGTTTCCCCTGAACCGGCTCGAGGTGCCCCTTGTCGATAAACCCCGTGCCAAAACCGAAGCGAAATTCGTAGTAGTCCGCCGCCGCGGGCACAACGGCCAGGATCTGCCCGGCGCGCACGTTACCGACGTTGATCACGCTGTTCCCCACCTGCGCCCAGATCGCCGCGTCTTCGGTGGTTTGCATGTACTGGGCAGGCAGCGTTTGCTGGCTGAGTAAACTGGCTGAGCTGACGCCGGAAATGAGCATCAATAGCAAGAAAAGAGTGCGCGGTAGCATGGTGTCTTAATCGGTGCGGAAAACTGCCGCTATTGTAACAAATGAGACATCAATACCCACGTTTAATTCTTATACAAATCGTGGAGCAGGACGAAAGGAGGATTTTTTTGCTGCTGATGCCACAAACTGCTGACGCCCGGAACGCCCTGCGCCACGATGGCCTGGCGAAACTCAGCGCTGCTTAAGGCTTCACGCTGCGGATACATTAACGCCAGCAGGGAGAGGTTAATACCCGAGATCACTTCACAGCACGCGTGCTTATGGCTCAGCAACGCGGCTGCGCGGTAAGGCGCTGCGCCCGATTTATCGGTAAGAAAAATCACGCCATCACCGGTGTCCGTTTCATGCAGGGCATCGCACATCATGCGGCTCAGCATGTTGGTGCTCAACCCGCGCCAGTAGTTTACCGCCCGGCATTGCACCAGCGGGCCAAATCTGGCTTCAAGCTTATCCAGCATGTCCTGCGCCTGTTCATCGTGGCAGGTGATAACCCATCCCAGCATAACTCCCTCCTTAGCAGGCAAGTAGTTTAGCGGAGTGAAGGTTTGCTTACGGTGATAACTGTCAAAGAAAGTGCCCGGCAAACATAACGTCGCCGGGCAAAAGATTAGCTGCGCAGCCCGCGTCCACGCTGGATCAGCGACCAGCAGAGCAGGTAGAAGGCGATGATAAACACTACCAGCACCGCCACCGTGGTAAACAGCGGCACATCGGTGATGCCCAGGAAGCCAAAGCGGAAGCCGCTGATCATGTAGACAATCGGGTTCAGGTGCGATAGCGCCTGCCAGAACGGTGGCAGCAGCGTCAGGGAGTAGAACACCCCGCCGAGATAGGTCAGCGGCGTCAGCACGAAGGTCGGGATCAGGCTGATATCGTCAAACGTTTTGGCGAACACGGCGTTCAGCAGACCGGCCAGCGAGAACAGGATCGCCGTCAGGAGCAGCGTCAGCGCGACAAACAGCCACGAGTGGACCTGGAACGGCACGAAGAACAGCGAAATCGCCGTGACCAGGATCCCCACGCACAGCCCGCGTGCCACGCCGCCGCCGACGTAGCCCGCGATGATGACGTGCGTCGGCACAGGCGCGACCAGAAGCTCTTCAATATTGCGCTGGAACTTGGCGCTGAAGAACGACGACGCTACGTTGGCGTAGGCGTTAGTAATCACCGCCATCATGATCAGGCCGGGCACAATAAACTGCATATAGGTAAAGCCGTGCATCTCACCAATCCGGGAACCAATCAGGTTACCGAAGATGATGAAATAGAGCGTCATCGTGATGACCGGCGGCACCAGGGTTTGCACCCAGATACGCATAAAGCGGTTGATCTCTTTCGCCCAGATACTTTTCAGCGCGACCCAGTAAAGATGCGTCATGCCTTGTCTCCTTGTTTGTCATGTACCAGAGAGACAAACAGCTCTTCCAGTCGGTTCGCTTTGTTACGCATGCTTAAAACCTGAATACCCTGCGCGCTCAGCTGTGAGAACACGCTGTTAATCCCCTGCTCGCGCAGCACTTCCACTTCCAGCGTCGAGGTATCCACCAGACGATAGTTGTAACCTTCAAGTTTTGGCAGCGCGCTTTTCGCCGCCAGATCGAGAATGAAGGTTTCTGATTTCAGCTTGGAGAGCAGATTCTTCATCGAGGTGTTTTCCACCAGCTCGCCGTTCTGAATGATGCCGATGTTGCGGCAGAGCATTTCAGCCTCTTCCAGGTAGTGGGTGGTCAGAATAATGGTGGTGCCTTTGTCGTTGAGATCTTTCAGGAAGCCCCACATGGAGCGACGAAGTTCGATATCGACACCCGCAGTCGGCTCATCGAGGATCAGCAGTTTTGGCTCGTGCATCAGCGCACGGGCAATCATCAGGCGGCGCTTCATCCCGCCGGACAACATGCGCGCGCGTTCGTTACGCTTTTCCCACAGATCGAGCTGCTTAAGGTATTTTTCGCTACGCTCCAGGGCCTCTTTACGCTCAACGCCGTAATAGCCCGCCTGGTTAACAACAATTTGCTGCACCGTCTCGAACGGGTTGAAGTTGAACTCCTGCGGTACCAGCCCCAGCTGGCGCTTGGCGTTCACCACATCTTTTTGCAGGTCGTACCCAAAGACGCTCACCCGGCCGGACGTTTTATTGACCAGCGAGCTGATAATCCCAATGGTGGTCGATTTCCCCGCCCCGTTCGGCCCCAGAAGCGCGTAAAAATCACCGGCCTCTACTTTAAGATCTATTCCGCGCAGCGCCTGAACGCCGCCCGGATAGGTTTTTTTAAGCTGTTCAAGCTCCAGTGCAATTGCCATGAAATTCACTTACCTTCAGTTCTGACACACGTTGTGTGGTTTCATTAAAAGTCGGGTTACCCTATAGTAGCGCAACGCAATTACTCGGTTACAGGTCGCTAACCTCCATGAACAACATAGATACACTCATCAGCAACAATGCACTATGGTCAAAAATGCTGGTGGAGGAAGACCCCGGATTTTTTGGAAAACTCGCGCAGGCTCAGAACCCACGCTTTCTCTGGATTGGATGTTCCGACAGCCGCGTACCGGCGGAGCGCCTGACCGGCCTTGAACCCGGCGAACTGTTTGTTCACCGTAATGTCGCCAATCTCGTGATTCACACCGATCTCAACTGTCTTTCTGTTGTTCAGTATGCCGTGGACGTTCTGCAAGTCGAGCACATCATCATTTGCGGCCATTATGGCTGCGGCGGCGTGCAGGCGGCGGTGGAAAACACGGAACTGGGGCTCATTGATAACTGGCTACTGCACATCCGCGATATCTGGTTCAAACATAGCTCACTGCTGGGCGAAATGCCGCAGGAGCGTCGTATGGATACCCTTTGCGAACTCAACGTGATGGAGCAGGTGTATAACCTGGGCCACTCAACGATCATGCAATCAGCGTGGAAACGCGGGCAGAAGGTCTCTATCCACGGCTGGGCGTATGGTATTCACGATGGCCTGCTGCGCAATCTGGAAGTGACCGCCACCAACCGCGAAACGCTGGAGCAGCGTTACCGTTCGGGGATTGCCAACCTTCAGCTTAAGCATGTAAACCATAAATAAAGCCGGGGATGTTCTCCCTCTCCCTGTGGGAGAGGGCCGGGATAAGGCATTAGCCCGCCATTACTCGTCGAGCAGTACCACTTTCCCAACATACGGCAGATGACGATAGCGCTGCGCGTAGTCAATGCCGTAACCGACGACGAATTCGTCAGGAATCGAGAAGCCCACGAACTCTACCGGCACCTGAACTTCACGACGGTCAGGTTTGTCCAGCAGCGTACAAATCGCCAGAGATTTTGGCTCGCGCAGGCTCAGGATCTCGCGCACTTTCGACAGCGTGTTGCCGGAGTCGATGATGTCCTCAACGATCAACACATCTTTGCCACGAATATCTTCATCCAGATCTTTCAGGATTTTCACATCACGGGTAGTGGACATGCCGCTGCCGTAGCTGGAGGCGGTCATAAAATCGACCTCATGGGGCACATGCACTTCACGGCACAGGTCTGCCATGAACATGAAAGAGCCGCGCAACAGACCGACCAGCACCATTTCGCTGCCGCTGTCCTTGTAATGTTCGGTGATTTGACGACCCAGTTCGGCGATACGCGCTTTGATCTCGGCTTCCGGGATCATCACTTCAACAGTATGTTTCATATTACTAACCAAATGATTTTAATGAAAATCTCTCAATACGGATGAGTTAATATCCAGCACTGATACGCAAGCCACTCATTATATCAGCAAATGGATAAGCCTGGCGTATGAGTTATAAAAAGCAAATATTGTGATTCCGATCACACTTGTTAATACCTATAATTAGTTGCTAGCAAATTATTAACAAAAACTGACGAGTACACTTTCTATGGCTGAAACAAACTCTAAACAGCCGCGTCTACTGGTGACATTAACAGCCGCATTCGCAGCCTTCTGCGCGCTGTATCTGTTAATCGGTGGCGTCTGGCTGGTCGCGTTAGGCGGCTCCTGGTACTACCCGATTGCGGGTCTGGTTATGGTTGCCGTAACTGTCCTGCTGTTGCGTAGAAAACAATCTGCACTGTGGCTGTATGCCGCCCTACTTCTTGCCACCATGATCTGGGGCGTCTGGGAAGTCGGCTTTGACTTCTGGGCGCTGACGCCGCGCAGCGACATCCTGGTCTTCTTCGGCATCTGGCTGATCCTGCCGTTCGTGTGGCGTCGCCTGATTGTGCCGTCCAGCGGTGCGGTGGCGGGCCTGGTTGTTGCCCTGCTGATTACCGGCGGTATTCTGACCTGGGCCGGTTTTAATGACCCACAGGAGATCAACGGTACGCTGAACGCAGAATCCACGCCTGCGGCAGCTATCTCCCAGGTCGCTGACGGCGACTGGCCTGCATATGGTCGTAACCAGGAAGGTCAACGTTACTCCCCGCTGAAGCAGATCAACGCGGACAACGTTAAAAACCTGAAGGAAGCCTGGGTATTCCGTACCGGTGACCTGAAGATGCCGAACGATCCGGGCGAGCTGACCAACGAAGTGACGCCGATTAAAGTCGGCAATATGCTCTACCTGTGTACGGCGCACCAGCGTCTGTTCGCGCTCGACGCGGCCACCGGTAAAGAGAAATGGCACTTCGATCCGCAGCTGAACTCCAACCCGTCCTTCCAGCATGTCACCTGCCGTGGCGTCTCTTACCACGAAGCGCGCGCCGATAATGCGAGCCCGGAAGTCATTGCCGACTGTCCTCGCCGCATTATGCTGCCGGTGAACGATGGCCGTCTGTTCGCCATCAACGCCGAAACGGGCAAGCTGTGTGAAACCTTTGCCAACAAAGGTATCCTAAACCTGCAGACCAACATGCCGGACACCACGCCGGGTCTGTATGAGCCAACCTCACCGCCAATCATCACCGATAAAACCATCGTGATTGCCGGTTCGGTAACGGATAACTTCTCCACGCGTGAAACCTCCGGCGTTATCCGTGGTTTCGACGTGAACACCGGTAAACTGCTGTGGGCCTTCGACCCGGGCGCGAAAGATCCAAACGCGATCCCGTCGGACGAGCACACCTTTACCTTTAACTCGCCAAACTCCTGGGCACCAGCGGCGTATGACGCGAAGCTGGACCTGGTCTATCTGCCAATGGGTGTGACCACGCCAGATATCTGGGGTGGTAACCGCACGCCGGAGCAGGAGCGTTATGCGAGCGCTATCGTGGCGCTGAACGCGACCACCGGCAAGCTGGCATGGAGCTACCAGACCGTTCACCACGATCTGTGGGATATGGATATGCCGTCCCAGCCGACGCTGGCGGACATTACCGTAGATGGCAAAACCGTTCCGGTGATTTACGCTCCGGCCAAGACGGGCAACATCTTCGTGCTGGATCGCAGCAACGGCAAGCTGGTTGTGCCTGCACCGGAAAAACCGGTTCCGCAGGGCGCGGCGAAAGGCGATTACGTCAGCAAAACCCAGCCGTTCTCTGACCTGAGCTTCCGTCCGAAGAAAGACCTCAGCGGTGCAGACATGTGGGGTGCCACCATGTTTGACCAGCTGGTATGCCGCGTGATGTTCCACCAGCTGCGCTATGAAGGCATCTTCACGCCGCCGTCTGAGCAGGGCACGCTGGTCTTCCCGGGTAACCTGGGGATGTTCGAGTGGGGCGGGATCTCCGTTGACCCTAACCGTCAGGTGGCGATTGCCAACCCGATGGCGCTGCCGTTCGTTTCCCGCCTGATCCCACGCGGTCCAGGCAACCCAATGGAGCAGCCGAAAGACGCAAAAGGCAGCGGTACCGAAGCCGGCATTCAGCCGCAGTATGGCGTTCCTTACGGCGTGACCCTGAACCCGTTCCTGTCGCCGTTTGGTCTGCCGTGTAAACAGCCTGCCTGGGGCTATATCTCCGGTCTGGATCTGAAAACTAACCAGATCGTATGGAAAAAACGTATTGGTACGCCACAGGACAGCATGCCGTTCCCGATGCCGGTTCCGGTGCCGTTCAATATGGGTATGCCGATGCTGGGTGGCCCAATCTCCACCGCCGGTAACGTGCTGTTCATCGCGGCAACCGCAGATAACTACCTGCGCGCGTACAACATGACCAACGGTGAAAAACTGTGGCAGGGCCGTCTGCCAGCGGGTGGACAGGCCACCCCGATGACCTATGAAGTGAATGGCAAGCAGTACGTTGTCATCTCTGCGGGTGGTCACGGTTCGTTTGGCACGAAGATGGGCGACTATATTGTCGCGTATGCACTGCCGGATGAAAGTAAGTAACTGAAAATCCGGGTGGCGGCTACGCCACCCGGATTTTTTATACGGTAAAGCCGAGCATCATCCCCGTATCTTCATGCTCCAGCAGATGACAGTGCGCCATATAGGCAAACTCCTTCGGCGCCTCGTGGTCAAACTTCACCAGCACCTCGCTGACGCCGCCTTCCACTCTCACCGTATCTTTCCAGCCCGCGCGATGCGCATCCGGCGCTTTGCCGTTCTCTGTGAGAATACGGAACTGGGTGCCGTGGATATGGAACGGGTGCAGCATCATGTCCCCTTCGCCAGAAATCACCCAGCGCTCAAGCTGACCTTTTGTCGCAGCAAACATCGGCGTATTCATGTCGAACGCTTTGCCGTTGATCATGTTGGCGTTGTGGAAATCAAAGCCATGGTCGCCGTGATTCATGTTCCCCATGCCGCCCATTTTGCCGTGGTCCATATTCATGTGGCCCATCATCTGCCCGTGGTGCATCCCCGCCATCGCCTGATCGCCATATTTCGCCATCAGCGCCTGCATCCCCATCATATCGAGCATCGGGTTCATGGCGAGCTGCAGCTTGCGCTGCGTAAGCCCCTCAAGCGACGGGAGGGCTGGCAGAGTGGTTAACGTATCAGGCAGCGTGCCGGATGCGGTCACTAACAGCGGCTGAATACGAAGCACCGGATGCGGCTTATCAAACGGTGCGACCGCCATCCCCATCTGGCTCACCGGCAGCGTCACGAGGTCAAACGGCTTGCCGTCGCTGATATCCACAAGCACCTCAAAGCGTTCGCCCATCAGCATCGGCAGCTCGCTTACCTTCACCGGCTCCGGCAGCAGGCCGCCATCGCTGGCGACCACGTACAGCGGACGCTTATCGCTAGTGGCGAAATTGAGCGAGCGAGCGTTACAGCCGTTGAGCAGGCGCAGGCGCAGCCAGCCTTTCGGCGCGGCATGCTGAGGGTAAATGGCGCCGTTGGTCAGCAGCGTGTCGCCAAACCAGCCTACCGCCGCGCTCATCACGTCCAGCTGGTAGTCAATTTGCCCGTCAGCGTTGAATTTCTTGTCCTGCACAATCACCGGTACGTCGTCGATGCCCCACTGTTTCGGCAGGCGCAGCAGGCGGCTCTCGTCGTCTTCAATCAGCACCAGCCCTGCCAGCCCCATCGCCACCTGATGGCCCGTTTTGCCATGCTGATGCGGATGGAACCAGCAGGTCGCCGCGCGCTGCTCGGGCGTAAAGGTGACGCTGCGCGTACCGCCCGCTTTGATGATGCCCTGCGGCCCGCCGTCCACCTCGCCCGGTACTTCCAGCCCGTGCCAGTGCAGCGTCGTCTCTTCGGCGAGCGTGTTGTGGATATCCACCGTCACCGCTTTCCCTTTACGTAGCTGAAGCGCCGGACCGAGCAAATTACCGTTATAGCCCCACGTCGTGGCGTTGTGCGCACCGAATGTTGTTTTACCGGCCTGAACCACAAGCTGGATACGGCTGCGGGCGTCAGCGGTCAGTAAGTCAGGGATGGGTAAGGCAGGCCTGTCGGCCGCAAAAACCGCGCGGCTCCAGAGTGGTAATGCGCTGGCAGCCCCCAGCACAGCGGAATATTTTAAAAAATCACGACGTTGCATGTTCATTTCCTTATTTCCAGCAGGCGATCTTTTGAGCATAAACCCTCCCCTTACCGGAAGGTCAAGTCAAGCGGCAATAATAAAGATCGTCGCACTGGCATCAAGTATGCTAACGTTAATTTTCCGTGAAGAAGTGGTAGAAGCAATGAAGACGTTTTTCAGGACAATTTTGTTCGGTAGCCTGATGGCAATGTGTGCGAACAGCTATGCGCTCAGTGAAAATGAAGCGGAAGATATGGCCGATTTAACGGCGGTTTTTGTATTCCTGAAAAATGATTGTGGCTACCAGAATTTACCCAACGGGCAAATTCGCCGCGCGCTGGTCTTTTTTGCCCAGCAGAACCAGTGGGATCTCAGCAACTACGACAGCTTCGACATGAAGGCGCTCGGTGAAGACAGCTACCGTGACTTAAGCGGTATTGGTATTCCCACTGCCAAAAAATGCAAAGCGCTGGCTCGCGATTCGCTCAGCCTGCTCGCCTACGTGAAATAACCTTCCCGACGCCCCTGTTGAACCTCTGACCGTGCAACCACGGTTAGAGTTAGCTATCATGTTTCGCTCATTTTTTGTGAGCATAACGGATGTTAATACAGGAGGAGTTCGCTATGGCCGACCACACGTTGTGGCATGAAACACTGCATGACCAGTTTGGTCAGTACTTTGCCGTTGATAACGTGCTCTATCATGAGAAAACCGATCACCAGGATCTGATCATCTTCGAGAATGCCGCCTTTGGCCGCGTCATGGCGCTGGACGGTGTTGTGCAAACCACCGAGCGCGACGAGTTTATCTATCATGAGATGATGACCCACGTCCCGCTGCTGGCGCACGGTCACGCGAAGCATGTCCTGATTATCGGCGGTGGCGACGGTGCAATGCTGCGTGAAGTTTCCCGCCATCGTTCCATCGAAACCATCACCATGGTGGAAATCGATGCGGGCGTCGTCTCTTTCTGCCGCCAGTATCTGCCCAACCACAATGCCGGTAGCTATGACGATCCGCGCTTTAGCCTGGTGATTGACGACGGCGTTAACTTTGTTAACCAGACCTCGCAGACCTTTGACGTGATCATCTCCGACTGCACCGACCCAATCGGCCCCGGCGCGTCGCTGTTTACCTCCTCCTTCTACGAAGGCTGCAAGCGCTGTCTGAACCCGGGCGGGATCTTCGTCGCACAAAATGGCGTCTGCTTCCTGCAGCAGGATGAAGCGCTCGACAGCCATCGTAAGCTAAGCACCTATTTCGATGATGTCAGCTTCTATCAGGCCGCTATTCCGACGTATTACGGTGGGATCATGACCTTTGCATGGGCGACGGATAACGACGTATTACGCCATCTCTCCACCGAAATTATTCAGGCCCGCTTCCATCAGGCCGGTCTTCAGTGCCGATACTACAATCCGGCTATCCATACCGCAGCGTTTGCTCTGCCGCAGTACCTGCAAGACGCATTATCCACTAAGGGGGTGAGCTAATTGAAAAAGCTTAAACTGCATGGCTTTAACAACCTGACGAAAAGCCTGAGTTTTTGTATTTACGATATCTGCTATGCCAAAACAGCGGAAGAACGCGATGGGTACATCGCCTATATCGACGAACTCTACAACGCCAACCGTCTGACCGAGATCCTGTCAGAAACCTGTTCCATTATCGGCGCAAACATCCTGAACATCGCCCGACAGGATTATGAACCTCAGGGCGCCAGCGTGACCATTCTGGTCAGCGAAGAGCCGGTCGACCCGAAGCTTATCGACAAAACGGAACATCCGGGCCCGCTGCCGGAAGTGGTGGTTGCCCACCTGGATAAAAGCCATATCTGCGTGCACACCTACCCGGAGAGTCACCCGGAAGGCGGGCTGTGTACGTTCCGCGCCGATATTGAAGTGTCGACCTGCGGCGTGATTTCCCCGCTGAACGCGCTGAACTATTTAATCCACCAGCTGGAATCGGACATCGTCACCATTGATTATCGCGTGCGTGGTTTTACCCGCGATATCAACGGCATGAAGCATTTCATCGACCACGAGATCAACTCTATTCAGAACTTCATGTCCGAGGACATGAAATCGCTTTACGACATGATGGACGTGAACGTGTATCAAGAAAATATCTTCCACACCAAGATGTTACTTAAGGAATTTGACCTTAAGCACTATATGTTCCACACGAAGCCGGAAGATTTGAGCGAAGAAGAGCGTAAGGCGATTACTGACCTGCTCTGGAAAGAGATGCGCGAGATTTACTACGGCCGCAATATTCCGGCCGTGTAAGAGCAAGCCGGAGCAGGGATGCTCCGGGCTGTTATTTCTGTTTCATAAAGTCGCGGTAAGCATTTACCACCTGAAGGAAATCCTCTACGCCGCACATCGACAGGCTTTCTTCGTCGTAGTAGCTCATCCCCTCTTCCATCTCGTCACCTGAAAACTCGAGCTGGTTGGCACGCACCATGACCTCTTCACCGTCCATCCACAGCGTATATTCATGCCCGGCGCGCTGCCAGGATCGTTCACTGCCTTTCACCGTATTTGCCGCCTGTTCAACCTCATCAAGAAGTGCGAGATTTTCTTTCACCTCTTCGTTAAACCAGTGTCCAACGGCTTCGTGGCCCATCGACATACGCACTTTCACCACTCCGGTGATGTCGCGCAGAAATTCGTAATCCATAGTGTTTTCCTCTGCAAAGCCATTAAGGTAATTATCGCAGCAGCGAGGAAGAAAAAAAGCGGGAGAGGTAGGAGGAATGAAAATAAAAAGGTGAGAGCAAGACCCTGCGGCCTGATGCCCTCACCCCGTCCCTCTCCCGTGGGAGAGGGTGCAAACACTCAAAACCGTCTCGTAGAGACGATTTTGCTGTTTATACCGCCGTCTGGAAGATAACCCCGTCGGCCTTCTCGGTGTACTGAGAGAGCTGGTCGAAGTTCAGATAGCGATAGGTATCCACCGCGGTCTTATCTACCTGAGCCACAAAGGTCTGGTACTCTTCCGGCGTTGGCAGTTTGCCAATCAACGCCGCAACCGCCGCCAGCTCCGCAGAGGCCAGGAAGACGTTCGCTCCGGTACCTAAACGGTTCGGGAAGTTACGGGTAGAGGTGGAAACCACCGTCGCACCGTCGGCTACGCGCGCCTGGTTGCCCATGCACAGGGAACAGCCAGGGATTTCGATACGCGCACCGCTCTTACCAAACACGCTGTAGTAGCCCTCTTCGGTCAGCTGAGCCGCGTCCATACGGGTTGGCGGCGCCACCCACAGACGGGTTGGCAGCTGGCCTTTGTGGGTATCCAGCAGCTTACCGGCAGCACGGAAGTGACCGATGTTGGTCATACAGGATCCGATAAACACTTCGTCGATCTTCTCGCCCTGAACCTCAGACAGCGGACGCGCGTCGTCCGGATCGTTCGGTGCACACAGGATTGGCTCTTTGATATCCGCCAGATCGATGTCGATCACCGCCGCGTACTCTGCGTCAGCATCGGCTTCCAGCAGTTGCGGATCGGCCAGCCATTTTTCCATGCCCTGGATACGACGCTCCAGCGTACGACGGTCGCCGTAGCCTTCTGCAATCATCCACTTCAGCAGCACGATGTTGGAGGTCAGATACTCGATAATCGGCTCTTTGTTCAGCTTGATGGTACAGCCCGCCGCAGAACGCTCGGCGGAAGCATCGGTCAGCTCGAACGCCTGCTCCACTTTCAGATCCGGCAGCCCTTCAATTTCCAGGATACGGCCAGAGAAGATGTTTTTCTTACCTTTCTTCTCAACGGTCAGCAGGCCCTGTTTAATCGCATACAGCGGGATCGCGTGAACCAGGTCGCGCAGGGTGATACCCGGCTGCATTTTACCTTTGAAGCGCACCAGCACCGATTCCGGCATATCCAGCGGCATCACGCCAGTCGCAGCAGCAAACGCCACCAGACCGGAGCCCGCCGGGAAAGAGATACCGATTGGGAAACGGGTATGGGAGTCACCGCCGGTACCCACGGTATCCGGCAGCAGCATGCGGTTCAGCCAGGAGTGGATGACGCCGTCGCCTGGACGCAGGGAAACGCCGCCGCGGTTCATGATGAAGTCTGGCAGCGTGTGGTGCGTGGTCACGTCAACCGGCTTCGGATAGGCCGCCGTGTGGCAGAAGGACTGCATCACCAGATCAGAAGAGAAGCCCAGGCACGCCAGGTCTTTCAGTTCGTCACGGGTCATTGGGCCAGTGGTGTCCTGAGAGCCCACGGAGGTCATCTTCGGCTCGCAGTACGCGCCAGGACGAATACCGGCGACGCCGCACGCGCGGCCCACCATTTTCTGTGCCAGAGAATAACCGCGGTTGCTTTCAGCAACGTCTTTCGCGTGACGGAATACATCACTGTGCGGCAGACCCAGCGCTTCACGCGCTTTGGTAGTCAGACCACGACCAATGATCAGCGGAATACGGCCACCGGCACGCACTTCGTCGATCAGCACGTCGGTTTTCAGCTCGAAGCTTGCCAGCAGCTCGTTGGTCTCGTGGTTGCGCACTTCGCCTTTGTACGGGTAAACGTCAATCACGTCGCCCATGTTCAGGTTAGAAACGTCCACTTCGATCGGCAGGGCGCCCGCATCTTCCATGGTGTTGAAGAAGATTGGCGCAATTTTGCCGCCGAGGCACAGGCCGCCGCCGCGCTTGTTCGGCACGTGCGGAATGTCGTCGCCCATGAACCACAGCACGGAGTTGGTTGCGGACTTACGGGAAGAACCGGTACCCACAACGTCACCCACGTAGGCCAGCGGGAACCCTTTTTTCTGCAGGGCTTCGATCTGTTTGATCGGGCCAACGCTGCCCGGCTGATCCGGCTCAATGCCTTCACGGGCGTTTTTCAGCATCGCCAGAGCGTGCAGAGGGATATCCGGGCGAGACCACGCGTCCGGTGCCGGAGAGAGGTCATCGGTGTTGGTTTCACCGGTCACTTTAAAGACGGTAACGGTGATTTTTTCAGCCAGCGCAGGACGATTCAGGAACCATTCGGCATCGGCCCAGGACTGCATCACCTGCTTCGCATAGACGTTGCCTGCTTTGGCTTTTTCTTCTACATCGTAGAAGTTATCGAACATCAGCAGCGTGGAAGAGAGCGCTTTAGCGGCAATCGGTGCCAGCTTGTCGTTATCCAGCGCGTCAATCAGCGGATGAATGTTGTAACCACCCTGCATGGTGCCGAGCAGTTCAATGGCTTTTTCAGGAGTAACCAGTGGGGAGGTGGCTTCGCCTTTGGCGATAGCAGCAAGGAATCCGGCTTTTACGTAGGCAGCTTCATCTACGCCAGGCGGTACGCGGTTGATCAGCAGATCTAACAGGAATTCTTCTTCGCCCTTAGGCGGGTTCTTCAGCAGCTCGACGAGCGCGGCCATTTGGGTTGCATCTAAAGGTTTGGGTACAATTCCCTCGGCGGCACGTTCTGCTACGTGCTTACGGTATTCTTCTAGCACGACGGTTCTCCTCGCTCTCATTGTCATATGCGGCGGGCGTTCTCTTCACGCTCCTGTGAGACAGCAGTTTGTAGGGTAAATGCCCGATACCGCGTCGGGCAGCATAGCAGGATTTCTGCACAGTGTTAATCCGTTTACAAAAAAGCAACATTAAAAAATTTGCTGAATCGTTAAGCATGGTGTAGCGGGGATTCAGGGCATCTTTTTGCGGTATCTTCTGCACCGTGACGCTTCAGTTTTTTCTTCATCAGATATAATTGTGTAATAAATACTCACACTCTTTATCCGGACGTCCCGGACGCTTCCCAATAAAAGTCAAAACTGTAAAAGACGGGTGAATAATACTCACGCCAACCGTAACGCCTCACGGCACAGCGCTTGTCTCGTTGGAGTCATTTTATGAAGTTGCCCTTTAAGCCACATCTGCTCGTCCTTCTGTGCAGTGCCGGGCTTTTTGCCGCCTCGGGAGTCATGTTTGTCAAAGGCCGCGCCACGGAGCCCGCCGCGCCGACCCCCGTCGCACAACAACCGGCTGCACCTGCGCCTGCCGCAGCCCAGCCCGCACCTGTTGTCGCGCCAGCCTATACTGCCGCGCAAATCGATCAGTGGGTTGCTCCCATCGCGCTCTATCCGGATGCCCTGCTGTCGCAAATTTTAATGGCGTCGACCTATCCGGCCAACGTGATCCAGGCGGCGCAGTGGTCCAAAGACAACCCTAAAATGGAAGGGGACGCCGCGATTCAGGCCGTTGCCAGCCAGCCCTGGGATCCCAGCGTAAAATCGCTGGTCGCGTTTCCTCAGCTTATGTCCCTGATAGGTGAAAACCCGCCGTGGGTACAAAATCTGGGTGATGCGTTTCTCGCGCAGCCGAAAGACGTGATGGATTCCGTTCAGCGCCTGCGCGCGCTGGCGCAGAAGACCGGCGCTCTACAATCCACCCCTCAGCAGACGGTCACCACCGTGACAAAACCGGCGCCAGCGAAAACCAGCGCCACTGAAGCAACGACAACAACGACGGTCGCGCCCGCCCCAACGGTAATCAAAATTGAATCTGCCGATCCGCAGGTTGTTTACGTCCCCACCTATAACCCCAATACGGTTTACGGGACCTGGCCAAACACCGCCTATCCGCCCACCTATCTCCCGCCTACACCCGGGGAGCAGTTTGGCAGCAGCTTCGTAAACGGTTTAGGCTTCAGCCTGGGCGTCGCCACAACCTATGCCATCTTCAGCAGCATCGACTGGGATGATGACGATGACTGGGATCATCACCATGGGGACTGGGATAATCACGGCGGCTATAACCGCAACGGTGATAACAACATCAATATCAACGTTGAGAACTTCAATAAAATCAGCGGACAGCGCCTGACGGACGCTAACCGTACCTGGCAGCACAACCCGGCCTATCGGGAAGGCGTGCCCTATCCGACTAACCAGCTCAACACTCGCTTCCACTCCACCAACGCGGCGACAGGGCTCAGCTCAACGCAGCAAAAACCGGTTAACCGCGATAGCCAGCGCCAGGCAGCGCTAAGCCAGATGGAGAAGTCCACGGGTAAAACCTTCCCGCAAACGGCGCGCACCGGAACGAAAGACGTGCAGCGTCAGGCCTCAGGCGAACAGCTGAAGCAGATTTCCCAGCGCAATAACTACCGTGGCTACGACACTAAACCGCAGACGGCGAAGCGGAGCACCGCGCAGCAGCGAGAAAACCGCCAGACCACCGCGCAGAGACAAGAGAAGCGGGCTTCACAGCCCGCGCAGCAACGCACTCTGCAGCAGCGAAACAGCCAGCCGCGGGCCAATGCGCTGAGCGGTAACGACAGCCGCTCGGCGAACTGGCAGGCGCAACAGCAGCGCGGTGCGCAAAGCAGACAGCTCGCTGCTCGCCAGCAGCAGCCGCGCCAGGCGTCCGGTGGACGTGCTGAACGCCGTGAAATTCGACATCGCTAAGGGAACCGACATGAAAAGTAAACTACTCAGCGGAATGGTGTTATTCATGCTTTCGGCCCCGGTGATGGCGCAGCAGTCCTTTAGCACGCCCGCTCAGGCAACCGATGCGCTGACCAAAGCCATCAGTGAGCAAAATGAGAGCGCGATGACCAACCTGCTAGGAGAGAACTGGCGCGATTTTCTGCCCCCCGAAGGTGTTGATCCGGATGCTGTCGATCGCTTCCTGCGCGACTGGAACGTCCGCCATACCACGGTTGTCGAAGGAGATACGGCGCATCTGGTTGTCGGAGACAGCGGCTGGCAGCTTCCCATCCCGGTGATCAAAACCTCTGCAGGCTGGCAGTTCGACATCAAAGAAGGCGCTGAAGAGATCCTGACCCGTGAAATCGGGCGTAACGAACTCGCCGCCATTGAAGCCTTACATGCCTATGTTGATGCTCAGCAAAGCTATTTTGCGATGAACCAGAAATACGCGCAGAAGATTGTCAGCTCGAAAGGGAAAAAAGACGGTTTGTACTGGCCCGCCTCGCCCGGCGAAGCGCCCAGCCCGCTAGGCCCGGCATTTAGCCCGAAAGAGCCAGGTACCGGCTATCACGGCTATCGCTTCCGCATCCTGCCGGATAATCACGGTTTCGCGATGGTGGCCTGGCCGGTTAGCTACGGTCAGACGGGCGTAATGAGCTTTGTGATAAACCAGGACGACAAGGTGTACCAGTCCGATCTCGGCAGCGATTCAGAGCAGAAAGCCCGGGCGCTAGCCGCCTATAGCCCTGATAAAACCTGGCAGCCTGTGGCCCCCTGAACACAGCGCATAAAAAAAGCGGCCATTGGCCGCTTTTTTTTATCTGAAGAAACTTATTTCTTCTTCGCTTTCGCGTTTGGCAGGTCGGTGATGCTGCCTTCAAACACTTCTGCCGCCAGGCCCACGGACTCGTGCAGAGTCGGGTGAGCGTGGATGGTCAGCGCGATGTCTTCAGCGTCACAGCCCATTTCGATAGCCAGACCGATTTCACCCAGCAGCTCGCCGCCGTTGGTACCGACAATCGCACCACCGATGACGCGGTGAGTCTCTTTGTCGAAGATCAGTTTGGTCATACCGTCAGCGCAGTCGGAAGCGATAGCACGGCCAGAAGCAGCCCACGGGAAGGTGGCGGTTTCGTAGCTGATGCCTTTCTCTTTCGCTTCTTTCTCGGTCAGACCCACCCATGCCACTTCTGGCTCGGTGTACGCGATAGATGGAATGACTTTCGGATCGAAGTAGTGCTTCATGCCGGCGATAACTTCAGCGGCAACGTGACCTTCGTGAACACCTTTGTGCGCCAGCATTGGCTGACCGACGATATCGCCGATAGCAAAGATGTGCGGCACGTTAGTGCGCAGCTGTTTGTCAACGCGGATAAAGCCACGGTCGTCCACTTCCACGCCAGCTTTGCCCGCGTCGAGGTTTTTACCGTTCGGCACACGACCGATAGCCACCAGCACGGCGTCGTAACGCTGTGGTTCGGATGGGGCTTTTTTGCCTTCCATGGAAACGTAAATACCGTCTTCTTTCGCTTCAACGGCAGTCACTTTGGTTTCCAGCATCAGGTTGAATTTCTTGCTGATGCGTTTGGTGAAGACTTTAACGATGTCTTTGTCGGCAGCCGGGATAACCTGGTCGAACATTTCAACCACGTCGATCTCTGAGCCCAGCGCATGGTACACGGTACCCATTTCCAGACCGATGATACCGCCGCCCATGACCAGCAGACGCTTAGGAACGGTTTTCAGCTCCAGCGCATCGGTGGAATCCCACACGCGTGGATCTTCATGCGGAATGAATGGCAGTTCGATTGGGCGAGAGCCTGCCGCGATGATCGCGTTGTCAAAGTTGATCACGGTTTTGCCGTTTTCGCCTTCCACTTCCAGGGTGTTCGCACCGGTGAATTTACCCAGACCGTTTACCACTTTCACTTTACGGCCTTTGGCCATACCCGCCAGACCGCCGGTCAGCTGAGTGATAACTTTCTCTTTCCAGGTACGAATTTTGTCGATATCGGTTTTCGGCTCGCCGAAGACGATACCGTGTTCAGCCAGCGCTTTGGCTTCTTCGATAACTTTCGCTACGTGCAGCAGCGCTTTAGAAGGGATACAGCCGACGTTCAGACAAACACCGCCGAGGGTGCTGTAACGTTCTACGATGACGGTTTCCAGACCTAAATCCGCTGCACGGAATGCTGCGGAGTAACCTGCCGGGCCTGCCCCAAGTACTACGACCTGAGTTTTGATTTCTGTGCTCATCATGACCTCTTAATTTATACCCGTCGTCCACCGGGTCGTTCTATCCGCCCGCAGTTTACAAAATTGTTAACAATTTTGAAACAACAAACGGCTCACGAATTGTCGCTTTCGCCAATAACCTCACAAACACCATGAGATTATCAGAAAAAAGCCGGCCGACTGGCCGGCTTTTCGATTACATCACCAGGCGGCGAATGTCGCTCAGCATGTTGTTGATGATGGTGATGAAGCGCGCACCATCAGCACCGTCGATCACGCGGTGGTCGAAGGACAGAGAGATTGGCATCATCAGACGCGGCACGAACTCTTTGCCGTTCCATACCGGCTCCATCGCGGACTTGGACACACCGAGGATAGCCACTTCCGGCGCGTTCACAATCGGCGCGAAGTGTGTGGTACCCAGGCCGCCGATGCTGGAGATAGTGAAGCAGCCGCCCTGCATTTCGCCAGCAGTCAGCTTACCATCACGCGCTTTCTTGGAGATCACGGTCAGTTCACGGGACAGCTCAGTGATGCTCTTCTTGTTCACGTCTTTGAAGACCGGAACAACCAGACCATTTGGCGTATCAACCGCAACACCGATGTTGATGTATTTCTTCAGCGTCAGCTTCTGGCCGTCTTCGGACAGGGAGCTGTTGAAGCGCGGCATCTGCTCAAGGGCAGCGGCAACGGCTTTCATGATGAAGACCACTGGGGTGAATTTCACGTCCAGTTTGCGCTTCTCAGCTTCAGCGTTCTGCTGTTTACGGAACGCTTCCAGATCGGTGATATCGGTTTTGTCGAAGTGCGTAACGTGCGGGATCATCACCCAGTTACGGCTCAGGTTAGCACCAGAAATTTTCTGGATGCGGCCCAGCTCCACTTCTTCGATTTCGCCGAACTTGCTGAAGTCCACTTTCGGCCATGGCAGCATGCCCGGGATACCGCCACCGGCGGCTGCAGCAGGTGCAGCTTCGGCGCGTTTCACCGCGTCTTTCACGTAGGTCTGAACGTCTTCGCGCAGGATACGACCCTTACGGCCGGTCCCTTTGACTTTCGCCAGGTTCACACCGAATTCGCGCGCCAGGCGACGAATCAGCGGGGTAGCGTGGACGTAAGCGTCGTTTTCAGCGAACTCAGATTTTTCTGCTTTAGCAGCAGGGGCAGCGGCTGGTTTAGCAGCCTGAGCCGGTGCAGTTGCCGGTGCTGGAGCAGCCGCGGCAGCCGGAGCTGCGGCAGGCGCAGCGCCTTCCACTTCGAAGACCATGATCAGAGAGCCGGTAGACACTTTGTCGCCGGTGCTGATCTTGATCTCTTTAACGGTACCCGCGAACGGCGCTGGCACTTCCATAGAAGCCTTGTCGCCTTCTACGGTGATCAGTGACTGTTCAGCGGCAACTTTGTCGCCCACTTTCACCATCACTTCGGTCACTTCAACTTCGTCACCGCCGATGTCCGGTACGTTCACGTCTTTCGCGCCGCCAGCAGCTGCTGGTGCAGCAGCCGGAGCCGGAGCAGCGGCCTGCGCAGGCGCGGCAGCAGGTGCAGCACCCGCCACTTCAAAGACCATGATCAGGGAGCCGGTAGACACTTTGTCGCCGGTGTTGATCTTGATCTCTTTAACGGTACCCGCGAACGGAGCCGGCACTTCCATAGAGGCTTTATCGCCTTCTACGGTGATCAGTGACTGCTCAGCCGCAACGGTGTCGCCCACTTTCACCAAGATTTCAGTGACTTCAACTTCGTCACCGCCGATGTCAGGCACGTTCACTTCTTTCGCGCTCGCGGCAGCTGCTGGAGCAGCGGCGGCCGGAGCGGCTTTCTTCTCTTCCTGCGCAGGTGCAGCAGCTGCTGCACCGTCGGCGGAATCGAAAATCATGATCAGTTTGCCGGTCTCGGTTTTATCGCCAACAGAGACTTTGATCTCTTTAACGATGCCAGCCTGAGGAGACGGGACTTCCATAGAGGCTTTGTCGCCTTCTACGGTGATCAGCGACTGTTCAGCTTCAACTTTGTCGCCAACTTTGACCAGGATCTCGGTGATTTCAACTTCATCAGCCCCGATGTCCGGTACATTGATTTCGATAGCCATTATTCTTTTACCTCTTACGCCAGACGCGGGTTAACTTTTTCTGCATCGATGTTGAATTTGGTGATTGCGTCCGCAACCACTTTCTTATCGATTTCGCCACGTTTAGCCAGTTCGCCCAGTGCTGCTACAACCACGTAAGAAGCATCAACTTCGAAGTGGTGACGCAGGTTTTCGCGGCTGTCAGAACGACCAAAGCCGTCAGTACCCAGAACGCGATAATCATCAGCTGGAACGTAAGTACGAACCTGCTCAGCGAACAGTTTCATATAGTCAGTAGACGCCACCGCTGGCGCGTCGTTCATCACCTGAGCGATGTACGGAACGCGTGGAGTTTCCAGTGGGTGCAGCATGTTCCAGCGCTCACAATCCTGGCCATCACGCGCCAGTTCGGTGAAGGAAGTCACAGAGTACACGTCGGAACCTACGCCGTAGTCTTTCGCCAGGATCTGCGCTGCTTCACGTACGTGACGCAGGATAGAGCCGGAGCCCAGCAGCTGAACTTTACCTTTGCTACCTTCGATGGTTTCGAGTTTGTAGATACCTTTACGGATACCTTCCTCGGCACCTGCTGGCATTGCCGGCATGTGGTAGTTTTCGTTCAGGGTGGTGATGTAGTAGTAAATGTTCTCTTGCGCTTCACCGTACATACGCTGCAGACCGTCATGCATGATGACTGCCACTTCGTACGCGTAAGACGGGTCGTAAGAGATACAGTTAGGGATAGTCAGAGACTGAATGTGGCTGTGGCCATCTTCGTGCTGCAGACCTTCACCGTTCAGAGTCGTACGACCGGACGTACCGCCTACCAGGAAGCCGCGAGCCTGCTGGTCGCCAGCCTGCCAGCACAGGTCACCGATACGCTGGAACCCGAACATGGAGTAGTAGATGTAGAACGGGATCATCGGCAGGTTGTTGGTGCTGTAAGAGGTCGCAGCAGCCAGCCAGGATGCGCCTGCGCCCAGCTCGTTGATACCTTCCTGCAGGATCTGACCTTTCTCGTCTTCTTTGTAGTATGCAACCTGCTCACGGTCCTGCGGGGTGTACTGCTGGCCGTTCGGGCTGTAGATACCGATCTGACGGAACAGACCTTCCATACCGAAAGTACGCGCTTCGTCGGCGATGATTGGAACCAGACGATCTTTGATCGACTTGTTCTTCAGCATCACGTTCAGGGCACGAACGAAAGCGATAGTGGTAGAGATCTCTTTGTTCTGCTCTTCCAGCAGCTGAGAGAAGTCTTCCAGCGCCGGCAGTTCCAGCTTCTCGGTGAAGTTAGGCTGACGAGCTGGCAGGTAGCCTTTCAGCGCCTGACGACGTTCGTGCAGGTACTTGTGCTCTTCAGAACCTTCCGGGAAGGTGATGTAAGACAGGTTTTCTACCTGCTCATCGGTCACTGGAACGTTGAAACGGTCGCGGATATAACGCACGCCGTCCATGTTCATTTTCTTAACCTGGTGAGCGATGTTTTTACCTTCTGCGGTATCACCCATGCCGTAACCTTTGATGGTATGGGCCAGGATTACAGTCGCTTTACCTTTGGTTTCGCGCGCTTTTTTCAGTGCAGCGTAGACTTTCTTCGGATCGTGACCACCGCGGTTCAGAGCCCAGATCTGCTCATCAGTCCAGTCTGCAACCAGTGCTGCGGTTTCAGGATATTTGCCGAAGAAGTGCTCACGAACGTAGGCACCGTCTTTGGATTTGAAGGTCTGGTAGTCGCCGTCAACGGTTTCGTTCATCAGCTGGATTAGTTTACCGCTGGTGTCTTTACGCAGCAGCTCATCCCAACGACCGCCCCACATGACCTTGATCACGTTCCAGCCAGCACCTGCGAAGATGCCTTCCAGTTCGTTGATGATCTTGCCGTTACCGGTTACCGGACCATCCAGACGCTGCAGGTTACAGTTGATGATGAAGCACAGGTTGTCCAGCTTCTCACGGGTTGCGATGGTGATCGCGCCTTTGGATTCTGGCTCATCCATTTCACCGTCGCCCAGGAAGGCGTAAACGGTCTGCTCAGAGGTGTCTTTCAGACCACGGTGTTCCAGGTATTTCAGGAATTTAGCCTGATAGATCGCACCGATTGGGCCCAGACCCATAGATACGGTCGGGAACTGCCAGAATTCAGGCATCAGTTTAGGGTGCGGGTAAGAAGACAGACCTTTACCGTGAACTTCCTGACGGAAGTTGTTCATCTGCTCTTCAGTCAGACGACCTTCCAGGAATGCACGTGCATAGATGCCCGGAGAGATGTGGCCCTGGAAGTACACCAGATCGCCGCCGTCTTTCTCGTTCGCTGCACGGAAGAAGTGGTTGAAGCACACTTCGTAAACGGTTGCAGAAGACTGGAAGGAGGCCATGTGGCCACCCAGTTCCAGGTCTTTCTTGGATGCGCGCAGAACGGTCATGATGGCGTTCCAGCGGATTGCAGAACGGATACGACGTTCCAGATCCAGATTGCCCGGGTATTCCGGTTCGTCTTCGACGGCAATCGTGTTTACGTAGTTGCTAGCCCCTGCACCTGAAGCAACCTTCACACCGCCTTTGCGGGCTTCAGAAAGCAGCTGATCAATCAGATACTGAGCGCGCTCAACACCTTCTTCACGGATGACCGATTCGATCGCCTGTAGCCAGTCGCGAGTTTCGATCGGATCCACGTCATTTTGGAGACGTTCTGACATGGGGGTATTCCTTATCTATCTAATACGTTGATTTGTCTGGAACCTGTCCCATTGTGCTCTTGGGCAAGAACACAATAAGACAGGTTCTGCGTTTAGTTGCCGCGCTCTAAAAGTACCTGGCGCTTAATCCTTTCGTTGCTGTATGCGGCGTAATGAACGTTCGCGACGCGATTGTTCACGGCTGCGGTCCAGCAAGATTTCCTCAATGAAAGCCAGATGGCGGTGCGACGCTTCGCGCGCCTGCTCCGGTTCCCCGGCCATTATCGCCTCGAATACTCGGGTGCGATGGTTGCTTACCAGTGGGAGCATGTCCCGACGGGCATACAACAATTCAAAATTTTGACGAACGTTCTGGGCCAGCATCGGCTCCATGCAGCGTAGCAGATGGAGGAGCACCACGTTGTGGGCCGCTTCGGTGACGGCGATTTGATACTGGACGACGGCGCTGGACTCGGCGTCTAAATCGCCGGACTGCTGTGCCCGTTCAATGGCCTGATGCAGTTCGCGGATACGCACGCGATCTTCATCAGTGCTGCGAAGGGCGGCGTAATAGGCCGCAATACCTTCAAGCGCGTGACGGGTCTCAAGCAGGTCAAACTGGGATTCTGGGTGGTCAGAGAGAAGTTCTACCAGCGGATCGCTGAAGCTCTGCCACAGGCTGTTTTGCACAAAGGTTCCGCCGCCCTGGCGACGAAGCAGCAAGCCCTTTGCTTCGAGACGTTGAATCGCCTCACGCAGAGAGGGACGTGAAACGTCGAACTGTTTTGCCAGCTCGCGTTCTGGCGGAAGTTTCTCACCCGGGCGCAGAGTCCCTTCGAGGATTAAAAACTCCAGCTGCTGCTCAATCACATCAGATAGTTTTGGTTGGCGAATTTTGCTGTAGGCCATATTCCCTGTCTTACGCCTTTTTGCCCGGAGTCAATTGGTCTTACCAATTTCTATTTCGTATCGCTAAAGTAACAAAGTATTCACCTTCTGTCCATATTGGTTTTGATTGAAATCAGTAAACCCTGCACATTTTAACAACCTTACAGAAATAACGTTTCAGAAATGTAACTTTGCACAAATGAGTTGATTACTCCCAAAGAGGGAGTTTTAACCATAATGAAACGAGGGTTTTTGCAATCTGAAGCGATTCAACAAGGCAAATAATGAAAATTCGCCCACTTACGGAGCATTTCTATTCTATAGGTTGGGTGAGGAAGAATGAGCGGGCTAATTTACAAATGCTTTCTTTTTATTCAACTCGTCATCACCCCTTCATAAAGCAGGTGCATTCGCAGGCGCTTACCACTATTCTTGCGCTTACGGAAGTCATGTCCGCTTTTTTCGGTCTCGTTAACCGTAAAGAAATAAATACAGAATATGGATTTTCATAATTACACACGCACAGCGTGAACATAACAACCACACACGAGGTTTCAAATGGAAGCTCAACAGCACGGCGATCAGCTAAAGCGCGGGCTTAAAAACCGCCACATACAGCTCATCGCACTGGGCGGTGCGATTGGTACCGGCCTGTTTCTGGGCAGCGCATCCGTTATCCAGTCAGCCGGTCCCGGCATTATTTTGGGTTACGCGATTGCCGGCTTTATTGCCTTTCTGATTATGCGCCAGCTGGGTGAAATGGTCGTTGAAGAGCCGGTCGCAGGCTCCTTCAGCCACTTTGCCTATAAATACTGGGGCAGCTTTGCCGGTTTCGCCTCGGGCTGGAACTACTGGGTGCTGTACGTTCTGGTTGCCATGGCCGAGCTTACCGCCGTCGGGAAATACATTCAGTTCTGGTATCCCGAGATCCCAACCTGGGCCTCCGCAGCGGCTTTCTTCGTCATTATTAACGCCATTAACCTGACCAACGTAAAAGTGTTCGGTGAGATGGAGTTCTGGTTCGCTATCATCAAGGTCATTGCCGTGGTGGCGATGATTATCTTCGGCGGCTGGCTGCTGTTCAGCGGCAACGGCGGCCCGCAGGCCACCGTGCGCAACCTCTGGGAACAGGGTGGCTTCCTGCCTCACGGTATGACCGGTCTGGTGATGATGATGGCCATTATCATGTTCTCCTTCGGCGGTCTGGAACTGGTGGGCATCACCGCCGCTGAAGCCGACAATCCGGAGCAAAGCATTCCAAAAGCCACTAACCAGGTTATCTATCGCATTCTGATCTTCTATGTGGGCTCGCTGGCCGTGCTGCTCTCCCTGCTGCCGTGGACGCGCGTGACCGCTGACACCAGCCCGTTTGTGCTGATCTTCCACGAGCTGGGCGACACCTTTGTCGCGAACGCCCTGAACATCGTGGTGCTGACCGCCGCGCTCTCTGTTTACAACAGCTGCGTATACTGCAACAGCCGTATGCTGTTCGGCCTGGCCCAGCAGGGGAACGCGCCAAAAGCGCTGCTCAACGTCGATAAACGCGGCGTGCCGGTAAACACGATTCTGGTTTCGGCGGTCGTGACCGCGCTGTGCGTACTCATTAACTACATGGCACCGGAATCGGCATTTGGCCTGCTGATGGCACTGGTGGTCTCTGCCCTGGTCATCAACTGGGCGATGATCAGCCTGGCGCACATGAAGTTCCGCCGCGCCAAGCAGCAGCAGGGCGTCACCACCCGCTTCCCTGCCCTGCTCTATCCGCTGGGCAACTGGGTGTGCCTGGTGTTCATGGCGGCCGTACTGGTGATCATGCTGATCACGCCGGGTATGGCGATTTCCGTCTACCTGATCCCGGTCTGGATTGCGATTCTTGGCGTGGGCTATCTCTTCAGTCAGAAAAGCCGTAATGCCATGAAGGCACACTAAGCCTCTCTCCGCGGCACCTGCTTTTGCGGGTGCCGCGCGTTGTTACCTCCCTCACACTTTCACGCCCACAGCGCATTTATCCATATCACCGCCCTGATACTGCAACGCATATATTCCTTTGCCAGCGAATAATTCTCTCCATACCGTAAACCGGAGAGCTGTCGATGGATAACAACACACTGTCAGTAAAAGAAAAGATCGGCTATGGGATGGGCGACGCGGGATGCAACATCATCTTCGGTGCCATCATGCTGTTTGTTAACTATTTTTATACGGATATTTTTGGCCTCGCCCCTGCGCTGGTCGGCGTGCTGCTGCTTTCCGTACGCGTGATTGACGCCGTAACGGACCCGATCATGGGCGCGATTGCTGACCGTACCCGCAGTAAATATGGCCGGTTTCGTCCATGGCTGCTGTGGATCGCCTTCCCCTACGCGCTGTTTAGCATCCTGATGTTCACCACGCCGGAGTGGAGCTATAACAGCAAAGTTATCTATGCGTTTGTCACCTACTTCCTGCTCTCTTTGACCTATACGGCCATCAACATTCCCTACTGCTCGCTGGGCGGGGTGATCACCAACGATCCAAAAGAACGCGTGGCCTGCCAGTCGTATCGCTTCGTGCTGGTCGGTATCGCCACGCTGCTGCTCTCATTAACGCTGCTGCCGATGGCCGACTGGTTTGGCGGAGATAACAAAGCCAAAGGCTACCAGATGGCGATGACCGTTCTGGCGCTGATTGGCACCTGCATGTTCCTGTTCTGCTTCGCCACCGTGCGCGAGCGCGTGCGTCCGGCGGTACAGACCAACGACGAGCTGAAAAACGATCTGAAAGACGTGTGGAAGAACGACCAGTGGGTACGCATTCTGCTCCTGACCCTGTGCAACGTCTGCCCGGGCTTTATCCGCATGGCGGCCACCATGTATTACGTCACCTGGGTTATGGGCCAGAGCACCCATTTCGCCACGCTGTTTATCAGCCTGGGCGTGGTCGGCATGATGCTCGGCAGCGTGCTGGCAAAAGTCCTGACCGACCGCTGGTGCAAGCTCAAGGTCTTCTTCTGGACCAATATCGTTCTGGCGATTTTCTCAACCGCCTTTTATTTCTTCGACCCGAAAGCCACCGTCACCATCGTGGTGCTCTACGTCCTGCTGAACATCCTGCACCAGATCCCGTCTCCTCTGCACTGGTCGCTGATGGCCGACGTGGACGACTACGGCGAGTGGAAGACCGGAAAACGCATCACGGGGATCAGCTTCTCCGGCAATATCTTCTTCCTGAAGCTGGGGCTGGCGATTGCCGGGGCGATGGTCGGCTTCCTGCTCTCCTGGTACGGTTATGACGCGGGCGCAAAAGCGCAGAGCGCGGACGCCATCAATGGGATCGTGCTGCTCTTTACCGTCATTCCCGGCATTGGATACTTGATTACTGCGGGCGTGGTGCGCCTGCTGAAAGTGGATCGCGAAACCATGAAGCAGATCCAGTCCGATCTGGAAAAGCGTCGCAATAACTACCGCGAGCTGAACGATTATCAGGAACTCAAAGTCGCTGAGACAAAATAAGGAAAGCCGAATGCAAACCTGGCCAAACCCGTTTATTGAACAACGCGCCGATCCGTACATTTTACGCCACGAGGGGCAGTATTATTTTATCGCCTCCGTGCCGGAGTACGACAGGCTGGCGATCCGCCGCGCAGCGTCGCTGGAAGACTTACGTCATGCCGAAGAAGTGGTGGTCTGGCGCAAACCCGAGACCGGGCCGATGAGCCAGCTTATCTGGGCGCCGGAACTGCACCACATTGACGGGAAGTGGTACATCTATTTTGCCGCGACGCACACCCAGGCGCTCGACGAGCTTGGAATGTTCCAGCACCGCATGTTTGCCATTGAATGTGCCGACGGCGATCCGCTTACCGGCACGTGGGTGGAGAAAGGGCAAATCAAAACGCCTTTCGATACCTTCGCTCTGGACGCTACCACCTTTGTTCATCAGGGGAAACGCTGGTATCTGTGGGCGCAAAAAGCGCCGGACATCACCGGAAACTCCAATCTTTATCTGTGTGAAATGGAGAACCCGTGGACGCTGAAAGGCGAGCCGGTGATGCTCAGCAAGCCGGAGTATGACTGGGAGCGTCGCGGGTTTTGGGTCAACGAAGGCCCGGCGGTGTTGGTTCACGGCGATAAGCTTTTTATCAGCTATTCCGCCAGCGCTACCGACGAGAATTACTGCATGGGTCTACTGTGGATAGACCTGAATGCCGATCCGCAAAACCCGGCAAACTGGCACAAATCCCCTCGTCCGGTGTTCGTTACCAGCTACGAAAATCGCCAGTACGGCCCGGGCCACAACAGCTTTACGCAAACGCCGGAAGGGGAAGATGTGCTGGTGTATCACGCGCGGAATTACACCGAAATTGAGGGCGACCCGCTGTACGATCCGAACCGCCATACCCGATTGAAGCTTGTCCGCTGGAATGAAAGCGGGATGCCTGATTTCGGCATCCCGCCCGCGGATACGCTTTAGCCTTTGCGGCGCGCTGGCCTACACCAGCGTGCCGTAGATAGTCAGCAGCGCCACGATCACCACCACCACAAACGACGTTTTCTTCGCCATGGAGACAGCGGCTTTCGGCGTTTCAATCTTGTCTGTATGCGGCTCGCGCGCCAGCGAGAACTGCGCCAGACGCGTTAACACCTGGTACTGAGACGTATGGCGGTCGGCAAGCGAGGCAAACCACGCGGGCAGCGCTTTTTCACCGTGTCCAATTAACGCGTACACTACGCCCACCAGACGCACGGGGAGCCAGTCGAGCACGTGCAGGATGGCATCGATGCCGGACAGCAAACGTTCGTGCGGCGTCAGATAGCGGGCAAGCCAGGTCTGCCAGGCGCGCAGAAACGCATACCCCATCAGCAGTACCGGCCCCCACGGACCGCCCACCACGAACCAGAACAGCGGAGCAAGGTAGTAGCGGAAGTTAATCCACAGCAGCGCGTTTTGCAGCTCGCGCAGAAACTCGCGCTCGTCGCAGTCCGGCGGCACGCCGTGGATCATCGTCAGTTCGCTCGCCATGGCACCGCGCGCATGGGCATCGTCACGGGAGGCGGCTTTCAGGTAGGCGTGATAGTGCAAACGCACCTTGCCTGCGCCTATGCACAGCACGCCGAGCAGGATCCACACCACCAGCAGCGGCACGTTGAAAAAGAGTCCGTACAGCGAGCGCAGGAGCAGGAACGTAATGACCATCACCCCTGCCATCATCAGCAGCGTGCGCAGCATGGAAAAATGTTTGATACGGCGGAATAACACCTCCAGCCGGTGATCCAGATGCCAGTGCTCGCCGAGCTTGAACAGGCGTTCAGCGATGATAACCAGCAGCATGGTAAACAACGTCATGATATCTCCTTATTCTGACGACGCGGTGAGCGTGGCGCGAAACCGGGGCCAGTCAAAGGCCGGGCCGGGATCGGTTTTTCTCTCCGGGGCTATATCACTGTGTCCCGTGATATTGTCGGCGATAGCCGGGTAGAGTCCGATAAGCGTGCGGGTCACAGCCGCCAGCTGTTGATACTGTGAATCGGTGTAGGGCGTCGTATCCGTTCCTTCCAGCTCAATCCCGATAGAAAAATCGTTGCACCGTTCGCGCCCGTGATACATCGACACCCCGGCGTGCCAGGCGCGCTTATCGAAGGGAACATACTGAACCACTTCACCATTGCGACGAATCAGGCAGTGAGCCGATACGCGCAGATGTGCAATTTCAGCAAAGAAGGGATGAGCATCGGGATCAATCGTTCCCGTGAATAGCGCATCGATCCACGGGCCGCCAAATTCACCCGGCGGGAGACTAATATTATGAACCACCAGCAGTGTGGGCTTTTCATCCTCCGGGCGGCAATCGTGGTGCGGCGAGGGCACACGCCGCGCATCCACCAGCCATCCGTTTTCTAACAACATGCTGGAACTCCTTCTGTATGGTGCAATGACTCGGTTCAGAGTAGCATGTTTCAATATTATGATTCGTTACCAATTTGGAGTTTTATCATGCCGCCTCGCCGCTACAACCCCGACCACCGACGTGAAGCGCTTCTGGAACGTATTAATATGGATATTCCGGCAAGCGTCTCCCATGCTTTGAAAGAAGATCTGGGCGGTGACGTTAACGCTGATAAGGATATTACCGCACAATTATTGCCAAAAGAGACACGCTCACACGCGGTCATTATTACCCGTGAAAACGGCGTCTTTTGCGGCAAGCGTTGGGTCGAAGAGGTATTTACCCAGTTGGCGGGCGATGATGTGCAGATTATCTGGCACGTTGAAGACGGCGATGCAATTACGGCAAACCAGCCGCTGTTCGAACTGGACGGTCCTTCCCGCGTCTTGCTGACCGGCGAACGTACCGCGCTCAATTTTGTACAAACGCTCTCCGGCGTCGCCAGCGAAGTGCGTCGCTACGTTGACCTGCTGGCCGGTACCCGCACCCAGCTGCTGGATACCCGCAAAACGCTGCCGGGCCTGCGCACCGCGCTGAAGTATGCGGTGCTGTGCGGCGGTGGCGCAAACCATCGTCTGGGCTTATCCGACGCCTTCCTGATTAAAGAGAACCACATTATTGCCTCTGGCTCCGTGCGTCAGGCGGTGGAGAAAGCCTTCTGGCTGCACCCGGATGTGCCTGTCGAAGTAGAGGTCGAAAGCCTGGAAGAGCTGGAGCAGGCGATTAAGGCCGGGGCCGATATCATCATGCTTGATAACTTCGAAACAGAGCAGATGCGCGAGGCGGTAAAACTGACTAACGGCCGGGCCCAGCTTGAAGTGTCCGGGAACGTCACTTTCGAAACGATCCGTGAATTCGCCGAAACCGGCGTGGATTACATCTCCGTCGGCGCGCTGACCAAACACGTTCGCGCCCTCGACCTCTCAATGCGCTTCAAATAACGCATTCTCCCCTCTCAACCCGGAGAGGGGAATTTCAGCCCCGCTCGCAGATCCGCTGTTCTTCCCTGCAACTCTGCATAAATTCTCTGAAGCCCTCTTCCCGTTCCCTTTTTTACCTCTCGTTTCTGCTCTTTCCCGCTGACAAAGTAGCGCCACTTTGCATAAGGAGCAGATATGAACAGACAACAAGGCTTCACACTCATTGAGCTGATGGTAGTCATTGGCATCATTGCGATTCTGAGCGCCATCGGCGTTCCCGCCTATCAAAATTACCTGCGCAAGGCGGCGCTGACCGATATGCTGCAAACCTTTGTTCCCTACCGTACGGCCATTGAGCTTTGCGCGCTGGATCACGGTGGCGTGGAGAGCTGCGACGCTGGCAGTAACGGTATCCCTTCCCCCACCACGACACGCTACGTTTCAGGAATGAGCGTGGCGAAAGGGACCGTGACCTTAACAGGACAGGAGAGTCTTAACGGGCTGGAAGTGGTCATGACGCCGCAGTGGAACGACGGCAACGGTATGACGGGCTGGACGCGCGACTGCAACATCAGCGCGGACAGCGCCCTGAAACAGGCCTGCGAAGACGTTTTCCGCTTTGACAATAACTGAGGAGCGGATAATGAATACCGATCAACTCGTGGCGCTTTGTCAGCGCCATCACGCTCTGCTGCTCACCAGCGACAGTGACATGGTCAGCATCGCCGTCGTGGGCAGCCCCGCGGCTGAACTCATGGAGGCGCTGCGCTTCGCGACCCAGAAACGGATTGATATTGAGTGCTGGAGCGCTGAGCGCATGGAAAAACACCGGCAGCTAACGTCACAATCGCATCTGCCCGTTATTTCGCAAACACACTCGACGGTGGATATCCTCAACCACACGCTGCAGCAGGCAATCAACCAGCGCGCCTCCGACATTCATATCGAACCGATGGAGCACGCATGCCAGATCCGTTTACGCATCGACGGGGTGCTTTGCCCCCAGCCTCCGCTTTCCGCCTCGCTGGCCAGCCTGTTCAGCGCACGTTTAAAAGTGCTGGGTAACCTGGATATTGCAGAACGTCGTTTACCTCAGGACGGTCAGTTTACGATTGAGCTGGCAAACGAGCCGGTCTCGTTTCGGATCGCGACGCTTCCCTGCAACGGTGGCGAGAAAATTGTGCTGCGTCTGCTGCATCAGGTTCAGCAGGCTCTTGAGCCGAAAGCGCTTGGTATGAGCGCAGAACAACTGGCCTGTTTCAATGAGGTTCTCCACCAGCCGCAGGGGCTGATTCTGGTCACCGGCCCTACCGGCAGCGGCAAAACCGTGACGCTGTACAGCGCGCTGCAGGCGCGTAATACCCCTGACGTCAACATCTGTAGCGTGGAGGATCCCATTGAGATCCCTCTGGCGGGATTAAACCAGACGCAGATTAATCCCCGGGCGGGTTTAACATTCCAGAGCGTGCTGAGGGCACTGCTGCGTCAGGATCCAGACATCATTATGGTCGGCGAAATCCGTGACGGTGAAACGGCAGAAATTGCCATTAATGCCGCCCAGACCGGTCATCTGGTGCTGTCAACGCTGCACACCAACTCGACGACGGAAACCCTGATTCGCCTCGAGCAGATGGGCGTCGCGCGCTGGATGATATCTTCCGCGCTGTCGATGGTGATTGCCCAGCGGCTGGTCCGGCGTTTGTGTCCGCACTGTCGCCGGGAAGCCAGCGAGCATGCTGAATTACCGCGCGCCGTATGGTCCAGACCGCTTCCACGCTGGCAGCCCACCGGCTGCGATCGCTGTTATCACGGTTTTTATGGCCGCGTGGCCATTTTTGAAGTGCTGGCGATCGACAATCCCCTGCGTCAGGCCATTGCCAGTGGGGCGGGAATCGAAGTGATAGAGGCGAGTGCCCGGCAGGCGGGAATGATTTCTCTTTTTGAGCACGGCTGCATGGCCGTCGAGCAAGGGCTGACCACGATCGAAGAGCTGGTGCGCGTGCTGGGAATACCGGATGGCTGCTAATCAGCTCTGGCGCTGGCGAGCGCTCACCAAAGAAGGTGAATCCCAAAGCGGAACACTCTGGGCCACAGACCGCAATGCCGCCTTCACCTGGCTAATGCGTAGCGATCTCCATCCTCTGGCGCTGACCCGATGCGCTCAGCGGCACCGCTGGCGGCCGCATCACTGCTGCGAGATGTTTCGCCAGCTCGCCACGCTTTTGCAGGCGGGGCTGACGTTGTCCCACAGCCTGCAGATGCTGGCAGAGCAACATCCATTAAAACCGTGGCAGGCGCTGCTGCAAAGCATTGCCGATGAGCTCAGTGAGGGATCCCCCTTTTCTGAGTCGCTAAAAAAGTGGCCAGAGGTGTTTAGCCCGCTGCATGTCTCAATGGTGAAAACCGGTGAGCTCACAGGGAAACTGGAGGAGTGCTGCCGCCAGCTCGCGCAGCAGCAAAAAGCGCAGCAGCAGCTCAGAGAGAAGGTGAAAAAGGCCCTGCGCTACCCGGCGATCGTCCTGACGCTGGCCGTGCTCGTGGTGCTGGCGATGGTCATTCTTGTCTTACCCGAGTTTGCCGCGATCTACAAAACGTTTAACACGCCGCTCCCGATGCTGACACAAATGGTCATGGGGATGGCCGCATTTATCCAGTCCTATGCCCTCGCGTTGTTCGCCGCGTTATTAGCGCCCTTAGCCGCCGCCTGGGCTCTGCGGCAGAACCCTCGCTGGCAGCGCATGCTGATGCATACGCCCGTGATGGGCGCGCTGGCAAAAGGACAAAAACTGGGACACATCTTTACCGTGCTGTCACTTACGCAGCAGGCAGGCATCCCCTTTTTACAGGGACTGGAGAGCGCAGAGGAGACCGTTGAAAGTTATTACTGGCGGGGGATACTCCGCAGCGTTCGGGAGGACATTGAAAAAGGTCTCCCCGTCTGGTCATCCTTTCAGAAAGCGGCCATCTTTACCCCGCTGTGCATTCAGCTTTTACGAACCGGTGAAATGTCAGGTGCGCTGGACATCATGCTGGCAAATCTCGCCCGGCACCACACGGAACAGACCTTTCAACGGGCAGATAATCTGGCGGCACTTCTCGAGCCAGTGCTTCTGATTGTGACAGGGGTCATCATCGGCACGCTGGTGGTGGCAATGTACCTGCCGATTTTCCATCTGGGGGATGCGATGAGCGCGGGGTAGTGCTGAACAGTGCTGGCGCACGGGCATGCGCCAGCAGAAGCCATTACAGGCTATTGAATACGCGGTTTTCCTGCTCCTGAACGCGAATAAAGGTTGTACGTTTCGTCAGCTCTTTCAGGCGGGATGCCCCAACGTAGGTGCAGGCCGAGCGCAGGCCGCCGAGGATATCGCGCGCGGTGTATTCAACCGGGCCGCGCAGAGGTAGCTTCACGGTTTTGCCTTCTGCCGCACGGTATTTTGCCACGCCACCGACGTGACGGGTCATCGCGGATTCAGAGCTCATGCCGTAGAACAGCATAAATTTCTCGCCGTTCTCTTCAACAACGGTACCACCACTCTCTTCGTGGCCTGCCAGCATACCGCCGAGCATCACGAAGTCCGCGCCGCCGCCGAAGGCTTTCGCAACATCACCCGGCATGGTACAGCCGCCATCGCTGATGATCTGGCCGCCCAGACCGTGCGCCGCATCGGCGCATTCAATGACTGCGGAAAGCTGCGGATAACCGACGCCGGTTTTGACGCGGGTCGTGCACACGGAGCCCGGGCCAATACCCACTTTCACGATATCTGCACCGGAAAGGATCAGCTCTTCACACATTTCACCGGTCACCACGTTGCCCGCGATGATGGTTTTCGTCGGCCAGGCTTCACGCGCCTTGCTGACGAACTGCACGAAGTGTTCGGAGTAACCGTTCGCCACGTCAATACAAACGAAGTTGAGCGCCGGGTTAGCGTTCAGGATCTGTTTGGTCTTCTCGAAATCGGCATCGGAAGTGCCGGTAGAAACCATCACATGCTTCACCACGTCAGCAGACGCGGACGCAACAAACGCATTCCACTCTTCAGGGCTGTAATGTTTGTGCACGGCGGTGAGAATGTCGAACTGTGCCAGGGCGGTTGCCATCTCAAAGGTTCCCACAGTATCCATGTTGGCAGCGATGATCGGCACGCCAGACCAGGTCTGACCGGAATGCTTAAAGGTGAATTGACGTTCGAGTTCAACGTCTGAGCGACTTTTCAGTGTAGAGCGTTTAGGGCGGATAAGAACGTCTTTGAAACCTAACTTCAGATCTTCTTCGATACGCATGTGCGGATTCCTGGGGTTAGAGGCAAATATGTTAAAAGCACAACTCCAGTGACGTTATCATACGCACTAATACCTGCTCCACAAGACTGCGAAATTCTCTTTTTTTACGCTACAATCCTATAAATTTACCTGGTAAAAAGCCGGTAAACAGGGCCAAACAGTTGCCAGCGCACCAAATAGTTTTAAACAACTGATTTTAATAATGAATAATTCCCAGGATTTGAATTAATGGGGTATATCGTCGCATTAACCGGCGGCATCGGTAGTGGCAAAAGTACCGTTGCGGACGCGTTCTCTCGTTTGGGTATCACGATTATTGATGCCGATATCATTGCCCGCCAGGTGGTAGAGCCCAATACACCCGCGCTAAAGGCCATCGCAGAACATTTTGGTCAGGCAGTTATCACTGCCGATGGCACACTGAATCGCCGTCAGCTTCGCGAATGTATTTTTTCTGATTCTGCGGAAAAAGACTGGCTTAATGCCCTGCTCCACCCCATCATCCACCAGGAAACTCAGCGTCAGATAGCCGCAGCCCGCTCGCCCTATGTCCTGTGGGTGGTTCCGCTACTGGTTGAAAATCAGCTGCAGAAGAAAGCCGATCGTGTGCTGGTGATTGATGTCGCACCCGAAATGCAAATCCAGCGAACCATGACGCGCGATCGCGTCTCGCGGGAGCATGCTGAACAAATTCTTGCCGCTCAGGCTACGCGCGCTCAGCGCCTTGCCGTGGCGGATGATGTTATTGATAATAACGGCGCACCAGATGCCATTGCATCGGATGTTGCCCGTCTGCACGCGCAGTATCTGACGTTCGCCGCGCAGGCCGTTGCACAGGAAAAACCATAATGTCGACCCACATCCTTTTTGAGCATCCGCTCAACGAAAAAATGCGTACCTGGCTGCGCATCGAATTCCTTATTAAACAACTTTCACAACATCTGCCTGTTAACGATCATGCCACGGCGTTGCACTTCTTCCGCAACGTAGGCGATCTGCTGGATGTGATTGAACGCGGCGATGTCCGCACAGAATTACTCAAAGAGCTGGAGCGCCAGCAGCGTAAATTACAGGCATGGACAGAGGTCCCCGGCGTAGATCAGAGCCGTATCGACGCGCTCCGCCAGCAGTTGAAAAGCAGTAGCGCCGTCCTGATGGCAGCGCCGCGCGTCGGGCAGTTTTTGCGTGAAGACCGCCTGATTGGCCTGGTGCGCCAGCGTCTGAGCATTCCTGGCGGCTGCTGCAGCTTCGACCTGCCGACCCTGCATATGTGGCTACATATGCCACAGGCGCAGCGTGACGCACAGGTGAACAGCTGGCTGGCGAGCCTGGAGCCAATGCACCAGACGCTGTCGCTGATCCTCGATCTGATCCGTAACTCTGCGCCGTTCCGCAAGCAAACCAGCCTGAATGGTTTCTTCCAGGATAACGGTGATGATGCCGATCTTCTGCGCCTGAATTTATCGCTTGGAGAACAGCTTTACCCGCAGATTTCCGGGCATAAGAGCCGCTTTGCGATTCGCTTTATGCCGCTGGACAGTGAAAATGGCACCGTGCCGGAACGTCTCGATTTTGAACTGGCCTGTTGTTAAGGAGTGCCGATGTCTGATGTCACTACCGTAAGCTGCCCAACCTGTGGCAAAACCGTTGTCTGGGGCGAAGTGAGTCCGTTCCGCCCATTCTGCTGCAAGCGCTGTCAGCTCATTGACCTGGGCGAATGGGCGGCGGAAGAGAAACGCATTCCGAGCAAAGGCGATCTCTCGGACAGCGACGACTGGAGTGAAACCCAGCAGTAATCTGTAAAGCCTGCTGGCGCTTCGCCTGGCAGGCCTACGGTTGTGCGACTAACCGCAGGATCACGGGCTCATTAGCTGGCGGGAATTTTTCGGCATCACTTGCCTGAAGTTCCACCCAGCTACCCGGCTGTCCCTCTTTTCCCCAGGGTTCACCCTCCCAGTATTCCACCAGCCAAAACCACAGCGTGATGTGCCTGTCCGGAAACTGGTATTCAAGCTTATCAAATAGCGTTGCGCCAAGCGGCGTGATCCCCACCTCTTCCTGAAGTTCCCGAACCAGTCCCTCTTCCGGCGTTTCACCTGACTCGATTTTACCGCCCGGAAACTCCCACTTGTTCGCCATATGGGCGTCGGCAGCGCGCTGGGTGATAAAGATTTGGTTTTGCGGGTTGCGAATAATCCCGACGGCAATTTGCAGTATTTTCATATTGTCACTTCCATAAAAAAGGCGCAGAAATCTGCGCCTTTTTGTTTTTTTATGAACTTAGCTCAGACGGCCGTGGCACGCCTTGTACTTTTTACCGGAACCACACGGGCACGGATCGTTACGACCCACTTTACGATCGCCGGTCTGTGCGGCGATCGCCGCAGCGGCTTCGCTGTCGTCGGTCTGATGGCTCAGCTGTTGCATTTGTGCCAGACGCTCGGCTTCTTCACGACGCTGCTGCTCCATCGCTTCCACCTCTTCCGGCATGCGCACCTGAACCTTGCTCAGGGTGCTAATCACTTCATATTTCAGTGACTCCAGCATAGACGCAAACATGGAGAAGGATTCACGCTTGTATTCCTGCTTCGGATCTTTCTGCGCATAGCCACGCAAGTGAATACCCTGACGCAGATAGTCCATCGCCGCCAGGTGCTCTTTCCACAGGGAGTCCAGGGTCTGCAGCATCACGCCTTTTTCGAAGTGACGCATCATTTCAGCGCCAACAACCTCTTCCTTACGCTTGTAGACGTCCAGCGCGGTTTCAAAGATACGTTCACGAAGGGTCTCTTCGTGCAGCTCAGGCTCTTTATCCAGCCACTCTTTGATTGGCAGATCGAGGTCAAAGTCATTTTTCAGACGTTCCTGCAGGCCTTCAATATCCCACATCTCTTCCAGAGACTGCGGTGGAATATGCGCGTCGATGGTGGCTTTGAACACATCCTCACGAATGCTGTTGATGGTTTCGCTCACGTCGGACACGTCCAGCAGTTCGTTGCGCTGGGTGTAGATCGCACGACGCTGATCGTTAGCCACGTCATCATATTCCAGCAGCTGCTTACGAATATCAAAGTTGCGGCTTTCCACTTTACGCTGTGCGTTAGCGATCGCTTTAGTCACCCACGGGTGCTCAATGGCTTCGCCTGGTTTCATCCCCAGCTTACGCATCATGCCGGACACGCGGTCAGAGGCGAAAATACGCATCAGCGCATCTTCCATAGACAGGTAGAAGCGGGATGAACCGGCATCACCCTGACGACCCGCACGGCCACGCAGCTGGTTATCGATACGACGAGACTCGTGACGCTCGGTACCGATGATGTGCAGACCGCCGGAAGCCAGAACGGCGCCATGACGAACCTGCCAGTCGGCTTTGATCTGCGCAATCTGTTCTGGCGTTGGGTTTTCCAGCTCAGCCACTTCAGCCTGCCAGCTACCGCCCAGCATAATATCGGTACCACGACCCGCCATGTTGGTGGCGATGGTTACGGCAGCCGGATAACCCGCCTGCGCAACAATGTCCGCTTCTTTGGCGTGGAATTTGGCGTTCAAAACGTTGTGTTTGATACCCGCTTTCGTCAGCTCGTGCGAAACCACTTCGGATTTCTCGATGGAGATGGTCCCCACCAGAACCGGCTGGCCGTTGGCAGTGCGGTCGCGAATATCTTCGATGATCGCCTGAATTTTTTCCGCTTCGGTCATGTACACCAGGTCCGGCATATCCTTACGGATCATCGGACGGTTGGTTGGAACAACCACGGTATCCAGCTTGTAGATGGAGCTGAATTCAAACGCTTCGGTATCAGCAGTACCGGTCATGCCCGCCAGCTTCTCGTACAGACGGAAGTAGTTCTGGAAGGTAATAGACGCCAGCGTCTGGTTTTCATTCTGAATATCCACACCTTCTTTGGCTTCCACAGCCTGGTGCAGACCGTCAGACCAGCGACGTCCCTGCATGGTACGACCGGTGTGTTCATCGACGATGATCACTTCGCCGTCTTTAACGATGTAATCGACGTCGCGGGTGAACAGCGCGTGGGCGCGCAGTGCAGCGGTCACGTGGTGCATCAGCATGATGTTGCTCGGGGAGTACAGGGACTCGCCCTCTTCCATGATGCCTTCAGCGACCAGCAGCTCTTCAATTTTCACCAGACCGCGTTCGGTCAGGTTCACCTGGCGCGCTTTTTCATCTACGGAGAAGTGACCTTCACCCTGGAAGGTATCCGAGTCCTCTTTCTCCTGGCGCAGCAGGTGTGGAATGATTTTGTCGACTTTACGGTACATCTCGGAGCTGTCTTCAGCCGGGCCGGAGATGATCAGCGGAGTACGCGCTTCATCGATCAGGATGGAGTCAACCTCATCCACCAGCGCATAGTGCAGCTTACGCTGGACGCGCTCTTCCGGGCTGAACGCCATGTTGTCACGCAGGTAGTCGAAGCCGTATTCGTTGTTGGTGCCGTAGGTGATGTCCGCGTTATACGCTTCGCGCTTGGCTGGCGCAGGCAGGCCGGACATGTTGATGCCGACGGTCATACCGAGGAATTCGAACAGTGGACGGTTGTTTTCGGCGTCACGCTGCGCCAGATAGTCGTTGACGGTAACGACGTGAACGCCTTTACCGGTCAGCGCGTTCAGGTAAGCCGGCAGCGTTGCGGTCAGGGTTTTACCTTCACCGGTACGCATTTCCGCGATGCAGCGCTCGTTGAGCACCATACCACCCAGCAGCTGAACGTCGAAGTGACGCATGCCGAATACGCGCTTACTCGCTTCGCGCACGACAGCAAACGCTTCCGGGATCAGGCTTTCTAAGGTTTCGCCTTTTTCCAGACGCGCACGGAATTCCGCCGTTTTCGCTTTCAGCTCGTCATCAGAGAGCTTCTCCATCGCCGGTTCCATACCGTTGATGACGGCAACAGCTTTGCGCATACGGCGCAGGGTACGATCGTTACGACTACCAAAAACTTTAGTTAACAATTTGATTAGCATAATAAATTCTCAAACGCCCCATTATGGGCAGATAAATTAAGGTATTGAAAAAGTTAATTTAGCTGAGGCGTTGCGGCCCGGCACGAATGCCGTGAGCCTGGCTAATCCAGGTTGAAACAGAGAATGAAACAGGCGAGACAAACGCACGCTGCGCTGTCTGACGAACCATAACCGGCGGCTGGCTGTCCTGCGTGAGCAGCGCGTTGAGCGTGTCCAGCAGGGCAAGATGCTGAGCCTGAACCGGCAGGGCCTCTTCCGCAACAGGCATGGCCTGCGGTGCCATCGCAAAGGACAGATGGCGGATAACGGTGCGGATAGCGTGCTGGTGCCAGTAATCGACGGTGAAGTTTGGGCGGCGACTGGCTTCAAGCCACGCGAGGTTAGTGAAGTTAACCCGCGTGTTGAAATCGTGTTTAGTGGTGGAGGTTTTTGCGGGCGTCGCCGCTTCGGCACTGTTGCTGAGCGCAGGCAAGCCGAAACTCGCCGCGACCATCCCTAATAAGAGATGCGGCCAGAAGTAACGTCTGCCAAATTGTCGCCAGCGCGTCAGTATTCCGCTCACCTGCTCCACCCAATAAGCCAGCCTCGCAGAGGCTGAGTTCAGTTATTCTTTTTAGCGCCCAGATAGTACCACTAAAGCCAATATACATCAGCAGGAATGAGGTGCCGCCGCGGGGAAAAACGGTCAAGAATGCAGCTAACGCGCACATTTTCTGCGTAAGACAAACGAGAGATAACGCTGGGGCAAACGAAGAAGGGTAAAAATAAAAACGACTGGTCTTCCTGGTCGGAGAGAGTACCAGGTTAACCAGTCGAGTTTTTTACGAAACGGGATGACCCGTTACGCCAGAACCATGCTTGGTGCTTTGAAAGCCAGCGGCAGTTCAGCTTCGTCTTCGAAGGTCACATATTCCCAGGCTTCCTGTTTTGCCAGGACGGCCTGCAACAGTTTGTTGTTCAGTGCATGACCGGATTTAAACGCGGTAAATGCACCAATGATGTTGTGACCACACATGAACAGGTCGCCGATAGCATCCAGCATTTTGTGACGAACGAATTCATCTTCGAAACGCAGGCCGTCTTCGTTCAGTACGCGATAATCGTCAACAACGATGGCACAATCGAAGCTGCCGCCCAGGCACAGGCCGCGGGACTGCAGATATTCGATATCACGCATGAAGCCAAACGTACGGGCTCGGCTGATCTGGCGCATAAACGCATCGGCAGAGAAGTTCATCGCATAGCGTTGGGTGCTGGAATCAATCGCCGGATGGTTAAAGTCGATGGTAAAGTCCAACGAGAAACCATTGTACGGTTTGAATTCAGCCCATTTGTCGCCATCTTCGACGCGAACGGTCTCTTTGATGCGTACAAATTTCTTCGCGCAGTTCAGTTCTTCGATGCCGGCATCCAGCAACAGATAGACGAACGGTGCAGCACTGCCATCCATAATCGGGATTTCTGGCGCATCGACTTCAACAATAATGTTGTCGATACCCAGCCCCGCCAGGGCGGCGTTCAGGTGCTCAACGGTAGAAATCCGCACGTCATGCTCGTTCACCAGACAAGTACAGAGCATAGTATCACGCACAGATTTGGCATCGGCCGGAAAATCTACCGGTGGATTCAAGTCGGTGCGACGATAGATGACCCCGGTATTGGCCGGCGCAGGGCGTAACGTCAGCGTGACTTTCTTGCCGGTATGTAAACCGACACCCGTCGCCTGAACGATACGTTTAAGTGTCCTTTGTTTGATCATCGTATAATCTCGCCAAATTAACTATCCAACCGAGAGTGTATATCACTAACGGTGGGCCAGTTTAGCACAAAGAGCGCAAATCCCCAAATTCCAGCCAATTCTTAGTCAGCTTGCTTACGCAGGAACGCCGGGATATCCAGATAATCTGGCTCTTTCGCCGTTTGCGGCGTTGGGTCGTTCACCACTTTCGCGGCCGGTTTCTGCTCCTGAGTCAGAGGAGACATACCGTGCTGCTGGTAACGATCCATTACCGGTTGCTGAGTCTGCTTGTTGGTCACTAAGGTGATCTCAGGACGCTTGTCCATACCGATACCGGTCGCAACAACGGTAACACGCAGCTCGTCGTTCATCTCAGGGTCAAGGGAAGTACCGATTACCACGGTCGCGTTGTCAGAGGCGAACGCACGGATAGTGTTACCCACGGTTTCGAACTCATCCAGACGCAGGTCAAAGCCAGCGGTAATGTTGACCAGCACGCCGCGCGCGCCAGACAGATCGATATCTTCCAGCAGTGGAGAAGAGATGGCCATTTCAGCCGCTTCTTCTGCACGGTCTTCACCGCTTGCCACGCCAGAGCCCATCATCGCGTAGCCCATTTCGGACATCACGGTGCGAACGTCTGCAAAGTCAACGTTCATCAGGCCAGGACGGGTAATCAGTTCAGCGATACCCTGGACCGCGCCTTTCAGCACGTCGTTTGCTGCACCGAATGCGTCCAGCAGGGAAATACCGCGACCCAGAACTTTCAACAGTTTGTCGTTCGGGATGGTGATCAGCGAGTCCACATGCTTGGACAGCTCGGTGATACCCTGCTCCGCGAACGCCATACGCTTCTTGCCTTCAAAGTTGAAAGGCTTGGTCACGACAGCAACGGTCAGGATACCTAAATCTTTAGCTACTTCAGCCACAACAGGTGCTGCACCGGTACCCGTACCGCCACCCATACCTGCTGCGATGAAGACCATGTCCGCACCTTCCAGCGCAGCGCGCAGCGCTTCACGATCTTCTTCAGCCGCATTGCGACCGACTTCCGGGTTAGCCCCTGCTCCCAGCCCTTTGGTGATACCACCGCCGATCTGGATAGTCTGGCCTACAGCCGTCTTACGCAGTGCCTGCGCATCGGTGTTAACTGCGAAGAATTCAACACCTTCAATGCGTTCACGCACCATATGCTCTACGGCGTTACCGCCGCCGCCACCGACGCCGATGACTTTAATCACCGCGTCGTTGGTCAGTTCCATAGGTTCAAACATAATTTCTCTCTCCGTTGTGCCTGTCGCCCGAGACCGCTAATTCTCTCCGGTCTCTTAAAAAAATTAAAACTCTTTTCGCAACCAGTTGTTCAGTCGTTTGACCCACGACCCCACTGAGACGCGTTTTTCCACTTCTGCTTCACCACTGAGATGAGATTCCTTCCCGTAGTGAAGCAGGCCCACAGCCGTTGAATAATACGGCTCCTGAGCATAATCCGTTAAACCGGTGATATTCAGCGGCGCACCAATACGCACCTGCGTATGGAACACCCGCTGAGCACAGGCCGCAAGACCTTCAATTTGCGCTGCACCGCCGGTTAATACAATCCCCGCCGCAAGATGATGCTTAACGCCCTGCTGACGAAGCTGTTCCTGTAACTGTAAAATCTCTTCGTTGACCAGGTTGAGCAGCTCGGTATAGCGCGGCTCAATCACCTCTGCCAACGTCTGGCGCTGCAGGCTACGCGGTGGACGACCACCGACGCTCGGCACTTCAACGCTCTCATCTTTGCCAACGATAGACCCCAGCGCACAGCCGTGGCGCACTTTAATCGCTTCTGCATCGCTCGGCGGCGTACCAAAAGCGTAAGCAATATCGCTGGTCACAACGTTCCCGGCATAAGGGATCACTTTCGTGTGGCGCAACGCACCGCCGGTATAGACGGCGATATCCATTGTACCACCACCAATATCGACCACACAGACACCCAGTTCACGTTCATCTTCGGTCAGTACGGAATAACTTGCCGCCAGACCGGCGAAAATAAGTTGGTCAACTTTCAGGCCACAACGTTCAACGGCTTTTACAATGTTCTTCGCCATATCGTTGTGACATGTGATCAGGTGCACTTTTGCCTGCATACGTACGCCAGAAAGACCGACTGGGTTCTTGATCCCTTCCTGGTAGTCAATCGCATATTCCTGCGGAATGACATGCAGCACGCGATGCTCGTCGCGGACACGCACGGATTTCGCGGTGTGCACGACGTTTTCAACGTCTTCCTGCGTCACTTCTTCTTCGGAAATCGGCACCATACCGATTTCGTTCTGGCAGCTAATGTGCTTGCCAGAAAGGGCCAGATAGACAGAAGAAATCTGGCAATCTGCCATCAGTTCAGCCTGATCGATGGCGCGCTGAACGCATTTGACCACCGATTCAAGATCGTTTACCCCACCTTTATCCATACCACGGGACGGGCAACTGCCTACGCCAATGATATTGACCATACCGTCGGGCAGAACTTCCCCTACTAAAGCGGCAACCTTCGCGGTGCCAATCTCCAGTCCAACTACCAGTTTTCTGTCCGTCGCCTTGATCATTGTTGTTCTGCCTGTACCTGTGCCTGATTCTGTTGCTGATTAGGTTCCTCGACCGGAGCCGGTACCCAACCGACTGCTGCGCCTGAGTCATAGCGCAAATCAACGTAGCTTATCCGTTTGCCGTCAGTCTGTGCCTGCTGCTGTAAAACCGGGTAAAGTTCGACAAAACGCGCCAGACGCTTCATGGTGTCCCCGCGCCCCAGGTTGAGCTTAATGCCGTTCGTTAACGTCAGCTGCCAGGAACGGCGCGCCGTCATGGCTGCATCTTTTAACGTAAATCTGTCCTTCGCCAGCACCTGACCCATTTCACGAAAACCTTGTAACACTTCGTTTTCGCTGCCTTCAGGGCCATACAACATCGGCAAATTTTGCTTGTTGACACGATCGGCCGGGACGCTGAAGGAATTTCCGTCGACGTCAACCATGTGCTGATCATTCCAACGCGCAATGGGCACATATTCAACCAGATGAATCTTCAATTCATCAGGCCATTGCTTTCTTACGCTCGCCTGTTTTATCCATGGCAGACGTTCTATCTGACTCTGGATAATATTGACGTCCTGCGTCATAAAGGTGCCAGGCGAGCCCAGCGCCAGAATTGACTGGCGAATATCGTCGTTACGCGTGTAGTGACGCTCACCGGTGACCACCAGCTTAGAGAGCGGCAACCGCTGCGCATCTTCCATCCAGCCCAGGACCATCCAGCCGCTAATAAACACGGTGCACAGCACCCCGAGCAGGAAAATGATGCCTGCAAGACGCGTTCCATTACTGCGGCGTGAAGAGGTGTATTCGTCCTCGTCATCGCGGTTGCGCGTGTTCAATGCAGCCTGAGACATATCAGCCCGCCTGGTCCAGAATGCGTACGACTAACTGCGAGAAACTCATCCCCGCCTGACGCGCGGCCATCGGCACAAGGCTGTGGCTGGTCATTCCCGGAGAGGTATTCGCTTCCAGCAGATAAAATTGTCCGTCACTGTCCTGCATTACGTCGATGCGTCCCCAGCCGCGGCAACCCAGAACATGCCAGGCTTTAAGCACCAGGGACTGTAAATCTGCTTCACGCTCAGATTCAAGACCACATGGGCAGAAATATTGCGTCTCATCAGAGAGATACTTCGCCTCATAATCATAGAAGGTTCCGGCCGGTTGGATACGGATTGACGGTAAAATTTCTTCGCCAAGCATGGCGACGGTAAATTCCGGCCCGCTGAGCCATTTTTCAATCAGAACTTCTTCATCATATTGAAATGCCAGAGCTAAAGCGGACGAAAGATCTTCAGCTTTGTCGACTTTGGACATTCCCACGCTGGAGCCTTCCCGGCTGGGCTTTACAATAACCGGTAAGCCCAGTTCGGCAATGCGTGCATTAACTCTATCCGGCAGGCCCAATTCAAATTCGCGACGCGTCAGCGCAACCCATGGCGCAACGGGTAATCCCGCGCCCTGCCACAGCAGCTTGCTGCGCAGTTTATCCATAGATATAGCGGAGGCCATCACGCCGCTGCCGGTGTACGGCATGCCGATCAAATCCAGAAGCCCCTGCAGGGTGCCGTCTTCACCACCGCGACCATGCAAAGCGATAAAGACTTTATCGAAGCCCATGGCTTTTAATTGCGTCACGTCGACCTCTTTTGGGTCGACCAGGTGCGCATTGACGCCACCTTCACGCAGGCCCGCCAGCACGGCCGCGCCGGAATTCAGGGAAACCTCGCGCTCGGCGGAGGTACCGCCAGACAGGACAGCAATCTTATCAGCCATGATGCTCATCCTCCTGGGTTTGCGGCTTCAGTTTGATTTCAGCTAAGGTACGGGCGATTTTGCCGATATTTCCCGCGCCCTGAATCAGAATCAGATCGTTACCTGTCAGGACCGGTGCCAGAATTTCCGCCACCTGTGCAGGGTCAGAAACCAGAATAGGGTCAACTTTCCCGCGCCCACGGATGGTGCGACATAAAGAACGACTGTCTGCGCCAGGAATCGGCGTCTCGCCTGCGGCGTAGACATCTAGCATTAACAGGGTGTCTACCTGTGACAGGACGCTGGCGAAATCGTCATACAGATCGCGAGTACGCGTGAAGCGGTGCGGCTGGAAGATCATCACCAGATTTTTGTCAGGCCAGCCTGCACGCGCGGCTTTAATGGTGGCGTCCACTTCGGTCGGATGGTGGCCGTAGTCGTCCACCAGCATCGCTGTGCCGGTTTTACCGTTCACGGCGTCCAGCGGGAATTCACCGAGGAAGTCGAAGCGACGGCCGGTACCCTGGAAGCTTTCCAGCGCGCGCAGAATCGCATCATCATCAATGCCTTCTTCCGTCGCGACGGCCACTGCCGCTGCGGCATTGAGGGCGTTATGGCGCCCCGGCGCATTCAGCGTGACGTGCAGCAGCTCTTTGTCCTGACGCGCCAGAGTGAAATGCCCCTGCGCACCAATCTGTTTGTACTCTTCCACGCGGACGTCAGCGTCTTCGCTGAAGCCGTAAGTGGTGATTTGACGACCCACGCGCGGCAGCAGCTCGCGGATCACCGGATCATCTACGCACATCACCGCGCGCCCGTAGAACGGCAGGTTGTGCAGGAAGTTGATGAAGGTCTGCTTTAAGTTCTCGAAGTCACCCTGGTAGGTATCCATATGGTCAGCTTCGATGTTAGTCACAATCGCCACCATCGGCTGCAGGTGCAGGAACGATGCGTCGCTCTCATCCGCTTCAGCAATCAGGTAACGGCTGTGGCCCAGACGCGCGTGTACGCCCGCGGCTTTGACCAGACCGCCGTTGACGAACGTCGGGTCGAGACCCGCTTCCGCATAAATACTGGAAACCATCGCCGTGGTCGTCGTTTTACCGTGGGTCCCGGCAATGGCGATGCCGTGACGGAAACGCATCAGTTCCGCCAGCATTTCTGCACGGCGGATCACCGGAATGCGCGCTTCGTGCGCGGCAACGATTTCCGGGTTATCAGAGGAGATGGCGCTTGAGACCACCACCACGCTCGCATCGCGCACGTTTTCCGGACGATGGTTGAAATAGATAGTCGCCCCAAGCGACGCCAGCTGCTGCGTAACAGGGTTTGGCGCCAGGTCAGACCCGCTGATCTGATAGCCTTCGTTAGCTAACACTTCGGCAATACCGCCCATGCCAGCACCACCGATGCCAACAAAGTGAATGTGCCGGACGCGACGCATCTCGGGCACGATTGAACGCAGTTTTGCCAGTTGTTGTGTATTCATTCTCTAAACGCCATCGACTACTTAAAATTCGTGCAGCGCAACACGCGCTGCGAGGGTTAAGCCTGGGCTGCCAGGCTCACTTCTTTTGCCACCCGTTCCGTCGCATCAGGGATAGCGGCCGCGCGCGCGCGTTGCGCCATCTCCAGCAGTGCGTCTCTGTTCCAGCCCGCCAGGGTGGTGGCGACCGCGTCGGCGGTAAATTGTGGCTGTTCAAATATCTTCGCGGCACCGGCTTTCTCAAGCGGCAGCGCATTCCAGTACTGCTGTCTGTCTTTGTGCTGGAACGGCACAAACAGGGCCGGCAAACCCGCGGCTGCGATTTCGCTCACCGTCAGCGCGCCTGAACGACAGACCACGACATCGGCCCAGGCATAGGCTGCCGCCATGTCGTCGATAAACTCTGTAACTTTATGCTGCGGCTGGCCTTCGTCTGCGTAAGCTTGCTCAACGGTCTGCTGAGCGCCTTTTCCGCTCTGGTGCCAGATGGTCACGGTATCCCCCAGCTTTGCGGCAACCTGCGGCATCGTCTGGTTTAGGACACGTGCCCCCTGAGAGCCGCCGACGACCAGTACACGAACCGGCCCTTCACGGCCCGACAGGCGAGCATCCGGCAGCGGGAGCGCCAGCACATCCACACGCACCGGGTTCCCCACCACGTCCGCTTTCGGGAACGCACCGGGAAACGCCTGCATAACTTTGGTAGCGATTTTCGCCAGCCACTTGTTGGTCAGACCGGCAATACCGTTCTGTTCATGCAGCACAACGGGAATGCCTAACGACCACGCCGCCAGCCCGCCAGGACCAGAGACATAGCCGCCCATGCCCAGCACCACATCTGGCTTAAAGCGCTTCATGATGGTGCGCGCCTGGCGCCAGGCGTTAAAAATACGCACCGGTGCCAGCAGCATTGCCTTGAGGCCTTTGCCCCGAAGGCCGGAAATACGAATAAAGTCGATCTCGATACCGTGCTTCGGCACCAGGTCGGCTTCCATGCGGTCTGCGGTTCCCAGCCAGCGTACCTGCCAGCCCTGATCCATTAAATGGTGCGCAACCGCCAGCCCCGGGAACACGTGTCCGCCGGTACCGCCTGCCATCACCATTAACCGCTTCGGTTGATTCATCGTGAACCTCGTGTAAACGCCTGGGCTTTTTCCAGACGCGTCTCATAATCTATGCGCAACAAAAACATGATGGCCGTCGACATAATCAACAGACTCGAACCACCATAACTGATCAACGGCAACGTCAGACCTTTGGTCGGCAGCATACCCGCTGCGGCCCCGACGTTAACCAATGCCTGGAAGCTAAACCAGATACCAATAGAACAGGCTAAGAATCCTGAGAAGCGGTGATCGATCTCCAGCGCTTTCCGGCCGATGGACATGGCGCGGAAAGCGACGAAGAATACCATTAAAAGCGCTAATACCACACCGATATAACCCAGTTCTTCCGCAATAATGGAGAAGATGAAGTCAGTATGCGCTTCCGGTAAATACTCCAGTTTCTGTACCGAGTTACCCAACCCCTGCCCCCAGACTTCACCGCGACCAAAGGCCATCAGCGACTGCGTCAGCTGATAGCCGCTGCCGAAGGGATCTTCCCACGGGTTCCAGAACGAGGTCACACGGCGAATACGGTAAGGCTCGGCGAGGATCAGCAGCACAACCGCCGAAATCCCCATCCCGATAATAGCGATGAACTGCCACAGCTTCGCGCCCGCCAGGAACAGCATGGCCAGGGTGGTCACAAAAAGTACCACCACGGTACCGAGGTCAGGCTGCGCCAGCAGTAATACCGCCAGCACCAGAATGACGCCCATCGGTTTTAAGAAGCCGCGCAGGTTGTTACGCACTTCATCTACCTTACGCACCAGGTAGTTAGCCAGGTAGCAGAACAGGGAGAGCTTGGTAAATTCCGCAGGCTGAATGCGCAGCGGGCCAAAGGCGATCCAGCGTGATGCCCCGTTAACAGAGCTCCCCACCACCAGTACGATCAGCAGCATAATAATCGAGGCGATCAGCATCGCCGTACTGTGCCGCTGCCAGAACTCCATCGGCAGACGCAAGGTCACCAGCGCCAGACAGAACGCCAGGATGATGTAAAGACCATCACGCTTGGCAAACAGGAAAGGATCGTTCGCCAGACGCTGCCCGACGGGCATTGAGGCTGACGTCACCATAATGAAGCCGACCGCCGCCAGCCCCATCGTGAGCCAGAACAGCGTGCGATCGTACATGACAAGGCTGTCGTTATCTTTTTGACGAGAGCCCATCACCCAGCCTTTGAGCGCCGCAAACAACCATGCAAGGATCCCAAATCCTGGCAGGCGCGGCATTTTCAGGCGAGGGAGAGATAAACGCATTAGCCTAACTCCTTCGCCAGGCGGGTAAAGACATCACCACGCTGTTCGAAATTCTTGAATTGATCGAGACTGGCACAGGCCGGAGAGAGCAGCACCATATCGCCTGGCTTCACGCGAGGAGCAATCAACCGCATCGCCTGTTCCATGGTTTCGGTTTGCTCGGCAACCTCAGGGCGCAGTTCAGCCAGCTCGCTGCCGTCACGGCCGAAGCAGTACAGGCGGATGTTATCTCCGGCGAGATACGGCTTCAGAGAGGAGAAATCCGCTGATTTACCGTCGCCGCCCAGCAGTAAATGCAGGGTGCCGTCAACGTGCAGACCGTTCAGCGCGGCCTCAGTGCTGCCCACGTTGGTCGCTTTGGAGTCGTTGATCCAGCGCACGCCGTTGTGCTCCAGCGCCAGCTGGAAACGGTGCGCCAGACCAGAAAACGTGGTTAACGCCTTCAGGCTGGAGGAGCGTGGCAGCCCTACCGCATCCGCCAGCGCCAGCGCCGCCAGGGCATTGGTATAGTTGTGCTGACCAGAGAGCTTCATCTCTTTCACGTTCAGCACTTTCTCACCTTTCACGCGCAGCCAGGTTTCGCCTAACTGACGATTCAGGTGGTAATCCCCCATCGTGATACCGAAGCTAATACAGCGATCGTCTGCGCCACGCACAGGCATGGTCAGCGCGTCATCGGCGTTAACAACGCAGACTTTGGCATTTTCATAAACGCGGAGCTTGGCGGCACGGTACTGCTGCAGACCAAATGGATATCGGTCCATATGATCTTCGGTCACGTTAAGGATTGTCGCCGCCGCGGCATGCAGGCTGGAGGTGGTTTCCAGCTGGAAGCTGGAAAGTTCGAGAACATACAGCTCGCAGCCTTTGTCCAGCAGCATCAGAGCAGGTAAACCAATATTACCGCCAACGCCGACGTTCATTCCCGCCGCTTTCGCCATTTCCCCCACCAGGGTGGTGACGGTGCTTTTACCGTTAGAACCGGTAATGGCGATAACGGGCGCCTGCGCTTCGCGGCAGAACAGCTCGATATCGCCGACAATTTCAACGCCCGCATCCGCAGCAGCGCTCAGCGAAGGGTGCGCCAGCGCCATACCTGGGCTTGCGACAATCAGATCGGCTGCCAGCAGCCAGTCATCATTCAGACCACCAAGGTGGCGTTCAACCTGTTCCGGCAGTTTGTCCAGACCCGGCGGAGAGACACGCGTATCCATCACGCGTGGCGTCACGCCGCGCGCGAGGAAAAAGTCCACGCAGGAGAGCCCCGTGAGGCCCAGCCCGATGATAACGACTTTTTTGCCCTGGTAATCTGCCATGATTAACGTACCTTCAGCGTTGCCAGGCCAATCAGCACCAGCATCAGCGAAATAATCCAGAAGCGCACAATCACGCGCGGCTCCGGCCAGCCTTTCAGTTCATAGTGGTGGTGAATCGGCGCCATACGGAAGATGCGCTGACCGCGCAGCTTGAAGGAACCGACCTGCAAAATCACCGACAGGGTTTCAACCACAAACACGCCGCCCATGATCACCAGCAGGAACTCCTGACGCAGCAGTACGGCGATAATGCCGAGCGCACCGCCCAAAGCCAGAGAACCGACGTCACCCATAAAGACCTGCGCCGGATAGGTGTTGAACCACAGGAAGCCCAGCCCCGCGCCGACAATCGCCGTACAGACGATCACCAGCTCACCCGCGTGGCGCAGATAAGGGATGTGCAGGTAGTTCGCAAAGTTCATGTTACCGGTCGCCCACGCCACCAGCGCAAAACCGGCGGCCACAAAGACGGTTGGCATAATCGCCAGACCATCCAGACCGTCGGTCAGGTTAACGGCGTTGCCGGTACCGACAATCACAAAGTAGGCCAGCAGGATGTAGAACAGCCCCAGCTGTGGCATCACGTCTTTAAAGAACGGCACGACCAGCTCGGTGGCAGGCGTGTCTTTGCCTGCCAGATACAGCGCAAAGGCCACACCCAGCGCGATCACCGACATCCAGAAATATTTCCAGCGCGCGATCAGGCCTTTGGTATCTTTGCGGACGACTTTGCGGTAGTCATCAACAAAACCGATGATCCCGTAACCCACCAGTACCGTCAGAACGCACCAGACGTACGGGTTGGAAGGATACGCCCACAGCAGCACGGAAACGACGATGGCGGTCAGGATCATGATCCCGCCCATGGTCGGCGTGCCGCGCTTGCTGAAGTGCGATTCCGGACCGTCGTTACGCACAACCTGGCCGAAAGAGAGTTTTTGCAGACGGGCAATCATGCGCGGGCCCATCCACAACGAGATGAACAGCGCAGTCAGCAGGCTGACGATGGCGCGAAACGTCAGATACGAAAAGACGTTAAAGCCTGAATAATATTTGACCAAATGTTCGGCCAGCCAAACTAACATGTCCCGTTCTCCTGTAATGCGTGCACAACCTCTTCCATGGCGGCACTACGTGAACCTTTCACTAACACAGTCACAATTTGTTTTTCTGTAATCAACGCCTTAAGGCGCGCTATCAACGCGGCTTTATCAGCAAAATGCTCGCCAATGCCGCTGGCATGGCTAATCGCCTGGCTCAGTTTTCCTGCGCTCAGCACGCAGTCCAGCCCTGCCGCTTTCGCCGCTTCACCGACCTGGGTATGGCAGGCTTCGCTTTCGTCGCCCAGCTCTGCCATATCGCCCACCACCATGATGCGATAGCCCGGCATTTCAGATAACACCTGCACCGCCGCCGTCATCGAGCCAACGTTCGCGTTGTAGGAGTCATCCAGCAGCAGCTTGTTTTCCGAAAGCTGAATCGGGAACAGACGCCCCGGCACGGCTTTCAGATTCGCCAGCCCGGTTTTAATCGCCTCATGCGACGCGCCCACCGCCGTCGACAGCGCCGCCGCCGCAAGCGCATTGGCGATGTTATGGCGACCCGGCAGCGGCAGCAGCACATCAACGTCACCCGTTGGGGTCGTGAGGGTGAACTCCGTGCCGTGCGACGTCACGTGGATATTGGTCGCGGTAAAATCACTGTTGGCCGCATTTGGCGAGAAGCGCCAGGTTTTACGCGAACCAATGATGCTTTGCCAGTTCAGCCAGTCGTTGTTGTCGGCGTTCAGGATGGCGATACCGTCATCCGGCAGGCCGGTGTAAATCTCACCTTTGGCTTTCGCTACGCCTTCCAGCGAGCCAAAGCCTTCCAGATGCGCCGCCGCGAGGTTATTCACCAGCGCGGCTTCCGGGCGAGTCAGGCTCACGGTCCAGGCGATTTCGCCCTGGTGGTTTGCCCCTAACTCGATCACTGCAAATTCATGTTCTTTGGTCAGACGGAGTAATGTCATCGGCACGCCGATGTCATTATTGAGGTTGCCCGCGGTATAAAGCGTATTTCCGCACTGGCTGAGGATCGACGCCGTCATCTCTTTCACCGACGTCTTGCCTGATGAACCGGTCAAGGCGACAACGCGAGTAGGGACCTGCTGACGAACCCAGGCGGCCAGCTCACCGAATGCGAGACGCGTATCTTTCACCACAATTTGTGGCAGATCGATATCGAGCTTGCGACTGACGAGCAGCGCACCAGCGCCGTTCTCTTTGGCCTGTTCTGCAAAATCATGCGCATCAAAACGCTCGCCTTTCAGCGCCACAAACAGACAGCCTGCGGTGATTTTGCGGGTGTCCGTCGTTACGGCATCAATGGTCAGGTCTTGCCCGTGCAGGTCGCCCTGCAGGATGGCAGCGGCCTGGCTTAACGTGATGCTAATCATGCCACTACTCCCAGCAGACGTGCTGCCGTTACGCGGTCCGAGTAGTCCAGACGGCGATTGCCAACGATCTGATAATCTTCATGCCCTTTGCCCGCTAACAGGACAACATCATTTTCCTGCGCCTGCATGATGGTGTTGGTCACTGCTTCCGCACGGCCTTCCACCACGCGAGCGCGTCCAGCGTCCAGCATGCCCGCCAGAATGTCATTAATGATGGCGCGCGGCTCTTCGGTACGCGGGTTGTCATCGGTCACAACCGGAATATCTGCGAACTGCTCAGCAATAGCCCCCATCAGCGGGCGTTTGCCTTTGTCGCGATCGCCGCCGCAGCCAAACACGCACCAGAGCTTACCGGCGCAGTGCAGGCGCGCCGCTTCCAGCGCTTTTTCCAGCGCATCCGGCGTGTGGGCATAATCAACCACAACGGTCGGTTTGCCCGGCGCGCTGAACACTTCCATGCGGCCGCAAACCGGCTGCAGACGCGCTGAGGTTTTCAGCAGTTCAGCCATCGGATAACCCAGCGCCAGCAGCGTTGCCAGCGCCAGCAGCAGGTTGCTGACGTTAAAGGCGCCCATCAGGCGGCTTTCAATCTCACCTTCACCCCAGGAAGAGGCAAAGCGGATTGTCGCCCCGCTGTCGTGATAATTCACCTCAACCGCCTTCAGCCAGCGGCCGTGGCAGTTCGGATTGATATGGTCTTCCATCGACACCGCAACCGCATCCGGCAGCTTCGCCAGCCAGCGGCGGCCCACTTCGTCGTCGGCGTTGATGATGGCTTGTCCGTAATGGTGAGTAGAGAACAGCAGCCATTTCGCGGCTTCGTAATGCTCCATATCACCGTGATAATCAAGATGATCGCGGCTCAGGTTGGTAAATACGGAAGCGGCAAATTTCAGCGCCGCGACGCGGTGCTGTACCAGACCGTGCGAAGAGACTTCCATTGCAGCAAAGGTTGCCCCCTGCCCTGCCAGACCGGCAAGCACGTACTGTACGTCTACCGCCGAGCCGGTGGTGTTTTCCGTCGGGCTCACTTTGCCCAGCAGGCCGTTACCCACGGTACCCATCACCGCACCGGTTTCACCCAGCAGCTGGGCCCACTGCGCCATCAGCTGCGTGGTAGTGGTTTTACCGTTCGTACCCGTGACGCCAACCAGGCGCAGCTGGTCGGAAGGTTCGTGATAAAAACGTCCCGCCAGCGCGGAAAGACGCTCGTTTAACTGGCTGAGATAGATAACCGGCACTCCATGCATTTCACGGATCTCACCGTCGGTTGCCTCATCTTTCGCCTCAGCAATAATGGCAGCCACACCTTGCGCAATCGCCTGCGGGATATAACGACGCCCGTCCGCCTGATGACCGACCACCGCCACAAAAAGATCGCCAGAAGCAGCCACGCGGCTGTCCAGTACCATCTCTCGCAGTGCTCGCTCCGGTGCATTTGGCACCCACGGAGCGAGAAGGTCGCGCAAATTACGATCTGCCACCTGTACCCTCGCCTTGATTAATTACAAATTCACTTTTTTCGCCCGTCGCCAGCGCATCCGGTTCAATGTTCATGGTGCGTAACACGCCGCCCATGATAGCCCCGAACACAGGCGCGGAGACGGCGCCGCCGTAGTATTTACCCGCCTGTGGATCGTTTATCACGACCACCAGCGCAAAACGCGGATTGCTTGCAGGCGCAACGCCTGCGGTATAGGCAATGTATTTGTTGATATAGCGGCCGTCCGGCCCTACTTTTTTCGCCGTACCGGTCTTGATGGCGATGCGATAACCTTTGATTGCCGCCTTCACGCCGCCGCCACCGGGCAGCGCCACGCTTTCCATCATATGAACAACAGTACGGACGGTTGATTCCGGGAAGATACGCTCGCCGGGAACCGGTGGATCAACTTTGGTAATCGACAGCGGACGATAAACGCCGTAGCTGCCGATCGTTGCGTAGACTCGCGCTAACTGTAACGGTGTCACCATTAGCCCGTAGCCGAAAGAGAAGGTGGCCCTCTCTATGTCAGACCACCGTTGTTTTTGAGGATATAAGCCACTGCGTTCTCCGACCAACCCCAAATTGGTCGCCTTTCCAAGCCCAAAACGTGAGTAAGTCTCTACTAACGCTGAGGACGGCATCGCTAACGCCAGCTTTGAAACACCGACGTTACTCGACTTCTGTAACACCCCGGTCAGGGTCAATTCGCTGTAGCGCGCCACGTCTTTGATTTCGTGGCCGTTAATTCGGTATGGAATGGTATTCAGTACGGTGTTTTCATTGACGATACCGCGCTGAAGTGCAGTCATGACCACCATCGGCTTAACGGTCGAACCCGGTTCGAATACGTCGGTGATGGTACGGTTACGCATAACATCCTTCTGCGTACCGGTGAGATTGTTAGGGTTGTAGGAAGGGCTATTGGCCATCGCCAGCACTTCACCCGTGTTGACGTCGACTAACACGGCACTGCCCGATTCCGCTTTGTTGAAAGCCACGGCATTGTTCAGCTCGCGGTAAACCAGCGCCTGTAACCGCTCATCAATACTCAGCGCCAGGTTGTGTGCGGCCTGGCTGTCCGTAGAGGAGATATCCTCGATTACGCGACCATAGCGGTCTTTACGCACAATGCGCTCGCCGGGCTGGCCGGTGAGCCATTTATCAAAGCTTTTTTCAACGCCTTCAATCCCCTGGCTATCGACGTTAGTAAAGCCAATGAGGTGAGCAGTCACTTCGCCGGAGGGATAGTAACGACGGGATTCTTCACGCAGGTGGATGCCCGGCAGCTTTAATTTTTTGATGTAGTCCGCCATGTCAGGGTTCACCTGACGCGCCAGATAGATAAACCGCCCTCTCGGGTTGGTATTCACGCGTGAAGCTAACTGGTCCAGCGGCATCTTCAACGCATCCGCAAGCGCCTTCCAGCGGTTATCAAGCGTGATCCCGCCTGCATCATGCAGTTCTTTCGGATCGGCCCAGATCGCCTTCACCGGCACGCTCACCGCCAGCGGACGACCCGAGCGGTCGGTGATCATCCCGCGGGATGTCGACACTTCCTGAACGCGCAGGGAACGCATGTCACCCTGGCGTACCAGCATGTCAGGAGCGATGATTTGTAGCCAGGCCACGCGTCCAAGCAGAAAACCCAGAGCGAGTAAAATGCAGCCGCAAAGCAACGCAAAACGCCAACTGATAAAGTTGGCCTGTTCTTCCTGACGTTTTGGTTTTAGCGTTTTTGCCGCTGCTTTCATGCGTCGCGTTTTCCCTTATTTTTGTACTACGATATTTTCCTGCGAAGGATCAACATGCTGCAGTTGCAGCTTTTCCGTTGCGATCCGTTCAACCCGGCTGTGATCGCCGAGCGCGTTTTCTTCAAGGATCAGATTTCGCCATTCAATATCCAGCGCATCGCGTTCCAGTACCATCTGCTCGCGTTGCGCAGTCAATAAACGTGTATGATGGGCGGTGGTCACCACCGTAACTGCCGTGACAATGATGCAAATGAACAGACAGAGTGGCAGTTTCCCAAACCGCAAAAGATCGTCGCCGATCACGCCAGGCAAGGCATGGCGCTCGTTGCTTCCTAACGAATCCTTAACTTTGCTTAGGGTCTCTGTCACTCTGCCGATCATGCGTTCGTCCTCTCTGCAACACGCAGCACTGAACTACGGGCGCGTGGATTCTCTGCCACTTCTTCTTCGCCCGGCATCAACTTGCCTAATGCTCGCAACTGACGGCCACCCAGCTTCCTGAGTTGTTCTTCCGTCATCGGCAGCCCCGCTGGCACCTGTGGACCGCGGCTTTGTTCACGCATAAAGCGTTTCACAATACGGTCTTCCAGCGAATGGAAGCTGATGATGGATAACCGCCCACCCGGGGCCAGCACGTCGAGCGAGCTTTTTAGCGCCAGCTCTATTTCCTCCAGTTCACTGTTTACCCAGATGCGAACCGCCTGGAAGGTACGGGTCGCGGGATGTTTGTGCTTATCCTTCACCGGCGTCGCCGTCGCGATCACTTCGGCCAACTCTTTGGTGCGGGTCATGGGCTCAATACGATTGCGCTCAACGATGGCGCGCGCAATACGTTTGCCAAACCGCTCCTCGCCAAACGTTTTGATGACCCATGCAATATCGGCTTCGTCAGCGGTCTGTAACCACTCAGCGGCAGACTGACCGCGCGTCGGGTCCATACGCATGTCCAGCGGACCATCACGCATAAAGGAGAAACCACGTTCAGCATCATCAAGTTGGGGTGAAGAGACGCCAAGATCGAGAAGAATCCCGTCGATCTTGCCCGTCAGGCCGCGCTCGGCAACATAATCCGCGAGCGCAGAGAAAGGTCCATGCACGATGGAAAAGCGTGGGTCATTGATGGTCTGTGCAACGGCAATAGCCTGCGGATCGCGATCGATTGCCAGCAGACGTCCTTCCTCTCCAAGCTGGGAGAGAATCAAACGCGAGTGACCACCGCGACCAAACGTGCCATCAATGTAGATGCCATCCGGACGAATATTCAGGCCGTTTACGGCCTCGTCCAGTAACACCGTTTTATGTTTAAAATTTTCCATCATATTTATAGAGACAAGTCCTGCAGCCGTTCCGATAATGTCGCGGAATCAGACTGCTCAGCGTCGATATCTTCCTTGACCTGTTGATACCAGGTCGTTTCATCCCACAGTTCAAACTTGTTGAACTGCCCGACCAGCATCACTTCTTTGGTCAGACCGGCATGTTGCCGCAACACAGGCGCAATCAGTAATCGCCCTGCGTTATCCATCTGACATTCACTGGCATGTCCCAATAACAACCGCTGCACGCGGCGTTCCTGCGGGTTCATGCTCGACAGTCGCGACAGCTTTTGCTCAATAATTTCCCATTCAGGCAAGGGGTAAAGCAGCAGGCAGGGGGAGTTAATGTCAATGGTGCAAACCATTTGACCCGCAGCGTTCTCAATCAGCTGGTCGCGGTATCGGGTTGGTACCGATAATCGCCCTTTGCTGTCGAGATTGACTAACGTTGCTCCACGGAACATGCCAGTCTCACCCCTCCTCTCCACTTTAACCCACAAATTCCCACCTAAAGGAGTTTACGGAGCGAGGGAAAAGCTTGTCAAGCCAGGACTCTCCCTATAAGGACTCGGAAGCCCTCTATTTACAGAGATAAACAGTCCTGGTTAATAACTGCACAACTGGCGAGGCAAAATTAACGTTATGAATATTTGTAAGAAAAAAACCGAATATGCACACTAGCGTTAAAGCTCACTCAATATCATCGCAGATAAATATAAAGTGTCAGTTTGCGACGCGGGCAGCATTTTATGACAGATTCTCAGGGGATAACAGCGCCAGATTCACTCTGGCACCCGGTAAGCGCGGCGGTTGCCACGTAAGCTGGCACAGGAGGAGGAAAAACGTCTGATTATTCATCGGCCGAATAGGGTTTGTAACAAAACAATACAAAGATAGCTGTTTAAAATCGCTGAGATGTTCTTTAAAGGACAATTTAAAAGCCAAAATGAATTAAAAAAAATAGGCGATTATGATCTCGCAAGAATTATCCTAATTTCTCTCCGGGAATTATCCGTACGATTTATCGCAGCAAAATGGGGCAGACTTCTCCGCCCCGGTCATTTCATTTTTGGCGGCTTAAAATTCCGCGATGATAGAGATTACGTTTGATACGCGTCAGGCCCGGCTTCGGTTTGCGCGGCTCATCCAGGCTTGCCAGCACAATCTCCAGCACGCGTTCAGCCACATCGCGGTGACGCTGTGCTACCGCCAGCACCGGACACTGGAGGAAGTCGAGCAGCTCGTTATCCCCGAACGTGGCAATCGCCAGATCGGAGGGCAATTTACCTTCACGACGTAATGTTACATCCATGACACCCTGCAACAGCGCAAATGACGTGGTGAACAGCGCCTGAGGCATCGGGTGCGTTTCCAGCCATTTCTCAAACAGTTGCGCTGCGGCTTCACGTTCGTAGCTGTTGGCATAGAGGTAGTGAACCTCGCGCGGATCGTCTTTCCAGGCAGTTCTGAATCCCTGCTCACGCAGGAAGCTCACGGAAAGCTCGGGCAACGCGCCAAGATACAGCACTGTTTCAGCGGGGAACGTTCTCAGCTCCGCGGCCAGCATTTCTGCATCATCCTGATCCGCACCCACAACGCTGGTGAAATGCTCGCGATCGAGAGCGCGGTCCAGCGCAACGATTGGGAACGAGTCGTTCGCCCAGCGCTGGTAGAACGGATGCTCTGGCGGCAAGGAGGTCGATACGATGATGGCATCCACCTGGCGCTGGAGCAGATGCTCAATGCAGCGCATCTCGTTGTCGGGCTGGTCTTCCGAGCAGGCAATCAGCAATTGATAGCCGCGCTGGCGCGCCTGACGTTCAAGATAGTTGGCGATACGGGTATAGCTGGTGTTTTCCAGGTCAGGGATCACCAGACCAATAGAGCGGGTACGCCCGGCACGTAGGCCGGCTGCGACAGCATTCGGATGGTAGTTATGCTCACGAACCACCGCCATAACTTTTTCAACGGTCTTGTCGCTGACACGGTACTGCTTTGCTTTACCGTTAATCACATAGCTGGCCGTTGTTCGTGACACGCCGGCTAGCCGGGCGATTTCATCCAGTTTCACAATTGCCCCTTAAAAAAAGAAAAGAGTCCATGGCCCTGTCAAGGTTATGGTTAAATCTTTTAACATCTAAACGCAGAAAAGCCTTCGCGGCAACCGCTTTTATCTGCGTTGTCGGCTGATTACGCAAAAAAAAGCCCGGCTTTGGTGACCGGGCAGAAAGAGGCGAACCTTTTTGACAACTAACGCATGATTTTCTCACCGCGTGACAGGCCCACGACACCCGATCTCGCGACCTCGACAATTTTTGCGACATCCCGCACGGACGCCAGGAAAGCATCCAGCTTGTCGCTTGTCCCAACCAGCTGAACCGTATAAAGAGAAGGCGTGACGTCGATAATTTGTCCGCGGAAAATATCAGCATTGCGTTTGACTTCATCACGCCCGTAGCCACTGGCCTGGATTTTCACCAGCATGACCTCACGTTCAACGTAGGCCCCCTGCCCCAGCTCGCTCACGCGCAGTACGTCGACCAGCTTATGCAGTTGTTTTTCAATCTGCTCAAGCACTTTGGCATCACCGACGGTTTGGATCGTCATGCGCGACAGCGTAGGGTCTTCCGTCGGGGCAACGGTCAGGCTTTCAATGTTATAGCCGCGCTGCGCAAAAAGGCCAATGACGCGCGACAGTGCGCCAGACTCGTTTTCCAGTAAAACAGATAATATCCGGCGCATATCAGGTTCTCTCCGTTTTGCTTAACCACATTTCATCCATACCACCACCACGAATATGCATCGGATAAACGTGCTCGGTTCCATCAACAATCACATCCATAAAGACGAGGCGGTTGTTTTTAACGTGCTCAAGCGCTTGTGCGAGCTTCGTTTCCAGCTCAGCCGGATCGGTCACCCGCATGCCTACATGACCGTAAGCTTCAGCAAGACGAACAAAGTCCGGCAGCGATTTCATGTAGGACTGGGAGTGGCGGCCAGAGTAGATCATATCCTGCCACTGCTTGACCATACCGAGATAGCCGTTATTCAGGTTCAGCACCAGTACCGGCAGTTCATATTGCAGCGCGGTAGACAGCTCCTGAATGTTCATCTGAATACTGCCGTCCCCCGTCACGCAGACGACGGTTTCATTCGGTAGCGCCAGCTTCACGCCCAGCGCGGCAGGCAGACCAAAGCCCATGGTTCCTAACCCACCGGAGTTGATCCAGTGTCGCGGTTTATCAAACGGGTAATACAGGGCGGCGAACATCTGATGCTGCCCCACGTCTGAGGTCACGTACGCCTCACCTTTCGTCAGTCGCCACACCGCTTCAATGACCGCCTGCGGCTTAATGTTTTCACTTTGCGTGTCATATTTCAGGCACTGACGCGCGCGCCACTGCTCAATCTGCTGCCACCAGTCGCGGATCTCATCCAGCGGCTGGGTTGCACTCTCCTGGGCCAGCAGATCCAGCATTTGCTCCAGAACCTGCCGGGCATCACCGACGATCGGCACATCAGCCGACACCGTTTTTGAAATTGACGTTGGATCGATATCAATGTGCAGCACGGTGGCGTTCGGACAATACTTCGCCAGGTTGTTGGTGGTGCGATCGTCAAACCGCACGCCGACGGCAAAGATCACATCGGAATGATGCATTGTCATGTTGGCTTCATAGGTACCGTGCATACCCAGCATCCCCAGCGCCTGACGATGGGTTGCAGGGAACGCCCCCAGCCCCATCAGCGACGACGCAACGGGAAGATTAAGCTTTTCAATCAGTTCACGAAGTTGGGCTTCACAGGCAGAGTTGATCGCCCCGCCACCGACATAGACCACCGGTTTTTTGGCGGCCAGAAGCGTTTGCAACGCTCGCTTGATCTGACCTTTATGCCCCTGCGTTGTGGGGTTATAAGAGCGCATGCTGACCGCTTCCGGCCAGACATAAGGCAGCTTGTTTGCCGGGTTGAGGATATCTTTAGGCAGATCGACCACCACCGGTCCCGGGCGTCCGCTCGCCGCCAGCCAGAAGGCTTTTTTCAGTATGCCTGGAATGTCTTCTGTTTGCTTGACCAGGAAGCTATGCTTCACAACGGGACGCGAAATCCCGACCATGTCGCACTCCTGAAACGCATCGTAGCCTATCAGCGAGGTTGCCACCTGCCCGGAGAGGATCACCAGCGGGATAGAGTCCATATAGGCCGTCGCAATGCCGGTAATGGCGTTTGTCGCGCCGGGGCCGGACGTGACTAATACCACGCCCACTTCACCCGTCGCACGTGCCAGGCCGTCAGCCATGTGTACCGCCGCCTGCTCGTGACGTACCAGAACATGGTCAATGCCCCCAACCGTATGCAGCGCATCATAAATATCGAGGACCGCACCGCCAGGGTAGCCGAACACTTGCTTTACGCCCTGATCGATCAGCGACCGAACGACCATTTCCGCGCCAGACAACATCTCCATGCTTTGCCTCCAGGCATTTTGTTATAGACGGACTGCCGAATTCATTTCCGCACCGTCTTACGATTGGGATAAACCAATCTTATATTTTGCAGAGTGTTCTTTACCTTAACCGCTCGTTATGAGGCAGGCAATTAGCAAACCTGGGGAGATAAACGGTGGGTAAAGCAGAAAAAGCAGCCGTTAAGAGAAGATATGGTTAATTCCTCTGAGAATAGAGGATGGGGTGATAAATCATCGCTGAAAAGCGCGACAACGCAGAAAATCATCTATTTTTACGCGCCAGAGAGCAGCCCGAAAAAAGCACCATAGAATAAAATATCAGTTATCTAAAAAAAATCAGGATAAATCACATAAACCGATGCGATTTATCCTGATGCGTTTACCGGCGGCAGATGCCAACCAGCAACTCTTCCATCCACTGATGTCCTTTATCCCGGCCCGCTGCTTCATGCCAGGAAAGATAACAGGTTCGGCTATTTAGCTTAAGCGGCAGAGGCAAAATTTGCAGATTTAAAGATTCAGAAAACTCTTCTGCCAGCCAGCGCGGTGCAATCGCCACCAGATGCGTTTGGGAGACAACGTTTAATACGCTGACCATAGCCATCCCCTGATAAGCCACGCTCGCCTGTTTATCGGCAGTGTCATACCACGGCAGGCTAAAAGAAGCATATCTGTCGAGCGCAACAACGGCATGCTGCTCGTTATAAACATCGTTTTCTCGCAGCGGAGAATTCATGCGCGGGTGTTTTTTACTGGCGACCAGAACCATTTCATCCTTAAACAGCGGCACGCAGGAAAATTCCGGACGACGGAACTCTTCATACCCCAGAACGAACTCTATCTCCTGATAGCGTAACTGATGTTCCGTGTTTTGATTCAGGGATGATTTAAAAGCAAGATGGATATTTGGTGCGATCTCTTCAACTTTATTATAGATAATCGACGTTAAATAATTATCTAATGGACTACAGACACAAAGATGGAATACGCGCTCGCTGCTTAAGGGTTCAAAGCCCGACCCCGGCAGCTCATTTTGAACCAGTTGCAACGCCTGGCGAATAGAGCCAAACAGCTGGTATGCGCGCGCTGTAGGCTGAATCCCTCTCCCGTAGCGAACAAATAATTCGTCGTTAAACATAAGCTTAAGCCTGGCAACGGCATTACTCACGGCAGGTTGTGACATCCCCAAAGTTTGAGCAGCGCGGGTGATATTCTGTTCCTGCATGACAGCATCAAACACCGTCAGAAGATTCAGATCCACCGTGCGTAACTGCGGTTTAATCCCATCAGTAGCTTGAGGTTGTTTAATATTATTTTCTGGCACTTCTGACTCCACTGTCACGCTACACCCCTTTGCCAACGTACGGTAATAATCTCGAAAAATATGATTTATCATGCAAATACGATCAGCGAAAGAGAATGATTTAAAATTCGGAATATATAAAGACTCTATATTAACGAAAATTAATGAACAAAAATGATATGTTTGACTTTAGGAGCCAAATGAAACCATAAACTAAACAAATATACAATTGCCATCAGGTTAATGATGACGTAAGTATTATTAAACAATTATCGCTATCGTCCAACAGTTAGTTAACAACCTGTTACCCCCGTCCGCTTTTCAGCATTCTGGAATAGATTCACTGCATTTATAACTTAATGATCTCAAAACGCTTTAGGCACAAAGAATTCTCTTCAACCCGTTTCACGCTTGTTTGAACAATTATATTTTTTTGTTTCTGCAATTTTTTATTAAGTCCAAAATTAGACAATTAGACGGGTCAAAAAAGCAAAAACCAGCACAATTAGCTAAAGTGAATATCCTGTTGATCTCGTCTGTCGGGCCCGTTTTCATCCTCAGGGGTTGACATGAACAGCCGTATCCAGTACCACTAAAAGCATATTGAATTTAACGGAGCACGATTCATGACACGCACCATTCGTTTCACCGGTCTACTACTACTAAACGCATCCACTGTGCGCGGTAGACTGGCGGGCGAAATTCAGCGTTGAATCGTCACCAGTAAGACTAGAAACCCGCGCCACTGCGCGGGTTTTTTTATGCTCGTAGCAAGGCGCCCTAAGACTGACAAGGACCTAACCCATGAGCCAGCAAGTCATTATTTTCGATACTACTTTACGTGACGGTGAACAGGCATTACAGGCAAGCCTGAGTGTAAAAGAGAAACTGCAGATCGCGCTGGCTCTCGAACGTATGGGTGTCGACGTGATGGAGGTCGGTTTCCCGGTCTCGTCTCCGGGTGATTTCGAATCCGTACAGACCATTGCGCGCACCATTAAAAACAGCCGCGTCTGTGCCCTGGCGCGCTGCGTAGAGAAAGACATCGACGTAGCTGCCGAGTCGCTGAAGGTCGCCGAAGCGTTCCGTATCCACACCTTTATTGCCACCTCGCCTATGCACATCGCAACCAAGCTGCGCAGCACGCTGGATGAGGTGATTGAGCGCGCGGTCTACATGGTTAAGCGCGCACGCAACTATACCGATGACGTTGAGTTCTCCTGTGAAGATGCGGGCCGTACGCCAATCGAAGACCTGGCGCGCGTTGTAGAAGCCGCCATCAACGCGGGCGCGAAAACCATCAACATCCCGGACACCGTCGGCTACACCATGCCGTTTGAGTTCTCCAACATCATCACCGGCCTGTATGACCGCGTGCCGAATATTGATAAAGCAATTATCTCCGTCCACACCCACGATGATTTGGGTCTGGCCGTGGGTAATGCGATTGCCGCCGTCCACGCTGGCGCACGTCAGGTAGAAGGCGCGATGAACGGTATCGGCGAACGCGCGGGCAACTGTTCGCTGGAAGAAGTGATCATGGCGATCAAAGTGCGCAAAGACATTATGGACGTGCACACCCGCATCAATCACAACGAAATCTGGCGCACCAGCCAGACCGTCAGCCAGATTTGCAACATGCCTATTCCGGCTAACAAAGCGATTGTCGGCACCGGCGCCTTCGCGCACTCCTCCGGTATTCACCAGGATGGCGTCCTGAAGAATCGTGAAAACTACGAAATCATGACCCCGGAATCCATCGGACTGAATCAGGTGCAGTTGAACCTGACCTCCCGTTCCGGTCGCGCCGCGGTTAAACACCGTATGGAAGAGATGGGTTATAAGGACAGCGATTACAATATGGATCAGCTGTACGACGCGTTCCTGAAGCTGGCCGACAAAAAAGGCCAGGTGTTCGACTATGACCTGGAAGCGCTGGCCTTTATTAACAAGCAGCAGGAAGAGCCGGAGCATTTCCGTCTGGATTACTTCAACGTACAGTCCGGCTCCAGCGACATCGCCACCGCCTCGGTCAAACTGGCCTGCGGTGATGAAATTAAAGCAGAGGCCGCTAACGGTAACGGCCCTGTTGATGCCATCTACCAGGCGATTAACCGCGTCACCGAGTACGACGTTGAGCTGGTGAAATATGACCTGACGGCCAAGGGCCACGGCAAAGATGCACTGGGTCAGGTGGATATCGTGGTCAATTACAACGGCCGTCGCTTCCATGGCGTGGGCCTGGCGACCGACATCGTTGAATCTTCCGCGAAAGCGATGGTGCATGTTCTGAACAACATCTGGCGCGCCGCCGAAGTCGAAAAAGAGTTGCAACGCAAAGCTCAGAATAAAGAGAACAACAAGGAAACCGTGTAATGTCGAAGAATTACCATATTGCTGTGTTGCCGGGCGACGGTATTGGTCCGGAAGTGATGGCACAGGCGCTGAAAGTACTGGAAGCCGTTCGCGCGCGTTTTGCGATGAAAATCACCACCAGCCACTACGATGTGGGCGGTATTGCGATTGATAACCACGGTACGCCACTGCCGAAAGCGACCGTGGAAGGCTGCGAAAATGCCGATGCCGTGCTGTTTGGTTCCGTCGGTGGCCCGAAGTGGGAACACCTGCCGCCGGCAGAGCAGCCAGAGCGCGGCGCGCTGCTGCCGCTGCGTAAACATTTCAAGCTGTTCAGCAACCTGCGTCCGGCGAAGCTGTATCAGGGTCTGGAAGAGTTCTGCCCGCTGCGTGCGGATATCGCCGCCAACGGTTTCGACATTCTGTGCGTGCGTGAACTGACCGGCGGGATCTATTTCGGTCAGCCTAAAGGACGCGAAGGCAGCGGGCAACACGAGAAAGCGTTCGACACCGAGGTGTATCACCGTTTCGAAATCGAACGTATCGCCCACATCGCGTTCGAGTCGGCGCGCAAACGCCGCCATAAAGTAACCTCCATTGATAAAGCGAACGTGCTGCAGTCTTCCATTTTGTGGCGCGAGATCGTCAGTGAAGTCGCTAAGCAGTACCCGGACGTCGCGCTGTCGCACATGTACATCGACAACGCGACCATGCAGCTGATTAAGGATCCGTCCCAGTTTGACGTGCTGCTGTGCTCCAACCTGTTCGGCGATATTCTCTCTGACGAATGCGCGATGATCACCGGCTCGATGGGCATGCTGCCCTCCGCAAGCCTGAACGAAGAAGGCTTTGGCCTGTACGAACCGGCAGGCGGTTCAGCGCCGGATATCGCGGGCAAAAACATTGCCAACCCGATTGCGCAGATCCTCTCCCTGGCCCTGCTGCTGCGCTACAGCCTGGATGCAGGCGAGGCAGCAACCGCAATTGAAAACGCCATTAACCGGGCGTTAGAAGAAGGCGTCCGTACCGGTGATTTAGCACGCGGCACGGCGGCAGTCAGTACCGATGAAATGGGCGACATCATTGCCCGCTATGTCGCTGAAGGGGTGTAATCATGGCTAAGACGTTATATGAAAAGTTGTTTGATGCGCACGTTGTTTACGAGGCACCGAACGAAACCCCGCTGCTGTACATTGACCGTCATCTGGTACACGAAGTGACCTCTCCTCAGGCATTTGACGGCCTGCGCGCGCACAAGCGCCCGGTACGTCAGCCGGGTAAAACCTTCGCGACGATGGATCACAACGTTTCCACCCAGACCAAAGACATTAATGCCTCGGGTGAGATGGCGCGTATCCAGATGCAGGAGCTGATTAAGAACTGCAACGAGTTTGGCGTTGAGCTGTACGATCTGAACCATCCGTATCAGGGCATCGTCCACGTGATGGGGCCTGAGCAAGGGATCACCCTGCCGGGCATGACCATCGTCTGCGGTGACTCCCATACCGCAACCCACGGCGCGTTTGGCGCCCTGGCGTTCGGGATTGGCACTTCCGAGGTGGAGCATGTGCTGGCTACGCAGACCCTGAAACAGGGCCGCGCCAAAACGATGAAGATTGAAGTGAAGGGTAAAGCCGCACCGGGTATTACCGCGAAAGATATCGTGCTGGCCATCATCGGTAAAACCGGCAGCGCAGGCGGCACCGGTCACGTTGTTGAATTCTGCGGTGAAGCCATCCAGGCGTTGAGCATGGAGGGCCGCATGACCCTGTGCAACATGGCCATTGAGATGGGTGCCAAAGCCGGTCTGGTCGCGCCGGACGAAACCACCTTCAACTACGTGAAGGGTCGTCTGCACGCGCCGAAAGGTCAGGATTTTGACGACGCGGTAGCGTACTGGAAAACCCTGAAAACCGACGATGGGGCGACGTTTGACACCGTCGTCACGCTGCAGGCAGAAGAGATTGCGCCGCAGGTGACCTGGGGCACCAACCCGGGCCAGGTGATTTCCGTTAATGACAATATCCCGGACCCGACATCCTTTACCGATCCGGTCGAGCGCGCCAGTGCGGAAAAAGCGCTGGCCTACATGGGTCTGAAGCCTGGCGTGCCGTTGACCGACGTGACCATTGATAAAGTCTTTATCGGTTCCTGCACCAACTCCCGTATCGAAGATTTGCGTGCTGCAGCCGAGATTGCCAAAGGCCGCAAAGTGGCGCCTGGCGTTCAGGCGCTGGTGGTTCCTGGCTCCGGCCCGGTGAAAGCCCAGGCGGAAGCCGAAGGTCTGGATAAGATCTTTATCGAAGCGGGCTTCGAGTGGCGCCTGCCCGGCTGCTCCATGTGTCTGGCCATGAACAACGATCGCCTGAATCCGGGTGAGCGCTGCGCCTCTACCAGCAATCGTAACTTTGAAGGCCGTCAGGGCCGCGGTGGGCGCACCCATCTGGTCAGCCCGGCAATGGCCGCCGCTGCGGCAGTCACCGGCCATTTCGCCGATATTCGCAGCCTGAAATAAGGAGACAATCATGGCAGAGAAATTTACCCAACATACGGGCCGTGTTGTCCCGCTGGACGCCGCTAACGTCGATACTGACGCTATTATTCCAAAACAGTTTCTGCAGAAAGTGACGCGCACCGGTTTCGGCGCACATCTGTTTAACGACTGGCGTTTCCTGGACGATAAGGGAGAAGTGCCTAATCCGGAATTCGTTCTGAACTTCCCGGAATATAAAGGCGCCTCCATTTTGCTGGCACGCGAAAACTTTGGCTGCGGCTCATCCCGTGAACACGCGCCGTGGGCGCTCACCGACTACGGTTTTAAAGTGGTCATTGCCCCAAGCTTCGCGGATATTTTTTACGGTAACAGCTTCAACAACCAGCTGCTGCCCGTCACGCTGAGCGATGAACAGGTCGATGAGCTGTTCGCGCTGGTTAAGGCGAATCCGGGCATTTCGTTTGAAGTGGATCTGGAAGCAGAAGTGGTGAAAGCCGGGGATAAGACCTACAGCTTCAGCATTGATGCCTTCCGCCGTCACTGCATGCTGAACGGTCTGGACAGCATTGGTTTAACTCTCCAGCACGAAGACGCTATCTCAGCGTATGAGAACAAACAGCCTGCGTTTATGGGCTAAAGGCAGTGGCCCGCTAAGCGCGGGCCACTGATTCCAGCGCTTTTTGCATTCCAGCCCTCTGATTGCTTTTCGGCTGCCAGAATCAAACGTCTTTAACCCGGCACGTCAATACCAGCGTGATGACCGAGATCGCTGCGATCGTCCAGTACACGGATGCATGCCCATAGCTTTGCGCCAGCGCCCCCTGAATCACGCCCGCCAGAATCACCCCGGTTGAAATGCTGTTGGTAAAAAGCGTGGTCGCCGAGCCGGCACGGCCGGGCATGAGATCCTGAAACCAGAGCATGCCGATCCCGGCAACAATCCCAATAAACACGGCGTTAAACAGCTGCAACGCCAGCAACGCTTCCCGCGAATGGAAAAGGATCAGCCCCGCGTAGAACAGCACCCCAGCCGCCACGGCGACAATCATCATCCTGCGCTTTCCAAACCGCTTAACGTAGTAACCCGCCAGAATCATTGCCGGAATTTCCAGCCCGGCGGCAGTTCCCATTAAGATCCCCGCAAGCTTGTCCGGCAGGCCCAGATCGCTGCTGATCCACAGCGGCATATCGATGATGTACATGGTGTTGCAGGTCCACATCAGCGTGGAGGCAATAAACAGCATGCGGACGTTTTTGTCCTGCCAGCCGCTCACCTCGGTGACAGGTTTATCCGTCGCCTGTTCGACGCGCGCCACGGACGGCAGCGCGAAGGCAATCAGCGCCAGGCTGATGATAAAAATCCCGGCGGCGATGGAAAACATGGTGGTAAAGCCGTAGTTCAACGCCAGCATGAAGGCCAGCGGCGGGCCAATGACCCACGCCAGCGAAAGCTGGGCGCGCATCACCGAGCTGAACATCACCACTTCACGCGCCGAGTTATCCGCATATTCACGGGCCAGCGCGAACAGCTGCGGCATGGCGGTATTCGCCAGCGACGCCAGCAGCACGCCGCAGGTAATGAGCGTCAGATAGTGACGGTTGAAGGCAAAGAGCAGCGCGTTGCCCACGGCCATGGCGCAGCAAAAGAGGATCAGCCTGCGGCGATCGCCCTGGCTGTCCGATCGTTTCGCCAGCGCGAGGCTGACCAGGATCCCGGCAATGGCGTTGACGGTATAAAACAGGCCGACCCAAAACGGCTGTGCCCCCACCTCACGGCTGAGAAACAGGCTCAGCGTCGGCGCCTGCAGCGCCCCCGCCACGCCCATCATAAAGGCCACCAGCATAAAAGCGGCATACACGCCATTCAGGCGTCGCCCCATCGTCATCAACCACAGCATGCGCAAGTCCTTGTGAAAGCGAATCGAAATTGGGTGAATAGTAAACGAAAAAAGCCAGCAAAAACATTTTGCTGGCGGGTGATAAGCACCAATACTCAGTCACACATGATCGAGGCGAGTTAGCGGGAAGAGGTCGGGGCTGTAACGTCCCACTGCATCAGTTCTTCTAACGTTTTCAGCCGTTGCTCTGCACACCGGCGGGCCAGCCAGGACGCTCCTTTTGTCGCTGAAAAGTACTGCTGATAAAACTGACGTGCGGTAGACCTCTTCATAATTTACCTCCTCGCTTCATCGGGGAGAATTATTGGCCTAATATAGGGATAAATAAATTGCTGGTTTTTTGTCAGGAGTTCCCCTTTTATGCCTTCCGGTCGTCTGCAACAACAGTTTATCCGCCTCTGGCAGTGCTGCGAGGGGCAATCGCAGGAGACCACGCTCAACGAGCTGGCGGACCTGCTTAGCTGCTCCCGCCGCCATATGCGCACGTTGCTCAACACCATGCAGCAGCAGGGTTGGTTAAGCTGGGAAGCGGAGGCAGGACGCGGCAAACGCTCGCGGCTGACCTTCCTCTATACCGGGCTGGCGCTGCAGCAGCAGCGCGCGGAAGATCTGCTCGAGCAGGACCGCATCGATCAGCTGGTACAGTTGGTGGGCGACAAAGCCGCCGTGCGCCAGATGCTGGTTTCCCATCTTGGGCGCAGCTTTCGTCAGGGCCGACACATTCTGCGGGTGCTCTACTACCGTCCGATGAAAAATCTGTTACCCGGTACGGCGTTACGCCGCTCTGAAACCCACATGGCCCGGCAAATCTTCAGCGGCCTGACGCGCATAAATGAGGAAAATGGGGAACTGGAAGCGGATATCGCGCACCACTGGCAGCAGCTTTCCCCCCGCCACTGGCGTTTCTTTTTACGCCCCGGCATTCACTTTCACCACGGCCGCGAGCTGGAAATGCACGACGTCATCGCCTCTCTGGAACGCGTCCGCAAGCTCCCGCTCTACTCGCATATCTCCCGCGTCCACTCGCCCACGGCCTGGACGCTGGATATCGAGCTGTCGCAGCAGGATAAGTGGCTTCCCTGGCTGCTGGGCTACGTGCCGTCGATGATTTTGCCCGGCGAGTGGGAATCAATGAACAACTTTGCCAGCCTGCCGATTGGCACCGGGCCTTACTCCGTGTCCCGCAATACCAGCAACCAGCTGAAAATCCGCGCGTTCGATGACTACTTTGGCTATCGGGCGCTCATCGACGAGGTGAACGTCTGGGTATTACCGGATCTCAATGAAGAGCTGAGCGCCGGCCTAACGCTGGAAGGCCCCACCACGGGAGAAAAAGCCGTGGAGAGTCGCCTGGAGGAGGGATGCTACTATCTTCTCTTTGACCGCCGCACCCACCGTGGGGCAAACCAGGCCGTCCGCAGGTGGGTTAGCCACGTTTTGTCCCCTTCCAATCTGATTTACCATGCGGAAGAGCAGTATCAGACATACTGGTTCCCGGCGTACGGCCTGCTTCCGCGCTGGCACCACGCCCGCCCGGTTCACTGCGACAAACCCGCAGGGCTGGAGTCCATCACCCTGACCTACTACCGCGAACACGTGGAGCATCGTTTTATCGCCAGAATCATGACCCGGCTGCTGGCAGCCGAGGGGGTCAGGTTAGAGGTCAGGGAAGTGGACTATGACGAATGGCATCAGGGGGAGATCGCCAGCGATATCTGGCTCAACAGCGCCAACTTTACCCTGCCGCTCGATTTTTCCCTTTTCTCGCATTTGTATGAAGTCCCGCTGATCCAGCACTGCATCGACCGTGACTGGCAGCAGGATGCCGCCCTGTGGCGCGCGGGCGAAATGAATCTTGCAGCCTGGTGCCAGCAGCTTCTGGCCGAGCAGGCGATCGTACCCTTGATCCACCACTGGCTGATGATCCAGGGCCAGCGCAGCATGCGCGGCCTGCGGATGAACACCCTGGGCTGGTTTGATTTTAAATCCGCCTGGTTTGCGCCGCCGGAGCCATAACGCTTTCGTAATATTCACCAAATCATTACAATAGCGCCGTTCTCAACGGGGTGCTGCATCACAGATGTGCGCTGAGATAATACCCGTCGAACCTGATCCGGATAACGCCGGCGAAGGGATTTGAGGCTGTCTCTCAAAATCCTTTGCCACTCAACCTTGAGGTGCAAAGTGTTAAAAAAAGTTCTCCCCCTGCTGGCGCTGTTTGCGCTGCCTGCTTTTGCGAAGCCCGTCCTGACGGTCTACACCTATGACTCCTTCTCTGCCGACTGGGGCCCTGGCCCGGTAGTCAAAAAAGCTTTCGAAGCGGACTGTAACTGCGAACTGAAGTTCGTGGCACTGGAAGATGGCGTATCGCTGCTCAACCGTCTGCGCATGGAAGGGAAAAACAGCAAGGCCGACGTGGTGCTCGGGCTGGATAACAACCTGCTGGAAGCCGCCTCGCAGACCAAACTGTTTGCTAAAAGCGGCGTCGCGGCAGATGCCGTTAACGTGCCGGGCGGCTGGAAAAACGACACCTTTGTGCCGTTCGACTATGGCTACTTTGCTTTTGTTTACGACAAAAATAAGCTGAAAAACCCGCCGAAGAGCCTGAAAGAGCTGGTTGAGAGTGACCAGAAATGGCGCGTGATTTATGAAGATCCGCGCACCAGCACGCCAGGCCTGGGCCTGCTGCTGTGGATGCAAAAGGTCTACGGGGATAAAGCGCCGGAAGCGTGGCAGAAGCTGGCCGCTAAAACCGTCACCGTAACCAAAGGCTGGAGCGAAGCCTATGGCCTGTTCCTCAAAGGTGAAAGCGACCTGGTGCTGAGCTACACCACCTCTCCGGCCTACCATATTATCGCCGAGAAGAAAGACAACTATGCTGCCGCAGATTTTGCGGAAGGGCACTATCTGCAGGTGGAAGTCGCCGCGCGTACCGCCGCCAGCAAACAGCCCGAGCTGGCCGAGAAGTTCCTGAAGTTTATGGTTTCACCGGGGTTCCAGAATGCCATCCCGGCTGGTAACTGGATGTATCCGGTCACTAACGTTACGCTGCCCGCAGGTTTCGAGCAGCTGACCAAACCAAACACCTCGCTGGAATTTACGCCACAGCAGGTCGCCGCGCAGCGTGCAGCATGGGTAAGTGAATGGCAACGCGCCGTCAGCCGTTGATTCCCGGCTGGTTACTTCCCGGGCTGCTCGCCGCCACAGTGATGGTGGTGGTCAGCCTGGGGGCTTTTCTTGCGCTGTGGTTCAACGCGCCAGAGAGCGACCTGCTCGCCCTCTGGCACGACAGTTACCTCTGGCACGTCATTCGGTTCTCCTTCTGGCAGGCGTCTCTCTCTGCCCTGCTGTCGGTGTTCCCGGCCATTTTCCTGGCGCGCGCCCTGTATCGACGGCGTTTTCCCGGCAGGCTGGCACTGCTGCGCCTGTGCGCCATGACGCTGATCCTGCCCGTGCTGGTGGCGGTATTTGGGATCCTCAGCGTTTACGGTCGCCAGGGCTGGCTGGCTTCGCTGTTCGGCGAGCTTGGTCTGGAATGGTCATTCTCGCCTTACGGCCTGCAGGGCATTCTGCTCGCGCACGTGTTTTTCAATATGCCAATGGCAACGCGCCTCTTCTTGCAGGCGCTGGAAAACATTCCCGGCGAACAGCGTCAGATTGCGGCTCAGCTCGGCATGCGCGGCTGGTCATTCTTCCGCTTTGTCGAATGGCCGTGGCTGCGCCGCCAGATCCCGCCCGTCGCGGCGTTAATCTTCATGCTCTGCTTTGCCAGCTTTGCCACCGTGCTGTCGCTCGGCGGCGGGCCGCAGGCCACCACTATTGAGCTGGCGATTTACCAGGCCTTAAGTTACGACTACGATCCCGGTCGCGCCGCGCTGCTGGCGATGGTGCAGATGGCGTGCTGTCTGGCGCTGGTGCTGTTGAGCCAGCGGCTGAGTAAAGCCATTCCCGCTGGCAGTAATCAAATTACCGGCTGGCGCGATCCGCAGGACAGCCTGCACAGCCGCGTTACCGATTTTATCCTGATCGCGCTGGCGCTCCTGCTTCTGCTGCCGCCGCTGATGGCCGTTATTGTTGACGGACTGAACCTTAATCTCATGTCCGTCCTGCAACAGCCCGTCCTCTGGCAGGCGACATGGACCTCGCTGCGTATCGCCCTGGCGGCTGGGTTACTGTGCGTCATGCTAACCATGATGCTGCTGTGGAGCAGCCGTGAACTCTATGCCCGGCAGGCCCAAAAGGCCGGACAGGCGCTGGAGCTGACGGGCATGCTGATTCTGGCAATGCCGGGCATCGTGCTGGCGACGGGCTTCTTTTTACTGTTCAACAGCACCATCGGCCTGCCGAAAAGCGCCGACGGCATTGTGATTTTTACCAACGCCCTGATGGCCATCCCTTACGCGCTCAAAGTGCTGGAAAACCCGATGCGCGACGTCAACAGCCGCTACGGTTTGCTGTGCCAGTCGCTGGGCATGCAGGGCTGGCAGCGGCTGAAGGTGGTCGAACTGCGCGCGCTAAAGCGCCCGCTGGCGCAGGCGCTGGCGTTTGCCTGCGTGCTCTCTATTGGAGACTTTGGCGTCGTGGCGCTGTTCGGCAATGACGATTTCCGCACGCTGCCATACTGGCTCTATCAGCAGATCGGCTCTTATCGCAGTCAGGACGGCGCGGTCACCGCGCTGTTACTGCTGCTGCTGTGCTTTGCCTTATTTACCGTTATCGAAAAACTTCCGGGGCGTGATGTTAAAACTGACTGATGTAACCTGGCTTTATCAGCATCTGCCGATGCGCTTCACGCTCTCCGCGCGTCAGGGGGAGATGATCGCCGTACTTGGCCCAAGCGGCGCGGGAAAAAGCACGCTGCTTAATCTGATTGCGGGTTTTCTGCAGCCGGCAAGCGGCTCGATAGTCATTGAAAATCAAGATTATACCCACGCACCTCCCGCAAAACGTCCTGTCTCGATGCTGTTTCAGGAAAACAACCTGTTTACCCATCTGACGGTGCGGCAAAACATCGCGCTGGGAATGCATCCGGGACTCAGGCTGAACGATGCCCAGCGCCAGAAGCTGGAGAACATTGCCGCCCAGATGGGGATCAGCGAGTTCATCGACAGGCTGCCGGGCGAGCTTTCCGGCGGCCAGCGTCAGCGCGTGGCGCTGGCGCGATGCCTGGTGCGCGAGCAGCCGATCCTGCTGCTGGATGAGCCGTTCTCGGCGCTCGATCCCGCGCTGCGCCAGGAGATGCTCGCCCTGGTGCAGGACGTCTGCCAGCGCCAGCGGCTGACGATGCTGATGGTTTCGCACAGTATTGAGGATGCTGCCCGCATCGCACAGCGATCGGTGGTGATTGCCGAAGGGCGTATTTTGTGGGATGGAAAAACAGAAGAACTGCTGAGTGGTAAGGCAGGGGCGTCTTCACTGTTGGGTATTCGTGCGGTCTGATGCCCCCACCCTGGCCCTCTCCCACCGGGAGAGGGCAAACACGTTAACGGCTCACCACTTTCAATAAAATCTCACCGTACACCGGCATCAGCGGATGACGAATCAGCGCGACAAGGGCTACCACTGCCACGCCCAGCTTCAGCGGCGCCAGCCAGAGCAGGCGAGTACGCGGAAGGTAGCGCGTCAGGCGATCGACACTGGCTTTCGCGCTGCGCCACAGCCGCCAGCAGAGCCATGCCGCCAGCCACAGCAGCACGGCCGTTCCCAGCAGCAGCCACTTAAACTCACCGCTTTGCATACCGTCAGGAATATCGATGGCTGCGCCCGCGAGGATCCCCGGCAGGAAGTAGAACGGCGGCCAGAAAACGCAGCCGATAATGTTCGGCACCACGAATTTCGCGACGGGCAGATCCAGCATCCCCGCCACCATCGGCACCAGCGGACGCGTTGGCCCGACAAAGCGGCCGACGAGGATGGTGAACATGCTGTGCTGATGCAGCGCATGCTCGGTCTTATCCAGCAAGGCTTTGTTCTTTTTCATGAACGACCAGCGGTGCAGCGGCTTCTTAAAGCGCCAGCCCAGCCAGAAGGAGATCCAGTCGCCGAGCAGGCAGCCGATAATCCCGGCCAGCCACGCCTGCCAGAAATTAACCTCGCCGCTGCCAATCAGCGCCCCAAGCCCGGCCATCATGACGGTGCCGGGCAGGATCAGCCCAACCAGCGCCAGCGATTCCAGAAACGCCACCAGCGCCACGGCGATGAGCGAGTACATAACGGACTGGGTAATAAAGTGTTCCAGCAATGCCTGCATAACTATTCCGGTCAGAAAACGAATCAGCGATTCTGCTTAGCGCCCTGCACCGCGTCAAGGCAACAATTGTCTGAATAGTTTACAGGTTGCTTTCTGCATTCACCTGTTTGTTTATCTTTTTTTACCGTTTATTCACATCCCGCGCGGAATTCGCTCGGGCTGGCCCCGGTACATTTTTTAAATACCCGGGAGAAATAGAGCTGATCCTCAAAGCCCACGTTGCGCCCGACGGTGGCAATCGGCATCCGGGTGGTGCTGAGCAGCAGCTTTGCCTGGCTGATGCGCTGATCCTCGCGCCAGCTCAATACGCTGACGCCAAGCTGTTGGCGGAACAGATGCGACAGACGCGACGGCGACAGGCAGACGTGCTGAGCAACGCTGGCGATATCAAACTGGCTATCGGCCAGGTGGTCGCTGATATACTGGCAGGCGTCGCGCACGCGGTTGTCCAGCGGCGGGTTAAGCGACTCGTTAATCGCCTCCATCCGTCGCAGCAGCAGCTGTTCAAGCAGGTTAATCGCCAGCAGTTCGGCGTAGCGCCCACCGGCCTGTCCCGCCTCGATAATCTGCGCAAAAAGCTCGCGAAACTGCGCCAGATGAACCTCATCCGGGCGATAAAAACCGGTGTGCGCAAAAATAGCTGGCCAGGAAAGCCACTCCTGCCAGTAGGCGCGCGGACGGAAATAGACCCACTGGTGATACCACTCTCTGGCATCCGGATGACGGCCATAGTGGTGGATCTCCCCCGGCGGGAACAGCAGGATATCGCCGGGGCGGCAGACAAACTGCTGGTCAGCGTTCTTGATGATCCCTTCCCCTCGCACGGTCAGATTGAGGATATACCCTTTCATGCCGAGCGGTCGGTCGACGTAAAAGTCGAGGTATCCCTCAGCCTCGATAGGGGTCAGTCCCGCCACAAGGTGCGCGTTAAACGAGTATCCCGGCAGCAGGGGATCGTTTTGCGTTTCGGCCATAGATTCAGTTCTCCCAAGGGTCCTGAAGGAAACCAATTGTCCATATCACTAAAAGCAGCTTTAAAATGGCCCGCGAAAAGATCCAAAAAGCATCACGCCGCTTTTACGTCCGCCATGTTTCAGCCTTTCCCCCTGATTTGTCCGCCAGAGCAGGCGGATAACCAGTAACAAAAGTGTCTATAAGTGCGGCAGAAATGTCCACATTGAATATTTGCACGGCGTCACACTTTCCGTTGTAACAGCAATTTAGTCCATAAGATTAGCGGATCCTGCCTGACGACTTTTTTCCCCAGTCTCTAATGTTCTTCCATACCTGTTTTTTCGATGGAGCAACACCATGGCAATTGCGATTGGCCTCGATTTTGGCAGCGATTCGGTTCGCGCGCTGGCAGTGGACTGTACGTCCGGCCAGGAGATAGCAACCAGCGTTGAGTGGTACCCGCGCTGGCAAGAGGGGCGCTACTGTGATGCGCCGAACAACCAGTTCCGCCACCACCCGCGTGACTATATCGAGTCGATGGAAGCGGCGATCAAAACCGTCCTGGCTGAACTGACTGACGCCCAGCGGGCTGAGATTGTCGGGATTGGCGTCGACAGCACCGGCTCCACGCCTGCCCCTGTGGATGCCGAAGGCCGCGTGCTGGCGCTGCGCCCGGAGTTTGCCGACAACCCGAACGCCATGTTCGTGCTGTGGAAAGACCACACCGCCGTGGAAGAGGCCGAAGCCATTACGCGCCTGTGCCACCAGCCGGGCAAGACAGACTACTCCCGCTACATCGGCGGGATTTATTCCAGCGAATGGTTCTGGGCTAAGATCCTTCACGTCACCCGTGCCGACGCAGCCGTTGCGCAGGCTGCGGCGTCATGGGTTGAGCTGTGCGACTGGGTGCCTGCCCTGCTCTCTGGCACCACCCGCCCGCAGGATATCCGCCGCGGCCGCTGCAGCGCCGGGCATAAATCCCTGTGGCACGAAAGCTGGGGCGGTCTGCCTCCGGCCGCGTTCTTCGACGAGCTCGACCCGATCATCAACAAGAGCCTGACATACCCGCTGTTTACCGACACCTTCACCGCCGATATTCCCGTCGGCACCCTCTGCGAAGAGTGGGCGACGCGCCTCGGCCTGCCGCAGAACGTGGCGATCTCGGGTGGTGCCTTTGACTGCCATATGGGTGCCGTGGGCGCGGGCGCACAGCCAAACGCGCTGGTCAAAGTCATCGGGACTTCCACCTGCGACATCCTGACGGCGGATAAAGCCACCGTCGGCGACCGCGCGGTGAAAGGCATCTGCGGCCAGGTTGACGGCAGCGTGGTGCCGGATTTTATCGGCCTCGAAGCCGGTCAGTCCGCGTTTGGCGATATCTACGCCTGGTTTGGTCGCGTGCTGGGCTGGCCGCTGGACCAGCTGGCGGCGACACATCCTGAACTGAAAACCCAGATAGGCGACAGCAAAAAGCAGCTTCTGCCGCAGCTCACCGAAGCCTGGGCAAAAAATCCGTCTCTCGATCACCTCCCGGTGGTGCTGGACTGGTTTAACGGCCGCCGCACGCCGTTTGCCAACCAGCGCCTGAAAGGGGTGATCGCGGATCTCAACCTGGCGACCGACGCCCCTGCGCTGTTCGGCGGCCTGATTGCCGCAACGGCCTTCGGTGCCCGCGCCATTATGGAGTGCTTCACCGGGCAGGGTATCGACGTCAACAACGTGATGGCGCTGGGCGGTATCGCCCGTAAAAACCCGGCGATCATGCAGGCCTGCTGCGACGTGCTGAACCGTCCGCTGCAGATTGTGGCCTCCGATCAGTGCTGCGCGCTGGGCGCGGCGATTTTCGCCGCCGTGGCCGCGGGCGTTCATGCGGACATTCCGACTGCGCAGCAGCATATGGCGAGCGCCGTCGAAAACACGCTTCAGCCGCGCGCCCAGCAGGCACAACGCTTTGAACAGCTTTATCAGCGCTACCAGCAATGGGCAAAAAACGCCGAACTTCACTATCTCCCTGTCGCCGCCCCGGCCAAAAGCACCGCGGACACTACGGCAACCCTGACCCATTAAGGACACGATGATGACCATTTTTAATAACTATGAAGTGTGGTTTGTGATTGGCAGCCAGCATCTGTACGGACCGGAAGCCCTGCAGCAGGTGACAAAACACGCGGAGCACGTCGTTAACGCGCTGAATGCGGAAGCCAAGCTGCCGTGCAAACTGGTGCTGAAACCGCTGGGCACAACGCCGGACGAAATCACTCACATCTGCCGCGACGCCAACTACGACGATAAATGCGCCGGTCTGGTGGTGTGGCTGCACACCTTCTCTCCGGCCAAAATGTGGATCAACGGCCTGTCTATCCTCAACAAACCGCTGCTGCAGTTCCATACCCAGTTCAACGCCTCCCTGCCGTGGGACAGCATCGACATGGACTTTATGAACCTGAACCAGACCGCGCACGGCGGCCGCGAGTTCGGCTTCATCGGCGCGCGTATGCGCCAGCAGCACGCGGTGGTCACCGGCCACTGGCAGGACGGCAAGGCGCAACAGCGTATCGGCTCCTGGATGCGTCAGGCGGTATCCAAACAGGATACCCGCCATCTGAAAGTGGTGCGTTTTGGCGACAACATGCGTGAAGTGGCGGTCACCGATGGCGATAAAGTCGCCGCGCAGATCAAGTTCGGCTTCTCCGTGAATACCTGGGCCGTGGGCGACCTGGTGCAGGTGGTGAATGAAATCAGCGATGGCGACGTAAGCGCGCTGGTGGACGAGTACGAAAGCAGCTACCGCCTGACGCCTGCGGCACAAATCAACGGCGACAAGCGTCAGAACGTGCTGGACGCGGCGCGCATCGAGCTGGGCATGAAGCGCTTCCTGGAACAGGGCGGCTTCCACGCTTTTACCACCACCTTTGAAGACCTCCACGGTCTGAAACAGCTGCCGGGTCTGGCGGTACAACGTCTGATGCAGCAGGGCTACGGCTTTGCGGGCGAAGGCGACTGGAAAACTGCCGCTCTGCTTCGCATCATGAAGGTGATGTCGACCGGTCTGCAGGGCGGCACCTCCTTTATGGAGGACTACACCTATCACTTCGAAAACGGCAACGACCTGGTGCTCGGCTCCCACATGCTGGAAGTGTGTCCGACAATCGCCGTCGAAGAAAAACCGATCCTCGACGTGCAGTATCTCGGCATCGGCGGCAAAGCCGATCCGGCGCGTCTGATCTTCAACACCCGCACCGGCCCGGCCATCAACGCCAGCCTGATCGACCTCGGCGATCGTTTCCGCCTGCTGGTGAACTGCGTCGATGCAGTTGAAACGCCGCACTCTCTGCCGAAACTGCCGGTCGCCAACGCCCTGTGGAAAGCACAGCCTGACCTGCCAACCGCCTCTGAGGCCTGGATCCTGGCCGGCGGCGCGCACCACACGGTGTTCAGCCACGCGCTGGATCTGAACGACATGCGTCAGTTCGCCGAGCTGCACGACATCGAGCTGACCGTGATTGATAACGATACCCGCCTGCCCGCCTTCAAAGACGCGCTGCGCTGGAACGAAGTCTATTACGGTTCAAAACGCTAAGTACGGAATGCCCGGTGACGCTACGCTCACCGGGCAGGGAGACAACAATGTTAGACGATCTCAAACGTCAGGTGCTCGAAGCCAACCTGGCGCTGCCGAAACATAATCTGGTCACCCTGACCTGGGGCAACGTCAGCGCCGTTGACCGCGAAAAAGGCGTGTTCGTGATTAAGCCTTCCGGCGTGGATTACACGGTGATGACCGCAGACGATATGGTCGTTGTCAGCCTCGAGACTGGCGAAGTGGTCGAAGGTAAGAAAAAACCGTCCTCCGATACGCCGACTCACCGCCTGCTGTACCGGTCATTCCCGACCATCGGTGGCATCGTGCATACCCATTCGCGCCACGCCACCATCTGGGCGCAGGCGGGCCAGTCCATCCCGGCGACCGGCACCACCCACGCGGACTACTTCTACGGTACCATTCCCTGCACGCGTCTGATGACCGACGCGGAGATTAACGGGGAGTACGAGTGGGAAACGGGGAACGTGATTGTCGAAACCTTCGAAAAGCAAGGGATCGACGCCGCGCAAATGCCCGGCGTGCTGGTGCACTCCCACGGCCCGTTTGCCTGGGGTAAAAACGCGGAAGACGCGGTACATAATGCGATCGTGCTCGAAGAAGTCGCCTATATGGGGATCTTCTGTCGCCAGCTGGCGCCGCAGCTGCCGGATATGCAGCAAACCCTGCTGGATAAGCATTACCTGCGCAAGCACGGCGCGAAGGCCTATTACGGGCAGTAAACTGTATATAAACCCAGCATTAAATTCTTAACCAGGCTATAATCAGGCCTGGTTTTGTTTTCTGGGATAACGGTGTGGCGCAGGCGCAAGAAGGCTTTTTACTGACCCGACACTGGCGGGATACCCCTCAGGGCACCGAGGTCGCGTTCTGGCTGGCGACAGACAACGGTCCGCTGCACGTTACGCTTCCCCCGCAGGAATCCGTGGCTTTTATTCCTGAAGCGCACGTCGAAAAAGTGAAACAGCTACTGCGCGGCGAAAACGGCTGGCGCATCACTCCGCTTGAGCTGAAAGATTTCCACCGTCAGCCGGTTTACGGCCTCTACTGTCGCGCCCATCGTCAGCTAATGCGCTATGAAAAGCTGCTCCGCGAGGCGGGCGTTACGCTCTACGAGGCGGATATTCGCCCACCGGAACGCTTTCTGATGGAGCGGTTTATTACCGCCCCCGTCTGGGTCGACGGCACCGATCATAGCGGCAGCCTCGTTAACGCGCGCCTGAAGCCGAATCCGCACTACCGCCCGCCGCTGAAGTGGGTCTCCCTGGATATCGAAACCACCCGCCACGGCGAACTGTACTGCATCGGTCTGGAAGGCTGCGGCGATCGGGTTGTCTATATGCTCGGTCCGCCGAATGGCGATGCATCCGCGCTGGATTTCCGGCTTGAGTACGTCAACAGCCGCCCGCAGCTGCTGGAGAAGCTTAACCAGTGGTTTGCAGACTATGATCCCGACGTTCTGATCGGCTGGAACGTGGTGCAGTTTGACCTGCGCGTGCTGCAAAAACACGCCGAGCGCTACCGCATCCCGCTGATGCTGGGGCGCGGAAACAGCGAGCTGGAATGGCGCGAACACGGTTTTAAGAACGGTGTCTTCTTCGCGCAGGCTAACGGTCGCCTGATCATCGACGGCATCGAGGCGCTTAAGTCCGCCTTCTGGAACTTCTCCTCTTTCTCCCTGGAAGCGGTCGCGCAGGAGCTGCTTGGCGAAGGCAAATCCATCGACAACCCCTGGGACAGAATGGACGAAATTGACCGGCGCTTTAACGAAGACAAACCCGCGCTCGCCACCTATAACCTGAAAGACTGCGAGCTGGTCACGCAGATCTTCCACAAAACCGAGATTATGCCGTTCCTGCTGGAGCGCGCGACGGTAAACGGCCTGGCCGTCGACAGACACGGCGGCTCCGTAGCGGCCTTTAGCCACCTCTATTTTCCGCGGATGCACCGGGCAGGATACGTCGCCCCTAACCTCGGGGACGTGCCGCCGCAGGCAAGTCCCGGCGGGTATGTGATGGACTCCCGTCCAGGATTGTATGACTCCGTTCTGGTGCTGGATTACAAAAGCCTCTACCCGTCGATTATCCGAACCTTCCTCATCGATCCCGTCGGGCTGGTTGAGGGCATGGCCCAGCCGGATGCTGAGCACAGCACGGAAGGTTTCCTCGGCGCACGCTTCTCGCGCGAAAAAAATTGTCTGCCTGAAATCGTGGGAAACATCTGGCACGGGCGAGACGAGGCCAAGCGCCACGGCAACAAGCCGCTATCACAGGCGCTGAAAATCATCATGAATGCTTTTTACGGCGTGCTGGGCACCAGCGCCTGCCGCTTCTTTGACCCGCGTCTGGCCTCCTCGATCACCATGCGTGGGCACGAGATCATGCGCCAGACCAAAGCGCTGATTGAGTCCCGGGGCTATGACGTCATCTACGGCGACACCGACTCCACATTTGTGTGGCTTAAGGGCGCGCACTCTGAAGACGATGCCGCACAAATCGGCAAATCGCTGGTCGCCTTCGTGAACGACTGGTGGCAGGAACATTTGCAGAAAGAGCGGTTAACCAGCGCGCTGGAGCTGGAATTTGAAACCCATTTCGCCCGTTTTTTAATGCCCACCATTCGCGGTACCGATCAGGGCAGCAAGAAGCGTTACGCGGGGCTGATTCAGGAAGGCGACGCGCAGCGGATGGTTTTTAAAGGGCTGGAAACGGTGCGTACCGACTGGACGCCGCTGGCACAGCAGTTCCAGCAGACGCTCTATCTGCGGGTGTTTCGCAATGAGCCGTATCAGGACTACGTGCGTGAGACGATAGCCAGCCTGATGGCGGGCGAGCTTGACGCGCAGCTGGTATACCGCAAGCGCCTGCGCCGCCCGCTGGCGGAGTACCAGCGTAACGTTCCTCCGCACGTACGCGCCGCACGTCTCGCGGATGAAGAAAACGTCCGCCGTGGCCGCGCGCCGCAGTATCAAAACCGGGGAACCATCAAATACGTCTGGACCACTAGCGGCCCGGAACCCGTGGATTATCAGCATTCTCCTCTGGATTACGAACACTATCTGACGCGTCAGCTTCAGCCGGTTGCCGACGGAATTTTGCCCTTCATCGACGATGATTTTGCTACACTAGTGACAGGGCAACTTGGCCTATTTTGACGCGTGACGAAATGGCTGCCATCCAGTACCATAGCGCCCTTTCCATTCCCGGACCCATTTTTCGATGACCGTCTTTTTTGACGGTAGTCGAACTATTGCCTGCAATTAAAGATTAGAGCCGAACAACTATGCCTTTTACACTTGGTCAACGCTGGATCAGCGATACAGAAAGCGAACTTGGATTAGGAACCGTCGTAGCTATCGATACGCGTATGGTTACCCTCCTCTTCCCTGCCACCGGTGAAAACCGTCTGTACGCTCGCAATGACTCCCCTGTAACCCGCGTGATGTTTAATCCGGGTGACACCGTGACCAGCCATGACGGCTGGCAGCTCAAGATTGAAGACGTAAAAGAAGAGAATGGACTGCTCGCCTACATTGGTACTCGTCTTGATACGGATGAAGCCAATGTCGTCCTGCGTGAAGTGCTGCTCGACAGCAAGCTGGTGTTCAGTAAGCCGCAGGACCGCCTGTTTGCCGGGCAAATCGACCGTATGGATCGCTTCTCCCTGCGCTATCGCGCGCGTAAGTTCCAGAGTGAACAGTACCGCATGCCGTGGAGCGGCCTGCGCGGCCAGCGCACCAGCCTGATCCCCCACCAGCTGAACATCGCCCACGACGTGGGCCGTCGTCACGCGCCGCGCGTGCTGCTGGCAGATGAAGTGGGCCTGGGTAAAACCATCGAAGCGGGCATGATCCTGCATCAACAGCTGCTTTCCGGCGCTGCCGAACGCGTGCTGATTGTGGTGCCAGAAACCCTGCAACACCAGTGGCTGGTTGAAATGCTGCGCCGCTTCAACCTGCGCTTCCGAATACATGGCTATCGAGCAGCTTGCCGAGCGCGTGCCTGGCGTCCTGCTGCTGACCGCAACGCCGGAGCAGCTGGGTCTGGAAAGCCACTTCGCCCGTCTGCGCCTGCTCGATCCAAACCGTTTCCACGACTTTGCGCAGTTCGTGGAAGAGCAAAATAACTACCGCCCGGTCGCCGATGCCGTCGCCATGCTGCTGGCGGGCAAGCGTCTTTCTGATGACGAACTTAACACCCTGAGCGATCTGATTGGCGAGCAGGATATCGAGCCGCTTTTGCAGGCCGCGAACAGCGACAGCGACAACGCGGAATCCGCCCGTAAAGAGCTGATCGACATGCTGATGGATCGCCACGGCACCAGCCGCGTGCTGTTCCGTAACACCCGTAACGGCGTTAAAGGCTTCCCGAAACGCGAGCTGCATACGATTAAACTGCCGCTGCCGACGCAGTATCAGACGGCGATTAAAGTCTCCGGCATTATGGGTGCGCGCAAAACCCAGGAAGAGCGCGCCCGCGACATGCTTTATCCGGAACAAATCTACCAGGAATTTGAAGGCGATACCGGCACCTGGTGGAACTTCGATCCGCGCGTGGAGTGGCTGATGGGCTACCTGACCGCCCACCGCTCCCAGAAAGTGCTGGTGATCTGCGCCAAAGCGGCCACCGCGCTGCAGCTGGAGCAGGTTCTGCGCGAGCGTGAAGGCATTCGCGCCGCCGTATTCCACGAAGGCATGTCCATCGTCGAACGCGACCGCGCCGCGGCGTGGTTCGGGGAAGAGGACAGCGGCGCACAGGTTCTGCTGTGCTCGGAAATCGGCTCCGAAGGCCGTAACTTCCAGTTTGCCAGTAACCTGGTGATGTTCGATCTGCCGTTCAACCCGGATCTGCTGGAGCAGCGTATCGGCCGTCTGGATCGTATCGGTCAGGCGCATGATATTCAGATCCACGTGCCGTATCTGGAAAAAACCGCGCAGTCCGTGCTGGTACGCTGGTTCCACGAAGGTCTGGACGCGTTTGAGCACACCTGTCCGACGGGCCGCACCATTTATGACCAGGTGCATGGCGATCTGATCGGTTACCTGGCCGCGCCGGAAAATACCGACGGCTTTGACGATTTGATTAAGTCCTGCCGCGAGAAGCACGACGCGCTGAAAGCGCAGCTGGAGCAGGGTCGCGATCGCCTGCTGGAGATCCATTCCAACGGCGGCGAAAAAGCGCAGGCGCTGGCAGAGAGCATTGAAGAGCAGGATGATGACACCAGTCTCATCAGCTTCTCCATGAACCTGTTCGATATCGTCGGCATCAACCAGGACGACCGCGGCGAGAACCTGATTGTCCTGACCCCGTCCGATCACATGCTGGTGCCAGATTTCCCGGGCCTGCCGGAAGATGGCTGCACCATCACCTTTGAGCGCGATGTGGCGCTGTCCCGCGAAGACGCCCAGTTCATCACCTGGGAACACCCGCTGATCCGTAACGGCCTGGACCTGATCCTCTCCGGCGATACCGGCAGCAGCACCATCTCCCTGCTGAAAAACAAGGCGCTGCCGGTGGGCACCCTGCTGGTGGAGCTGATCTACGTTGTGGAAGCGCAGGCGCCGAAACAGCTGCAGCTCACCCGCTTCCTGCCGCCAACGCCCGTCCGCCTGCTGCTGGACAAAAACGGCACGAACCTGGCGGGACAGGTTGAATTCGAGAGTTTCAACCGACAGCTGAGCGCGGTAAACCGCCATACGGGCAGCAAGCTGGTGAACGCGGTACAGCAGGATGTGCACGCTATTCTGCAGCTGGGCGAAACCCAGATTGAAAAAGCGGCCAGAGCGCTGATTGACGCCGCGCGCAGCGAAGCAGACGAGAAACTGTCTGCGGAGCTATCCCGTCTGGAAGCGTTAAAAGCCGTCAACCCGAACATCCGTGACGACGAGCTGGCGGCGATTGAAAGCAACCGTCAGCAGGTGCTGGAAAGCCTGAATCAGGCTGGCTGGCGACTGGATGCCCTGCGTCTTATCGTTGTGACGCATCAGTAAACGGAGCGCAAGATGGTGATGGAGCCTTACAATCCGCCGCAGGATCCCTGGCTGGTCATTCTGTATCAGGATGAACACATTATGGTGGTCAACAAGCCCAGCGGCCTGTTGTCCGTGCCGGGGCGTCTGGACGAGCACAAAGACAGCGTGATGACGCGCATTCAGCGCGATTATCCGCAGGCGGAGTCAGTCCATCGCCTGGATATGGCCACCAGCGGCGTGATTGTGGTGGCGCTGAATAAAGCGGCGGAACGCGAGTTAAAGCGCCAGTTCCGCGAGCGCGAGCCGAAAAAGCAGTATATCGCCCGCGTCTGGGGTCACCCCGCGCAGGCGGAAGGGCTGGTGGATTTACCGCTGATCTGCGACTGGCCGAACCGGCCTAAGCAGAAGGTGTGTTACGAAACCGGCAAGGCCGCGCAGACCGAGTACGAAGTGCTGGAGTACGCGCCGGATAATACCGCACGCGTCCTGCTTAAGCCGATTACCGGACGTTCACACCAGCTGCGCGTGCATATGCTTGCCCTGGGTCATCCCATTCTGGGCGACCGCTTTTACGCGCCGCCTGAAGCGCTGGCCTTAGCGCCACGTCTGCAGCTGCACGCGCAGACGCTCACCATCACCCATCCGGCCTTCGGTAACGCGATGACGTTTAAAGCCCCGGTGGACTTCTAAAAAAAAGCCCGACATCGTCGGGCTTTTTTTTATTTGAAACCTTTCTTCTCTTTAATGAGCTCGTACGCCTTCTGGATTTCCTGCGCTTTTTGCTTCGCCATCTCCATCATTTCTGGCGGTAAGCCTTTCGCAACCAGTTTGTCCGGATGGTGTTCGCTCATGAGCTTACGATAGGCACGTTTAATCGTGGTCTGATCGTCAGAGGGCTTAACGCCAAGCACGTTACAGGCATCTTCCAGCGTCGGACCACGCTGCGCCTGCTGCCAGGCACCGCCAGATGACTGCTGGTGATAGCCGCCGCCAAACTGCGCCCCGCCCTGCATCATGCGCAGGAACTGGTCGAACTGCATGCGGGAGATGCCCAGTTCTTCCGCAATGACGTACAGCACGTCACGTTCATTAGGGTGAAGCGAGCCGTCGGCGAAGGCCGCCTGGATTTGAATTTCCAGAAACATCCGAATTAAATCAAAACGTCCAAAGCAGATGCTGCGGAACTGACGCATTTTTTCGCGAAGCGGATAATTATCCGACTTACCGATGCGAAACGCATTTTGCGCTGCCAGACGGGAGTCGCCGTGCAGGTTCATGCGATCCATAAAAACGCTGGCAATCTGAATATCGGCTTCTGTGACACGCCCTTTGGATTTGGTTAAGTGCCCCATGACCTCAAAGGTGGTGGAGAAAAAGAGTGACTGACGCTCGCGCTGGTTGGCAAACCAGGCCATTTTGCGGCTGCGCGCCTTATCAAACATATGGCCGATAATAAGCCCAAGCACAATCCCCCAGAACCCAGCACCCATGATGATGGCGAACGCAACGCCGATTATTTTACCCCAATACTGCATATACTCCCCGGATAGTCATATTCCTGGCCGACGCAACGTCATCATCACTGTGTTCAAGTCACGGTCAATTGAAGGACATCGCCTATAATTTGCTTTATCATACTCGTCATTCGATAGCGAGCCTAACACTCTGGCACGCAAACGGGCAGGATTAACGCTGGTACTGCGCAGATGAGTAAGATAGTCTCTGAGCGTTTGTAAGCCGTAGCCACTGATGACGGAACAATAAAATACAACGTATGAAAAAACGTATCCCCACCCTCCTGGCCACAATGATTGGCTCCGCCCTGTACAGTCAACAGGGGCTGGCAGCCGATCTCGCCTCGCAGTGTATGCTTGGCGTTCCAAGTTATAATCGCCCACTGGTGAGTGGCGATACAAATAGCTTGCCGGTAACCATTACTGCCGACAGTTCGAAAGGGACTTACCCTGACAATGCCACGTTTACGGGCAATGTCGATATTAACCAGGGCAATAGCCGCCTGCAGGCAGACGAAGTGCAGCTGCACCAGAAGCAGCCGGAAGGTGCGGCCGAGCCGGTACGAACGGTGGATGCGCTGGGTAATGTGCACTATGACGACAATCAGATCATCCTGAAAGGTCCGAAAGCCTGGTCAAACCTGAATACTAAAGATACTAACGTCTGGAAAGGTGATTACCAGATGGTGGGTCGCCAGGGGCGCGGTGACGCAGACCTGATGAAACAGCGCGGTGAAAACCGCTATACGATCCTGGAAAACGGTACGTTCACGTCATGTCTGCCGGGTTCCAATACCTGGAGCGTGGTCGGGAGCGAGGTTATCCATGACCGCGAAGAACAGGTCGCAGAGATCTGGAACGCCCGCTTTAAGCTGGGCCCTGTTCCCATATTCTACAGCCCTTATCTGCAGCTTCCCGTCGGTGACAAACGTCGCTCCGGTTTCCTGATCCCGAATGCCAAATACAGCACGTCGAACTACTTTGAGTTCTATCTGCCGTATTACTGGAACATCGCGCCAAATATGGATGCGACGATCACGCCGCACTATATCCACAAGCGCGGCAACATCATGTGGGAGAACGAGTTCCGCTATCTGACCCACGCCGGTGCGGGTCTGATGGAGCTGGATTATCTGCCGTCGGATAAAGTCTTCCAGGACGAGCATCCAACCGAAGGCGATAAACACCGCTGGTTATTCTACTGGCAGCATGCCGGTGTGATGGATCAGGTCTGGCGCTTTAATGTTGACTACACCAAAGTTAGCGATTCGTCTTATTTTAATGACTTCTCGTCCAAATACGGCTCAAGTACCGATGGCTATGCCACGCAGAAATTCAGCGTAGGCTATGCGGTACAGAACTTTGACGCAACCGTCTCGACCAAGCAATTCCAGGTATTTTCTGACCAGTCCACGTCTACATATGGGGCAGAGCCACAGCTGGACGTTAACTGGTATCAGAATGACGTGGGTCCATTCGACACCCGAGTTTACGCTCAGGCGGTACATTTCGTTAACACGGATTCGGACATGCCTGAAGCCACGCGTGTTCACCTTGAGCCGACGATCAATCTGCCGTGGTCTAACGACTGGGCGAGCCTGAATACCGAAGCCAAGCTGATGGCGACTCACTATCAGCAAAAAAATATCGACAATTACAATGCCAGTAGAAATGCCGACCTTGAAGAGTCGGTTAACCGAACGCTCCCGCAGTTCAAAATGGACGGCAAGCTGATCTTCGAGCGTGATATGGCTATGCTGGCGGATGGTTATACCCAGACGCTTGAACCGCGTATGCAGTATTTATACGTGCCATACCGCGACCAGAGCAAAATCCAGAACTACGACTCCTCTTTACTGCAGTCTGACTACAGCGGCCTGTTCCGTGACCGTACTTACGGCGGTCTTGACCGCATCGCGTCAGCGAACCAGTTAACGACCGGCGTCACAACACGTGTTTATGATGATGCTGCCGTTGAACGTTTTAACGTTTCTGTTGGTCAAATCTACTATTTCACCGAGTCTCGCACCGGTGATGACAACATTAACTGGGAGAAAGATAACAAAACGGGATCGCTGGTCTGGGCGGGAGATACTTACTGGCGCATGACCGATCGTTGGGGTCTGCGCGGTGGTGTGCAATATGACACTCGCCTCGATAATATTGCCACGAGCAGTGCTGCTATTGAGTACCGTCGCGATGAAGACCGTATGGTCCAGTTGACGTATCGTTACGCCAGCCCGGAATATATTCAGGCAACATTGCCATCTTATGCTGGCTCAGAACCCTATAAAGACGGTATTTCGCAGGTGGGCGGCGCAGCGAGCTGGCCAATCGCCGACCGCTGGTCAATCGTAGGCGCTTACTACTTTGACACTAACGCCAATAAACCTGCTGACCAGATGGTGGGTCTGCAATATAACTCCTGCTGTTACGCGCTGCGTGTCGGCTACGAACGCAAGCTTAACGGCTGGAACAGTGAAAACAATCAGAGCAAATACGATAACGTGATTGGCTTTAACTTCGAGTTACGCGGCCTGAGTTCCAACTACGGTCTGGGTACGCAGAAAATGCTGCGCTCGAATATTCTGCCGTACAGTAGCGCCTTGTAATGTGCTTGATTTGCAACGTAATCCGCTTTGCGGTTAATTGAAATGGAAAAAGTATGAAGAACTGGAAAACGCTGCTGCTCGGTGTCGCTATGGTTGCGAATACCAGCTTCGCCGCCCCCCAGGTTGTTGATAAAGTCGCTGCTGTGGTTAACAACGGCGTCGTGCTTGAAAGTGACGTTGACGGTCTGATGAAATCGGTGAAGCTCAATTCGGGTGAAGCCGGTCAACAGCTTCCGGATGACGCCACGCTGCGCCACCAGATCCTGGAGCGTCTGATCATAGATCAGATCGTTCTGCAGATGGGGCAGAAAATGGGTGTGAAGATCACTGACGAGCAGCTCGATCAGGCGATCGCTAACATTGCGAAGCAGAACAATATGTCTTTAGACCAGATGCGCAGCCGCCTGGCCTATGACGGCATCAGCTACGCCACCTACCGTAACCAGATCCGTAAAGAGATGCTGATTTCGGAAGTGCGTAACAACGAAGTGCGTCGCCGCGTCACGATCCTGCCTCAGGAAGTGGACGCGCTGGCAAAACAGGTGGGTAACCAGAACGATGCGAGCACAGAGCTGAACCTGAGCCACATTCTGATCCCACTGCCAGAGAACCCAACGTCCGATCAGGCTGCGGAAGCCGAAAGCCAGGCGCGTTCGATTGTTGAACAGGCGCGTAACGGCGGCGACTTTGGCAAGCTGGCAATCACCTACTCCGCTGACCAACAGGCGCTGAAAGGCGGCCAGATGGGCTGGGGACGCATTCAGGAGCTGCCATCTATCTTTGCCCAGGCGCTGAGCACGGCGAAGAAAGGGGATATCGTCGGTCCTATCCGTTCAGGCGTGGGCTTCCACATTCTGAAGGTGAACGATCTGCGCGGCCAGAGCCAAAATATCTCCGTCACCGAAGTTCACGCTCGCCACATTCTTCTGAAACCGTCACCGATCATGACTGACGATCAGGCGCGGGCGAAGCTGGAACAGATCGCAGCAGACATTAAGAGCGGCAAAACCACATTTGCGAAGGCAGCAAAAGAGTTCTCTCAGGATCCAGGCTCTGCTAACCAGGGCGGCGATCTGGGCTGGGCGGCTGCGGATATCTACGATCCTGCCTTCCGTGACGCGTTGATGAAGCTGAACAAAGGCCAGATCAGCGCGCCGGTCCACTCTTCGTTTGGCTGGCATCTGATCGAGCTGATGGACACCCGTAACGTTGATAAAACGGATGCGGCACAGAAAGACAGAGCCTACCGTATGCTGTTTAACCGTAAGTTCTCTGAAGAAGCAGCAACCTGGATGCAGGAACAACGCGCCAGCGCTTACGTGAAAGTTCTGAGCAACTAATGAAACAGCATCGTGTTGTTATCACGCCCGGCGAACCCGCCGGGATTGGGCCTGACCTCGTTGTCCAGCTCGCCCAGCGCAGCTGGCCGGTAGAACTGGTTGTCTGCGCCGATGCAACACTGTTACAAGACCGGGCAATGCTGCTCGGTCTGCCTTTAACGCTCATCCCTTACGTTGAAGGCCAACAGCCTGCACCGCAGCAAGCCGGTACGCTCACCCTTCTTTCTGTTCCCCTTCGTACGCTGGTCATCCCGGGCCAGCTCAGCACGGAAAACGGTCACTATGTCGTTGAAACCCTGGCGCGCGCCTGCGACGGTTGCCTGAAGGGCGAATTTGCCGCCCTTATCACCGGCCCCGTCCACAAAGGCGTCATCAACGAAGCGGGTATACCCTTTACCGGGCATACGGAGTTCTTCGAAGAGCGCTCGCACAGCCCGAAAGTGGTGATGATGCTGGCGACGGAGGAGATGCGCGTTGCGCTGGTGACTACCCATCTGCCGATCAAAGCCATCCCTGATGCGATCACCCCTGAACTCCTGCGCGAGATCATCGGGATTTTGCACCACGATCTGCAGACAAAGTTTGGGATCCCGCAGCCGCACGTGCTGGTTTGTGGCCTGAATCCGCACGCCGGTGAAGGCGGGCACATGGGCACCGAAGAGATCGACACCATCATTCCGGTACTCAACGAAATGCGGGCGAAGGGGATGAACCTCAGCGGGCCGCTGCCTGCAGATACCCTTTTCCAGCCGAAATACCTGGATAATGCCGACGCCGTGCTCGCGATGTACCACGATCAGGGCCTGCCCGTGCTAAAATACCAGGGCTTTGGCCGCGGGGTGAATATCACCCTCGGTTTACCCTTTATTCGAACGTCCGTTGACCACGGTACTGCGCTGGATCTGGCAGGCCAGGGGAAAGCGGATGTCGGCAGTTTTATTACGGCGCTTAATCTCGCCATCAAAATGATTGTTAATACTCAATGACTAATCGAGTCCATCAGGGCCACTTAGCCCGTAAACGTTTCGGGCAAAACTTCCTTAACGATCAGTTCGTGATCGAAAGCATTGTCTCGGCTATTAATCCGCAAAAAGGTCAGGCGATGGTCGAAATCGGCCCGGGCCTTGCCGCGCTGACCGAGCCGGTAGGCGAACGCCTCGACGAGCTGACCGTCATCGAACTGGACCGCGATCTGGCCGCACGCCTGCAAACGCACCCGTTCCTCGGGCCGAAGCTGACCATCTATCAGCAGGACGCCATGACCATGAACTTTGGCGAGCTGTCGGAAAAAATGGGCCAGCCGCTGCGCGTCTTCGGCAACCTGCCGTACAACATCTCCACGCCGCTCATGTTCCACCTCTTTAGCTATACTGATGCCATTGCCGACATGCACTTCATGTTGCAAAAAGAGGTTGTTAACCGTCTGGTTGCAGGCCCGAACAGTAAAGCGTATGGTCGTTTAAGCGTGATGGCACAGTATTACTGCAACGTGATCCCGGTACTCGAAGTACCGCCGTCAGCGTTCACACCACCACCGAAAGTGGATTCAGCGGTTGTGCGCCTTGTGCCGCACAAGACGAAACCTTATCCGGTTAAAGATCTGCGCGTACTGAGCCGCATTACCACTGAAGCCTTTAACCAGCGCCGTAAAACGATCCGTAACAGTCTGAGCAATTCGTTTACCGTTGAGGTGTTAGCCGAGCTGGGGATCGACCCGGCAATGCGTGCGGAGAACATTTCCGTAGAGCAGTACTGCAAGCTGGCTAATTACATCAGCGATAATGCGCCTCCGAAGGAGAATTAAACCATGATTGATTCGCCCCGCGTATGTGTCCATGTACAAAGCGTCTATGTTGAATCACAGTCCTCACCCGACGAAGAACGTTTTGTTTTCGCTTACACCGTGACCATTCGCAATCTGGGGCGGATGCCCGTGCAGCTGCGCGGGCGCTACTGGCTTATCACTAACGGCAATGGCCGCGAAATCGAAGTTCAGGGTGAAGGTGTGGTTGGTGAACAGCCCCACATCGCCCCTGGCGAAGAGTACCAGTACACCAGCGGCGCGGTGATTGAAACGCCGATGGGTACCATGCAAGGCCATTATGAAATGGTCGACGTCGATGGCAATGATTTCCGCGTTGCCATTCCTGTGTTCCGTCTCGCCGTAACCACACTCATTCATTAATCTAATGTCTACATATCTGATTGGCGACGTTCACGGTTGCTACGATGAACTGATCGCATTATTAAAACAGGTCGACTTTACGCCAGGACAGGACACGCTCTGGCTGACGGGCGATTTAGTCGCGCGTGGCCCCGGCTCCCTTGAGGTTCTGCGCTTCGTTAAATCACTCGGCGATAGCGTGCGCATGGTGCTGGGCAATCACGATCTGCATCTGCTGGCGGTTTTCGCCGGGATCAGCCGCAACAAACCTAAAGATCGCCTCACCCCACTGCTGGATGCGCCGGACGCGGACGAACTGATTAACTGGCTGCGCCGTCAGCCCCTGCTGCAGATCGACGAAGAGAAAAAGCTGGTCATGGCGCATGCCGGGATCACCCCGCAATGGGATCTTGAGACGGCGAAAACCTGCGCGCGTGACGTCGAGGCGGTGCTGGCGAGCGACTCATATCCTTTCTTCCTTGATGCCATGTACGGCGATATGCCGAACCACTGGAGCGAGGATCTCAGCGGTCTGGCCCGTCTGCGCTTTATCACCAACGCGTTCACCCGCATGCGCTTCTGCTTCCCGAACGGACAGCTGGACATGTATTCCAAAGAGACGCCGGAAAGCGCGCCCGCTCCGCTGAAACCATGGTTTGCCATTCCGGGACCGGTGACCAGCGAGTACAGCGTGGTATTTGGTCACTGGGCTGCGCTGGAAGGAAAAGGCACACCGGAAGGGATTTACGGTCTGGATACCGGATGCTGCTGGGGCGGAGAGTTAACCTGCTTACGCTGGGAAGATAAAGCTTACTTTGTGCAGCCGTCCAACCGACAGCTGGACTTAGGAGAAAGTGAGGCCGTTGCCTCCTGATACGCTATTCCCTCTCCCGGCCGGGAGAGGGAAAATCACTTAACGACGTTCCAGAATCTCGAAGCAGTAGCTGTGGGAGTTCTGTGCATCCGCGTCGTGGAATTCGCTGAATACCGATTCCCACTCGTCCGGATCGTAGTCCGGGAAATGGGTATCCCCTTCCACTTCTGCATCAATGTGGGTCAGATACAGCTTCTGCGCTTTTGGCAGGAACTGCTCGTACACGCGCCCACCGCCAATAACCATGATCTCTTCGGCATTGCCGCATGCAGCAATCGCCTCGTCTACTGAATTTACCCATTCGACGCGATCGTCAGTGCCCGGCTGGCTGCTGATAACGATATTCTTTCGACCCGGCAATGGACGACCAATCGACTCCCAGGTCAGGCGGCCCATCACTACCGGCTTGTTTAACGTAGTACGTTTAAACCATGCGAGATCGGCAGGCAGGTTCCACGGCATGGCATTTTCCATACCGATAACGCGGTCCACCGCCAGCGCTGCAATCAGACTGATCATTGAAAATTTCCCGGATGCAAAAAATTGCCGCCACTATACGGAAAGCTTAATCTTTCGTCGACTGGCGGCAGGGTAAAGATAAAGAAATTTTTTAATATTGCTGGCAACTCCACTTCACGCGGAAGGTTTACTCTCGGGCTCGTCAGCCGGATCGCCGGTATGCTTGCCCTCTTCCGTGCCCTGCCAGCCGTGACGCTGGATCAGCGACAGGTGGTTACGGTCCTCGTTAATGATTTCCGTCAGCATCGCGCTGGTGCGTTTGAACACCGCCGCACGCTCGGTGGCCGTACTGCCGGCCATCGCCGCCATCTCTTCAACCATCTCGGTATTAAAGCGGCGGAACAGGTCTGCCCGTTCGCGTGCCTCATACGCGCCGAGCCCCAGGTTTTCCAGCGCCACGCGGCCAGACTTCAGCGCGCCTTCGAAGGTTTCACGCTCTGGCGCCTCTACGCCCGCCTGCCGCAGCCGGATGTAGTGATCCACATCGCGCGCGCGGGAGATAATGGTCAGCGCCGGGAAATGTTCTTTTACCAGCTCCACCATCTGCATGCTGGTTTCCGGATCGTCAATGGCGTTAATCAACACCTCGGCTTTTGCCGCCCCGGCGGATTCCAGCAGATCGACGCGGGTCGCATCCCCGTAGAACACCTTCATATCAAATTTACGCAGGGTATCGACATGATCGGGGTCGTGATCGAGGATGACCATTTTCACCCCGCTCGACAGCAGTAAACGCCCCACGATCTGCCCGTAGCGGCCAAATCCGGCGATGATGACGCGCGGCTGCTCCTCGTCGATCTCGTCGGCCTCGCGCTCCTGCTCGCTGCCCGCTTTTTCCAGGCGCGTCAGCACCACCAGCAGCACGGGCGTCGCCGCCATCGACAGTGCCACCGCCAGCGTCAGCGCCTTCGCCCACTCGGGATCGAGCACGTTTGCCATCTGCGCGGCGCCAAAGACCACGAACGCAAATTCACTCCCCTGCCCCAGCAGCACGGCGAACCAGCGGCGCTGCCTGCCCGGCACGTTCAACGGGCGAGCAATCAGCCACAGCGTCACCATTTTAATGACCAGGAAGCCGACGAGCAGGATGACGATCCGCAGCGGATGCGTCACCAGCGTGCCGAAATCGACGGACATCCCGACGCCGATGAAAAACAGTCCCAGCAGCAATCCTTTGAACGGCTCGATATCGCTTTCCAGCGCGTGACGGTACTCAGAGCTCGCCAGCAGAACGCCTGCGAGGAACGCCCCCATCGCCATCGACAGCCCGGCCTCCTCCAGCAGCAGACCGAAGCCAAATACCAGGAACAGCGCCACGGCGCTGAACACTTCGCGCAGGCCAGAGCGGGCAACAAACCGCAGCAGCGGGCGGGTCACGTAGCGGCCAAGCAGCACCACCAGCGCCAGCGCGCCCGCCACCTTCAGCGCCGACAGCGCAAAAGCGCCCAGCGTGGTAGAGGAACCGCTGGCCGCCAGCAGCGGGATCATCGCCACCAGCGGGATAGCGGCAATGTCCTGGAACAGCAGCACCGAGAACGCGCTGCGTCCCATCTGTGAAACCGTCAGATTTCGCTCGTTCATCGCCTGCATGGCAATCGCCGTCGAGGAGAGCGCCAGCGTCATGCCGATGAGCTCTGCCACTTTCCAGTCCATGCCCAACAGGATGCAGAACCCGCCCAGCAGCAGGCCGCAGGCCACCATCTGCAGCGCCCCGCCGCCAAATACCGAGGCGCGAAGCTTCCACAGCCGCTGCGGGTCGAGCTCCAGGCCAATCACAAACAGCATCAGCACCACGCCGATTTCAGCGAAATGGAGAATCGCCTCGGCATCCGTGACCAGTCGAAAGCCCCACGGCCCAATGACGCAGCCCGCAATCAGGTAGCCGAGCACCGAGCCCAGACCCAGGCGTACCGCCACGGGCACAATCAGCGCCGCCGCGCCGAGGTAAATCAGCGCCTGTATCAGCGTATGGCTATCCATGGTGCGCCTCCTGCCACTCAAGTAAGCGTTGTTTATAATGGCGAGCCTGCGCCTGCAGCGTTTCATCATCGCAAACAAACGTGCAGTGCATCGCAAACGGCGGGAGCCAGTTCAGACCGCAATAGAGCGCAGTCGCCTGCAGCGGCTGCGCCAGGACGTCAAAACCCGGGAAGGAACCGATATCAAAATGGCTTTCTCCACCGCCGGTGGTGACCGCCCACAACAGGCTTTTTCCTTTTAGCGCATTGCCGTTGTGGCCATACGCCCAGCCGTGGGAGAAGACTTTATCAATCCACAGCTTCAGTAGCGGGGGCGTGCTGTACCACTGCATCGGATGCTGCCAGATAATCAGATCGGCACGGGAGAGCGCCTCCTGTTCGGCGGCGATATCGATATTAAAATCGGGATAGAGTTGATAGAGGGAACGTATCTCTACGTTATCAAGCGTCCTTACCTGCTCAAGCATCCGCTTATTCGCATGCGAATGCTGCGGATAAGGATGGGCATAAATTATCAGAATCATTGATTAGCCTGTTGTTACTGCTTTCTTTTAACAAAAGAGTGTAGTCAGTAATTCAACAGGCTAATAGTGAATATTATTGACGGGCTTACGTCAGAATTCTGAATTAGTTATCCAGCTCGCCCATAGATTTCACCTGGTCACGGTTAATCTGCTCGGTTTGACCGGTTTCGGCGTTTTTATACGACACCAGACCGGTATCGTCATCCACCTGCGGTTTGCCGTCGGTGACAATGGTTTTGCCATCGGTGGTTTTTACGGCCTGATTAGACGAACAGCCCGCAACGGTAAACATTGTCGTGGCAGCCAGAACGGAAGCGATCAGTAATTTATTTTGCATGGTGTTTTCCCCTGCTCTCAGTTGAATTTCGTTATCGACCTAACCATTTTAGGCTAACTGACTGAATGCGGATGAAAAACCAGAAGGTTCTGAAGATGGGAGAATGCCCAGCAACCGAACGGCACCGGGCATTTTTACTTACTTGCTAATCTGCGCGTGCATTTCCTGAACCGAAATCACCTTCTCGGTGGCATCCGCATTCAGCGCCATGGCCGTTGCGAAACCGCCGTTCAGGGTGGTGTCGTAGTGCACTTTGTACTGCAGCGCGCTGCGGCGAATCAGCTTGGAGTCTTCAATCGCCTGGCGGCCTGCGGTGGTGTTGATGATGTAGGTGTATTCGCCATTCTTGATACGGTCCTGAATGTGCGGACGACCTTCATGCACCTTGTTCACCAGACGCGGGTTGATGCCGGCTTCGCCCAGCACAATCGCGGTACCGTGGGTCGCGTCCAGCTCGAAGCCCTGTTTCAGCAGCTTGGCGGCCAGGTCAACCACGCGCTCTTTGTCGCCTTCACGAACGGAGAGCAGCGCACGGCCTGATTTTCTCATAGTGGAGCTACTGCCCAGCTGCGCCTTCGCGAACGCTTCTGCGAAAGTGCGGCCCACGCCCATCACTTCCCCGGTAGAGCGCATTTCTGGCCCTAACAGCGGGTCCACGCCCGGGAATTTGTTGAACGGCAGCACCACTTCTTTCACCGAGTAGTACGGTGGAATGATCTCTTTGGTCACGCCCTGCTGCGCCAGCGTCTGGCCCGCCATCACGCGCGCCGCTACTTTCGCCAGCGGTACGCCGGTGGCTTTGGAGACGAACGGTACGGTACGTGCCGCGCGCGGGTTGACTTCAATCAGGTAGACTTCGTTGTCTTTCACCGCGAACTGGACGTTCATCAGACCGCGAACCTGCAGCTCGAAGGCCAGCTTCTGCACCTGCTGGCGCATCACGTCCTGAATCTCCTGGCTCAGCGTGTACGCTGGCAGAGAACAGGCGGAGTCGCCGGAGTGCACGCCCGCCTGCTCGATATGCTCCATGATGCCGCCAATCAGCACCATTTCGCCGTCGCAGATAGCGTCAACGTCCACTTCCACCGCGTCGTCGAGGAAGCGGTCGAGCAGCACTGGCGCATCGTTGGAGACGCTCACCGCGGTCTGGAAGTAGCGACGCAGGTCGGCTTCGTCATACACGATTTCCATCGCGCGGCCGCCCAGCACGTAGGAAGGACGCACCACCAGCGGGTAGCCAATTTCTTTCGCCTTCTCAACGGCCATTTCAATGGCGGTGACGGTGGCGTTCGCCGGCTGTTTCAGCTTCAGACGGTCAACCGCCTGCTGGAAACGCTCGCGGTCTTCCGCACGGTCAATCGCATCCGGGCTGGTGCCGATAACCGGCACGCCTGCTGCTTCCAGCGCGCGGGCCAGCTTCAGCGGGGTCTGGCCGCCGTACTGCACGATAACGCCTTTTGGCTTCTCGATGCGCACGATTTCCAGCACGTCTTCCAGGGTAACCGGCTCGAAGTAGAGGCGGTCAGAGGTGTCGTAGTCGGTAGAAACCGTTTCCGGGTTACAGTTGACCATGATGGTCTCGTAACCGTCTTCGCGCAGCGCCAGCGAGGCGTGTACGCAGCAGTAGTCGAACTCGATGCCCTGGCCGATACGGTTTGGACCGCCGCCCAGCACCATAATCTTGTCGCGGTCGACGGACGGGTTCGCTTCGCACTCGTCTTCATAGGTGGAGTACATGTAGGCGGTGTCGGTCGAGAATTCCGCCGCACAGGTGTCCACGCGCTTGTAGACCGGGTGCAGGTCATACTGGTCGCGCAGCTTGCGGATTTCCGCTTCGCGCACGCCCGCCAGCTTAGCCAGACGCGCATCGGCGAAGCCTTTACGCTTCAGCACGCGCAGGAAGTCAGCGTCCAGGCCGTTGATGCCCAGTTCAGCAACCTGCTCTTCCAGACGCACCAGCTCTTCAATCTGCACCAGGAACCAGCGGTCGATGTTGGTCAGGTTGAACACGCCGTCGACGGACAGGCCCGCACGGAAGGCATCGGCGATATACCAGATACGCTCTGCGCCCGCGTCTTTCAGCTCGCGGCGGATTTTGGTCAGCGCTTCCGGGTCGTCCAGGCTCACTTTCGGGTCAAAGCCGGTCGCGCCCACTTCCAGACCGCGCAGCGCTTTCTGCAGGGATTCCTGCTGCGTGCGGCCAATCGCCATCACTTCACCGACAGATTTCATCTGGGTGGTCAGACGGTCGTTCGCGCCCGCGAATTTCTCGAAGTTGAAGCGTGGAATTTTGGTCACAACGTAGTCGATTGACGGCTCGAAGGACGCTGGGGTGCGGCCACCGGTGATGTCGTTCATCAGCTCGTCGAGGGTGTAACCCACCGCCAGCTTCGCCGCCACTTTCGCAATCGGGAAGCCGGTCGCCTTAGAAGCCAGCGCGGAGGAACGGGATACGCGCGGGTTCATTTCGATAACAATCAGACGGCCTGTTTTCGGGTTAACGGAGAACTGCACGTTAGAACCACCTGTTTCCACGCCGATTTCACGCAGTACCGCCATCGAGGCGTTACGCATGATTTGATACTCTTTGTCGGTCAGGGTCTGGGCTGGCGCAACGGTGATGGAGTCACCGGTGTGGATACCCATCGCATCGAAGTTTTCGATGGAGCAGACGATGATGCAGTTGTCGTTTTTATCACGCACCACTTCCATCTCGTACTCTTTCCAGCCAATCAGCGATTCATCAATCAGCAGCTCTTTGGTTGGAGAGAGATCCAGACCGCGTTCGCAAATCTCTTCGAACTCTTCGCGGTTATAGGCGATACCGCCGCCGGTGCCGCCCATGGTGAACGATGGACGGATGATGCACGGATAGCCCACGTCAGCCGCGACGGCCAGCGCTTCTTCCATGTTGTGTGCGATACCGGAACGCGCAGTGTCGAGGCCGATTTTCTTCATCGCCACGTCGAAGCGGCGACGGTCTTCTGCTTTATCAATCGCGTCGGCGGTCGCACCGATCATGGTCACGCCGAACTCTTCCAGCACGCCCTGACGCTCCAGCTCCAGCGCGCAGTTCAGCGCCGTCTGGCCGCCCATGGTTGGCAGCACCGCGTCCGGACGCTCTTTCTCGATGATTTTACGCACCACTTCCCAGTGAATAGGCTCGATGTAGGTCGCATCAGCCATTTCCGGGTCGGTCATGATGGTCGCCGGGTTGGAGTTCACCAGGATAACGCGGTAACCCTCTTCGCGCAGGGCTTTACACGCCTGCGCGCCGGAGTAGTCGAATTCGCAGGCCTGGCCGATGACGATCGGGCCAGCGCCAAGGATCAGGATGCTTTTTATGTCTGTACGTTTTGGCATTGTCTTCTCGGCTCCTGATTATTTAGCGGTCTTACGGTATTGCTCGATAAGTTCGATGAAGTGATCGAACAGCGGCGCAGCGTCGTGTGGGCCCGGGCTGGCTTCCGGGTGGCCCTGGAAGCTGAATGCTGGCTTATCGGTGCGATGAATCCCCTGCAGGGTGCCATCGAACAGCGACTTATGGGTCACGCGCAGGTTAGCCGGCATCGAGGCTTCATCGACGGCAAAGCCGTGGTTCTGCGCGGTGATCATCACCGTGTTGTTGTCGATGTCTTTCACCGGGTGGTTACCACCGTGGTGGCCGAACTTCATCTTAACGGTGTTCGCACCGCTCGCCAGCGCCAGCAGCTGATGGCCGAGGCAGATGCCGAATACCGGGATGTCGGTTTCCAGGAAGGACTTGATGGCGGCGATGGCGTAATCGCACGGCGCCGGGTCGCCAGGGCCGTTGGACAGGAAAATACCGTCCGGATTCATCTTCAGCACGTCTTCGGCAGACGTTTGTGCCGGAACCACCGTCAGGCGGCAGCCGCGGTCAACCAGCATGCGCAGGATGTTGCGCTTGGCACCGAAATCGTAGGCCACCACGTGGAACGGCAGCTCGCTCTCTTTTTTCGCTTCCGGCAGGTCGCCTTCCAGCGTCCAGCTACCCTGAGTCCAGCTGTAGGCTTCAGCGGTCGTCACTTCTTTCGCCAGGTCCATGCCGTTCAGGCCCGGGAAGGCTTTCGCTTTTTCCAGCGCTAGCGTCGCATCGAGGTTATCCCCCGCGATGATGCAGCCGTTTTGTGCACCCTTCTCGCGCAGCAGACGCGTTAACTTACGGGTATCGATATCGGCAATCGCCACAATGTTATGGCGCTTCAGGTAAGAAGAGAGGTCTTCGGTATTGCGGAAGTTGCTGGCAATCAGCGGCAGGTCGCGGATGACCAGGCCTTGCGCATGTACCTGAGAGGATTCTTCGTCAGCCGCATTGGTGCCGACATTGCCGATATGAGGATAAGTAAGAGTAACGATTTGGCGAGAATAGGAAGGATCAGTGAGGATTTCTTGATAACCGGTCATTGAAGTATTGAAAACGACTTCCCCAACCGCCGAACCCGTTGCCCCTATGGCCCGACCGATAAACTGGGTTCCGTCTTCCAGAACCAATAGCGCTGACTTAATCAAAACACCCTCCAGAGAATATTCACTCACTTTATTTGCATATTAATTCATAGCATGTCATGGATCAATGCAAATGTGTTGCCAGCGGATTTTTGGCAAACGGCGGCATTCTGGAGATTTGATGGGTAAAAGTCAACTTAAAACGGATATTTTGCTTATTCTTTTGCAAGCCTGACGAGTGGAATGCGGCTTAAGCGACAAAAAGATCAGGTAAATCACCGTGGAAAACGCTTGCGCGCCTGGTTTAATAAAAAATAACGCATTGGAGCAGAATAAAGTGGACCAAATGGTCAAAATTTACATTCCTGCAACGTTAAAATGCAACAATAGATAGACATTTATGGCTTTAAGGTAAAATTCACCATGAAACAGATAAAATAAAAGGGCAATAAAATATTGCCCTATGCAATCAAACAATTACGACTGCAATAACCACATCACGATGGGTAATAATGCTTACAAATTGTTGAGATCAAGCACATCTCGCATATCAAAAAGGCCGTATTTCTTTTTTTTAAGCCACAAAGCGGAACGTACGGCGCCGTTGGCGAACGTCATTCGGCTGGAGGCTTTATGCGTAATTTCGACACGTTCGCCAATATCGGCGAACATCGCCGTATGTTCGCCGACGATGTCACCCGCGCGCACGGTTGCAAAGCCAATGGTGCCCGGCACGCGTTCGCCGGTGTAACCTTCGCGGGCATAGACCGCGCAGTCTTTTAAATCTTTATCGAGTGCATGAGCAATCGCTTCGCCCATCGCCAGCGCCGTACCCGATGGCGCATCCACTTTGTAACGGTGGTGAGCTTCTACGATCTCGATATCGGTATAGTTGCCCATCACCTTCGCGGCCTTCTCCAGCAGCTTAAGCATGACGTTAACGCCCACGCTGAAGTTTGCGGCGAAGACAATCGCAATCTCTTTTGATGCATCCTGGATAGCCTGCTTGCCCGCATCGTCAAAACCGGTGGTGCCGATCACCATCCCCTTGCCGTGCTGACGACAATACGCCAGATGCGCGAGCGTCCCTTCCGGGCGGGTAAAATCAATGAAGACATCGAAGTCCTCTTTTACCGCCTCCAGGCTGCTTTGCACGGTAACGCCCGTGTGGCCTGCGCCCGCCAGCTCACCGGCATCGGTCCCCAGAAGCGACGAACCTTCTCGCTCCAGTGCCGCGCCAAGCGCGACGCCATCCATCTGAAGTGCCGCCTGAATCAGCTGACGGCCCATACGTCCACCCGCGCCCGCAATGGCGACGCGGATCTGTGCATCATGCATAGTTATTCTCTTACGTTAAAATGATGTAAACCGTTTTCAGATTAACCAGCCTTGAGAAGCACTGCCAACTGAAAACACCGATAATTAGAATTTAACGTGAAACCGACTTAAATATCAGTAAAAGACATGACGATCGGCAAAAACCGCAACATTCTCTGAGCACCCGCGTCGGCGGCAGAAAGACATTGATGATATCGTCGCTTTCCTCGAGAGTCTGAACGGGGTATCTACGCCGTACAGGCAAGGAAAAAATTTTGCCTGGGATGACAGGGGCATAAAAAAATGGGAGCCGGTGGCTCCCATTTGATAACATTTTAATACTCTTGACGATTAATCATGACTGCATGCAGTGATGATGGGTTATAACGCTTTTGCACAGGCGACATTATAAGTCGAAGCACCTCCTTCAGGAGACGCATACTGCGTATGATCTAATAAATTAAAATCACTGCGCTTACCGTCGCCTGAAACTTGAGAAGTCCACAGCACTGTAGACCCCACCCAATCAGTACTGCTAATCCCCCACTCAGACCACAAGCGATCGCTTCCGGCAACACGTGTGGAAGGTATGTTTTGACCCTTGTCGCCTACTTTTTCAGGTGCAGCAATAGAATATCCCCCATCTAAAGCAGTACATACACCCGGTGCATCAACTGCTTTAACCTTAACATTTGGGTTTTTAAACCAGGTGATCAACTGGAACTTATAGTCAAACGGGACTCCACCACTTTTTGGCGTGGCGGTAATGGTCACTTCATCCGAAGTACCCTCACTACTCAAGGTCACCGTACCGGTACTGTCCACCGTGACCCAGTCACTGTTATCCGACCAGGTATAATTGGCGTTGCTCGCCGCATCGCCTTTAAGGGCAATCTGGAACTTAGCGCCGTCATAGCCCGATTTCGGGAAGCCGGCGTCGACCGCAAAGTCAGCGCCGTTAACCGTGATTTTCGTGGTAGACGGCATCGGTGCTGGCGGTGGTGCGGTAAAGGTCAGCTCCACGCTGCCGCCGGTATCACTGGCGTTGGATGACGATTTCGCCGCAACGGTGACGATTTCCGCCGTTGTGTTTGTCACGTTCAGCTTCACCTGGCCATTCGCGTCGGTGGCAACGGTCTTGGTTACGGTGGCATCCCCTAACGTCGCCGCACCGGTGGTGGTAAACACCACGTTCTCATTCGGCACCAGGTTACCCTTCGCGTCCTTCACGGTGGCGGTCAGCGCGATAACGGATTCTCCGTCAGCGAGCTGCGTCGTCACATCGGCTACCAGCGTGGTGACCGCCGTCGTTGCGTCCGCTTTGAAGTTGACCGTGGCGGTCTGGCTGGCCTCGCCAAACGTGGCCGTTACCGTATAGGCACCGGACTTCTCGCTGGTCAGGTTGGTTTTCGCCAGTCCGTAAGCGTCGGTGATGGCGGAGGCAGTCACGACCGTTGCCCCGGTGGTGACGCTGAACGCAACCGCCACACCCGGCACAAGGTTACCGTTGGCATCGGTGACTTTCGCCTGTACCGCATCCGTCGCCGTGCCGTTCGCAGCCGCGTTGTCGGTGGTGACCGTCAGGTTACCCGTCGCAATGGTCGCCGTACTGCTGTCGGCCACAAAGGTGGTGTCGACAGACTTGCTGTTGCTGTTAACGGTGGCCGTCACGACGGCAATACCGGATTTGGTATTTTTCAGCGTGGTAGTGACCACACCATCGACGTCCGTGGTGGCAGAGGCGGTGGTGATTTTCGCGCTATTGGTGGCGGTAAACGTCACCGTCGCGTCTTTCAGCTTGTTACCGTTGGCGTCGGTGACAACCGCTTTCACCGCGTTGGTATCGCTGTCGTTGGCCACCGCGTTGTCGGTGGTCACCGTCAGGTTGCCGTCGCTAATGGTCGCCGTACTGCTGTCCGCCACAAAAGTGGTGTCCACAACTAGGCTGTTACCATTCACCGTCGCCGTCACTTTGGCAATACCGGCTTTGGTGTTGGTCAGCGTCGTCGTTGCCACACCGTTCGCATCCGTGGTGGCGGAGGCGGTGGTGATGGTCGCGCCGTTGGTGGCGGTAAAGGTCACCGTCGCGTCTTTCACCAGGTTACCGTTGGCGTCCGTCACAATTGCTTTCACCGCGTCGGTGGCTGTACCGTTCGCTTTCGCGTTATCGGTTGTCACCGTCAGGTTACCGTCGCTGATGGTCGCCGTACTGCTGTCCGCCACAAAGGTGGTGTCGACCGTCTGGCTGTTGCCGTTGACGGTGGCCGTCACTTTGCTCACACCGGATTTGGTGTTATTCAGCGTGGTGGTGGCGATACCATCAGCATCCGTGGTGACCGATTCCGTCACGATGGTCGCCCCGTTGGTGGCGGTAAAGGTCACCGTCATGTCTTTCACCGGGTTGCCGTTGGCATCGGTGACAATCGCTTTCACCGCGTCGGTGGCGCTGCCGTTGGCTTTCGCGTTGTCGGTGGTCACCGTCAGGTTACCGGACGAAATCGTCGCCGTGCTGCTGTCCGCCACAAAGGTGGTGTCGACCGTCTGGCTGTTGCCGTTGACGGTGGCCGTCACTTTCGCCACACCGGATTTGGTGTTGGTGAGCGTCGTCGTTGCCACGCCGCTCGCGTCCGTGGTGGCGGAGGCCGTGGTGATGGTGGCGCCGTTGGTGGCGATAAAGGTCACCGTCGCGTCTTTCACCAGGTTACCGTTGGCGTCAGTGACAATGGCTTTCACCGCGTCGGTGGCGCTGCCGTTGGCTTTTGCGTTGTCGGTGGTCACCGTCAGGCTGCCGTCGGCAAGCGTTGCCGTACTGCTGTCGGCCACAAAGGTGGTGTCGACCGTCTGGCTGTTGCCGTTGACGGTGGCCGTCACTTTGCTCACACCGGATTTGGTATTAGTCAGCGTGGTGGTGGCGATACCATCAGCATCGGTGGTGGCAGAGGCGGTGGTAATGGTGGAGCCGTTGGTGGCGGTAAAGGTCACCGTCATGTCTTTCACCGGGTTGCCGTTGGCATCGGTGACAATCGCTTTCACCGCGTCGGTGGCGCTGCCGTTGGCTTTCGCGTTGTCGGTGGTCACCGTCAGGTTACCGGACGAAATCGTCGCCGTACTGCTGTCGGCCACAAAGGTGGTGTCCACGGTCTGGCTGTTGCCGTTGACGGTGGCCGTCACTTTCGCCACACCGGATTTGGTGTTGGTCAGCGTGGTGGTGGCAATACCGTCCGTATCGGTGGTGGCAGAGGCGGTGGTAATGGTGGCCCCGTTGGTGGCGGTGAAGGTCACTGCTACACCGGAAACCAGGTTGCCGTTGGCATCCGTCACGATAGCTTTCACCGCGTCGGTGGCCGTGCCGTCCGCTTTCGCGTTATCGGTGGTGACCGTCAGGTTACCGGAACTGATGGTCGCCGTGCTGCTGTCCGCCACAAAGGTGGTGTCCACAGACTGGCTGTTACCGTTTACTTTCGCGGTTACCGCAGAGACACCGGCTTTGGTGTTCTTCAGCGTGGTGGTAGCGATACCGTCGGCGTCGGTGGTGGCAGACTCCGTGGTGATGGTGGCGCCGTTGGTGGCAGTGAAGGTCACTACCGCGTCTTTGACGTTGTTGCCTTTCGCGTCGGTGACAATCGCTTTCACCGCATTGGTGGCGCTGCCGTTGGCTTTCGCGTTATCGGTGGTCACCGTCAGGTTACCGGCGTTGATGGTTGCCGTGCCGCCGTCGGCCACAAAGGTGGTGTCGACCGTCTGGCTGTTGCCGTTCACCGTAGCGGTCACTTTCGCCGTGCCGGCCGTGGTGTTGCTCAGCGTGGTGGTGGCGATACCGTCAACGTCCGTGGTGGCGGAGGCGGTAATCACCGTGGCGCCGTTGGTGGCCGTGAAGGTCACCGTCACGTCTTTCACCAGGTTACCTTTCGCGTCAGTGACAATCGCTTTCACCGCGTTGGTGTCCGCCCCGTCCGCTTTCGCGCCGTCGGTGGTCACCGTCAGGTTACCGGAACTGATGGTCGCCGTGCTGCTGTCGGCCACAAAGGTGGTGTCCACCGTCTGGCTGTTGCCGTTGACGGTAGCCGTCACTTTGGCAATACCGGATTTGCTGTTGGTCAGCGTGGTGGTGGCGATACCGTCCGTATCCGTGGTCGCGGAAGCGGTGGTCACCGTCGCCCCGTTGGTGGCGGTAAAGGTCACTGCCACACCGGAAACCAGGTTACCGTTGGCGTCTGTCACAATCGCTTTCACCGCGTTGGTGTCCGAGCCGTCCGCTTTCGCGTTGTCGGTGGTCACCGTCAGGTTACCGTCGCTGATGGTCGCCGTGCTGCTGTCGGCTACAAAGGTGGTATCCACGGACTGGCTGTTGCCGTTGATGCTGGCGGTTACTTTCGCCACACCGGATTTGGTGTTCGTCAGGGTAGTGGTGGCGATACCGTCCGCATCCGTGGTTGCAGAGGCGGTGGTCACCGTCGCGCCGTTGGTGGCGGTAAAGGTCACTGCCACACCGGAAACCAGGTTGCCGTTAACATCGGTGACAATCGCTTTCACCGCGTTGGTGGCCGTGCCGTTGGCTTTCGCGTTATCTGTGGTCACCGTCAGGTTGCCGTCGCTGATGGTTGCCGTGCCGCTGTCCGCCACGAAGGTGGTGTCGACCGTCTGGCTGCTGCCGTTGACGCTGGCCGTCACTTTCGCCACACCGGCTTTTGTGTTGCTCAGCGTGGTGGTGGCGATACCGTTAACGTCCGTGGTGGCGGAGGCCGTGGTGATGGAGGCCCCGTTAGTGGCGGTAAAGGTTACCGTGGCGTCTTTCACCAGGTTGCCTTTCGCGTCGGTGACAATCGCTTTCACCGCGTTGGTGGCCGCGCCGTCCGCTTTCGCGTTATCGGTGGTTACCGTCAGGTTACCGGAACTGATACCCGCCGTGCTGCTGTCGGCCAGGAAGGTGGTGTCGACCGTCTGGCTGTTGCCGTTGACCGTGGCGGTCACGCTGGTGATCCCGGATTTGCTGTTGTTCAGCGTGGTGGTGGCCACACCGTCCGCGTCCGTGGTGGCGGAGGCAGTGATGACCGTTGCACTGTTGGAGGCAGAGAAGCTCACGCTTTGTCCGGCGAGGACGTTGCCGTTCGCATCGGTGACAATCGCTTTCACCGCGTTGGTGGCGCTGCCGTCCGCTTTCGCGTTGTCGGTGGTTACCGTCAGGTTACCGGCAGAAATCGTCGCCGTGCTGTCGTCCGCGACAAAATGCGCGTCCAGCGACTGGCTGCTGCCGCCCGTGGCATTGCTGACGCTGACGGTTACCGCAGAGATTCCGGCTTTCGTGCTGGTCAGCGTCGTGGTGGCGACCCCGCTCTGGTCGGTAGTGGCCTTCGCGCTGGCAACGTTCGCCCCGTTAGTGGCGCTGAAGCTGACCACCACGCCGGCAAGCGGCAGGCCGTTCGCGTCTTTCACGGTCGCCTTCACCGCGTTGGTGGCGCTGCCGTTGGCTTTCGCGTTATCCGTGGTGAGGACAAAATCACCGGTGCCAATGGTGGCGGTGCTGTCATCCTGGGCGAAGTGGGTGTCGACCGATTTGTCGGTACCGTTCACCGCGGCTTTCACCGGAACAACGCCCGACATGGTGCTGGTCAGGTCGGTGCCTGCGATACCGTTTTCATCCGTGACCGCAGACGCCGTCACCATGGTGGCCCCGCTGACGGTGCTGGAGAAGCTCACCGTGGTGCCCGAAACGGTGTTGCCGTTTTTGTCCGTGACTTTCGCCTGAACGTGGTTGGTGTCGCTGTTGTTCGCTTTACCGTTGTCGCGGGTAACGGTGAGGTTACCGTCGGCAATCACCGCGCTGCCGCTGTCGGCGACAAAGCTGACGGGGACGCTGCGGGCCGAACCGTTCACCGTGGCGGTCACGTTTGATTTGCCCGCGTGGATGTTAGTCAGGTTGGTTGTCGCCAGACCGTTTACGTCTGTGACCGCCGAGGCCGTCATCACCCGCGTCTCGTTGTCTGCGGTAAACTCAACTTTCACCCCGGCGACCGCGTGGTGCGCGCTGTCGGTGACTTTCGCCTGCACCGTGTCGGTGGCCTCGCCGTTGGCGGCCGCCCCGTCCACGGTGACAATCAGGTCCCCGTCACTGATGGTCGCATCCGGCTCGCTGACGCGGATTTCCATGGTTTCACGGTTTGACTTGTTGTGATGCGGATCGTAGGCCACCGCGCTGAGGTGGTACACATTGCTGCCGGTGGTCTGATACGGCGGGAAGGTGATCTCCAGCGTCTGCTTGTTGACGGCGACGGCACTGCCCTGCGCCGCAAGGATTTCGCTGTAGTCCCATTCGATATGATCGACACCGTATTTGGCCTTGACGGTGGCGCTGATGTTACCTTTGTCACTGGCTTTGCCTTCGAGAAGCGCCGGCAGGGTCAGGTGGATCAGATCCTGTTTTTTATACTCAAGGACGATATCGTTGTTACGATCGACCAGATCAAGACGGCTGCCTGCCAGCGTGCGGCGGGCGGCCACCAGCGAATCGTCGATCTGCTTGTTCCACGGCAGACCGAGCTCGTAGTTAAATTCGAGATTCAGACGGGTGTCATTTTGCCCGCTCTGCCCCTGGCGGTGGTCAACACCCACCGTCACCAGCGGCACCGGCGTATAGTTCATGCCCAGGGTGACCGCTTTCGGATCGCTGGAACGGTCGTCCTTGCTGAACAGGGCGACTTCATCACCGCGATACTGCTCGTACACCAGTTTGCCGCCGAGCTGCGGATAAGCCGGCAGCCAGCCTTCGGCGCGGATGTCGAAACCGTCAGCCGGGCGTTCATCGTAATCGGCGAAGTCGCGGGACTGGTGCCAGTCCGTCAGGCCGGTGTAGCTGTTGGCGCCGAGTTTCAGGTAGTCGGTCCAGGCTTCCAGACCCACGCCCAGGCGACGGTTATTACCCGTCACGTCGTCATCATAGAAGCTGTTGATACCGTACATCCAGTTGCCGTGGAAGGTACGGAAACCGAGGCCGGCATTGAGTGTGTTACGGGAATCCTTGTTCCGGTAACCAAGCTGCGTGAACAGCAGGTTATTCTGCTGATCATAGAGCGGCAGCAGGACGTCGAGCGATGAGCCGTCGAGGGTGAAATCATCGTCCAGGTTCAGCTTCGCTTTCGCGGTGCCGAACTGATCGAGCCACTGCTCAACGGTGGAGACGGCCGCACCGGTGGTCATGCTTTTAACCATCGAGGCTGCCTGATCGGCAGGATGGTCTGAAGAGAGTGTGTTGCCGAGCGAGGAGGCCCGGTTTGCCCAGAAGGCGTCAGCACCCTCAGGGGTATATCCGGCAGTGTCTTTTTTAGTGGTGTTATTTACCGGAACATCGATTTCATCACCTTCTCCGAGTTTCTCGAAAGGCTTACTAAAGGTTCTGAAGACGTTAAGCTTTTTCAGCGCATCGACGCTGAGAGAATAACGCGCGGCAACAACAGAGACCGTTTCGCCTTTTTTCAGAATATAAGGTGTGGTGGTTATTTCTGCGAGCGTTTGCGGCTTATTCTGCGCGTGCGCAATAACCGGCACGAAGGTCGGTAAGGCGATGCTGAATAATTGCGAAAACAGGCAAACCGTCGCAGACAGTTTACTGAGTTTAGGATTCATTTTGACCCCGTGGATGATGGCGATTTAACAACTTTTTTTCCTTTAAAAGTGTAAAAACATAAAAAGACCAATAGCCTTTGCTTCAGCCAGAGAAACCCTGTCCGACATCAAACAGATGAAGCAAAATCCAGAGAGTAATTTTATATGCGCGGAGGATTATGAATTTAACGCACAAAAAGACAAACAAATAAAAGTGTCAAACTGGACTCCACAAAAATCCCAATCAAAACAATCAAATAAAGAGAGATCAGTACAAAAAAAAGCAATACAAAAATGGACTTAAAACCGTGTTGATTTATTTTTAATAAGCAGGTGTGATTTATATCCAAAATACAATCATCAGGATATACAAATAATATATATAGAATAGTTTATGTGGAGATTGATTGTGTTGGGAGCCCGTCATCAGACGCTAATCGTGCTGAATTCTTTTGAGAATTTTAAGAAATGGTATCTGCGATTTTTTGATTTGAGCCTGTTTGCGGAGGGAGAAATTGATACGTTGTTAAGCGAAGGTAAACCAGATTTGTATCCCTGTATTTCACTGGTACTGGATAGAAAGATGAACGCGTTCTATTTCGATGCCGGCTCCGTTCAGGTCTGGTGTAATAAACTGAGATCCATGTATATACGTCCAGGCAGCTAAAAGTCTATCCCACCACTCACGCCAAAACAGACGGAGGAAGACAGGCGAACCCTCGACAATGGCAACTGAGCGCAAGCTGAATTGGGGCATCCCATTAGTAAAACGGGGAGCCATGCTCCCCGTTTTCTCAGTCGATTTGCTGAATGTCCACACGCAGCTCTTTTGGCACTTCGAAAACGATGTTCTCTTCACGCCCTTCCAGCGGAATAGCCTCGCCACCGCCCAATTCCTGTAAACGCGCAATCACGTTTTGCACCAGAATATCCGGCGCAGAAGCCCCTGCGGTGACGCCTACACATTTCGCCTCTTTCACCCACGCTTCCTGAATGTCCGTAGCATCATCAATCAGGAATGCCGCTTTCCCCATACGCTGCGCCAGTTCGGCCAGGCGGTTGGAGTTAGAGGAGTTTTTGGAGCCGACCACCAGCACCACATCCGCCTGTTCAGCCAGTGCGCGCACCGCTTCCTGACGGTTAGTGGTCGCGTAGCAGATATCATCCTTACGCGGACCGACGATTTTCGGGAAGCGCTGGCGCAGCGCGTCAATCACGTCTGAGGTATCGTCGACGGAGAGCGTCGTCTGGGTCATAAACGACAGACGGGCTTCATTTTTCACGTTCAGCGTAAAGACATCTTCAGGCGACTCAACCAGATACATCCCCCCTTCCGGGTTGCTGTACTGGCCCATGGTGCCTTCGACTTCCGGATGACCGGCATGGCCAATCAGAATCGACTCTTCACCGCGGCGGCTGGCGCGCGCCACTTCCATATGCACTTTTGTCACCAGCGGACAGGTGGCATCGAATACGGTCAGATCGCGGCTTTTCGCTTCGTTACGAACCGCCTGGGATACCCCGTGCGCGGAGAAGATCAGGATTGCGCCGTCCGGCACTTCGCTGATCTGCTCGATAAAGATGGCACCGCGCTCGCGCAGGCTGTCGACCACGTAGCGGTTATGCACCACTTCGTGACGCACATAAATCGGCGCGCCGTAAATCTCCAGCGCGTTTTCAACAATGCTGATAGCGCGGTCTACACCGGCGCAGAAGCCGCGCGGGTTAGCCAACAGGATCTGCATTTCAGGCCTCCAGTGCAGGATCGATTTCCAGCACTTCAACATCAAAATGAACGGTACGCCCGGCAAGCGGATGGTTGAAGTCAACGGTAATAGAGTCGCCGTTGATTTCGCGGATCACGCCAGGCATTTCGCTGCCGTCCATAGCGGTAAAGAGCATAATCGCGCCGATCTCCGGTTCACCCGCGTCCATAAACTCGCGGCGCGAGAAATACTGGATCAGGTCCGGGCTCGGCACGCCAAACGCGGCATCCGGCTCCAGCGAAAAAGCCTTTTTCTCACCCTCTTTCAGACCGAGAAGCTGCTGCTCAAGACCTTCAGACAGGGAGGTATCGCCAAGGCGAAACAGGGCTGGTTTGCCGTTATTGCGGGTGGATTCGGCCGTGGAGCCGTCATCCAGCTTCAGCGTGAAGTGAACGAGAACCGCGCTGTTGCTCTGTACGGATTTAGACATGCAAATTGCTCGCTTGTTTTGCCCGGTAGCATTTCACCACCGGGCGAGTGTATTACGCCTGCTCTTTCGCAGCCGGTTTAGGCAAGAAGCCTTCCAGCACGATTAACGCCGCACCGATGCAAATTGCGCTATCAGCGAGGTTAAAGGTCGCGAAGTGCCAGTCGCCGACGTAGAAGTCGATCATATCGACCACAAAGCCGTGCCACAGGCGGTCAAACAGGTTGCCCAGCGCGCCGCCAATGATCAGCGCGTAGGCGATGTTATTCAGCTTTTGTGTGGCCTTCGAGCGGTACATCAGCACCGCGAGGATCACGCAGATACCGAGAGCGATACCCGCAAAGAACCAGCGCTGCCAGCCACCGCTGTCGGCAAGGAAACTAAACGCTGCGCCGTAGTTACGCGCGTAGTGCAGGTTAAGCGACGGGAACAGCGGAACCGTCTCCCCCAGAGCGAAATTCTGGAGGATCAGGAACTTGCTGCCCAGATCGATAATCAGCACCACCACAACCAGCCACAGCCAGCGCAGTCCTGTTGAACAGAGAGTTTTACTCATCAGGCAAACTTACGTTTTTCGCCGTCACCGGCGACGTTGCTTACACAGCGTCCGCAGATGTCTGCGTGTTCCGCCACCTGGCCAACATCGGTGGTGTAATGCCAGCAACGCGGGCATTTCTCACCGTCGGCTTTGCTCAGCGCGACTTTCAGTCCTTTGAGCAGTTCGCTCTGCTGAGCATCAGCAGAAGCATCGGCATAATCCGCAACTTTCGCACCGGAGGTCAACAGGACAAATCGTAATTCATCGCCCAGCGCCGTCAGCTTCGCCGCCAGCTCCGGTTCTGCATACAGCGTAACTGCCGCTTCCAGAGAGCCGCCGACTTTCTTGTCTGCACGCGCCTGCTCGATAACCTTGTTCACTTCGCCACGCACTTTCAGCAGCTCGTCCCAGAAGGCATCGTTCATCGCTTCGGTGCTGGAGAGATCGAACAGACCTTCGTACCACTCGCCCGTGAACACATACTTCTCACGATCGCCCGGCAGGTAGCCCCAGATTTCGTCCGCGGTGAAGGACATGATCGGCGCCATCCAGCGAACCAGCGCTTCTGCGATGTGGAACAGCGCGGTCTGGCAGCTACGACGCGCCACGCTGTCCGCCTTCGCGGTGTACTGGCGGTCTTTGATGATGTCGAGGTAGAACGAGCCCATCTCGATGGAGCAGAAGCGCATCAGGCGCTGCACCACTTCGTGGAAGTCGTAAGACTCATAGGCTTTCAGGATATCTTCCTGTGCCGCTTTCGCGCAGCCTACCGCCCAGCGGTCCAGCACCACCATCTCTTCCGGTTTCACCATGTCTTTTGCCGGATCGAACCCGTTCAGGTTCGCCAGCAGGAAGCGCGCGGTGTTACGGATACGACGATAGCTGTCGGCGGCACGTTTCAGGATTTCATCAGAAACGGCCATTTCACCGGTATAGTCAGTTGATGCCACCCACAGACGCAGAATGTCTGCGCCCAGCTTGTTCATCACATCCTGCGGAGAAACGGTGTTACCGATAGATTTGGACATCTTACGGCCCTGACCATCCACGGTGAAGCCGTGAGTCAGTACCTGACGGTAAGGCGCTTTACCCTTCATGGCGGTGGAGATCATCAGAGATGACATGAACCAGCCGCGGTGTTGGTCAGACCCTTCCAGATACATATCGGCAGCGTGACCGGCAAATTCCGGACGCACGTCAACCACGGAGGAGTGGGTAGACCCGGAGTCGAACCACACGTCCAGGGTATCCGGCACTTTCTCGTAGTTGTCTGCGTCAGCGCCCAGGATGTCGCGGGAGTCGAGATCCCACCACGCCTGAATACCGTCAACTTCGACGCGCTTCGCCACTTCTTCCATCAGTTCCAGGGTGTTCGGGTGCAGCTCCTGCGTCTCTTTATGCACGAACAGAGACATCGGCACGCCCCAGGTGCGCTGACGTGAGATACACCAGTCAGGACGGTTAGCCACCATGGATTCGATACGCGCCTGGCCCCAGTCAGGGATCCACTGCACGCCTTTGATCTCTTTCAGAGACTGCTCGCGCAGGCCTTTCTGATCCATGCTGACGAACCACTGCGGGGTCGCACGGAAGATGATCGGCGTTTTATGACGCCAGCAGCACGGATAGCTGTGCTGCATTTTTTCAACGTGCAGCAGCGCGCCGCTGGCGCGCAGCATGTCGACGATGATGTCGTTCGCTTTGAAGACGTTGATACCGTCCAGCGCCGGATAGGTGCCAGGCAGATAAGATCCGTCCGGGCCAACCGGGTTAGCGATTTCCAGACCGTACTTCAGGCTGATGTTATAGTCGTCAGGACCGTGGCCGCCGGCGGTATGCACCGCACCGGTACCCGCTTCCAGCGTCACGTGGTCGCCCAGGATCGCCGGAACATCGAAGTCCAGGAACGGGTGCTTGAAGCGCATCAGCTCCAGCGCGTCGCCTTTGACGGTGCCCAGCACGGTGTAGTCGCTGATATGCGCGCGCTTCAGCACGCTTTCAACCAGATCTTTCGCCAGGATAACCGCCTGACCGTCAATCTGCACCAGCGCGTATTCGAACTCACCGGACAGGGAGATCGCACGGTTCGCTGGCAGGGTCCACGGTGTGGTGGTCCAGATCACCAGAGAGATCGGGCCATTTACCGAGGAGACACCAAATTTAGCCTTCACCGCATCCTGATCGACAGCGTTGAACGCCACGTCGATAGATGGAGAGGTTTTGTCGTAATACTCAACTTCCGCTTCTGCCAGCGCAGAACGGCAGTCCACGCACCAGTGCACCGGCTTAGCGCCTTTGTGCAGGTGGCCGTTACCGATGATTTTACCCAGCGCGCGGATGATGTTGGCTTCGGTTTTGAAGTCCATGGTCAGGTACGGATGCGACCAGTCGCCCAGCACGCCCAGACGGATGAAGTCAGCGCGCTGACCGTCAACCTGCGTGGCTGCGTATTCGCGGCACTTCGCACGGAACTCGGCGGCGGTGAACTTCTCACCCGGTTTGCCAAACTCTTGCTCCACTTTCAGCTCGATTGGCAGACCGTGGCAGTCCCAACCCGGAACGTAAGGCGAGTCATATCCCGTGAGGCCTTTGGACTTCACGATAATGTCTTTCAGAATCTTGTTAACCGAGTGACCAATATGAATGCTGCCATTCGCATATGGAGGGCCATCATGCAGAATGAAGGTTTTTTTGCCTTTTTTGGCTGCACGAATGATGCCGTACAGGTCATCATCGGTCCAACGCGCCAGCATTCCCGGTTCGCGCTTGGCGAGATCGCCGCGCATCGGGAACCCTGTTTCCGGCAAATTCAGGGTTGATTTATAGTCACTCATCAGATTCTCGGTTCCGTATTTATCACGTAGGCAGTTAAGCCGGGTTCAAAGCCCAAAAAACTCGCGGGCCGTCAATTCATCTCGCGCAATTTGCGCTTTTAGTTCATCCAGCGAACCAAATCGCTGCTCGTTGCGTATTTTTTTACGCAGTATCACATCTATATGGCGACCATAGAGGTCCATTACAACGTCCAGCAGGTGCACTTCTAACTGTTGACGCACACCGGCGACGGTCGGACGCGTGCCAATGTTGGCGACGCCGTATAACGGCTTATCGCCCAGTCCTGCTACTTCCACCGCATACACCCCTTTAACCGGGGAAACCTGACGACGCAGCGGTATATTCGCCGTCGGGAAGCCTATCGTGCGGCCCAGCGCATCGCCATGGACCACGCGGCCTGAGATAGTGAACGGATGCCCCAGCAGGGTTTCAGCCGTGTCCAGGTCATCATTAGCCAGCGCCTGACGCACCGCCGTGCTGCTGACGCGCACGCCGCCTTCGCAGAAGGTCATCGCGCTGGTGACGTCAAATCCGTACTCCAGACCAGCCTTCTGTAATAGCAAGAAATCGCCCTGACGACCAGCGCCAAAGCGGAAATCATCACCCACGGCGAGAAACTGTACGCCAAGACGCTTAACCAGCAGGTCGCTGACGAAGTTTTGTGCTGTGAGGGCGGCAAAGCGACGATCGAAACGTAAGCACAATACATAGTCCACGCCGGACTCCGCCAGATAGCGCAACTTCTCGCGCAGGCGAGTGAGTCGGGCGGGAGATTTATCGCCCGCGAACAGCTCCAGCGGCTGCGGCTCGAAAATCATCACTACAACGGGCAGGCCACGGGCCTCCCCTTCTTTACGCAATCCCTGCAACAGCGCCTGATGACCACGATGCACGCCGTCGAAATTACCAATAGTCAGCACGCACCCGTGTGGCGCGCTGCTGAGATTATGTATGCCGCGTATCAGCTTCATGTCTGGCTCAAAACAGTGAAAATCGCCAAAGTATACCTTGTACAGCGGTTAAGGTTAACCGGCGATTGTTCGCGCAAAACAGAAAGCCGTAATGATTTCATCAGGCTGACCTTTCGCAGCGAAAAAATCTGCTCCTGAACTGCGATTTTTATGCCGAAAGGCTGTATTCAGGGAAGACAAGCTGGTAGAATCCTGCGCCATCACTACGTAACGTAGCGTCGCTAATTAACGGCGCTTATTTGCACAAATCCATTGACAAAAGAAGGCAAAGAGGGCATATTCCTCGGCCTTTGAATTGTCCACATAGAACATATTTGGGAGTTGGACTTGGCTAATATCAAATCAGCTAAGAAACGTGCCGTTCAGTCTGAAAAGGCTCGTAAGCACAACGCAAGCCGTCGCTCTATGATGCGTACTTTCATCAAGAAAGTATACGCAGCAATCGAAGCAGGCGACAAAGCTGCAGCGCAGAACGCATTTAACGAAATGCAACCAATCGTGGATCGTCAGGCTGCTAAAGGTCTGATCCACAAAAACAAAGCAGCGCGTCATAAAGCAAACCTGACCGCGCAGATCAACAAACTGGCTTAATCGCTACTTGTTGTTGCTTGTTTAAAGAACCCGCTTAACGCGGGTTTTTTTATGCCTTCAGATTGCCGGTGGCGTAAACAGCGCCGAGTAGTCACGATTGCAGATTCGCTGCACCGCCGGATGCTGAATCATCCTTTCGGCAAAAATGGCGTGGTACTCCTCCATCACGTTATCCACTCTGCCTATCTCCGTAATCTTGTCGTCCGAATAGAGATCGTGCGCGTACAGCGTCGGCGCAACGAAGATCGCATTATGCGCTTCGCCAAAAGCTTTCATCAGCGCCGCATCGTCGAACTCACCGAGGATTTCTACCTTTAGCCCCTGCGAGTTAAACCAGTTCAGCAGCTTGCGTCCGAGCATGGAACGCCTTCCAGGCACCAGCAGGCGACGTTCTTCAAGGCACGCGGGGAACGGTTTCTCCGGCGGCGGGTTAATGCACCAGAAGCTCACGCCGCATTCGCCAATCTTCACCGAGAACAGCCCTTCCTGCTGGGTGGAGTCAATCGGGCAGTCCGAGATAATCATGTCCAGCTTGTGCTGGCTCAGCTGTTCCAGCAGCATCTCGTGGGTGGATTCAAAGCAGCGCAGGTGGATTTGCTCGTCTTCGACTACCGCCGCATCCAGCACGCCGCTCACCAGCCGCTTGGACAGCGCATCCGCCACGCCCACGTCAAAGAGCAGGTTCGACTCTTTGCGGTAGTTGACGATATCCAGCATCTCCTGGCTCAGGGTGAACATTTTGTCCGCATAGCGGAAAACCAGCTCACCCAGTTCGCTGGGTTCAATCCCACGTCCCTTACGCTTGAACAGCTTGCCCTGCAGACGCTCTTCCAGGGCCTTGATTTGCCCGGTGATGGTTTGCGGCGTCAGGTAGAGCGCCTCTGCCGCCCCCACTACCGAGCCCTGTTTGTAGACGTGCCAGAAGTAGTACAGATGGTTGTAATTTAAATGAGACATCGCATCTTCTCTCCCTGAGTGTGTATCGGGAGGAGGAACGCCTCCTCCCGGTGTTCCGTTATGCCCGGACGGCCTGTACGGACAGCTTCACCTTCAACAAGGTATAACCGATTACCGCGGCCAGTAATGACCCGATGAGAATGCCGAGTTTAGCCCAGACGATAAGCTCAGGCGCATGCGCACCAAACGCCAGCGTCGAGATAAAGATCGACATCGTAAACCCGATTCCACACAGCACGCCGACGGCCATAATTTGACCAAAGGTTGTGCCGTGCGGCAATGACGCCAGCTTCAGCTTCGTCGCCAGCCAGCAGAAGAGGCTAATACCCAGCGGCTTGCCGATAAACAGCCCGGCAATAATGCCCAGCGGCAGCACGGACGTCAGCCCGTCCAGCGTCACCCCGCCAAGGGAAACGCCCGCGTTGGCAAACGCAAACAGCGGCAGGATCATAAAGGCAACCCACGGGTGTAGCACATGCTCCAGCTGTTTGGCAGGTGACTTGCCGTCCTGCGGCTTAAGCGGCACGAAGAAGCCGACAATCACGCCTGCCAGCGTGGCGTGGACGCCGGATTTCAGCACCGCCGTCCACAGCACCATCCCCACAAGGATGTAGATACCGATGCGGCGCACATTAAAGATGTTCAGCAGCGCCAGCACCACAATCGCCCCGGCGGCGACGCTCAGGGACAGGATCGACAGATCGCTGGTGTAGAACAGCGCGATAATCACAATGGCGCCCAGGTCATCGATGATCGCCAGCGCCATCAGGAAGATTTTCAGGGCCACCGGCACGCGGCTACCCAGCAATGCCAGCACCCCGAGGGCAAAGGCGATATCCGTCGCGGCCGGGATCGCCCAGCCGTCACGTGCAACAGGATCCTGCCAGGTGAACGCCAGGAAGAGCAACGCCGGAACGACCATTCCGCCGATGGCTGCGATCACAGGAAACGCCGCGCGCTGGCGGCTGGCAAGCGAGCCCAAAACAAGCTCACGCTTAACCTCAAGCCCCACCAGCAGGAAGAACACCGCCATTAGCGCATCGTTGATCCACAGCAGCATGTTCTTGTTAATTTCCAGCGCCCCGACCTTTAGCTCAACGGGCGTTTCCAGAAATGCATGGTAGAGATCCTGCGTGATGCCAAGGTTAGCCAGCACCATCGCGGCCGCTGCGGCAATAATCAGGATCACGCCACCGGACGCCTCACTGCTAAAGAAACGGTGTAGTAATTTCATTTAAGTTCTCTCTTTTACAACAATACCTCGATAAAACCATAATACCAAGCCAAATAGCTCGGCAAAAACAGATTAATATTGAGTATAGATTCAGTTTAACCGAGCTATACGCGCAAATAAAAAAGCCCGGAATCGCTTCCGGGCTTTGAGAAGATGAAAACCAGCTAACGAATTAGCGGGTCAAATCATCGAAGAATTTTTTGACGCCATCGAAGAAGCTTTTGGAACGCGGGCTGTTTTTCTCACCCGTTGGGCCGCCAAAGCTCTCCTGCAGCTCTTTCAGCAGCTGTTTCTGCTTGTCGTTCAGGCCAACCGGCGTTTCCACGACGACGCGGCACAGCAGGTCGCCCTGGGCGCCACCGCGAACGGATTTGACGCCTTTTCCACGCATGCGGAACAGCTTGCCGGTCTGGGTTTCGCCCGGTACCTTCAGGTTCACGCGACCGTCCAGCGTAGGCACTTCGATTTCACCACCGAGTGCCGCCATCGCGAAGTTGATCGGCACTTCGCAGTACAGGTTATTACCTTCACGCTCGAAGATGGCGTGCTGCTTGACCTGAACCTGAACGTACAGATCGCCCGCCGGTGCGCCGTGCTCGCCTGCTTCGCCCTCACCTGCCAGACGGATGCGGTCGCCCGTATCGACGCCAGCCGGGATCTTAACGGACAGAGTTTTGGTTTTCTCAACGCGACCGTGCCCGTGGCATTTGGTGCACGGATCTTTAATCAGCGTGCCGCGACCGTGACAGTGAGGACAGGCCTGCTGTACCGCGAAGAAGCCCTGACGCATCTGTACCTGGCCAGAGCCGTGACAGGTTGGACAGGTCTGAGGCTGCGTACCCGCTTTCGCGCCGCTGCCGTGGCAGACGTCACACTCTTCCAGCGTCGGAATACGGATCTCTTTGGTGACACCGCGAACGGCCTCTTCCAGCGTCAGCTCCATGTTGTAGCGCAGGTCCGCGCCGCGCGCCGCGCGCTGACGACCACGGCCGCCGCCGAAGATGTCGCCAAATACATCGCCAAAGATATCGCTGAAGTCAGCGCCGCCGCCAAAGCCGCCGCCGCCGAATCCACCGCCGCCCATGCCGCCCTGTTCAAAGGCTGCGTGACCGTACTGGTCATAGGCCGCACGTTTTTGTGCATCGGTCAGGACTTCGTAGGCTTCTTTGATCTCTTTAAATTTGGCTTCAGCCTCTTTGTCACCCTGGTTACGGTCCGGGTGGAATTTCATGGCCAGGCGCTTGTACGCCTTTTTGATTTCACGCTCTTCCGCAGTTTTCGGAACGCCTAAAATCTCGTAATAGTCTTGCTTTGCCATTGGTTTTTTTAAGCCCCTTAACATGCGAGCACGGGCGTGGAGAGTTCTCCTACGCCCGTGCCGATTAATTACCCTGCATCAGGGCGATTATTTTTTATCTTTGACTTCTTCGAACTCAGCGTCGACAACGTCGTCGTCTTTCGCGTTGTTCGCTGAAGCGTCAGCGCCCGCCTGCTGTTGAGCGTGCTGCTGCTGAGCGATTTCCATCAGCTTCTGAGAAGCCTGCGCCAGTTCCTGCATCTTCGCTTCGATGTCCGCTTTGTCTTCACCTTTCAGTGAGGATTCCAGCGCACTCAGTGCAGCTTCGATAGCAGTCTTGTCTTCCGCTGGCAGTTTATCGCCTGCTTCTTCAACCTGCTTACGGGTGCTGTGCAGCAGATGGTCACCCTGGTTACGGGTCTGAACCAGCTCTTCGAACTTACGGTCGGATTCCGCGTTAGCTTCGGCATCGCGAACCATTTTTTCGATTTCCGCTTCGTTCAGGCCAGAAGATGCCTTGATGGTGATCTTCTGCTCTTTACCGCTGTTTTTGTCTTTCGCGGACACGTGCAGGATACCGTCAGCATCGATGTCAAAGGTCACTTCGATCTGCGGCATGCCGCGCGGTGCCGGGTTAATACCGTCCAGGTTGAACTGACCCAGAGATTTGTTATCCGCCGCACGCTTACGCTCACCCTGAATCACATGGATGGTTACCGCAGACTGGTTGTCTTCAGCGGTAGAGAACACCTGGCTGTGTTTCGTTGGGATGGTGGTGTTTTTGTTGATGAGCGCAGTCATCACACCGCCCATGGTTTCGATACCCAGAGACAGCGGGGTAACGTCCAGCAGCAGTACGTCTTTAACTTCACCGGTCAGTACGCCGCCCTGAACCGCAGCACCGATTGCGACCGCTTCGTCCGGGTTAACGTCTTTACGTGGCTCTTTACCAAAGAACTCAGCCACTTTCTTCTGAACCATTGGCATACGCGTCTGACCACCCACCAGGATAACGTCCTGGATATCGGATACGGACAGGCCAGCGTCCTGCAGGGCAACTTTCAGCGGCTCGATTGAACGGTTCACCAGGTCTTCTACCAGGCTTTCCAGTTTCGCACGGGTCACTTTGATGTTCATGTGTTTTGGACCGGTCGCGTCTGCAGTGATGTACGGCAGGTTCACGTCGGTCTGCTGAGCGGAAGACAGCTCGATCTTCGCTTTCTCAGCGGCTTCTTTCAGGCGCTGCATGGCCAGCGGGTCGTTACGCAGGTCAATGCCCTGATCTTTCTTGAACTCGTCAACGAGGTAGTTGATCAGACGGGTATCGAAGTCTTCACCACCCAGGTGGGTATCACCGTTGGTTGCCAGAACTTCGAAGGTTTTTTCGCCGTCAACTTCGTCGATTTCGATAATAGAGATATCGAAGGTACCACCACCCAGGTCGTAAACCGCGATAGTACGGTTGCCAACTTCTTTATCCAGACCGTAAGCCAGTGCAGCAGCGGTTGGTTCGTTGATGATACGTTTTACTTCCAGACCTGCGATACGGCCAGCATCTTTGGTTGCCTGACGCTGAGCATCGTTGAAGTATGCAGGAACGGTGATAACAGCTTCAGTTACCGGTTCACCCAGGTAATCTTCAGCGGTTTTCTTCATTTTTTTCAGCACTTCAGCAGAAATTTGCGGTGGTGCAGTTTTGGTGCCTTTCACATCAAGCCATGCATCGCCGTTATCTGCCGCGATGATTTTGTAAGGCATGATGGAAACGTCACGCTGAACTTCTTCGTCCTGGAAGCGGCGACCGATCAGGCGTTTAATCGCAAACAGGGTGTTTTGCGGGTTTGTCACTGCCTGACGTTTAGCCGGCTGACCAACCAGAGTTTCACCATCCTGGGTATAAGCAATGATAGAAGGCGTGGTGCGATCGCCCTCGGCGTTCTCCAGCACGCGTGCAGTAGTGCCATCCATAATCGCTACACAAGAGTTGGTAGTACCCAGGTCGATACCAATAATTTTACCCATCTAAACGTCTCCACTAAAAATTCAGTCAACATGTGGTTGTGTACCTGTAATAAGGGCAGAACGTGCTTTTTCAACTGCCCAGATTTGATTTTTTTCAGGTCCACACACTGCGGTTGACTACAAGATGGGGTCGCGACGGCATCCATCAAGGGGCAAGCATAAAAAAAATTTTAATTTCACCCTGATGAGATCATAGACGCCATCGATAGCGCCCATTATGATGCCGCGCCCCGTCAGGGAGTATTGACGCGGGTTTAACCATTTCACCATATTAATGATGATTTTTTTGAGGACTTATGGGCAACACTAAGTTGGCTAATCCGGCTCCGCTGGGCCTGATGGGTTTTGGCATGACCACTATCCTGCTGAACCTGCACAATATCGGGATGTTCCCGATGGATGGCATCATCCTGGCGATGGGCATTTTTTACGGCGGTATCGCGCAAATCTTCGCGGGCCTGCTGGAATATAAGAAAGGCAATACCTTCGGCTTAACCGCCTTCACCTCTTACGGTTCTTTCTGGCTGACCCTGGTTGCCATTCTGCTGCTGCCTAAAATGGGCATGGCGGACGCGGCAAACGCCCACTTCCTGGGCGTCTACCTGGGCCTGTGGGGCGTATTCACCCTGTTCATGTTCTTCGGTACCCTGAAAGGTAACCGCATGCTGCAGTTCGTTTTCCTGAGCCTGACCGTGCTGTTCGCCCTGCTGGCGATCGGTCACCTGGTGGATAACGAAGGCATCGTTCATGTTGCAGGCTGGATTGGTCTGGTTTGCGGCGCAAGCGCTATCTACCTGGCAATGGGTGAAGTGCTGAACGAGCAGTTTGACCGCACCATTCTACCGATTGGTGAAAAACACTGATCCCTCTGTCGTGTCCGCATCGCGGGCACGACATCCCTTCATCTGCCCCAGCCAAATCCCTAATCCCAGCCCCATCAACGAAAGCGCGAGTACATACCAGGCTGGCGCCATCGGCGACACGCCCATCAGCACCGTCACCGCAATCGGCGTCAGCCCACCGAAAATGGCATACGACACGTTGTAGGAAAATGAGATCCCGGTGAAGCGTACCTCCGGTGGGAACGCGCGGACCATCACGTACGGTACGGCCCCGACAACGCCCACGCACAGCCCTACCGTGCCGTATAGCAGAAACAGCTGTTCAGGATGGCTGCCTGCCAGATGATAAAACGCCCAGCTTGATGCGGCCAGTAGCAGGCTGCCGACGATAAAGGTAACGCTGGCGCCGAAACGATCAGCCGCCAGCCCGGCGGCAAGACAGCCAAAGCAGAGCATGATTGTCGCGATACTGTTCGCCTGTAGCGTCACGGCAGGGGCGAAGCCGTACTGCTTTTGCAGCCACACCGGGGACATCAATATCACCACCACAATGCCCGCCGAAAGCAGCCAGGTGAGCAGCATCGACACCACTACCGCTTTTTTATGGCGAACCACGACCGCCTTCACCGGCAGCTCCTGCGCCAGCGCTTTGCGCTGCTGCATCTCGAGAAAAATTGGCGTCTCCTGCAGCCAGCGGCGCAGGTACATCGCCACCAGACCAAACGCCCCGCCCAGCAGGAACGGAATGCGCCAGCCCCAGTCGTGTACGGCCTGCTGCGTCATGCTGGTATTCACAATGGTTGCGACCACCGAGCCGAGCAGGATCCCGACCGTCAGTCCCGCCGTTAAGGTTCCGCAGGCGATACCAATGCGGCGCGCCGGAACATGCTCCGCGACAAACACCCACGCGCCCGGCACTTCACCGCCAATCGCCGCGCCCTGAAGAACGCGCATCAGCAACAGCAGCAACGGAGCAAGAATGCCCATCGAGGCATAGGTGGGCAGCAGACCAATAGCCAGCGTCGGCACGGCCATCAGCAGGATGCTAAGGGTAAACATCTTCTTACGGCCGACCAGATCGCCAAAGTGGGCCATGATGATGCCGCCCAGCGGACGCGCCAGATACCCGGCGGCAAAAATGCCGAAGGTTTGCACCTGACGCAGCCATTCCGGGATATCAGCCGGGAAGAAGAGCTCTCCCACCACGGCGGCGAAGAAGACGAAGATGATAAAGTCGTAAAACTCCAGCGCGCCGCCTAAGGCCGCGAGCGTGAGAGTTTTGTAGTCCTGTCGATTCAGAGGTCGGGTGTTATGTGACATAGCGAACCATTATGCGTGTGTTGTGGATTTATTTTTACAGCAATCGTAAAGAAAAAATTACTATACCGTAAAAGCTTTACCACGCTATCGCCGCTTCAGCTAATGTCACATATTGGTTAATTTCAGGAGATTATTTCGCGACGAGCATTTTTCGGACGAAAAGCTGCTACCACTTTCTCATCGGTTTCCACATACGGACCGTCAAGAAGCTGTATACAATACGGTACACTTGCAAAGATGCCGTGAACAAGGACGCTGCCATCTTCCGCCTTCAGCCCTTCCAGCGTCTCTTTAATTGATTTCGGCTGGCCCGGCAGATTAAGTATTAACGCCTGTTTGCGGATCACGCCAACCTGCCGCGACAAAATGGCGGTCGGGACAAAGTGCAGGCTGATCTGGCGCATCTGTTCACCGAAGCCCGGCATTTCACGATCGGCAATCGCCAGCGTTGCGTCCGGCGTCACGTCGCGGCGCGCGGGGCCGGTTCCGCCCGTCGTCAGAACAAGGTGGCAGCTCATCTCATCCACCAGCTCGCAGAGCGTCTGCTCGATGATCGGCTGTTCGTCAGGGATCAGGCGGGTCTGAATGTCAAAGGGGGTGGTCAGCGCGCTGCCTAGCCACTCTTCCAGAGCGGGGATGCCTTTATCCTGGTAAACACCGCTGGAGGCGCGGTCAGAAATCGACACTAAGCCGATGCGTAAGGTATTCATATCCATTCCATTCAAAAAGTACTGATTAAAGGGAATGATACACGCAGAGAGGAGATTCAGACAGGGTACGAAAGCAGTCGCGTGACCGGGAGCCCGGTCACGCAGAATGATTACAGCAGGTCGCCGATCATTTTTTCCAGTTTGCCCTGGTCAACAGCAAACTTACGGATACCGTCCGCCAGTTTGTCTACAGCCATTGGATCCTGGTTGTGCTGCCACAGGAACTCGGATTCAGTGATGCGCTCTGGGCGTGCTTTCACTTCACCGGTGTAAGACAGCTTACGCTCGATGGTACCTTCGCTTTCTGCCAGCTCTTTCAGCAGCGCAGGGGCGATGGTCAGGCGGTCACAGCCAGCCAGCTCGATGATTTCACCGACGTTACGGAAGCTTGCGCCCATAACCACGGTCTCATAGCCGTGCTGTTTGTAGTATTCGTAGATTTCAGTAACAGAAACCACGCCTGGATCTTCAGCCGGCGCGTACTCTTTCTTATCGGTGTTGGCTTTGTACCAGTCCAGAATACGGCCCACGAACGGAGAAATCAGGTATACGCCTGCTTCTGCACATGCACGCGCCTGCGCGAAGGAGAACAGCAGGGTCAGGTTACAGTTGATACCGTCTTTTTCCAGCTGCTCTGCCGCGCGGATACCCTGCCAGGTAGAAGCCAGTTTGATCAGGATACGGTCGTTGCTGATGCCAGCGTCGTTGTACATTTTGATCAGACGTTTCGCTTTCGCGATAGACGCTTCGGTGTCGTAGGAGAGACGTGCGTCCACTTCGGTAGAGATACGGCCAGGAACCAGCTTCAGGATTTCCAGACCGATGTTCACTGCCAGTTTGTCGGTGGCATCCACAACCTGCTGCGCGCGGTCGTTGCTCTGTGCTTTCGCCCAGGTCACTGCGTCGTCAATCAGTTTGCGATACTCAGGGATCTGTGCGGCGTTAAGGATCAGAGAAGGGTTAGTTGTGGCATCCTGCGGCTGGTACAGCTTCATTGCCGCGATATCTCCGGTGTCAGCTACGACAGTGGTGAACTGACGAAGGGAGGTCAATTTATCCGTCATGATAGTGTTTCTCTTTTAACGTGCCCTGGATAATTCACGCTACCGACAGCATGCCTGCAGCGGAAAAATGACAGGTTTACTTGTTAGGGGGATGTAACCGGTCTGCCCTGATGATAACACGACGGAGGGGTAGCGCAACCGCAGACAGTGCGCTTAGGTAGAGTATGGTAAACTCGGAAGATTAACAGGCTGCTAAGCAACAGCATGCCCAATCAGTGGTAGCGCTTACATATTCACATTGGCATCAACAAGAGGGACGTTAATGCCTGATTTCTTTTTCTTTATTAACGAAGTCCTCTGGGGTTCGATAATGATTTACCTGCTTTTGGGAGCAGGGATTTGGTTTACGCTACGCAGTGGGTTTATCCAGTTTCGTTATATTCGCAAGTTTGGCAGAAGTCTGAAAAACAGCGTTACGCCCCAGCCGGGCGGATTAACGTCGTTCCAGGCACTCTGTACCAGCCTGGCGGCACGCCTCGGCAGCGGAAATCTGGCGGGCGTTGCGCTGGCCATCAGCGCCGGTGGGCCAGGCGCGGTCTTCTGGATGTGGGTGACGGCGCTACTCGGGATGGCCACCTCCTTTGCCGAAAGTTCGCTCGCTCAGCTGTATAAAGAGAAAGATAAAAACGGCCAGTTTCGCGGCGGTCCTGCCTGGTACATGGCGCGTGGCTTAGGGATGCGCTGGATGGGCGTTCTGTTCTCGCTTTTTTTACTGCTCGCGTACGGCCTTATTTTTAATACCGTCCAGGCAAATTCTGTCGCCAATGCCCTGCGCTATGCCTTCTCCTGCCCGGAGTGGGTCGCCGGTATTGCTTTAGCCCTCGTCGTTTTGCTCACCATTTCAGCCGGTCTCAGGGGCGTTGCCCGCCTGATGCAGTGGCTGGTTCCCGTTATGGCGCTGCTCTGGGTTGCCGCGAGCCTGTTCGTCGCCGCACTGCATATCGACCAGGTGCCGGGCGTGATTGCGACCATCGTCAAAAGCGCTTTTGGCTGGCGCGAGGTGGCCTCCGGGGCGCTGGGCTACACCTTTAGCCAGGCGCTGATGGCGGGTTTTCAGCGGGGCATGTTCTCCAATGAAGCCGGAATGGGGTCAACCCCCAACGCGGCCGCTGCCGCCTCTTCCTGGCCGCCGCACCCGGCCGCACAGGGCATTGTGCAGATGATTGGCGTCTTTACCGATACCATTATCATCTGCTCCGCCAGCGCCATGATTTTGCTGCTGGCAGGCCCCGTCCCGCATTCTTCTGGTACCGCCGGGATACAGCTTCTCCAGCAGGCGCTGGTGAACCTGACCGGCGGTTGGGGAGCAGGATTTGTCTCGCTCGTCCTGGTGTTGTTTGCCTTCAGTTCGATTGTGGTGAATTACCTCTACGCCGAAAATAACCTTATTTTCCTGAAGCTCGACTCGCGCGGAGCAATCGGAGCCCTGCGGCTCGCGGTCATACTAATGATCGTCGCTGGCTCCTTCCTCAGTATGCCGCTGGTCTGGCAGCTGGCCGATATCATTATGGCGCTGATGGCGATCACGAACCTCACCGCGATCCTGCTGCTCTCGCCCGTGGTTACGCTGATTGCCAGAGACTATCTGCGTCAGCGCAAACTCGGCGTTCCGCCGGTATTTGATCCCGCCCGTTATCCCGATATTAAGGCGCAGCTTGCCCCCGGCACGTGGGATGATTTGCCGCGGCAATAACAGCTATCGATCAATTCAGAGCGATTTTTTGCTAAAGTCGCTCTAAATTTCCTGCAAGGACTGGATATGCTGATTCTGATTTCACCTGCAAAAACGCTCGACTACCAGAGCCCGCTCGCCACCGAGCGCTATACCCAGCCTGAACTGCTGGACTACTCGCAACAGCTGATCCGCGAAGCGCGTAAGCTCTCTGCGCCGCAAATCGCCTCGCTGATGAGCATCAGCGACAAGCTGGCCGATCTTAACGCGACCCGCTTTCACGAGTGGCACCCGGATTTCACCCCGGCGAACGCTCGCCAGGCGATTCTGGCGTTTAAAGGTGATGTCTATACCGGCCTGCAGGCGGAAGATTTTAGCGAAGCCGATTTCGATTTTGCCCAGCAGCATCTGCGCATGCTGTCGGGTCTTTACGGCGTACTGCGCCCGCTGGATCTGATGCAGCCGTATCGTCTGGAGATGGGGATTCGCCTGGAAAATGCCAAAGGCAAAGATCTGTACCATTTCTGGGGCGATATCATTACCGACAAACTGAACGCGGCGCTGCATGCCCAGGGCGATAACGTGGTGATTAACCTGGCATCCGATGAATACTACAAGTCGGTGAAGCCGAAAAAGCTGGATGCCGAAATCATCAAGCCGGTATTCCTCGACGAGAAGAACGGTAAGTTTAAAGTGATCAGCTTCTACGCCAAGAAAGCGCGCGGCCTGATGAGCCGCTACATCATCCAGAACCGCCTGACGAAGCCGGAGCAGCTAACCGCCTTCAACAGCGAAGGCTATTTCTTTGACGAGGCGTCGTCGGGGAAAGGTGAGCTGGTGTTTAAGCGCCACGAGCAGTAAAAACAAACCCCGCCTTATGGCGGGGTTTTGTATTAGTGATGTTTCCAGTCCGGGCCGCGATCGTCGCGGTGGTCATCGTGGTGATGGTCATCGTGACGATCGTCGTGTTTACGATGCTCGTCATGTGGACGCCAGTGGTTATCACGCCAGTCATAATGCGCCTTCCACCAGTCGTGGTCGCGCCAGCGGCCGCCGTCCCAGTAGTGCCCGTTGTTATCCCGGTCGCCAATCTGCAGTTTTACCGCAGGTACGAGGGTAATTTCAGATGCCTGAACCGCCATGGGAGCGACCAGCATCAGAGAAAGCGCGATGAGTGCAGGTTTCAGTGTAGACATCGGTGACTCCTTATTATCTTTGCCCAACGTGGGCCGATGTAAGGAGAGTACGCGAGGGGAACGGGGGATGTTATTCTCTGCAATCCTAAACGCTAAGTGACCGCATTTATTGGGAATTCCTGCTTTTTCCCTGCTATTTTCCTCCTTAATTTCTCCATAAAAAAAGCCCGGTGGCAGCGTCGCAGCCACCGGGCAACACAATCACGCGCGGGTCATCATCAGCTTACGCAGCGCGGCAAAATCTGCGGGTAGCTCATGTGACAGCAGCGGCAGGTCGGCACGCTCGGCCAGCTCTTTTGGCAGCGGCAGCGTTTCGCCCAGAATATCTTCCACGCTCTCTTTGAATTTCGCCGGATGCGCGGTGCCCAGGAACAGGCCATATTCACCCGGGTTAAGCTGGTCGCGCAGCGCGCGGTAGGCAATCGCCGCGTGCGGTTCAGAGGTATACCCCACCGCCTTCAACTCGCGCATGGTCGCTTTGGTCGTTTCATCCGTCACCGCGGCGTAGCCCAGGTCACCCAGACGCCAGATCTTACGGCGGAACAGCTCTTCCACGCGCGGCCAGTTGTTCGGCTGTGACACATCCATCGCGTTGGAGAGCGTCGCCTGCGTGGCGTTTGGCGCCCACTTTCCGTCTTTCAGGAAGCGCGGCACGGTGTCATTGGCGTTGGTCGCCGCGATAAAGCGTTTCACCGGCAGACCCAGGGATTTCGCCAGCAGGCCCGCCGTCAGGTCACCGAAGTTACCGCTTGGCACGGAGATCACTAGCTGGTTGCGCGCTTCCTGCGGCAGTTGCGCCACCGCTTCGAAGTAGTAGCAGATCTGCGCCAGCAGACGGCTGATGTTGATTGAGTTGGCAGAGTTCAGACCCAGAGCCACCTTCAGCTCTTCGTCGTCGAAGGCCTGCTTGACTAGCGCCTGGCAGGCATCGAAATCGCCGTCGATCGCCACGGTTTCAATGTTGCCGCCGAGCGTACAGAACAGTTTTTCCTGCAGCGGGCTGATTTTGCCTTTCGGGTAGAGGATCACCACGCGGACGTTTTTCAGGCCGTAGAAGGCATGTGCTACCGCCGCACCGGTATCGCCGGAGGTCGCGGTCAGGATGGTCACAGGTTTGTCGCCGCTGATGTGGGTCAGCATCTGCGCCATAAAGCGGCCACCGAAGTCTTTAAACGCCAGGGTCGGGCCGTGGAACAGCTCCAGGCAGCCAACGTCAGGCTCAACCTGCTTCACCGGCGCCGGGAAAGCGAACGCCGCACGCACGCGCTCTTCCAGCAGCTCCTGCGGAATTTCGTCGCCAATAAACGCCGAGAGAATTTTGGTGCTGCGGGTGACAAAGTCCTGCTTCAGCAGCTCGTCGATGTCGGTCAGCTGAAATTCCGGCAGGTCATGCGGGAAAAACAGCCCCTGGTTTTTGCCCAGCCCCTGAGTTACCGCCTGCGCGAAGCTGACCTGCTCGTTATGATCTTTAAGGTTATAGAGTTTCATTAATTATCCCAGTACTCGTGCGCCAGCCGTGTCCAGACGGCAAATATGAACAAAGCCTTCCTGATTTTGCAGGTAGTGTTTAGAGAGCCAGTCCGCCACGCGCTGCGCGGTGTCAGGCTTGTCGCACAGGGCGAACAGCGTCGGGCCGGAGCCGGAGATGCCGCACGCCTGCGCGCCGATATCCATGGATGCCTGTCGCGCCTCATTAAAGCCGGGCAGCAGCTTAGTGCGATACGGCTCGGCAATGACGTCCTTCATCAGCTTAGCCGCCAGCTGCGGCTGACGGGTGTAGCAGGCGTGAATAAAGCCCGCCAGATGACGCCCGTGGGCGATGCAATCCTGACGACGATACTGAGCGGGCAGGATCGCACGCGCTTCCGCGGTAGAGACCTTAATGCCCGGATAGGCCAGCACCCACAGCCACTCATCAAACCCTGGCACCTGCTGGCTGATGATGCCATTTTCTTCAATCATCAACTGCATGCCGCCGAGGAAGCACGGCGCCACGTTGTCATAGTGAATGCTGCCGGAGATACGCCCTTCCAGCTCGCCCATTAAGCCCAGCAGACGGTTGTTGTTCAGCGGCTTGCCGCAGTGCTCGTTCATTGCTACCAGCGCGGCGACCACCGAACAGGCGCTGGAACCCAGACCCGAGCCAATCGGCATACTTTTTTCCAGCGTCATGGCAACCGGCACGTTTTTGCCGATCTCCTGACAAAAGCGTTCCCAGCACTGATAGACGATATTCTCGCGCGGGTCGGACGGCAGTTTGCTGGCGAAGCGGCCCACGTTATTCAGGCTGAAGCTGTCTGCCGCTTCCACCGTAACAGTATCGCCCAGCAGCGAACCATCCACCGGCGTCACCGCCGCGCCCAGCACGTCAAATCCGACGCTCATATTCGCGCTGGAAGCCGGGGCATAAACTTTGACCATGTTAAACTCCTAACTTCCATGACAGGGTACGCAGCAGATCGGCAAACACACCCGCCGCCGTAACATCGTTCCCTGCGCCATAGCCGCGAAGCACCAGCGGCAATGGCTGATAATAGTGGCTGTAAAACGCGAGGGCGTTTTCGCCGTTTTTAACTTTGTACAGCGGGTCGTTGCCATCCACTTCGGCAATCTTCACCCGGCACACGCCATCTTCTTCAATGTTGCCAACATAGCGCAATACCTTACCTTCATCACGGGCTTTCGCAACGCGCGTGGCAAAAGCATCGTCAAGCTGCGGCAAATTTGCCATGAAGGCAGCGACATCACCGCTGCTGTCAAATTCTGCCGGCAGGACCGGTTCAATCACGATATCGGAAAGCTCAAGCTCACGCCCCGTTTCACGTGCCAGAATCAATAGTTTACGCGCCACGTCCATACCGGAGAGATCGTCACGCGGATCCGGCTCGGTATAGCCCAGCTCGCGCGCGGCGCGGGTCGCGTCCGACAGGCTCATCCCTTCATCCAGCTTGCCGAAGATAAACGACAGCGAGCCGGAGAGAATGCCGGAGAAACGCTGCAGTTCATCGCCCGCGTTCAGCAGGTTCTGCAGGTTCTCGATAACCGGCAGGCCCGCGCCCACGTTGGTGTCGTACAGGAACTTGCGGCGCGACTTGCTCGCCGCCAGACGCAGCTGGTGATAGTAATCCATCGACGAAGTGTTGGCTTTTTTGTTCGGCGTCACCACGTGGAACCCTTCGCGCAGGAAGTCGGCGTACTGGTCGGCCACCGCCTGGTTCGAGGTACAGTCGACAATCACCGGGTTGAGCAGGTGGTACTCTTTCACCAGACGGATCAGGCGGCCCAGGTTGAACGGCTCTTTTGCCTCTTTCAACTCAGCCTGCCAGTTTTCCAGGTTCAGTCCGTGAACGTTAGTCAGCAGCGCTCTGGAGTTGGCAATTCCGCAGACGCGCAGATCGATATGTTTCTTCTTCAGCCACTCCTGCTGACGCTTCACCTGCTCCAGCAGCGCGCCGCCCACCCCGCCGACGCCAATCAGGAACAGCTCGATAACCTGATCGGTGTTGAACAACATCTGGTGAACCACGCGTACGCCGGTGGTAGCGTCATCGTTGTCCACGACAACAGAAATTGAACGCTCTGACGAGCCCTGGGCAATCGCCACGATGTTGATATTGGCGCGCGCCAGCGCGGCAAAGAACTTGGCGGAGATACCGCGCAGCGTGCGCATACCGTCGCCGACCACGGAGATAATCGCCAGGCGTTCCTGAATGGCGAGCGGCTCCAGCAGCTCTTCTTTCAGCTCCAGATAGAACTCTTCCTCCAGCGCGCGGCGGGCGCGCAGGCAGTCGGCCTGCGGCACGCAGAAGCTGATGCTGTATTCGGAAGAGGACTGGGTGATCAGCACCACCGAGATACCGTTGCGGGACATAGCGGCAAAGACGCGCGCCGCCATGCCGACCATCCCCTTCATCCCCGGACCGGAGACGCTGAACATCGCCATGTTGTTGAGGTTGGAGATACCTTTCACCGGCAGACCATCTTCATCGGTACTCGCGCCAATCAGCGTACCCGGCGCCTGCGGGTTACCGGTGTTTTTAATCAGGCAAGGGATCTGGAACTGGGCAATCGGAGAGATGGTACGCGGGTGAAGCACTTTGGCGCCGAAGTAGGAAAGCTCCATCGCTTCCTGGTACGACATCGACTTCAGCAGCCTGGCGTCAGGTACCTGGCGCGGGTCGCAGGTATAGACGCCGTCGACGTCAGTCCAGATCTCACAACAGTCTGCGCGTAAACAGGCAGCCAGCACGGCAGCGGAGTAGTCGGAGCCGTTACGGCCCAGCACCACCAGTTCGCCCTTCTCGTTACCGGCGGTGAAGCCTGCCATCAGGATCATATGGTCAGACGGAATTTTGCTGGCGGCGATACGGCGGGTTGATTCGGCGATATCAACGGTGGATTCGAGGTAGTGGCCCACCGCCAGCAGTTTTTCAACGGGATCGATCACGGTCACGCTATGACCGCGCGCTTCCAGCACGCCGGCCATGATGGCGATAGAGAGTTTTTCGCCACGGCAGATCAGCGCCGCGTTGACGCTGTCCGGGCACTGGCCGAGAAGGCTGATGCCGTGCAGGACGTGTTTGATTTGCGCGAATTCCTGCTCAACGAAGGACTTCAGCTGAGCGTGCGGGAAGCCAGGCAGCGCCTCTGCCAGCCCTTGCAGCAAGTCAGCGAAGATACGCTCTGCGTCGCTGATGTTCGGGAGTGCATCCTGGCCACCAATGGTTTTTTCAATCATCGCCACCAGATGGTTCGTGATTTTTGCCGGGGCAGAGAGCACGGTAGCAACCTGCCCCTGCCTGGCGTTGCTTTCCAGGATATCGGCAACACGCAGAAAACGTTCTGCATTTGCCACTGATGTACCGCCGAACTTCAACACTCGCATGGTTCTACCTCGTTTCCTTTAGCCGAAAAAAAAGCCCGCACTGTTCAGGTGCGGGCTTTTTTTGTTTTTCCTGTACGCGTCAGCCCGCATCGTTACCTGTGGTAATGATGATGGTTGTAGTAATGGTGGTGATGCTGATGCGTTTCATGGATGTTGTGTACTCTGTCATTATTATCTGTCTGTCCTGTATTCTTTTAGGGTTAAAGGATCGGGCACCTTAAGTCAACGAATTTTTAATTTGATCACAATTCGGAAGACTCTCACGTCCCGCTGCGTGCAGAATTATTTTCATCCGATTCCCCCAGATGCAACCCATCCAGACAGACTTATTCGCCATAGTAAAAACTTATGGCAGTATTTTACTCGGCCAATTTTTTTTCAATATCGTGCAGCAAACGGTGCAGCATGGCGGTGTCCCGCTGCTCAAGACGCCCCAAACGCTGCTGCAGCCAGTCAGCCATTTTCCGATCATCCGCCACTCCCAGCTGAGATAACAGTTGCTCAACGCGAGAGCGCAGCGCAGCCAGCTGATTTTCATTTGCCCCTTCTGCCTGAGGTTGAGGGATTTGTATTAGGGAGGCTAATTGATAGCAATAGACCATGACCGCCTGGCCTAAATTCAGGGAGGGATAATCGGCGACCATCGGCGCACCGGTAAGAACATCCGCCAGCTCCAGCTCTTCGTTGGTTAATCCGGAATCTTCGCGACCAAACACCAGCGCGGCTTTATCCAGCCACTGGCTTTTCTCGCTCAGCATCGGCACCAGCTCCGCTGGCGTGGCATAGTAATGGAACTTCGCACGGCTGCGCGCGGTGGTCGCAACGGTAAACGAAACGTCGTGTAACGCATCAGCAAGCGTCGCGTAAGTCGTTATATTATCGAGGATATCGCCCGAACCGTGCGCTACCCAACGAGCCGCAGGCTCCAGGTGGGCAGTGCTGTCCACGATACGTAAATCGGTGAATCCCATGGTCTTCATGGCGCGCGCGGCAGCGCCTATATTTTCGGCTCTGGCTGGGGCAACCAGTACAATCGACAGATGCATTTATGCTCTCTTTTTAATCAGTTAGCGGGCAAAAATGTGATGCACTTCAACATATTACGCAGCGCGAATTTACAAAATTGCAACACAAATCACCGAAATAGCGTTTCATAACAAATTAAAAACGCTAAACTATTCCTTGTCTGAACAATCAGTTAGAATGTTAACAGAACACTATTATCCCTATGTTTTATAATGATAATGGCGTCATGAATACCCTATTCTGATTGGATTCGCTTCGTTTATAAATCAATGTCCGCAACTAGTTGGTTTATTGAAAAATTGTGACAAAGGCTAGCATTCCGCTACGATGATTTCATCAAACTGTTAACGTGCTACAATTGAACTTGATATATGTCAACGAAGCGTAGTTTTATTGGGTGTCTGGTGTCACTTAGCCTGTTATGTTGCTGTTAAAATGGTTAGGATGACAGCCGTTTTTGACACTGTCGGGTCCAAAGGGAAAGTACCCAAGACCAAGCTAATGATGTTGTTGACGTTGATGGAAAGTGCATCAAGAACGCAATTACGTACTTTAGTCACGTTAAGCCGATCATGTTAATTTGCGACATGCATCAGGCAGGTCAGGGACTTTTGTACTTCCTGTTTCGATTTAGTTGGCAATTTAGGTAGCAAACATGCAGACCCCGCACATTCTTATCGTTGAAGACGAGTTGGTAACACGCAACACGTTAAAGAGCATTTTCGAAGCAGAAGGCTACGATGTCTTTGAAGCGACCGATGGCGCAGAGATGCATCAGATCCTTTCTGAAAATGATATCAACCTGGTGATCATGGATATTAACCTGCCGGGCAAAAACGGTCTTCTTCTGGCGCGCGAACTTCGCGAGCAGGCGAACGTCGCGTTAATGTTCCTGACGGGCCGTGATAACGAAGTTGATAAAATTCTTGGCCTGGAAATCGGTGCGGATGACTACATCACCAAGCCGTTCAACCCTCGCGAGTTAACCATTCGTGCACGCAACCTGCTGTCCCGCACCATGAACCTGGGTACGGTCAGCGAAGAGCGTCGTAGCGTAGACAGCTACAAATTCAACGGCTGGGAACTTGATATCAATAGCCGTTCGCTGATCAGCCCGAACGGTGAGCAGTATAAACTGCCGCGCAGTGAATTCCGCGCGATGCTGCACTTCTGCGAAAACCCGGGCAAAATTCAGTCCCGTGCAGAGCTGCTGAAGAAAATGACCGGCCGTGAGCTGAAACCGCACGACCGTACCGTAGACGTGACCATTCGCCGTATTCGTAAGCATTTCGAATCTACGCCAGATACGCCGGAAATCATCGCCACGATCCACGGCGAAGGGTACCGTTTCTGCGGCGATCTGCAGGAGTAATCCCGCAGTTAACGCATTAAAAAACGGCGCATTTGCGCCGTTTTTTTTATTCCCGCCACGGCATAATCGGCACCGCGCTGATCGCGTTTTTCGGCGAGCCTTCCACCACTTTGTCAGAATAGGCCAGGTACGCCAGAGTGTTGCGTTTGGCATCATAGAAACGCACCACCTGCAGCTTTTTAAACACCAGCGAGGTCCGTTTCTGGAACACCACGTCGCCCTGCGCTTTGCCGTTTTTAATTTTATCGCTCAACTCAACTGGCCCCACCTGCTGACAAGAAATCGCTGCATCGGAGGTATCTTCCGCCAGTCCCAGCCCGCCTTTGATACCGCCCGTTTTTGCGCGACTGACGTAGCAGGTGACGTTTTTCACGTCCGGATCGTCAAACGCCTCCACCACGATTTTGTGGTCCGGGCCGAACATTTTGAACACGGTATCGACGGAGCCAATCTGTTCTGCCTGCGCCACGCGCCCGACCATCAGCATCAACGCGGTGAAGATCAAAGTCTTGTATTTCATATTGTTACCATTCTTTAAAATTACACTGAGCAATTATTCAACACTTTAGACAAAAATGTAGCAAGATCACAGGATTAGAATATATCTGCCTGTAATGTGCTCTAAAAAGCATGAATGCGCAAAAAAAACACTGAATGCTAAAACATCAAAAAATGCTATTATCCGCTAACCTGTTATCAGGCACCTGCTGTTTTAAGGATGAGGATAGTATATGGATCAGGCTGGAATTATTCGCGACCTGCTCACCTGGCTGGAAGGTCATCTCGACCAGCCTTTGTCACTGGATAATGTGGCGGCTAAAGCAGGCTATTCCAAGTGGCATCTGCAAAGGATGTTCAAGGATGTCACCGGTCATGCTATCGGGGCCTATATTCGCGCACGTCGTTTATCAAAATCTGCTGTGGCACTGCGCCTGACCGCGCGGCCGATTCTGGATATTGCCCTGCAATATCGTTTCGATTCCCAGCAGACCTTCACCCGCGCCTTTAAAAAACAGTTCTCGTTGACGCCAGCGCTTTATCGCCGCTCGCCTGACTGGAGCTCGTTTGGCATGCGTCCGCCGCTGCGTCTGGGCGAATTCGCGATGCCGAAGTATGAAATTATTACACTGCCGGAAACCCATCTGATCGGCACGACGCAGAGCTATTCGTGCTCCCTGGAGCAGATTTCAGAGTTCCGTCATCAGATGCGCGTCCAGTTCTGGCGCGATTTCCTGAGCCACGCACCGACGATCCCGCCGATCCTGTACGGCCTCAACGAAACGCACCCAAGCCAGGAAAAAGACGACGAGCAGGAGGTGTTCTACACCACCGCGCTGACGCCCGATATGGCCAATGGCTACATTCAGGGATCAAAGCCTGTCGTGCTGGAAGGTGGCGAATACGTGATGTTCGCGTATGAAGGGCTGGGAACGGGGGTTCAGGAGTTTATCCTGACCGTTTACGGAACCTGCATGCCGATGCTGAATCTGAATCGCCGTAAAGGTCAGGACATTGAGCGCTACTATCCGGCGCAGGATGCCAAACCGGAAGAAGGTCCAATCAATCTGCGTATGGAATTCTTGATTCCGATCCGTCGTTAACGCTGCAGTTCGTCAAGCGCAGGGGCATCAAGATGCGAAATGTCCCCTGCCATCTCCACTACCCAGCCCGACGCCAGCCACGCGCTTTCCTGATAATCAATCCGGGAAATCGAGCAGTTGCGCAGACGCAAACGGCGCTCAGCGTAAGCCGGTAGCCCCAGAATGGTGCTCACCAGGCAACCCAACGCAATCCCGTGACTCACCAGCAGCGGACGGCTGCCAGCCGGAAGCTTCAGGCATTCCGCCAGCGCGGCGTGCATGCGTACGCTAAGCTCCTGCATGGATTCGCCTTCAGGAATACGGCCATCTTCGGTACCGTTCACCAGCGTGCGGCGCCAGCCCTCCTCCGCTTCCGTCAGCGTATCGATATGGCGTTTTTCCAGCACGCCCATATCCAGCTCGCGCAGGCGCGGCTCAAGCATCACATCGCAGCCGCAGGCATCTGCAATGATGCGCGCCGTCTGCTGCGTGCGACCTAAATCGCTGGTAATCACGTGGGTAATGCCCAGCGTTCTGGCACGCTCTGCCACCTGCCACGCTTGCTGCACACCCTTCTCTGTCAGAGGGCTGTCTGACTGGCCTTGAATACGTCGCTCGGCGTTCCACTGCGTTTCACCGTGGCGAACAAGGTATACCTGTAACATGCTTTTTTTCCGTTATACTGCGATGAGTTTTTTTAGAATCGAGCTTAATTATGCACCATGTTGTCTCTGCTACCACCAATCCTGCCAAAATTCAGGCAATTCTAAAGGCTTTTGAAGAGATTTTCGGCGAAGGATCCTGCCATATTGAGGTTATCGGCGTCGAGAGTGGCGTACCTGAACAGCCGTTTGGCAGCGAGGAAACGCGCGCTGGCGCACGAAATCGCGTGGCAAACGCGAAGGCTGCCGTACCGGATGCTGACTTTTGGGTAGCGATTGAAGCAGGCATCGACGAAGGCGCAACCTTTAGCTGGGTTGTCATCGAAAGCCACGAGCAGCGCGGTGAAGCGCGTTCGGCCACCCTGCCGCTGCCGGAGATTATTCTGGAAAAAGTCCGTGCGGGTGAAGCGCTCGGGCCAGTGATGTCGCAGTACACCGGCATTGATGAGATTGGCCGTAAAGAAGGGGCGATTGGCGTCTTTACCGCAGGCGCGCTGACGCGTTCAGGCGTTTATCATCAGGCGGTGATCCTGGCGTTAAGCCCGTTCCATAACGCGATTTATCGTTAGGCATTTTTCAGCAATACCGCTTCCAGCCACTGGCGCAGCTCAATTGGGGCCGACTTCAGGCTGTTTGAGCCGCGGGTGATCGTTGCAATACCCGCGCCGAGCTCATTTTTCAGCTCGCGCTGGCTCATCTCTCCGCGCAGCAACTCTTCAATGATCCGCACGCGGGTGCCCAGCGCCTCACGCTCGTCCGGCGTGAGCATCAGCTGCATCAGGGGTAAATGCAGATCCTGCTCGTAAGACTGGCGAAGCAGCTCCACAAAACGAAGCCACTCCTGATGACGTTGTTCGGCCATTGCCGAGGAATACGGGGAATGCTGGGTCATGTTATGCTGCCTCTTGTACTCTTTAGCGAGTACAGCATAACACAACCCGCGCCGATCAGTAACGTCTCTGCCACTCGGCATCGCTCATCAGGGTATCTTTCTGCCCCATGAAGTAGCGATAGTAAGCGTCATAGGCCAGCACGTTCTTCACGTAGCCGCGCGTTTCCGAGAACGGGATGCTCTCCACAAACGCTACCGCGTCGATGCGTCCGGCGCTGTTGCCGAGCCAGGTACGCACACGTCCAGGCCCCGCGTTATACGCCGCTGAAGAGAAGATGCGGTTATTGCCGAACTGCTGATACACGTACTGGAGATAGCTGGTACCGATGTTAATGTTGGTATCCGGATCGAGAAGCTGCGACGGGCTGCTGTACCCCGGAATATTAAACATCTTCACCGTGTGCGTCGCCGTGCCCGGCATAATCTGCATCAGGCCGCTGGCGCCCACCGGGGAGCGGACTTTCGGGTTCCACGCGCTCTCCTGACGGGCAATCGCCATCGCGTAGCTTTGCGGGATATCTTTGCCGCTGGTATAGCGATCGAAAAGATCTTTGTACGCCAGCGGGAAACGCTCTTCCAGATGATCCCAAAGCTTGCCTGCAATTGTCGCCTGCACGCTGAGATCCCACCAGTGATTATCAAACGCATAGCGGGCAAGCTGGGCTTTTTCGTCGGTGGTGCGGCTGGTCACCAGATTCGCCCACTCGCTGCGCGCGGTGTTATCCATATTCCAGTACATCAGCTCGCGCACGCGCGCCATTTCTGGCCCCTGCGTCAGCGCCGGGTTCGCGTTGGCAGGCGCTTTATCTATACGGAAGGTGTATTCTTCCCCCAGACGCTGCGCGGCAGCCATCGGGTAAAACCCGCGCTGCTGCATCAGCGAATGGAGGATCTCTTTGGCCTCATCATCACGACCGCGCTCCATCAGCAGATCGGCCTGCCAGTAGCGCCATTCGTCCTTCTCTTTGGCCTCCATCGGCAACCGCGCGAGCCAGGTATTCAGCCCACGACGATCGCCGGTGCCCAGCGCCATGCGCACGCGACGTTCCACCAGCGACGTGGAGTTCGAACGCATAATGGCATCGTCACGCCAGCGCGCCTGTTCATCGGTCACATCGGTGCCCATCAGTCGCCACGCCACAATGTCGCGCAGCTCCTGGGTTTGCTCCTCATTAAGCTGCTGCGCCTGCACCAGCTGCGGGATCATCAGCCGCGCGTTTTCCACATCGTCACGCGCCACGCTGGCAAAGGCCACCGCCGCCATCTGGCGGGTAAAATCGGTCGCGCCCGTACTGCGGGCAAAGCTCAGCACGCTGTTGGGATCGTTTGCAAGCCCGATAACCGCCGTGGAGATCGTCTGGTAATCAGACGGCATCTGCCCCGCCAGCGTGGTCACCAGACGCGTGTTACCGGCTTTCATCGCCAGACGGATGCGCTCAAGGTAGGACAGCGGATCCTGCTTGCCGGAAGCACGCCACGCGCTAAACAGGGAATCACAGGCGTTCGGCTGGTTTTTTCCGGTCAGCCAGAGCTCTTTCGCTCCGGCCCAGGCCTCTTCCTGCTGGCCGGTCGCCCATTTTGCGTAGTAATAGTTACACTGGGCTTCGGTGGCGTTCGGCTTTTCAGGGCTAAACGCCAGCAGGCCGCGCCAGTCTTCGCGACGCGCCAGCTCATTTACAAAGCGAGACTGGAGATTTCGGGCTGGCGGCAGGGTCGGGTTCGCCTGAATGAAGTTATTCACGGTGACGGTAGGCTGGTTCATCAGATCGTCGGTGATCTGGCGATACTCCAGATACGGATACAGCGGATAATCCTTTAGCGTCGGCATCAGCGCCTGCACGGTATCCATCTGCTTGTTGTCCCACGCCTGTTTAATCTGGGCGTAGCGGTTACGTTGTTCATCCAGTGAATCGGCATGCACCGCCTGGCTTACCGCCATTACGCATACGCTGGCAGCCAGCAGACGCCAGACCACCCGTTTGGCTTTTTCCACAAGCTCTTCCTCATTGTTTTTTCGTCAATTGCAGCGTCTTGCCACGTCAAAGTCTAATTAACTTATGCTAACCAGGCATCCTTCAACGCGCCACGTCATGGACACTTTTTTACCTTTCTTGCGCGTTTTAACACTCCCGACGTTCCTGGCTGGGATTAGGACGTGAAAAAGGCTACACTTCGAGGCTGAAATTCCTTCTCATTACGATAAAAGAGGCGAAGTCCAACGTGGCTCAATTCGTTTATACCATGCATCGTGTCGGCAAAGTTGTCCCGCCGAAACGTCATATTCTTAAAAATATCTCGCTGAGCTTCTTCCCGGGCGCAAAAATCGGTGTTCTGGGTCTCAACGGTGCCGGTAAGTCCACCCTGCTGCGCATCATGGCCGGCATTGATACAGACATCGAAGGTGAAGCCCGTCCGCAGCCTGGCATCAAGATTGGTTACCTGCCGCAGGAACCTCAGTTGAACCCGGAACATACCGTTCGCGAATCCGTTGAAGAAGCGGTATCCGAAGTGGTTAACGCGCTGAAAGGTCTGGACGAAGTGTATGCCAAATACGCCGAGCCGGATGCGGACTTCGACAAGCTGGCCGCACAGCAGGGCAAGTATGAAGAGATCATCCAGGCGTACGACGGTCACAATCTGAACGTGCAGCTGGAGCGCGCGGCTGATGCCCTGCGTCTGCCGGACTGGGATGCGAAAATCGCGAACCTCTCCGGCGGTGAACGCCGTCGCGTGGCGCTGTGCCGCCTGCTGCTGGAAAAACCAGACATGCTGCTGCTCGACGAACCGACTAACCACCTGGATGCAGAATCCGTGGCGTGGCTGGAGCGCTTCCTGCACGACTTCGAAGGCACCGTTGTGGCGATTACCCACGACCGTTACTTCCTCGACAACGTCGCTGGCTGGATCCTCGAGCTGGACCGCGGTGAAGGTATTCCGTGGGAAGGCAACTACTCTTCCTGGCTGGAGCAGAAAGATCAGCGTCTGGCGCAGGAAGCTTCTCAGGAAGCGGCGCGTCGTAAGTCTATCGAGAAAGAACTGGAGTGGGTTCGTCAGGGCGCGAAAGGCCGTCAGTCTAAAGGCAAAGCCCGTCTGGCACGCTTCGAAGAGCTGAACAACACCGAATACCAGAAACGTAACGAAACCAACGAACTGTTTATTCCACCTGGAGCACGTCTGGGGGATAAAGTGGTTGAAGTGACCAACCTGCGTAAGTCCTACGGTGACCGCCTGCTGATCGACGACCTGACCTTCTCCGTACCGAAAGGCGCTATCGTCGGGATCATCGGTCCGAACGGCGCGGGTAAATCGACCCTGTTCCGCATGATGTCCGGTCAGGAACAGCCTGACAGCGGCTCTATCACCCTGGGTGAAACCGTGAAGCTGGCCTCCGTTGACCAGTTCCGTGACGCGATGGATAACAGCAAAACCGTGTGGGAAGAAGTTTCCGGCGGTCTGGATATCATGCGTATCGGCAACACCGAGATGCCAAGCCGCGCCTATGTTGGCCGCTTTAACTTCAAAGGCACCGACCAGGGCAAACGCGTGGGCGAGCTGTCCGGCGGTGAGCGCGGTCGTCTGCACCTGGCGAAGCTGCTGCAGGTGGGCGGTAACGTTCTGCTGCTCGATGAACCAACCAACGACCTGGATATCGAAACCCTGCGCGCGCTGGAAAACGCCCTGCTGGAGTTCCCGGGCTGTGCGATGGTTATCTCGCACGACCGCTGGTTCCTGGACCGTATCGCGACCCACATCCTGGACTACCAGGACGAAGGGAAAGTGGAGTTCTTCGAAGGTAACTTCACCGAATACGAAGAGTACAAGAAACGTACGCTGGGCGCCGACGCGCTGGAGCCGAAGCGTATTAAGTACAAGCGTATCGCGAAATAAAAGCAAAACGGCAACTTCGGTTGCCGTTTTTTATGTTTGTACCGCCAGGGTAAGCGCATCAGGCCGCACAAAATCACCCACCCACGTAATACCGCTTCACCTCATCAAACTGCATCGCAAACTCGATATAGCTCATCAGTGCAGGTGAATTCAGCTTGCGGCTTGGATACGCCAGCCACAGATCGTTACCTTCAACATTCCACTCCGGCAGCACCTGAACCAGCGCACCTTTTTCAATTTTATCTTCCAGCAGAAATGCGGGTAAGAGCGTGATCCCCGCACCGGCAATCGCACACTCGCGGGCGTAGACCAGATTATCGGTCATGTGCGCGTTATCCGGCAGGTAGCGGTAATCCTCGCTCTCGCTTCGCAGAAGCCACTCCGACCACGCCCGGTGCGTAATGCAGCGGTGCTCCACCAGCTGACGGGGATGCGTCAGCGGCTCCCGACGCGCCAGATAGTCCGGCGACGCCAGCATGTAGCGCGGGCAGTGCCCGATCATCCGGCCAATCAGGGAGGAATCCTGCGGCTTGCCGGTACGCAGCGCTACGTCAAAACCGGCCTCGACCAGATCCACCACGTCATCAGAGATCGACACATCCAGTGACACGTCAGGATAGCGAAGCTGAAACTCGGCATTCATGTGCGCCAGCAGCGTCGCCCCTATCCCCGCCGGGCAGGTGATCCGCAGCCGCCCGCTGGGGTTTTCGCGCAGCCGCTGAATGGCGTACTCCGCCCGCTCGCTGGCCGCCAGCATCTCGCGACAGTGCACCAGATAGTGCTCGCCCGCAAACGTGAGGCTGATCCTGCGCGTGGTGCGGTTCAGAAGGCGGATACCCACCTGCTGCTCCAGCTGGCTAATTCGCTGGCTAACGCTGGATTTCGGCAGTTCCGCTTTGTGTGCCGCTGCGGTGAAGCTGCCCATCTCCGCCACCAGCGCGAACAGCGCCATATCCTGCAGCTGTTTAAACATGATTGTTCATCCTGTACGAACGCTGAGTTCTTGATTGTCCATCTTATCACGCAGCTGGCCACTTTATAGACTAGCCTCAACAAAACGCATGCCATTGAGGAGAACACCATGTCTGTGAAAGCTATCGCCGTTAACCCAGAAAATCCGTCCACCTTCATTGAAATCACCCCGCCGATGCCGCAGCCCGGCGAGCACGATCTGCTGGTGGAGGTGAAGGCCGTCTCCGTTAACCCAGTCGATACCAAAGTCCACGCGGGCATCGCTAAAAATGGGCTGAAAGATCCGCGAGTGCTCGGCTGGGATGCAAGCGGGATCGTCAAAGCGGTGGGGGCTGGCGTGACCGGATTTAAGCCGGGTGACGAGGTCTGGTACGCGGGCGACATCACTCGCCCGGGCAGCAACACCACGCACCAGCTGATTGATGCACGCATTGTCGGGCACAAGCCTGCCAGCCTCGGCTGGGCGGCTGCCGCTGCACTGCCGTTGACCGCGCTCACCGCGTGGGAAGGTCTGTTTGAACGCCTGAACATTCAGGATGCCGGGGCGGACAAAACGCTGCTGATCATCGGCGGCGCGGGCGGCGTGGGATCGCTGGCGATCCCCTTTGCGAAGCACAACAGCAAGGTGAAGATCGTCGCGACGGCGTCAAGAGAAGATTCCGCCCGGTGGTGTCGCGATCGCGGGGCTGATATTGTCGTCAACTACCGCGACCTGAAAGGCGAGCTAGCGAAGCACGGGCTCACCTTTGTGGATTACATCTTCATCCTCAACGACACCGACGGACACTGGGATGCGGTCAGCGACCTGATTGCGCCTCAGGGGCATATCTGTTCCATCGTTGAGAATGAACGTCCGCTGAACCAGGACAAGCTGAAGTCCAAATCCGCCGCCCTGCACTGGGAATTTATGTACACCCGCAGCATGTACCAGACCGCGGATATGGCGCGTCAGGGTGAGATCCTCAATGAGGTGGCAAAGCTGGTGGATAACGGCGTGGTGGAAAGTTCGCTCAGCGAAACGCTGCACGGGCTGAGCGTGGAAAGCATTACCGAGGCGCACCGTAAAGTGCTGGAAGGACACATGCGTGGGAAAGTGGTGGTTGAATTCTGAGTGGTTTTATGCCCTCTCTCAAAGGGAGAGGGCGGTTAACGCTTACCCCTGCTCCCCCATCATCTCCTTCACCAGTTCGACGCAGCGCAGGAAACGGGAGTCGTAGTCCGACTCTTCCACATGCACAAACTCAACGTTGTTTTCGTTGAGCATCTCCACCAGCATGGACTGGAATTCCCGCCTGTCCACGGAGCTGCCGAGGCTTCGCATGCCGTCGGCCACCCACGGGGTGTTGTTTTCCAGCAGGATCACCAGGTCAAAGCGGTATTCGTCAATCAGCGCCTGCACGAACGGGTGCTCGCGCCCTTCGTATTTTTTACAGAACGCCTGGGTGGTGACAAAATCGGTATCGATAAACGCCACTTTATTGGCGTATTTGACCGCAAAATCAATGTACTGGGCATGACCGAGCGCGATTTTGTCGTAGTCGGAATACTGCAGCGCCATCTCGTCGCCGCCAAGGTGCGAGAAGACGTAATCGCGGCCGTACTCCCACGCGCTGGTGGTGTTGAAGATGTTCGCCAGCTTGTTGACCAGCGTCGATTTCCCGCTCGACTCGCCGCCCAGGATGGCGACGGTACGCACGAAGAACGGCTTCACTTCGGTCGGAATGTAATCCCAGTAGCGGAACGGGTTTTCGCGGATCTGCGCCCCGCTGATGTTCATAAAGGTGCGTTTCGGGTCGATCAGCACCGTCTCGATGCCCAAATGCTCGCGGAACTGCGGCGCGTCTGACTCTTCAGAGGTGTAGATCCAGTTAGGCGCAATGCCCTTCTCTTCCATAAACGCTTTGATGCCGTTGCTCCACACGTCCCAGCCGTGCGGATACGGCTCCATGCCCTCTTCGTTAAAGGCATGAATACGAATATTTTTCTGGTACTTAAAGGTCTGGAGCAGCCAGCGCAGGCGGTCCGGCACGGTCGGCTGCTGCGACATGGCGCTGTCTTCAAACAGCTGACGATCGCGGGTTTCGTCGTAGCCCATGATGATGTGCAGCTCGTCAACCTGGCTACAGGCGCGCTGGATCAGATAGATATGCCCGGTATGCAGCGGGTAAAACTTGCCGAACACCACGCCGATGTTCTTTTGCATACGCGGGAACTCCAGCCCCAGAAAGCGGTGCAGCGCTTCCAGCTTCTGCGCGCTGGGGCTTTTGATTTTGGCGTTCAGCAGCTGGCTCAGGTAGCCTTTGGTCATGCCGCTGGCGTCCGCCACCTGCTGCAGCGTGCAGCCCTTCTGGCGGATTGCGGTCTTGATGTAGTCAAATGATGACATAAATTACGGTGCCTCCTGCAAAATCAAATTTACGTAATTATAAGTCGTCAAAGACATTTAACGCATCTGCGAGTTTTTTCACGCCAAATACCTGCATCCCTTCCGGGATCTTTTTCGGCACGTTGGCAGCGGGAACGATCGCCCGGCGGAAACCGTGTTTTGCCGCCTCGGAGATACGCTCCTGGCCGCTGGGTACCGGACGGATTTCCCCGGCGAGGCCCACTTCGCCGAAGACCACCAGATCCTGCGGCAGCGGTCTGTCGCGCAGGCTGGAGACCATCGCCAGCAGCAGCGCCAGGTCTGCGCTGGTCTCAGTAACTTTGACGCCGCCGACCACGTTAACGAAGACGTCCTGATCCGCCATCTGCAGCCCGCCGTGACGGTGCAGCACCGCCAGCAGGATCGCCAGACGGTTCTGTTCCAGACCGACCGCCACGCGCCGCGGGTTGCCCATCATCGACACGTCCACCAGCGCCTGAATTTCGACAAGCAGCGGGCGCGTCCCTTCCCATAGCACCATCACCGAGCTGCCGGAGGTGATCTCATCGCCGCGGCTCAGGAAGATGGCCGACGGGTTGCTGACTTCACGCAGCCCCTGTTCGGTCATGGCAAACACGCCCAGTTCGTTCACCGCACCAAAGCGGTTCTTATGGCTGCGCAGGGTACGGAAACGGGAGTCCGCGTCGCCGTCGAGCATCACAGAGCAGTCGATACAGTGTTCAAGCACCTTCGGCCCGGCCAGCGAGCCGTCTTTGGTCACGTGGCCGACCATTACAATCGCCACGCCGCGCGTTTTGGCAAAGCGCGTCAGGTACGCCGCGGTTTCACGCACCTGCGCGACGCTGCCCGGCGAAGACTGAATGTCCGCCATGTGCATCACCTGAATGGAGTCGATCACCATCAGCTTCGGCTGCTCTTCTTCGGCAATCATGCAGATCTGCTCGATGCTGGTTTCGGAGAGCATGTTCAGGTTGCCGGTCGGCAGGCCGAGGCGGTGAGCGCGCATCGCCACCTGCTGCAGAGACTCTTCGCCCGTGACGTACAGGGTTTTCATCTGTTCGGCGAGCTTGCAGAGCGTTTGCAGCAGCAGGGTCGATTTACCCGCGCCCGGGTTACCGCCGATCAGGATCGCACTGCCCGGCACCACGCCGCCGCCGAGCACGCGGTCAAACTCTTTGAACCCGGTGGAGAAGCGCGGCAGCTCTTCGAGGCTGATGTCCGAAAGTTTTTGCACCTTCGCCACGCCCGCGTTACCGGCATAGCCGCTCAGGCGTTCATTGCGGGCAACGCTCGGCGAAGCCGCCACACCACGCACTTCGGTGATGGTGTTCCAGGCATGACAGGCGCTGCATTGCCCCTGCCAGCGCGGATAATCCGCACCACATTCATTACAGACAAATGCGCGTTTTGGAGCTTTCGCCACGGTTTACCTCGTTATTTCTGATTAAGGCTGCCGGAGAGAATGCAGAACACCCCCATCAGGTCAGCGTGACGGATAGTGACTTCCGTCTTTTCATTCACTTTTGGCTTGGCATGGTAGGCAATACCCAGGCCGGCCGCTTTGATCATCGGCAGGTCGTTCGCGCCGTCCCCGATAGCGACGGTCTGGACAACCGGAATTTCATATTTTTCCGCGAGACGCGTCAGCGTATTGGCTTTGTACTGGGCATCCACGATATCGCCGATCACCTGGCCGGTCAGCTTGCCGTCCATGATCTCCAGCTCGTTGGCCACCACGGTGGTCAGATGCAGTTTTTCCCGCAGATAATCCGCGAAGAAGGTGAACCCACCGGAGGCGATCGCTACTTTCCAGCCGAGGGACTGTAGCTTCAGCACCAGCTGCGTCAGCCCTGGCATCAGCGGCAGCACGTCGCGCACCTGACGCAAGATGTTGGCATCGGCCCCTTTCAGGGTCGCCACGCGCTGTCTCAGGCTGGCGGTGAAGTCCAGCTCGCCGCGCATCGCACGCTCGGTAACTTCCGCCACCAGCTCGCCGCTGCCCGCCAGCTTCGCAATCTCGTCGATACACTCGATCTGAATGGCGGTAGAGTCCATGTCCATCACCAACAGGCCCGGAGTTTTCAGGTGCGGAATTTTGCCCAGCGGCGCGACGTCCAGCCCCGCGTCATGCGCCAGACGCGTTGCGCGCTGCGTCAGGGAACCCGCCAGGCGAATAACCTGGTAGTCTTCCACGCACCAGGCGGCGACGATGACCATTGCCGCACCCAGCTTGCTTTGATACTGGGTCAGGCGTTGCTTGTCCAGACCGCGTCCGTAGAGGAGCCAGCCGCTACGACCGGCGTGGTAATCCAGAGGCATCACCTCATCGCCACTTAAAGAGAGCGGCAATCCTGGCCATAAAGAGACATCCGTTGGCAGGTCACACCAGGTAATGTTCGGCATTAAAGCTCCTGTAATTTCGTTCGCGCCGGAAGGTTGCAGAGGGAAAATAACGCATGAGGCTACCCTGTAACCATCACTTCTGGCAACATTAAGCCGTAAATTTTCAGCAGGTGGAATATGGCTCGCGCAAAACTGAAATTCCGGCTCCATCGCGCCGTGATTGTCCTTTCCTGTCTCGCACTATTAGTAGTGCTGATGCAAGGGGCATCGTGGTTTAGCCAGAACCATCAACGGCAACGCAACCCGCAGTTTGAAGAGCTGGCCCGCACGCTGGCACGCCAGGTGACGCTCAACGTCGCGCCGTCCATGCGTACCGAAACGCCGGACGATAAGCGGATAGGCCAGGTGTTGCGCCTGCTCACGGAGAACAGCCGCATTCTTGACGCCGGCGTCTATGATGAGCAAGGCAACCTGATTGCCCGCGCGGGCGAGCACGTCGACGTGCGCGACAGGCTGGCGCTGGACGGGAAAAAAGCCGGGGGCTACTTTAACCAGCAGATTGTCGAACCAATTCAGGGGAAGAATGGCCCGCTGGGCTATCTGCGCCTGACCCTCGATACCCACACCCTGCCTACTGAGGCCAAACAGGTCGATAATACCACCAATATTCTGCGCCTGATGCTGCTGCTTTCGCTCGCCATCGGCGTTGTGCTGGCGCGTACCCTGCTTCGCGGCAAGCGCTCGCGCTGGCAGCAATCCCCGTTCCTGCTAACCGCCAGCAAATCCGTCCCCGAAGACGAAGAGAGCGAGAAGAAAGATTAGTGATAAAGTAGGCGAACGATTCGGAAAAGGAACTTTGCCATGACGACGTTACGCCTGCTTATCTCTGACTCTTACGATCCCTGGTTTAATCTCGCGGTAGAAGAGTGCATCTTCCGCCAGATGCCCGCTACCCAGCGCGTACTGTTTCTCTGGCGTAACGCCGATACGGTGGTCATCGGCCGCGCGCAAAACCCGTGGAAAGAGTGCAATACGCGGCGCATGGAAGAGGATAACGTCCGTCTCGCGCGCCGCAGCAGCGGCGGCGGCGCGGTGTTTCACGATCTGGGCAATACCTGCTTTACCTTTATGGCGGGCAAACCGGAATACGATAAAACCATCTCAACGTCCATCGTCCTCAACGCGCTCAATTCACTCGGCGTGAAGGCGGAAGCGTCCGGGCGTAACGATCTGGTGGTGAAAACCCCCGAGGGCGACCGGAAGGTCTCCGGCTCCGCCTACCGCGAAACGATGGATCGCGGCTTCCACCACGGCACCCTGTTGCTGAACGCTGACCTGAGCCGTCTGGCGAACTACCTGAATCCGGATAAGAAAAAGCTCCAGGCCAAAGGAATTACCTCCGTACGCGGTCGCGTGGCAAATCTGGTGGAACTGCTGCCGGGAATTACGCACGAGCAGATTTGCGATGCGATCCGTGACGCGTTCTTTGAATATTACGGCGAGCGCGTGGAAGCAGAAGTGATCTCCCCTGACAAAACCCCGGACCTGCCCAACTTCGCCGAAACCTTCGCTCGCCAGAGCAGCTGGGAGTGGAACTTCGGTCAGGCTCCTGCGTTTTCCCATCTGCTGGACGAGCGTTTTACCTGGGGCGGCGTGGAGCTGCATTTTGACGTGGAGAAAGGCCATATCACCCGCACGCAGGTGTTTACCGATAGCCTGAACCCGGCACCGTTAGAGGCGCTGTCGGCACGCTTGCAGGGCTGTTTGTACAGGGCGGATATGCTGCAGCAGGAATGCGACGCGTTGATCGGAGATTTCCCGGAGCAGGAAAATGAGCTGCGGGAGCTTTCGGCGTGGATTGCACAGGCCGTGCGCTAGGTGCGGTCTGATGCCCTCACCCGTGGTCAGACACGGTGCAGATGGTCAGCGCTTTCGCACCAAACTCAGCCGCCACGCCGTAGATACCCGCAGCTTCCATTTCCACGCCCAGAATGCCGTATTTCTCCATCACGTCGAACATCTCGCCGCCGTCCGGGGCATAGAACAGATCGGCAGAGAAGATGTTACCCACGCGCGCTTCAACGCCCAGCGCTTTTGCCGCGTCAACCGCGTCACGCACCATGCCGAAGTCAGCAATCGCCGCGAAGTCATGGTCTTTGAAACGCATACGGTTAACTTTGGAATCGGTGCAGGCACCCATACCGATAACGATGTCGCGCAGCTTAACGTCCATACGCACCGCGCCGCAGGAGCCCACGCGGATGATTTTCTTCACGCCGAAGTCGGTGATCAGCTCTTTAGTATAGATAGAGCAGGATGGGATACCCATACCGTGGCCCATAACGGAAATTTTGCGGCCTTTATAGGTACCGGTGAAGCCCAGCATGCCGCGAACGTTGTTCACTTCACGCACGTCTTCCAGGAAGGTTTCTGCAATGTGCTTCGCGCGCAGCGGGTCGCCCGGCATCAATACGACGTCAGCGAAATCACCCATTTCTGCGTTAATGTGAGGAGTTGCCATCTTCAGTTCCTTTTACATTGTTTATTCTTTTCACCCTCTTCCTGTGGGAGAGGGCCGGGGTGAGGGCATCAGACCTCACCCAACATGATTCAGAACATGGCCTTGCCATATTCCATGTCAGACGTACCAAAGTATTTCGCCAGGGTCTGGCCTATGTCCGCGAAGGTTTCACGGTGACCGAGCGAGCCCGGCTTCACTTTCGGGCCGTACACCAGCACCGGAATGTGCTCACGGGTGTGGTCGGTACCGGTCCAGGTTGGGTCACAGCCGTGGTCCGCGGTCAGGATCAGAATGTCATCTTCGCCCACCAGCTCCATCAGCTTGGTGATGCCGCAGTTAGCGTAGATATCCGCGATTTTACCCACGGACACCACGTGACCGTCTTTCTCTTCAACCAGCTTCTGCAGCACGGTTGGCGCCGGTGGCTCAACGGCCAGATCGTGACGGTTACCGGTACGCTGGAAGTTACCCGCTTTGTCGCCGATAAACGGACGCGCGATCACGCGGCCGATGTTGTAGCCGCCTTCGGTCAGCTCTTCACGGGCGATTTCGCACAGCTCGTAGAGTTTGTCCAGGCCAAACGTCTCTTCGTGGCAGGCAATCTGGAACACGGAGTCAGCAGAGGTATAGAAAATCGGCTTGCCGGTTTTCATGTGCTCTTCGCCGAGCTGATCCAGAATCACGGTACCGGAAGAGTGGCAGTTACCGAGGTAGCCCGGCAGGTTGGCACGTTTCACCAGCTTATCGAGCAGCTCCTGCGGGAAGCTGTTCTCGTGGTCGGAGAAGTAACCCCAGTCGAACAGCACCGGCACACCAGCGATTTCCCAGTGGCCAGACGGGGTGTCTTTACCGGAGGAGAGCTCGTGAGCCCAGGCGTAGGCGCCCACGACTTCCGCGTTACCGTCCATACCGGCTGCGATTTTGCCGGTAGAACCTTCATGCGCTTTCACCAGACCAAGGCGGGTCAGGTTAGGTAGAGTCAGAGGGCCTTTACGACCGTTGTCCGCTTCGCCTTTTGCACAGGCTTCCGCGATATGGCCCATGGTATCGGAACCCACGTCACCAAAACGTTCTGCATCTTCGGTTGCGCCGATGCCGAATGAGTCCAGCACCATAATAAATGCACGTTTCATAATTGTTCTCCGTACGTAGTGCTTCAAAAATTATCGATCAGATCAGTATACCGCTATTCGGTGATACGGCGATAGACAGTCGGTGTGGTTTCCGGCGCTTTATCGTCAAGCGTAATAGCCGCTTTCACCGCTTTAGCCGCTTCCTGCCAGCTGGCTTCGTCTTTCGCGTGGATCACTGCCAGCGGACGTTGACCGTCAACGCTGTCGCCCAGACGGGCCATATCGGTAAAGCCGACGCTGTAATCAATGGTGTCCGATGCCTGACGACGGCCGCCGCCCATCGAGACTACCGCCATACCCAGCGCACGGGTGTCCATTGCAGAGACAAACCCTTCGCTATCGGCATACACCGCTTTGCTGAGCGTCGCGGTTGGCAGGTATTTCGCGTAGTTTTCGACGAAATCGGTCGGGCCTTTCTGGGCTGCAACCATCCGGCCGAAAATGTCCGCCGCTTTGCCGTTGTCCAGCACCGCCTGCAGTTTCGCGCGGGCTTCTGCGTCGTCTTTGGCCAGCTTGCCGGAGATTAACATCTCAACGCACAGTGCCATGGTGACGTCGAACAGACGTGGGTTGCGGTATTCACCGGTCAGGAACTGCACCGCTTCACGCACTTCGACGGCGTTACCGGCGCTGGACGCCAGCACCTGGTTCATGTCGGTGAGCAGCGCAGTGGTGCGCACGCCCGCACCGTTGGACACGCCCACGATCGCTTCGGCCAGCGCCTCTGAGAGTTCATACGTCGGCATAAACGCGCCGCTGCCGACCTTCACGTCCATCACCAGCGCGTCCAGCCCTTCTGCCAGTTTCTTCGCCAGGATAGAGGCGGTGATCAGCGGGATGGAGTCAACGGTCGCGGTGATGTCGCGGGTCGCGTAGAAACGCTTGTCTGCCGGAGCAAGAGAGCTGGTCTGGCCGATAATCGCCACACCAACGTCTTTAATAATGTCGCGGAAGCGGTTGTCGTCCGGGAAGATATCGAAGCCCGGAATGGCTTCCAGTTTGTCGAGCGTACCGCCGGTGTGGCCCAGGCCACGTCCGGAGATCATCGGGATATAACCGCCGCAGGCTGCCACCATCGGGCCGAGCATCAGAGACGTCACATCGCCCACGCCGCCGGTGGAGTGTTTATCCACAATCGGGCCGTTAAGGTTGAGGCTTTTCCAGTCCAGAACGGTTCCTGAATCTCGCATCGCCATGGTCAGCGACACGCGCTCAGGCATCGACATATCGTGGAAGAAAATGGTCATCGCCAGAGCCGCAATCTGCCCTTCAGAGACGGTGTTATCACGAATGCCGTTGATAAAGAAGCGGATCTCTTCGTCGCTTAATGCATGACCATCACGTTTTTTACGAATAATTTCTTGTGCGAGAAACACGGTAACCTCCCGAAGTAGGCCGGGGTCGCTACGCTCACCCGGCAATTCAAATCTTAGTAGCTGCTTGCGCTCTTACCGTCGCCGTGACCCAGCGCTTTCAGCAGGCTAGCCAGCAGGCTGGACGCGCCGAAGCGGTAGTGACGGGAGTCCGCCCAGTCGGCGCCAAACAGCTCGTCGGCAATCGCCAGGAACTGCTGCGCGTCTTCGGCGGTACGTACGCCGCCCGCGGGTTTGAAACCAACGGTTTTGGATACGCCCATGTCGCGGATCACTTCCATCATGATGCGCGCGCTTTCCGGGGTCGCATTCACCGGCACTTTACCGGTAGAGGTTTTAATGAAATCCGCACCGGCTTTGATGGAGATTTCAGATGCTTTACGAATCAGCGCTTCTTCTTTCAGCTCGCCGGTTTCGATGATCACTTTCAGCAGCACGTTTGCCGCCGCGCACGCGTCTTTACAGGCTTTCACCAGGTCAAAACCGACCTGCTCGTTGCCGGCGATCAGCGCGCGGTACGGGAACACCACGTCAACTTCGTCTGCGCCGTAAGCAATCGCCGCGCGGGTTTCAGCCAGCGCAATCTCGATATCGTCGTTGCCGTGCGGGAAGTTAGTTACGGTTGCAATGCGCACGTCCGGCGTACCCTGCTCTTTCAGAGTCTTACGGGCAATTGGGATAAAGCGCGGGTAGATACAAACGGCTGCGGTATTACCCACCGGCGTTTTCGCCTGATGGCACAGGGCGATGACTTTTTCATTGGTGTCGTCATCGTTCAGGGTGGTCAGGTCCATCAGTTTCAACGCGCGCAGGCTGCTTGCAGTTAAATCGGTCATAACAATCTCCAACGGCAGTGCCGTATAAATTTTACCTTGCGGGTCTGTGAGTATTCTAACATTCACCCGCATCCACACTTCGACATCCATCACAGTTAATGAAAACTGCGTACAAATTTGCATTACTGTAATGAGATCTTCTTCAAACTTTAGCCTGCGAATTGCCGACTAAAGCAGCGATACCCCCTGTCGGATCAAAAGCGCCGACAGGCTGGCTTTCTACAATCCGTTCATCATCCGTAGAATATTCAAGGAAGTGAACATGCCCGACGCCCTGCAACAACGTTGCCAGCAGATTGTGACAAGCCCGGTGTTAACCCCGGAACAAAAACGTCATTTTCTGGCGCTGGAAGCGGAGAACAACCTGCCTTATCCGGCACTTCCTGAAGCTGCGCGCGCCGCGCTGGACGAGGGGTTTATCTGCGACATGTTCGAAGGCCATGCGCCTTACAAACCCCGTTACGTTCTGCCGGATTACGCAAAATTTCTCGCTAACGGTTCAGAGTGGCTGGAGCTGGAAGGCGCGAAAGATCTCGACGACGCCCTCTCGCTGTTAACCATCCTCTACCATCATGTTCCTTCCGTCACATCGATGCCGGTCTATCTCGGTCAGCTTGATGCGATATTAACTCCATATGTTATAATTCTAACACAAGAAGAGATCGATAGCCGAGTAAAACGTTTCTGGCGCTATCTCGACCGTACGCTGCCGGATGCGTTTATGCACGCAAACATCGGGCCTGCTGACGGCCCCATTACCCGTGCCATTCTGCGTGCCGATGCAGAGCTGAAGCAGGTTGCACCGAACCTGACCTTTATCTACGATCCCGAGATCACCCCGGACGACCTGCTGCTTGAGGTGGCAAAAAACATATGTGAATGCAGCAAACCGCACATTTCTAATGGCCCAGTGAATGATAAAATTTTCACAAAAGGCCGTTACGGCGTGGTGAGCTGTTACAACTCCCTGCCGCTTGCAGGCGGTGGCAGCACCCTGGTGCGCCTTAACCTCAAAGCCATTGCTGAACGCAGCACATCCATTGACGACTTCTTCACCCGCACGCTCCCGCACTACTGCCAGCAGCAAATTGCCATCATCGATGCGCGCTGCGGTTTCCTGTACGAGAAATCCGGCTTCTTTGAGAATAGCTTCCTGGTAAAAGAGGGGCTGATTGATGCGGATCGGTTTGTGCCCATGTTTGGCATGTACGGCCTGGCGGAAGCGCTAAACGCGCTCTGTGAGAAAGCAGGAATAGCGGGACGCTACGGAAAGGATGAACAGGCCAACGCGCTGGGCTATCGCATCAGCGAACAGCTTGCGGCGTTTGTCGAAAACACGCCGGTGAAATACGGCTGGAAGCAGCGCGCGATGCTCCATGCGCAGTCGGGGATCAGTTCCGACTCGGGCACCACGCCGGGCGCGCGTCTGCCCTACGGCGACGAGCCGGATCTCATCAGCCATTTGCTGGCGGTAGCTCCTCACCACAAACACTACTCTTCCGGGATAAGCGATATCCTGACGCTGGATGAGACGGTAAAACGTAACCCGCAGGCGGTAGTTCAGCTTTGCCTGGGCGCGTTCAGGGCGGGTATGCGTGAATTTACCGCCAACGTAGCGGGTAACGATCTGGTCCGCGTGACCGGTTATATGGTGCGACTATCGGATCTGGAGAAATACCGGGAAGCCGGATCGCGCACCAATACCACGTGGCTGGGCGAAGAGGCCGCACGTAATACCCGCATTCTGGAACGTCAGCCGCGCGTGATAAGCCATGAACAGCAGATGCGCTTTAGTTAGTCAGGTCATTCCTTTTTCCTGCGTGGACGGGCCGGGCAGCCGCCTGGCCCTGTTTCTGCAGGGCTGCAACCTGCGCTGTAAAACCTGCCACAACCCGTGGACGATCGGCCGCTGCAACGACTGCGGGGACTGCGTGCCCCGCTGCCCGCACGACGCGCTGACTATTCAGGCCGGACGCGTCTGGTGGCAGGAGAGTGACTGCCAGCAGTGCGACACCTGTCTGCAATTGTGCCAGCAGCAGGCAACGCCTATGGCGCACCGCTTCAGCGTGGAAGAGATCCTCACCCAGGTCCGCAAATCCACCCCGTTTATCGAAGGGATCACCGTGAGCGGCGGTGAAGCCACAACGCAATTGCCGTTTTTGATTGCCCTGTTCACCGCGATCAAAGCCGATCCCGCCCTGCGCCACCTCACCTGCCTGGTAGACAGCAACGGTCTGTTAAGCGAAACCGGCTGGCAAAAGCTGCTGCCGGTACTGGATGGCGCGATGCTGGATCTGAAGGCGTGGGGGAACGCGCATCACCGCTTCCTGACCGGGCGCGAAAACCCGCAGATCAAGCAGAGCATCCGCTGGCTGGCAGATCGTCACCGTTTGACGGAGCTCCGCCTGCTGGTGATTCCGGAGCAGTGTGATTATCTGGAACACCTCAAACCGCTAACGACCTTTATCCACGGGCTTGGGAATGTTCCGGTGCGCATCAACGCGTTTCATGCGCATGGCGTTTACGGTGAGGCGGCGTCGTGGCGCAGCGCCACGCCCGAGGACGTTGAACCGCTGGCGCGGGCGCTGGAAAAACAGAAGATAACGGTGATTCGTCCGGCGCTTTACCTATAGCGTGATGCCAAATACCGAACGGGTGTTTTCAAGCAGCGCACCGGCAATCACCTCTTCTGGCTCCTGTCGCAGTTCACACAGGGTGGTAAACACGCGCGCCGCCTGTTCCGGGCGATTCGGCTGGCCCTGAAAACCATTCAGCGGCATATCCGGCGCGTCGGTTTCCAGCAGAAGCGCCGACAGCGGCAGCTGTGCCATTACGTCCCGAGTTTTACTGGCACGCGTATAGGTAATGGTGCCACCGACGCCGATTTTATAGCCCAGCTCAATAAAACGCTGCGCCTGCTGCAGGCTGCCGGAGAAACCGTGCACTACGCCCCTGCGCGGCAGATCGATGCGTTTCAGGTGCATCGCCAGCTTATCGTGCGTGCGTCTTGAGTGGAGGATCACCGGTAGATCGTGGCGCTTCGCCAGCCTGAGCTGCGCGTCGAGGATCGTCTGCTGGCGCTCAAACTGCGGATCCTCACGGTAAAGATCGAGGCCGATCTCACCGATGGCGACAAGTTTGTCTCCTGCGGTCTGCACGACCTCATCAAGCCTCTCAATGTGCTCATCAAGATGCCGCTCAATCACAATCGGATGCAGGCCAAGCGCGGCATAGAGCGCGGGGTGCCGGGTGGAAAGATCCAGCACCCGGGAAAAATAGGCCGCTTCCACTGCCGGCACAATGATGGCCTGAACGCCTGCCTCGGCAGCTTTCGCAATGCTTTGCTCTTCATCTCCCGTAAAAGGCGGGAAATCAAAGTGACAATGGGTATCGACAAAGCGGTACGTCACGCCAGATCCTCGTTATCCAGTAAAGCGTCATTCGCCTGCGGAATATCCACCAGCGGCGTCGTCAGAGCGTCATTGGCGACAATCGCAGGCGGCAAAATAATGCGTTTATGGCGATGAAGCGGCGGTTGCTCCGCCAGCATTTTCCCCACCGTCGCCAGGAAATAGCGCCCGCACAGCCGCCCCGTTTTGTAATCCATGCGCAGCGCAGGGACGCGGCTGCCCAGGGCCATGCTCAGCAGCGGCTTAGGCGGATAGATTTCAAAAATACGCAGCTTACCCGGCGGTTTTTCAATGAAGCGTTGCATCGCGCCGTAGGTGGTTTCATGCTGCTTCGCGATGTTCACCAGCGGCTGCAGGCTACTGTCGCCCAGCCAGCGCTCCATCCGTTTAAACCACTGCGGCGTGTAATACATTTGCGACGGCACGGTACGGATCACCACAATGGTTTTCGCCCCGCGCCGGGCGGCTTCCTGCACCGGCACCGCGTCACTGATCCCACCGTCCAGGTAGCTAATGCCGTCCAGCAGGGCACCGGTACGATAAAAGCCGGGGATCGCGCTGGAGGCGCGGATGATGTCCAGCCAGTTCTCCTTCTGAGGAGAAAAATAGCCCGGCGAATAGTCATCGCCCCGGCTGGCGCACATCCAGAACTCTTTGCCGCTATCAAACAGACGGGCAGCGGTATCCATGGCCAGCGGCATCTGGCTGGAGGTCGACTCCAGCAGCCAGTCAAGATCGATCAGGTTGCCGCCGCGCACAAAGCGCACCGGATTAAAAAATTCTTTTGCCGTGGTGTAGCGCATGATTACCCTTCGCGCATAGCCAGGTTGATTACAAACATAAGCAGAGAGGTTCTGCGCCCCGGCAGAGGTGCCGAAGTAAAGGTCAAACGGGTTGAACTGCGCGCGCATAAATTCGTCCAGCACGCCGGCGGTGAAAATGCCGCGCTGTCCTCCACCTTCGCAGACCAGCGCGAGCTGACCTGCGCGGAACGGTTTTAACGTCAGCGGCGCAATAGTGCCGAGCGTAACGGGAATTCGTTGCCCCACCTCTGCTTTCCTGTTTTTGATTATTTTATAACACCACAGTAACGCACCCGACCTGTTACGCAAATAAGAAAAAGCCAGTCACTGTGACTGGCTTTATTTTGTTTAAGAAATATTGCGTTTGCTATGGACGTCGACGCCCCGTAAACAGGCTGACCAGGAACAGAATAATACCCACAACGAAGACAATTTTAGCTGCCCATGCCGCTGTACCTGCCAGTCCACCAAAGCCCAATGCGGCGGCAATTAACGCGATAACCAGAAATATAATGCCCCAACGAAACATAAGCTTCTCCTTTACCATAGTTAATGTCGGCCGCTAAACGTGAGCGCTCAGGTCACTCACCGGCGTTTTTCCAGAGTCGTTCTTATATCGCCCGCAGGTGTTAGCCAGACGGGCGAATGGTCAAGATTTACTTCGTTTTCAGATCGTTTTTAACGCTTTTCACACCGTCAATCGCTTTCGCGATGGACTCGGCGCGTTCACTTTGCGCCTGCGAATCTACCGTACCGGAAAGCTGAACCACACCATCGGTGGTTTCCACTTTCACCTTACGGGACGGCACGATGTCATCTGCTAAAAGTTTAGCTTTGATTTCGCTGGTTGTGGCTGCATCACCGGCATAACCTTTCACCGACGCGTTTTTACCGTCACGAACGTGCAGCTTATCGCTGACGGACGCAACGCCTTCAACGCCTTTCGCGACTTTCACCGCCTGTTCGGCCTGAGACTGGCTTTCCACGAAGCCGCTCAGCGTGACCACTTTCTTGTCGGTCTTAACGGAAATATCGGTACTTTTGATGGCTTCATCATCCACCAGTGCGGCTTTCACTTTTGCTGTGATTGAACTGTCGTCCATGAAGTTGCCGACTTTATTCATAGAGCTATCGATTTTTTGCCCTGCGGTATCGGCCGTGGACTGTGCTTTATCCATGGTGCTGCTTTCCGCCAGAGCGGAACCGCTCACCAGAACGCTACCCAGAGTTACAGCCAGCAGAGTTTTCGAAATCTTCAGTCTTGTCATATTCATCGATCTATTCCTGTGTTGACCCGTTATTCGGGCTACATACTTCCTTAGTAGTTATATATATTGCGAATAAACACACGGGCAAAATGGATAACCTAAAGTCATGCATTGAACAGTTAATTTATCCACGCCCGGTGTTAAACACTGAGTTAAATATAGATCACTCTCACAGAGCCGCTTTCAGAATTGGGTAAAAAACGCGCGAATAGCGTGAAATTGCGTTGAATTAAGAACATTCCGCAAGGGATTAATAAGACAGGAATTAAAGAAGAGCACGGCGGGAGCCGTGCTCTGAGAGGGGATTAGTGCTCGCGGGTTTTACGGAACTGAACGTCAGGGTAACGTTCCTGCGTCAGGTTCAGGTTCACCATCGTTGGCGCGATATAGGTCAGGTTATCGCCGCCATCCAGCGCCAGCTGAATTTCGTTCTTACGCTTAAATTCTTCGAATTTCTTCACGTCAGAACACTCAACCCAGCGCGCGGTCGCGACGTTCACGGACTCGTAAATCGCTTCCACGTTGTACTCGCTCTTCAGACGCGCGACAACCACGTCAAACTGCAGCACACCGACCGCACCAACGATCAGATCGTTGTTAGCAATCGGGCGGAAGACCTGCACGGCGCCCTCTTCGGAGAGCTGAACCAGGCCTTTCAGCAACTGTTTCTGCTTAAGCGGATCGCGCAGGCGAATGCGGCGGAACAGTTCCGGCGCGAAGTTCGGAATACCGGTGAACTTCATCATTTCACCCTGTGTGAAGGTGTCGCCGATCTGGATGGTGCCGTGGTTGTGCAGACCGATGATGTCGCCCGGATAGGCTTCTTCAACGTGCGAACGGTCACCCGCCATAAAGGTCAGCGCGTCGGAGATGACAACGTCTTTCCCGATACGCACCTGGCGCAGCTTCATGCCCTTTTCATACTTACCGGACACCACGCGCATAAAGGCCACGCGGTCGCGGTGTTTCGGGTCCATGTTGGCCTGAATCTTAAACACGAAGCCGGTGAACTTCTCTTCTTTAGCTTCCACTTCACGGGTGTCGGTTTTGCGCGGCATCGGCTGCGGCGCCCACTCCACCAGACCGTCGAGCATGTGGTCAACGCCGAAGTTACCCAGTGCGGTACCGAAGAAGACCGGTGTGATTTCGCCGCTCAGGAACAGCTCTTTGTCGAATTCGTGAGATGCGCCCTTGACCAGTTCCAACTCGTCGCGCAGCTGCGCGGCCAGCTCTTCCCCGACCGCCGCGTCCAGATCCGGGTTGTCCAGACCTTTAACAATGCGCACTTCCTGAATGGTGTGGCCTTTACCCGTCTGATACAGGTAGGTTTCGTCTTTATAGAGGTGATACACCCCTTTGAACAGCTTGCCGCAGCCAATGGGCCAGGTGATGGGCGCACAGGCGATCTTCAGCTCGTTTTCCACTTCATCCATCAGCTCCATCGGATCGCGGATGTCACGGTCGAGTTTGTTCATAAAGGTGAGGATCGGCGTATCCCGCAGACGGGTGACTTCCATCAGCTTACGGGTACGGTCTTCTACACCTTTCGCGGCGTCGATCACCATCAGACAGCAGTCCACCGCCGTCAGGGTACGGTAGGTATCTTCGGAGAAGTCTTCGTGGCCCGGGGTGTCCAGCAGGTTCACCAGGCAGTCGTGATACGGGAACTGCATCACGGAGGTGGTAATCGAAATACCACGCTGCTTTTCCATCTCCATCCAGTCAGATTTTGCGTGCTGGCTGGAGCCACGGCCCTTCACGGTACCCGCAGTCTGGATCGCCTGTCCGAACAGCAACACCTTCTCGGTGATGGTCGTTTTACCGGCATCCGGGTGAGAGATAATGGCAAAAGTGCGGCGCTTGGCCACCTCTTGCAGATAAGGAGACAACGTCATAATTAAATCTTCTTTTATAAGCGCGGCAGCACGCCACGCATCATGGAATACAAAATTGCGGCTATTTTACCCATCAATGGGGGGCAGGCAATCATTGTTTACACAGGAGTTGCTCCAGTTCGTTCAACGACGTCACGGTCCAGGTCGGCTCGATGCCTTCAGGCTTCACGCGGCCATGCGCGTTGAGCCAGACGGTCGACAGACCAGACTTCATGCCGCCCAGGATATCTGACTCTGCCGTATCACCCACCATCAGGACGCGATCGCGGTCAGGATGACCGGCCTGCGCCAGCGCGTAGTCGAAAATACGCGGATCCGGTTTAGGTACACCCACCTCTTCCGAGATCACCAGCGCGTCGAAATGATCGCGCAGGCCGGTGCGTTCGAGGCGGATCTGCTGCAAGGCGGTAAAACCGTTGGTGATGATCCCCAGTTTCACCTTGCCTTTCAACGCATTCAGCAGGGAAACCGCGCCCGGCAGCGGCGCGCAGATATCGGCCATCGCGTTCAGGAACGCATCGTTCAGCGTCCCTGGACTGACCTTTAAGCGTTCCGCCCAGACGTCAAAGCGCTGGTGCTGAAGTTGTAACGCGGTAATGGCACCGTTCTGGTAATCGGCAGAGCCATTATGATGGCGTCTTCACGTCCCTCTGCGGTGGGGTAGTAGTTACGGCGGATTGTCGCCTCGTTAAAGCCTAAGCTTTCATAGAGCGCGATGGCGGCGACATTAGACGCGCGCACCTCCAGCCACAGGGTGAAAACGTCACGGGTTTCGAGCTCACGAATGAGGTGCTCGAGCAGTTCTCTTCCCAGCCCACGGCGCTGGAACGCGGGATCAACCGCAATATTAAACAGCGTCGCTTCATCAAGAACAACCTGCGTGATCGCGAAGGCGGCCATGGTGCCGTCAACGTCCAGACGGAAGTTCAGATACCGTTCGCCCTGATTGCTGGCGAAGGTTTTTTCGCTCCACGGAAAGGCGTGGGCGCGTGTTTCAATCGCAAACGCTGTGGTCAGGTCAGGCGTCGTGAGGGAAGAAATCGTGTTCATATTCGCAGATTTGTTGCCATAGCGCGCTGCGCGCTTTTGGGTTGGCTTTCAGTTCGTCCAGCGCTGGCGTGCAGATCTGGCTCCCCTGGAGGGGGATCTCGTTTGTCTCTCCGATACGCCAGCTGTTACAGCGGCTATCAGGAGGCAGCATCGCGACACGCTCTGGCGTCAGCTGTAAAACCTGGTCGGCCGTCATCTTCAGGCTGCGAAGGACATCATCGATCAGGGGTTCATTCAGGGCAGGCAGTTCTTCCGCCACCATCACCAGGCGTACGTGCGCAGGGATGGAAATGGCGATTTCGCCCTGCAACGCCGTCGGGCGACGCAAAGCCCACTGGGTAATGCCCAGCTGCTGCAACTGCCAGTCTCGTCGGGATGTCATAGGGAAAACTCCTGTCTCTCAGGCGCGCAAATATAGCAAATGTGTCGAAAGTGCGCCATCTACCTACTATAATCCCCGCCTGAGTTTATTGAGGAACAATTCATGTCTGCATTTACCCCGGCAAGTGAAGTCTTGCTGCGTCACAGTGATGATTTCGAAGAAAGCCGTATTCTGTTTGCCGGAGATATGCAGGATGACCTGCCCGCGCGTTTCGACTGTGCTGAAAGCCGTGCCCACACCCAATACTACCACCACTGGCAGGTGCTGAGCCGCCAGATGGGCGAGCGCGCGCGCTTTAGCCTGGTGGCGGAGCAGAGCGATATCGCCGACTGCGACACGCTGATTTACTACTGGCCGAAGAATAAACCGGAAGCCCAGTTCCAGCTGATGAACCTGCTCTCCCTGCTGCCGATCGGCTGCGATATTTTCGTGGTGGGTGAGAACCGCAGCGGCGTGCGTAGCGCTGAACAGATGCTGGAAGGCTACGCGCCGCTGAATAAAGTCGACAGTGCACGCCGCTGTGGTCTGTATCATGGCCGTCTGGAAAAACAGACAACGTTTGATGCACAGGCATACTGGGACGAGTACCAGCTTGACGGCCTGGCCATCAAAACCCTGCCGGGCGTATTCAGCCGCGACGCGCTGGATACGGGCAGCAAGCTGCTGCTCTCCACCCTAACGCCGCACACCAAAGGCAAAGTGCTGGACGTGGGCTGCGGCGCGGGCGTGCTCTCTACCGTGCTTGCAAGCCATTCACCAAAAGTGCGCTTAACCCTGTGTGACGTGAGCGCCCCGGCGGTAGAAGCCAGCCGCGCAACGCTTGCCGCAAACGGCATTGAAGGCGAGGTGATTGCCAGCAACGTCTTCTCCGACATCACCGGTCGCTTCGATATGATCATCTCCAACCCGCCGTTCCACGACGGTATGGAAACCAGCCTGGAAGCGGCACAAACGCTGATCCGTGGCGCAGTCCGTCACCTGAACAGCGGCGGTGAGCTGCGTATTGTCGCGAACGCCTTCCTGGCGTATCCGAAAGTGCTGGACGAAACCTTCGGCTTCCATGAAGTCATCGCCCAGACCGGCCGCTTCAAAGTCTACCGCACCGTGATGACGCGTCAGGCCAAAAAGTAATCGCCATTCCTGCAGGCCGGATAAGCGCAAGCGCCATCCGGCTACACATGACATACCCATCGGCCATTTTTGCAGCAATCAAGGCGTCGCGCGCACTTTTCTGTTGACGTAAAGCTGAAAACATCTAGAATGCGCCTCCGTGGTTACGATACTTTTACAGTATCGATGGTATGCGAAGGTGGCGGAATTGGTAGACGCGCTAGCTTCAGGTGTTAGTGTCCTTACGGATGTGGGGGTTCGAGTCCCCCCCCTCGCACCATAAATCACAATGATATTGCTCGCACTGGGCGAAGGTGGCGGAATTGGTAGACGCGCTAGCTTCAGGTGTTAGTGTCCTTACGGATGTGGGGGTTCGAGTCCCCCCCCTCGCACCAACGAGGCGATATCAACAATAGTAAGATGACTGTGCGAAGGTGGCGGAATTGGTAGACGCGCTAGCTTCAGGTGTTAGTGTCCTTAGGATGTGGGGGTTCGAGTCCCCCCCCTCGCACCAATTATCTTACATCCCTTCTGAAGTACCTCTTGTTTTCCCTGTTATTTCAAACTCATCAGTATCACCAGAATTCCGCTGACCAGTGCTACGCATGATGGCAGTAAAACAAAGTGGCGCAGCTGCTTATGCCAGATCATGCCTGACGTGACTAACAGGCCTGACACAATGAGCGCTTTCCAGGTATCAAGGGAGAGATCGGCAAACATCAACCCGCCGAGAATGGCTCCCGGTAGCAATACCCCCCAACCACTGCCAAGCGCCCTGTTCAACATGATCTGCCCCCTCACAACGATAATGATAACCAATATCATATGACACAGATTATCATTTGTCAGCTGAATGAATCAAAATCCATCGGCCTTTACCTTTCCCGTAATGACAGGAATTGCCTAAGGTGATAAATTGCACACCTGTTAACAACATCTAAAGATTTTCTGATAATTACTCTTTGAGTTTTTTGCATGTTTTATTGCGAAACAGCACCTACTTATTTGTTTTAATTAAATTTTAATAAAAACGCACGACTATGACATCACAATCCTGGCGGTCTTTGGTTCACAGAAAATATCAATTGTCGTTACGTTTATTTTTATTTTTGAACGCAACTTCGGCAGTGTTCTCGGTAACAAATCCGCTCAATTCTGTACGCCTGTTATCTGCCCCACTTATTGCTATTTTCTCCATCAGCACCGGCCTGTTCGTCTGGCACTGGAGAAAGCGCGCGCGGAAGATCAATATTCCCGTTGTTTCAGGGATCTTCGGTATTTTGTGGGCCTGGCAAATTGAGTCTAAATTCGCCTTAATTACCCACGACCACGCGACGTATTTGTTAATCGCTCTATTAACGGTACTTTTTATCGGAACGCTGGCATTCGCCAGTAATATCAAAGCATTTACGCTGCACTCATTGCCCACTTTTATTGTCTGCCTGTGGCTAGGCGATCACGATATATGGCTGAGAATGACCTATTCTTTCGCACTTCCTGTGGTGGCAATTGCTATTCATAACATTTTGCAAACGCGTAACGATCGTTTCGCTCAGGAATTGCTCTCTCGCCTGTTGGAAGAGCGAGAAACTCTTACCGATCTCAGCATGATGGACCCGCTTACCGGGCTCTATAATCGTCGCGGTCTGCAAAGCCGTCTGGAGAACCTGCCGACGGTAGAAAATGGCGAGCATTTTGTTCTGCTGATGGATATCGACCACTTTAAAGCCTACAACGATCATTATGGCCATATGATGGGCGACCAGGCGCTGAAGCGCGTCTCTGCGGCAATCCGCGACGCCGTGCGTTCTCGCGATATTGTGGCGCGTTTTGGCGGGGAAGAGTTTATGGTGCTGCTGACCAATATTTCTCTCGAACATGCCCGCCAGACGGCCGAGCGGATCCGTCAGAAAGTCTATGATTTGAAAATCCCGCACCTGTTTAACGAGAGTGTCGCGACAAACGTTACCATCAGCATTGGTATTGCTATTTTCGAGGATGAAGACGTGGAAGGCGCGCTGGAAAAAGCGGACAAAGCCCTCTACGAAGCAAAGCATATGGGGCGCAATAACATTCTGTTGAGTGAAGAGCTGCAGACGGCATAAACATCACGGCGGTGTCGCCCGGACAAAAGTCTTGCCATTGGTATGAGCAATAGTTAGGATTGGCAATCATTATCATTTAGATTTCTATCTATACTATGGCTACGCATACCGCACACATCGTCGAACCCCTCCTCTGGCGAGCGCCCCTCACCAGCGGGAATACTTCGCTTGCGGATGCCATACGGGATAAGATTGCGGAGACGCGCGCCCACCTGCTGGACTTTATCCGCCTTGATGAAGCGCACCCGAATCACGCCATGACGCTCTCAGAGTGGCGTCAACCGACAAAACTGCAGTCGCTGCTGGCCACCTATTCCGACCATATCTATCGCAATCAGCCCACTCTTACGCGGGAAAATAAACCACTGCTCTCTCTCTGGGCGCAGTGGTATATCGGGTTGATGGTACCTCCCCTCATGCTGGCGCTGTTAACCCAGAAGAGCATGCTGGAACTCTCGCCGGATAATTTCCACGTCGAGTTTCACGAAACCGGGCGCGCATCCTGTTTCTGGATTGATTTGCACGAAGACCAGAACGCTGAACACCTGACGGCTCAGAAACGTATGGAGCGGCTTATCACTCAGGCCCTGATCCCGGTGGTGGAAGCGCTGGAAGCGACGGGAGAGATTAACGCGAAGCTTATCTGGAGCAATACGGGCTATTTAATCCACTGGTATTTAACGGAAATGAAGCCTCTGCTTGGTGATGAGAACGTTGATGCCCTGCGTCAATCCTGTTTCTTTGCAAAACAGCTTTCCGATGGCCGTGACAACCCGTTATTCCGTACCGTCGTGCTCCGTGATGGGCTTCTGGTTCGCCGCACCTGCTGCCAGCGCTACCGCCTGCCGGACGTTAAGCAGTGCGGAGATTGCACGCTGAAGTAGTCGGGCCCGGCCCGATGCCCTCCCCCCTCTCATAGGGAGAAGGAACAAACCCTAAAAACGGCAACCTGAGTTGCCGTTTTGTTTTTAACTATGCCACCTGCTGATTGTCCTCTTCCGCGTTACGCTGCGCTTCTTCCGCTTCCTGCTCCAGCAGCTGTTTCTCGTACACTTTGAAGAACGGGAAGTAGATGATTGCCGATACGCAGGCCAGAACCACAACCAGAATAGCCGCACGGAAATCCCATCCCAGGGCCCAGGCTGCGCCTATCGGCGCCGGTGCCGTCCACGGGACCACTGAGATGACGCGGCCAATCAGGTCAAACGTCATCGCCGCCCAGGCGAGCACTGCATTTACCATCGGTGCCAGCAGGAACGGAATAAAGAACACCGGGTTCATCACGATTGGCGTACCGAAAATGACAGGCTCATTGATGTTAAAGAAGCTGGGTACCACGCTCAAACGCCCGATAGAGCGTAAATGCGCTGAACGGCTACGCAGATAGCAAATCACCAGCCCCATCGTGGCTCCCGACCCGCCAATCACGATAAAGAACGTCCAGAACGCCTCCATAAAAATATGCGGCAGAGGCTGGCTGGCGGCCAGCGCGGTCTGGTTCGCGCCCAGGTTAGTCAGCCAGAACATCTGCAGCATCCCGGAGACGATGGCGGCTCCGTGGATCCCGGCGAACCACAGCAGATGGCCAATCAACACGGCCAGCAGGATCGCAGGCAGGGAATCCGCTGCGGAAACCAAAGGTTTAAAGACCGACATAATGGCCTGCGGGATCAGCATGCCAAACTGAGACTGAATGAGCAGGCTCAGAGGATAGAGCGTCAACACCACCACCAGCACAGGAATCAGCAGATCAAAAGAGTTTTTGATCATCGGAGGAACCTGGTCCGGCAGGCGAATACCGATGTTATGCGCCTTGAGGAAACGCATCATCTCAACGCAGTAGATCGCCACCAGAATCGCGGTAAAAATGCCCGTCCCACCCAGGCTGTCGACTGGCAGCGTGCCTTTGGTTTTCGGCGCCGCGACCAGCAGAAACGCCATCAGCGACAGCATGGCGCACATAAACGGGTCTAACTGGTGCGATTTGACGTAGTGTTTGCCAAGGTTATAGGCAATGGCCGCACAAATATAAATGGACATAATGCCCATCGTCATATCAAACGGCGTCAGGATCTGGCCTTCAAACTGCTTCGCCATATCCAGCCAGGCCCGGGCGAAACCCCAGGTGGTTTCCGGCGAAAACGGCGGGTATGCGAACACCAGCAAAAATGAACCCACAATCATAAATGGCATCGCGGAGATAAACCCATCACGAATGGCCATCACATGACGCTGGGAAGAGATCCGCCCGGCAATCGGGCTGACGTAATTTTCAACAAAACGGAATATCAGGTTAAACGCAGCATGGTTGGCAGACATGGCAGATCTCCTGTCAGACGTTTGTTACGGGCACATTTGCGCCGCACGTTGTTCCATAAATCACCTTCACAACCTTGCTGGCTTGTGGACCAGTGGTACTGCTCAGACGGAATGGTTTCATAATTTGCTCTTATTATTGGATACAGGGGACGTTACGTACTCAGTATTAATCGACGCATCACGCTCTGCAACCGGTTACTGTAACCGGTTTCCGTGATTGTGAAGAGGATCCAGAAATCAGCCGTTCGGGATATTTGTTACTGAAGAGATATTTACAGAGCATAAATTCTTATGACAGATTACGCAGGATATTTGTCAGGAGGAAACAATGAGTTTGCAGTCTGTACAGCAGTTTTTTGCCGACAACGCGCCGGATATAGACGTCATTGAACTTAGCCAGAGTACCGCTACCGTTGCGTTGGCTGCTGCCGCCCATCGTGTTGAACCGGGACAAATCGCCAAAACCTTGTCATTAAAGGTGAAAAATGAGGTGATACTGGTGGTGGCGAAAGGCGATGCGCGCCTGGATAACAAAAAGCTGAAAGACACATTTGGTGCAAAAGCGCGCATGCTCAGCAGTGATGAAGTGGTGACCATCACTGGTCATCCCGTTGGCGGCGTGTGCCCATTCGGCCTGGAAAACCCACTCGCGGTTTACTGCGATATTTCATTAAAGCAGTACGCCGAAGTCCTGCCCGCCGCAGGCGCAATTCATAGTGCCGTTCGTATCTCACCTGACAGAATGGCAGAGCTGACGTCCGCAAAATGGGTTGATGTTTGCATCTGATTGATGCGCCAGATCCTTTCTGGCGCGCAACAGGCAGGTTATAAAAAGGTCGGCTTGCTGAGTGCCGAACTTCGCGGTTCTCTTGCCGAAAGGTGGGTTATAATATCCGCCGCATCGAGTAGCCCTACGTCAGAGTTTACCCCCAACTTCACCATCGCATTAAACTTATGCGCCCGGATGGTCTTAATATTGCGTTCAAGCTGTGCCGCGATTTGAGGAATGGAATAGCCGCAAGACATATAACGCAATATTGCCCGTTCCGTTGGGCTTAACATTCTGCTTTGACTCCGGTACCAGTGATTCATCATATTGTCATTGATGCGCAGGGTTTCACTCAGCAATACCATGAGTTCATTCTGCAGGCGCTCAAGCGTCAGCGATTTGCTGACCACACCGTGAAGGCGTGACGGGGAAAGATGACTAATTAATCTTGCTTCCATCTCATCAGCGACCAGGATAATGCGCTGGATATGGCCATGCGTAAACGCAAAATCCCGCAGGTGCGCCAGGCAGCTACGACGCTCTTCTCGCGCATCGGAATATGAATAGATCAGCGAGAAAAAATTGATGTGCTGAAGTGCTTTCTTAAAGCTGTCAAATTCACTAAACAGATGCAGCTGATAATGATTCAGGCCGGGCATCGCAAAAAGATGCTGTAGCCCAACAGCACTCATCGTGCAATTTTCGACGATGGCGATATGTCTTGTTGAATCGGTTTTTTCCATTCCTCGAACTCTCCATAGGCTGACATCAAACTCAGCTCTCGCATTCCCTGTGTACTGTTTATCCAGGCGTACATATCGGCATTACTGCGTAATGACAGCCGTCGCATCGCACTGTTTTTCTGCGCACTGATAGTTTTATTGCTCTTCTTAAGCAATGTGGCGATTTGGTTAATCCCCCATCCTTTACCTAACAGCCGCAATACTTTACGTTCGGAGTACGTGAGCGCGATAACCTGTTCGTCTTCGTCCTCCGGACGTTGAGGTTCCATGGTTAACAACGTCTGGCTTACCCGCTCTGCGCGTTCGCTACCTGCCCGAATCGCGTTAACCAGCCCTTCAATGGGTTCCATATCAGAAAGCAACGTACTTTCCGGGCGCACAAGTAACTCAACGGCAACGGGGTTAAGTGGCCGCGAAACTAAAAAGATCCAGTGAATGTTCCGGTATTGATTCAATAAACTGAAATACTCTTCGAGTGCGCCCCGAGGATTCCAGTATTCGCCTGTAATATCGGCAATGATGACGTCAGCGCGGCGTAGCTGGAGCAGTGTTAACTCCTGCAATGAGCTGCAATAGGTCAATTCAAAGTCGGGGAAATGGCGAGTCATCACGCCCCCTAACCCGTTTTGCATGACCGGTATCCGGCTAATGATAACGCTATGCTTACCGTGCAAAGACAACATAGACCCTCCATGTCCATTCTTCATTTGATGAGTAACGTTAAAACGCATCAACGTATGAGTATTTTCGTCCCTGAGTGTAAAGCAGGTTAATACAAGCAGAAGATGAGATGTATTCGTAGTTTAAGAAATGCCTAAACAGCAGTAATATCTCACAAAGCGAAATTAAATTTAATTGCAGTGTCATTAAAATAACTACAATATAAAATTAGAATAACTAAATATATATTACTTATCCTTTAATATTAATAATTCACTAAAATGATGAATTAATCCCAACCCCTTCTGCACTTAAGGGCAGCAACTGTTTGCATAAACCTTGATCTGGCCCACAGCAAGAGGCACTGCACTTTGTGCTAAAAGTAATCGCTATGGGCCAACCGGCAACTTTCCACCTTCTTCAGGACAATACATGCAGGCAGATCGGTCAACGCAGCGTGCTATCACGCGGCTATGTATTCAGTGCGGTCTTTTTCTGCTCCAGCACGGCGCGGAAAGCGCGCTGGTTGAGGAGCTTTCCACCCGGCTGGGACTGGCGCTGGGTATGGATAGCGTTGAAAGCGCTATTTCATCCAACGCCATCGTGCTGACCACGATCAAAGACGGTCAGTGCCTGACTTCCACCCGCAAAAACCACGACCGCGGCATTAACATGCACGTAGTGACCGAAGTGCAGCACATCGTCATCCTTGCTGAACATAAGCTTCTCGATCTTCGGGAGATTGAAAAACGGTTCAGCCAAATTAAGCCATTACGTTATCCGCGCTGGCTTGTCGTGGTGATGGTAGGGCTGTCGTGCGCCTGCTTTTGTAAGCTTAATAAAGGCGGCTGGGACGGCGCGATCGTCACCTTTTTCGCCAGCAGTATTGCTATGTATGTTCGCCAGCTGCTGACGCACAGACAGCTGCATCCGCAAATTAACTTCTGCATTACCGCGTTTGTCGCCACCACGGTTTCCGGCCTGCTGCTGCGCCTGCCGCAGTTTGCCACTACCCCGACGATTGCCATGGCCGCGAGCGTGCTTCTGCTGGTTCCGGGCTTTCCGTTGATCAACGCCGTTGCTGACATGTTTAAAGGGCACATCAATACCGGTCTGGCACGCTGGGCTATTGCCAGCCTGCTGACGCTGGCGACCTGCATCGGCGTAGTGATGGCCATGACGCTCTGGGGGTTACGCGGATGGGCGTGATAGATTTTCTGCTGGCGCTGGCACAGGACATGCTTCTGGCCGCCATTCCTGCCGTCGGCTTTGCGATGGTATTTAACGTTCCGCAACGTGCTCTGCGGTGGTGTGCGCTGCTGGGCGCGATTGGTCATGGTTCGCGAATGGTGATGATGACCGCGGGTTTTAACATCGAATGGTCAACATTTATGGCCTCCATGCTGGTCGGCAGTATAGGCATCCAGTGGTCGCGCTGGTATCTGGCGCATCCCAAGGTGTTCACCGTCGCCGCAGTGATCCCGATGTTCCCGGGCATATCTGCGTATACAGCGATGATTTCTGCGGTGAAAATCAGTCATTTTGGCTACACCGAGCCGCAGATGATCCTCCTTCTGAGCAACTTTCTTAAGGCGTCGTCCATCGTCGGAGCGCTTTCTATTGGGCTGTCGATCCCTGGACTGTGGCTGTATCGCAAACGCCCACGCGTTTGATATTTGTGTTATTTCGCTGCCATGGAGATAATCCTTCTGGTCCGTTTGGTGAAAATAAGGAAAGGATGTGGCTAACCCTGGCAGCGAACACCCCGAGCACAGCGAAGAATCCAGCCTGAAAGAGAAAATTTTTCAGAGCGCCATCGCGCTTTTTGCCGAGTATGGATTGAACGGTGCCCGCATGGAGCAGATCGCGGAAAAAGCGGGTACCACCAAACGCATGGTGGTTTACCATTTCAAGAATAAAGAGAATCTCTATCTCCTGGTTCTGGAACATGTTTACACCCAGATTCGCGCCAGTGAAAAAGCGCTAAGCCTGGCGGGAATGCCCCCCGTCGAAGCGCTGGTGAACCTGGTTGAAGCCACCTTTGACTATCATGCCGACCACCCGGACTACATCCGGATTATCTGCATGGAAAACATGCAGCGCGGCCGCTTTATGCAGCAATCGAGCTATCTTCGCCAGGTCAACCGTAGCGCGCTCGACCTGCTGGAGGGCATCCTGCACCGGGGCAAAGAAAAGCAGCTCTTCAGCCAGACGGTTGACGCCCGCGACCTCCACCGCCTGATAAGCAGCTTCAGCTTTCACTACGTAGCCAACAGTTACACCTTTACGCTGCTGTTTGAAGACGGGGCGGATGAACAGGCTCAGCGCCAGCACTACCGCAAAATGGCCGTTCAGGTGGCGCTCCGCTACACCTGCCCATAAAATTGCTTGCAATTAAATCGCACACTATCTATATTCATCTCATGAACGCGAAAACGAACGACGCAACCGCTGCGCTCAAGCTGGATAACCAGCTCTGCTTTGCCCTCTATTCGGCAAATCTGGCGCTTAATAAGCTGTACCGGCAACTGCTGGCACCGCTGAACCTGACTTACCCGCAATACCTGGTGATGCTGGTGCTGTGGGAGCAGGATGACGTTACGGTGTCGGACATCGGCGAACGCCTGTTTCTGGATTCTGCGACCCTGACGCCGCTGTTAAAACGGCTGGAAAGCGGCGGGTTAATCAACCGTCACCGCTCGCGCAAAGACGAACGTCAGGTCGCCGTCACCCTGAGTGAAGCGGGACGTGAACTGCAGCAGCAGGCATTGGGGATTCCCCATGCGGTGGGTTGCGCAGCGCAGTGTGATACCGACACTTTGCTGGCGCTTAAACAGCAGCTCGAACTTTTGCGACAACAGCTACACCGCGCGTAAAGCTATACTTTACGCGTTATTATTATTCATATATATCGTACGCTATTTAATAGCACACATTAAAGCAAGATGAGGAAACTGCCATGTCTTTAGAAAAAGTAGTTTATACCGCCAAAGCAAAAGCAACCGGTGGCCGTGATGGCCGCGCGACCTCTTCCGATGGTGTACTGGACGTAAAACTGGGCGTGCCAAAAGAGATGGGCGGCATGGGCGGAGAAGTAACGAACCCTGAGCAGCTGTTTGCTGCGGGTTACTCTGCCTGCTTCCTGGGCGCGATGAAGTTCGTGGCCGCACGCGACAAATTCACCCTGCCAAAAGATGCCTTTATTGAAGGCGAAGTGGGTATTGGTCCGCTGCCAACCGGTTTTGGTATCGAGGCAAAACTGAACATCCACGTTGAGGGTATGGATCCCGCGGAAGCCAAAAAGCTGGTCGATGCGGCGCACATTGTTTGCCCGTACTCTAACGCGACCCGCGGCAACATCGACGTGACCCTGAATATCATCGCGTGATAAATATCTGATGGCGCTGCGCTTATCAGGCCTACGACTGTAGCCCCGGTAAGCGCAGCGCCACCGGGGAAATCCCCTCCTTCCCTTTCCTCTCTCTGTGCTACCATAAGCCCATATCACGCCCGTAGTAATCAGTAGAGTAAGCGTTATGTCCTCCAGAATTCTGACCACCAGCATTGCTGGCATTGATGCCTTTATGCGCGACCCACGCGGTGTGTTGACCCATGCCGAAGGCGGCACGGTTGCGGTTTTTGCCGACAACGCGCCGGCGTTCTACGCTATCACGCCGGAACGCCTGGCACAGCTTCTGGAGATTGAAGCGCAACTGTCGCGCCCGGCGAGCGATATCACGCTGGACAACCAGTTCTTTGAAGAACCGGTCAACGTCCCCGTGACCGTTCCGATGGGAAAATTTGCCCTGTACGCGGGCTGGCAGCCGGATGCGGATTTTCAGCGGCAGGCCGCGCTGTGGGGCATTGCGTTAACCCAACCGGCCACCGCGGAAGAGCTCGCCGCGTTTACCGCCTGGTGGCAGGCGGAAGGTAAAGTCTTCACCCATATTCAGTGGCAGCAAAAGCTCGCGCGCCATCTTCAAATTACCCGCGCCGGCAACAACGGCCAGCCCAAACGCGATATCAACGCGTTTTCAGAACCGGATAAACAGATCCCCAGCGGATTCCGAGGTGCGAAATGAAGAACGTCGGCGACCTGATGAAACGTCTGCAAAAAATGATGCCTGCCAACGTGAAGCCCGCCTTTACCACGGGTGAAGAGCTGCTGGCGTGGCAAAAAGAGCAAGGTGAGATTCGCGCAGCCGCGCTCGCCCGGGAAAACCGGGCGATGAAAATGCAGCGCACCTTTAACCGTTCCGGTATCCGTCCCCTGCACCAGAACTGCTCGTTCGATAACTATAAAATCGAGACCAACGGGCAGATGAACGCCCTCGCCGCCGCCCGTCAGTACGTGGATGAATTCGACGGCAATATCGCCAGCTTCATCTTTAGCGGCAAGCCGGGCACCGGAAAAAACCACCTTGCAGCCGCTATCTGCAACGAGCTGCTTTTGCGGGGTAAATCGGTTCTTATCATCACCGTGGCCGACATCATGTCCGCGATGAAAGACACCTTCAGCAACCGCGAAACCAGCGAAGAACAGCTGCTTAACGATCTGAGCAATGTCGATTTACTGGTCATCGACGAGATTGGCGTTCAGACTGAATCCCGCTATGAAAAAGTGATCATCAACCAGATTGTCGATCGCCGCTCCTCGTCCAAACGCCCCACCGGCATGCTGACGAACCACAATATCGACGAGATGACCCGCTTATTGGGTGAACGCGTCATGGACCGCATGAAGCTCGGTAACAGTCTCTATGTCATCTTCGACTGGGAAAGTTACCGCAGCCGCGTTACCGGCAAAGAGTATTAAGACAGTTCCAGGAATCGCCGTCAGGGCATAGGTATATACTGGAACCCCTTCGGCCCAAAACGGACCTTTTTGAGAGAGCCATGATGAAAAAAAAGATTCTAATCAGCACCTTTTTAGGCGCGCTGCTGGTGACCGGCATAGCGCAAGCGGCGTCCTGGCAGGAGTCCCTGTCAAGCGCAGCAAATGAGCTGACCAAGGAGAGCAGCAGCTCTCAGGGTGGACTCTCCGCCTCTTCCCTCACCAGCCTGCTGGGCAACAGCTCTCAGAGCCTTAGCGCGGGCACGATGAACAACGCGGCGGGGATTCTGGAATATTGCGCGAAGCAAAAGCTGGCCTCAGTGACCGACGCGCAAAACGTGAAAAATCAGGTGCTGGGTAAACTGGGTCTGGATACCCAGGAGCAGAAAGCGGACACCAACTATATGGACGGCATTCAGGGCCTGCTTAACGCGCAAAACGGCCAGCAGCTGAATCTGAGCACCCTCGGCAACTCTTCTCTGGCAAAACAGGTGAAAACCAAAGCCTGCGATCTGGTGCTGAAACAAGGCGTTAATTTCCTCTCCTGAGCCACCCCATTTTCTGCCACAACACGCCGCGTTTAATGCGATAGTCTTGCAGCGCGGCGCTAAACGAGCCTTTTTCCCACCTGCCACCGTCTCAGCGTCCGTTTGTCAGGATGTGTCCATCTTCATAAAAACGATTTTATAAACCAAATCCTAACAACAGCACACTTTCGTGACACTAAAATTGCAGCTTAACGACATCGCAATTACATTGTATGACCCAAAAAATAAACAGTTAGCCAGCGAAGCACCTGGCGTCATGAGGATATGCTGTTGTCAGAATTCATGTCTCTTATCCTTTTTCTGGCTTCTGTCGGCGTTTACGCCTGGAAAGCCGGCCGTCACACCTGGTGGTTTATCGCCACGCTGGTGGTGCTCGGCATTTTTATTATTTTAAACATTACCTTATACGCCAGCGACTACTTTACCGGTGACGGTATTAACGATGCGGTGCTCTACACGCTGACGAACAGCCTGACGGGCGCGGGCGTGGGCAAATACATTCTTCCGGGGCTCGGCCTTATCGCCGCGCTGGTGACGATTTTTGGCGCGCTGGCCTGGGTGCTGCGTCGACGTCGCCATCTTCCCCACCATCATGGCTACAGCCTGCTGGCGTTATTCCTGGCGCTGGCCTCCGTCGACGCCAGCCCGGCGTTCCATCAGATCGCCGAGCTGGTGAAATCCCAGTCGCGCGATGGCGATCCGGATTTCGCGGCTTACTACAAAGAACCGTCGAAAACAATCGCCAACCCGAAGCTCAATCTGGTCTACATCTACGGTGAAAGCCTGGAGCGCACGTACTTTGATAACGATGCCTTCCCGAACCTGACGCCAGACCTGGGCGCGCTGAAAAATGAAGGTCTCGATTTCAGCCACACCATGCAGCTGCCCGGTACGGATTATACGATTGCCGGGATGGTTGCCTCCCAGTGCGGTATCCCGCTGTTCGCGCCTTTTGAAGGTAACGCCTCAGCCTCGATGTCGACGTTCTTCCCACAGAATATTTGCCTCGGCGATATCCTGAAAAACTCCGGCTACGAAAACTATTTCGTGCAGGGGGCAAACCTGCGCTTTGCCGGAAAAGACGTGTTCCTGAAATCCCACGGTTTTGACCACCTGTATGGCTCAGAAGAGTTAAAAGCGACGGTTGCCGATCCGAGCTACCGTAACGACTGGGGCTTCTATGACGATACGGTACTCGACGAAACCTGGAAGAAATTCGAGGAGCTTTCCCGCACGGGCAAGCGTTTCTCCCTTTTTGCGCTGACGGTGGACACCCACCATCCGGACGGGTTCGTCTCGCGCAGCTGCAAACGCAAAAGCTATGACGTGGACGGCAAAAGCAACAAGTCTTTCAGCGCCGTCACCTGCAGCCAGGAGCACATTGCCGCGCTGGTCGAGAAAATCAAAACCTCGCCCTGGTTTAAAAACACCGTCATCGTCGTTTCGTCTGACCATCTGGCGATGAAAAACAGCGCCTGGGATCGGCTCAACAAGCAGGATCGCAGCAACCTGTTCTTCGTCCTGCGCGGCGACCAGCCGCAGCAGGAGCTAATTGCCACCAAACGCAACTCCATGGATAACGGCGCAACCGTGCTGGACATTCTGGGCGGCGACAACTTTATTGGCCTTGGCCGCAGCACGCTGTCGGGGCAATCCCTGTCGGAAGTGTTTCTCAACATGAAGGATAAAATTCTCGCCTGGAAGCCAGACATTATCCGCCTGTGGAACTTCCCGAAAGAGATGAAGGACTTCACCGTCGATCGGGATAAAAACACGATTGCCTTCTCGGGCAGCAGCTTCCGTCTGCCGCTGCTGGTGCGCGTGTCGGAGGGGCGGGTCGAGCCGCTGCCGGAAAGCGAATATTCCGCGCCGCTGCGCTATCAGCTGGCCGATTTTGCCCCACGCGATAATTTCGTCTGGGTCGACCGGTGCTACAAAATGGGCCAGATCTGGTCGCAGCCGCTGGCGCTTTCTACCGACTGGTGCGTCTCTCAGGGTCAGCTCGGCGGGGAGCAAACCGTGCAGCACGTGGATAAAGCCCAGTGGAAAGGCAAAACCGCGTTCAACGATACGGTGATTGATACCGCGCGCTATCAGCACAACATCGACATGCTTAAAGTCAGCGATAACGATATTCGCTACAAAGCGGATAGCTTTATCTTTAACGTGGCCGGCGCGCCCGAGGAAGTGAAGCAGTTTAGCGGCATCTCGCGTCCGGAGTCGTGGGGGCGCTGGTCCAACGCGCAGCTGGGCAACGAGGTAAAAATTGAGTACGCCCATCCCCTGCCGGAACAGTTCGACCTGGTGATCACCGCCAGAGCGTATGGCCCCAACGCTAACAAGCCCGTCCCCGTGCGCGTGGGCGATCGGGAGCAGACGCTGATGCTCGGGAACGACGTGAGCACGCAGACGCTGCATTTTGAGAATCCTTCGCGCAGCAATACCCTGGTGATCGTGCCGCCGGACCCGCAGTCCACGAACGAGGGGAATATCCTTGGGCACTCACCGCGCGAGCTCGGGATCGGCATGGTTGAAATCAAAATCGTCAGCAGAGCGGGTTAATACGCGTCGCGCCCGGCGTACTGCCGGGCGCTTATAAAAATAAATAATCCTATATCAGGCTTATAAATTAGATAAAAATACTTTATATAAGCCGTTTTTATCTATAAATATCCCACCAAAATACAAATCCATAAAATGTGCGACTCCTGAAATCACAACGGAGCGTTACGCACTTTTATCATGCTAACCGGCTATAAGTTCGAATCCATCCGGGCATTGCGCAGTGAAAATGTGATTGCCTGGGAGGTATTGTCTACGGCAAAGCCCCACGTCAATCTTGAAGATTACTTTGGCTCGATGCCCGCAACGCAGCGTAAAGCGCACTTCTTTGCGCAGCTTCGTCATGCCATGTTTTGCAAGGATGGCGACAAGTATTATCTCAATGCGACATCGGATTTACTGCTGGAAACGGACTTCCTCGACAGGCTAAAAGAAGAGACACCCTGCCCGGAGAGACTTGCTATCGAGGTCACCGATCTCCATACGATGGTCCAGCTCGAGGATACGCAAAGCCAGGCACTGCGGAAATGCATCGCGACGCTCCACCAGTGGGGGATCGAAGTCTGGGCAGACGATGTCTGCGAAGACCTTCTTCCCGATCTTCTGACCAGCCAGATCCGCTTCTGCGGCGTCAAGATTGATAAACATACCTTCTGGAGCGGACGCATCGAGCAGGCAAAGTTCCTGCATCTCACCCGCCAGTTCAAGCGCGTCGCCAGCAAGGTGCTGATAGAAGGCATCGAAACCGCAGGGGATTTCGCGCTGGCCCGTGCCAGCGTGGCCGACTACGGCCAGGGCTATCTGTGGGGCAAAAAATGACGCCCTTCATTCCTAATGCTGGCTATCAGGTCATCGTTCTGAGCGGCAATGCGTTTTTATGGCTTGGCCTCCATTCGATGATTTCGATGGCCGTTACCCCTCGCCCGGAGATGTATTGGATTCATAACGTTAATTCTGAAGGGTTTTTACATCTCCAGGAACGGCTGCTCAATACACACGTTGGAGAGAACTGGCTGGTATTTACGGATGCCGCGCGGGTCTGCGACGTTCACGCCTGCCTGCGTAACGAGCGGGTCCGAGTGGTCGCGGACAACCTCTCGTTTGCGCAGCTAAGCCACTGTTTTAGCGACACGACATTTTCCTTCGAAAACGCCGCCACGCTCTCGCAGCAGGAGAGGCGGGTTTGCATGTTGCTCCATAAAGGATTCAGTCCGGTTCGCATCGCAAAAATCATGAATAAGTCCCCTAAAACGATCTACACCCACAAGCGTAACGCGATGAACAAATTTTGTTGTCACAGCCTGGCGGAATTCCATCGAAAACTCTGCCTGCTGGACGCTCAGTCATTCGCTTTGTAATTGCACTGTTACTCACGTCAGGAAATAAGATCATGAAAATTATTCCCACCCTTGTATGTTGTTCCGTTCTCCTGCTTCCAGCTGCTGCGATCGCCGCAGACAGTACTGCAAGCGCGACGATGCACGTATCACTTGAGGTCGTGAAGTCGTGCACCCTTAAAGCCAACGACCTCAACTTCTCGCGTCACGGCTCCGATGAGTCGAGCGAAATCCAGGCCAAAACGCAGGTCGATATCGTCTGTACCAACGGCACGCCTTTCACCCTCACAGCCACCAGCAACGACGGCGAAAACGGTACCTTCTGGCTGAAGCCGGAAAACGGCGAAAAGGGCGCGCAGAAGATTGCCTGGAAGCTCTTTGCCGACGAAGGCAAACAGACGCAAATCACCGGCACGAATGGCCTGGACGATACCGGCAACGGTTCGGAACAGGAGGAAACGTTGTATGGCATCATTGAAGCCGGGGCGCTGACAACCGCCCAGGCAGGTACCTACAGCGACGATATCACGTTAAAACTGGAGTACTGATCGTGCGTCGCTTCCTTCCCTGCTTCATTCTGTGGCTCATGATGCTGGCACTGCTGTCGCGCTACGCGCTGGCCGCCACGCTTCAGGTGGCCCCGGTAACGCTCGACCTGCAGAGCAATCAGCGGGCCGCGGCGGTCTATCTCACTAACAGTGGGAAAGCGGCCATCCATGCGCAGATTCGGGTATACGAATGGACGCAAAAAAACGATAAAGATGTTCTGGTGGCCACCGGGGAGGTGGTCAGCAGCCCGGCGATGACATCACTGGCGCCGGGCCAGCAGCAGCTGGTGCGCATTATCGTCATGCAGCCTGGCATCCGTGCACAGGAGCAAAGTTACCGGCTGGTCATCGACGAGCTGCCGGACGCCACGTCCCGTGCCGCCAATCCCAACACGGTGCACTTCCTGCTGCGCTACTCGATTCCGGTGTTTATTGCCGGGAACCAGGAAGCGCCAGCCAGCCACGATGCACTGAGCTGTGAGCAGGCAGAAATGCCGGCCACCCTCCGCTGCTTTAACGCCGGAAACCGCCACATCCGCCTGAGCCACCTTGAGGCCCTGACGGCCGATGGGCAGGTTGTAGGGTCGATTAAAGGCCTGGCGGGCTATGTGCTACCGGGACAAACCGCCCTTTTACCGCTTAAGCAGGCTTCACGACACGCGCTCAGCACGCTGCGCGTCTATCTCAATGATGACCACCATGCCAGCCAGATACCCCTGCGCCCGCTCGCTTCTCGCGCTCCTGTTTTGGCTACCGCTCATGCTGTCAGCCCGGGCTGAACCCGCCGACACCGTACAATGGCTGGCCATTACCGTGAACCACGCCCCGCGAGGCGAGCTCTGGGCCTGCCGGGTGGTGGATAATGCGCTATGGATAAGCCGCAGCGACATGAAAAAGCTGGGGCTTCACGCCCCAGACGATCGCGCCGGGTGGGTTGAGCTGACGTCCCTGCCGGGCCTGAAGGTCAATGTCGACGTGCTGTCCCAGCAGGTGTCGATTACCGCAGAAGCAGAGGCGTTCGAGGGCCAGCAGCATCTGACCGTCTCAAAGCCCACACCGCTTTACCGCTATCCTGATGCGCAGCCCGTCAGCGCGTATACGCTCGGATACGCGCTCTACGCGAGCGATGCGCAGGGGAAGCGCCAGCTTAACGCCCAGACCATGCTGACCGCGTCCGGAGGATTACCCGGAACGTTCAGCAGCAGTTTTTCAAGCCATGCCGGGGAGGAAAACAGCGCCGGTCGGCCTACCCACACCCGTCTCGAAACCCGCTGGCAGTGGGATAATACCGACTCGCTGACCACGCTGGCGCTGGGCGACAGCATCACCACCGGCACCCGCTGGAGCCGGCAGGTACGCTTTGGCGGTCTGCACTGGGCACGTAATTTTGAGCTCAATCCCCAGCTTAATACCGAACCGCGCAGCCGCTACAGCGACACGGCCGTGCTGCCTTCCACGGTCGATCTGTATATCGACGGCCTTAAGCAGAGCAGCCAGCGCGTCACGCCGGGAGACTTTCTGCTGGATACCCTGCCCTCCTTCACCGGCAGCGGGCAGGCGGAGGTGGTCATTACCGATATCAACGGCCAGCGTCGCGCCGTACAGCTCGATCTCTACGGCGCGCCGGGCATGCTGGCGGAAGGGCTCAGCAGCGGCTCGCTGGACATCGGCTGGATGCGGGAAAACTACGCCCGGCACTCCGACGACTATGCCGCCTCGCCTCTGCTGGACGCGGGCTGGCGCTATGGGGTGAATAATCACCTGACGCTGGCGCTGCATACGGAACAGCAGCGCAGGCTGCGCAACGTGGGCACGGGCGCTGACTGGCTTGTCTCTCCCGCCGTAGGTGTGGTCAGCCAGCACGTTGCCGTGAGCGACAGCCCTTACGGACAGGGCGTTCAACGGGGCCTCGGCTGGCAGTGGAACGGCAGAGGAACGGGCATTTCTGCCAGCACCGTCCGTACCGGGGCGGGATTCGCCGACAACGCCCGTATGAGCGGTGCCGCGCCCGTCAGACGCAGCGACAGCGTTTGGGTAAGCCAGTCCGTCCCCCACTTCGGAACCGTTGGCGCGGGCTGGGTACAGCAGAACATTCAGGGCAATACACAGCGTTACCTCAACGCCTCCTGGTCGCTGTCGCTGCCAGCACACATCTCCACCACGCTGAGCTATACCCGCTCGTTTACGGATTCGTCGAGTCACGTTCAGCTGCTGCTTTCCGTCCCATTGGGTCGCGAGGACACGCTCTCCGTTCAGGCCAGCCGGGATAAACCGCGCATGGATTACCGCCACCAGCCGGACGATGAGGCCGGCGGCTGGTCATGGGAGCTGGGCCAGGGCTTTGGCGAACGACGTGAAAGATATGCGGACGCAGGCTATCTGGGCCGAGCGGGCGAATGGCACGTTGGGCTGCAGCAAGGTGCTCACCAGGGCAACCAGTACGCCTCAGCCGAAGGCAGCCTGACGCTGCTGGATGGCAGCCTGCACGCGCTGCGCTATATCCAGCAGGGCATAGCGCTGGTGTCAACGCACGGCATTGGGCACGTACCGGTGATGCTGGAAAACCGCCCGGCCGGTGAAACGGATGAGGATGGTTATCTCCTGCTGACCGACCTGCCGCGTTACCACAACAGCAAAATCAGCATTAACCCGCTCGATCTGCCCGCCGATGTGATCGCTCCCGTCACCGACATGCATGCCAGACCGGGCAACAGCAGCGCGGTAAAAATCGATTTTAACGTCCATCACGCCGTCACGGTTCAGGCGCGACTGGTCGACAGCCGCCGCAGGCCGCTCCCGCTGGGCAGCGTCGTGTCAACGCCGCAGGGCGCCACGATCGTGGGACGCGACGGCTTTATCTGGCTTGAAGATCCGCCCCTGCCGGGTGAACTGGTGGTGAAGACCGATGAGGGGGAGTGCCGGGTCACGCTTGCGGCGCCGCGTACCGCGTCATCAATACAGAATATCGGAGAACAACTGTGTCATTAAGAGCGCCGTTATTATTGCTGCTCGTCCTGTCCGTGAAGGCGATGGCGGCAGCCTGCTGGATAACCTCCGCGCCCGCCATTAACTTTGGCAAGGTCGTGGCGGGCAATACAACCTCCGTCAACACCGAGGTAAAATTTAGCTGCCAGGCCGACAACGAGGGCAGGACGGAATATATCAACGTCTGCCTGAGCAGCGTAGACGCCCCGCCCTTTGAGATGATCTCGCCGGGGGACCAGGAGGGGAAACAGTACACCCTCCTCTTCCGCCTGCTTAACGGCGCAGCGCGCGCTCAGGAGCTGGGGCCTGCCAGCAGCGGGAATCTGATTCAGCAGACCCTGGCCGCGGAAAGCAATGCCAACGTCAGCGGTACCTTTCCGCTTATCGCCACCATTCCGGCAGGGCAAAGCCAGCTTCCGGCCTACCACTATTACAACTACAACATGAATCTGCGCATCGCCTGGCACAGCGCCATGCGTCAGGATGCGCTGCAAAACTGCTCGGACGGTTCAGCAGAGGGGGAGCAGGTGCAGGGCGGCACCAACGCGCAGGCCGAAATCAGCCAGGGATGCTACATCGAGCGCGTAACTCCGCTTAACTTCGGCACCCTGACCAGCACCGCTACCCTGCGCCCGACGCGATCCACCGCCACCGTCACCACGCGCTGTCCGGCCGGAATCGCGTTCACCCTTGCCATGGGCAAAGGTAACCATGCCAGCGGTAATCAGCGGCAGCTCTGCAACAGCGAGGGTCAGTGCCTGCGCTACGGGCTCTGGCAGGATGAGGCGGCCACGCAACGCTGGGGGGATCAAAACAGCGGCGATGCGCTGCAGGTCACCAATCCCGCAGGCGGCACCCAGAACTACACCGTTTACGGCGAGGTCCCGGCGCAGCCGCTAACGGGTACCGGGGAATTTATTGATGACGTGATTATCACGCTGACTTATTAAACCACCCAAAATCCTGCCTGGATCAATGTTATCGGTAACAGTGGCGTTAAAATAGCCAGCAGTGCTGCCCGGAAGGCGTAAGCCTTCTCTTTATATTCGTTATATCTGTTTTTATTACAACAACTTATGAAATACCTGCTTGCTGACGCCATCGTCTATAACGACGAGGACGGTTCTGTTTCTCTTATCAATGCGCCGGATGACGATGCGCAGCTCCTCACCTGTACGGCCAATACCATCCTGAGGCTGCTGGTTCAGCATCACGGGAACGTGGTCGAACGGGAAACCTTTCTTCAGGAAGTCTGGGATCGGCGAGGGCTCCAGGGGTCTAATAACTCCTTAAACCAGTACATCAGCATTCTGCGCAAGATGCTGGGGACCCTGCTACCCGACGAGCTGTTTATCGTTACCGTACCGAAAACAGGCTTTATGCTCAGCGCAGACGTCACGGTCACCCCGCTGGAGGAGGCCCCATCGACCGCCGAAACGGCGCAAGCTGCGTGGCGCGTTCGCCCGGAATGGCTGTTCTGCGGCGCGCTCACGCTGGTCGTCGTTGCGCTATGCATCTGGATAGCGCTCCTCAAGCCAGAAAACTCGCAGCGGGAGATCCATCTGCTCACGCATATCGGCACCTGTCCGGTCTACACCTTTACGCCGCTGGCGGACGTGTTCCATGAGAAGGCGATTGGGCTGGCGCAGACTCTTCAGCAGGACGGCCATCTTCCGTGCCTGAAAAATTCGATTTTCTACATGCACATTCAGAGAACGCTTTTCTACGGCCACGAAGGGCGGCTGGTGCTCTCCCAGTGTTCCCTCACGCGGGGTAAAGCCAGCGCCTGTCGTACGCTTTACTATTACGAGTGGTGATATGAAACACAAAAAAGTTTGGCTAATCCTGATCCTGAACCTGCTTCTGCTGGGCGCCGCGCTGGCCTGGTACTTCCATACGCCCCCGCTCTCGGTAGCCTGCGATGGAAACCTGACCTTCTCCGACCGGCGCGACAGCCACGATTTCACCTTTGACGGCGAGATCATTATGCGTTTTCATCCTGACAAAACGGGGTACATCACGCTAAACGGCAGCGTGGTGAATGCCCCGCGCAGCTGGGAGGTTTCCCGCCAGGAGATGTTTAAATGGCGTCACGTGGAGGGCGAACTGTATGAAATTGTCATTCAAAAAGTGGAGCGTTTTAGCCACGATGCCATGCCGCCAGGAGTCTTTGAAAAGTACGTCGCAGGCCTGACGCTGGGCAATAAAAGACTTCTGACGATAGAACGCACGCCGGAAGACGCGCTGGTGATCAGCAATTTTTACTCGCCGGTGCTGATCTGCTCGGAATAATGTCGACGGGTCAGGCTATACTTGCCGCCATGCACATTCATATTCGCCCCACTACCCCTAACGACGTTACTGCCCTACCCGCCATTGAACGCGCGGCGGGCGAGCGCTTTCGTGAAGACGCGGAGCTCGCCTGGCTTGTCGACGGCGAGGTCATTTCCGCTGAGCAGCACCTTGAGTATGCCGAACGTGGGCTAAGCTGGCTGGCGCTGGCGAACGGCCAGCCCGTCGGGTTTATCCTCGCCGAAGCGCACTCTTCGTCGCTTTTTATCGTGGAGCTTTCGGTTGATCTGGACTGGCAGGGAAAGGGGATTGGCCGGCAGCTCATCACCCGTGCGGCTGACCATGCCCGCACGTTGGGGCTGGCGTCGCTAACGTTGACGACGTTCAGAGACGTACCGTGGAATGCGCCGTTCTATGCGCGGCTGGGGTTTGAATACGTAACTGAACTCACGCCTGAACTGCGTGAAAAACGGGAAGAAGAAGCAGCGCACGGCTTAGCGTATGAGACGCGCTGCGCCATGCGCCTGCCTCTGTAATATTGCCGAGTGGCGTAGCCGCCACCCGGCACAACGCGCAGGATTAGAACGTTTCCCAGTTATCGCCTGAATCGGCCGTCGCGGTTTTACGCGCCATCACCGGCGTGGAAACCGCTTTAGCCGCAGCGAACTCGCGCGCTTTCATCTGCTCCTGCTGAATGCGGAACACCGCCACGGCTTGAGTCAGACGGCTCGCCTGCTCTTCCAGTGCGGCGGCCGCTGCGGCAGATTCCTCAACCAGCGAGGCGTTCTGCTGGGTCACGCGATCCATCTCAGCGACCGCCAGACCCACCTGGTCGATACCGCGGCTCTGCTCGTCAGACGCAGAGGCGATTTCACCCATGATGTCCGTTACGCGGGTCACCGCGTTCACGATTTCACCCATGGTTTCACCGGCGCTTTCTACCAGCGTTGAGCCCACTTCCACGCGGCCCACGGAGTCTTCAATCAGGCTCTTGATCTCGCGAGCCGCCTGGGCGCTGCGCTGGGCCAGGTTACGCACTTCACCTGCCACCACCGCAAAACCACGACCCTGCTCGCCCGCACGCGCCGCTTCTACCGCCGCGTTCAGTGCCAGAATGTTGGTCTGGAAGGCAATGCCGTCGATCACGCTGATAATGTCGGCAATTTTCTGCGAACTTCCCGCGATATCGCGCATGGTTTGCACCACGTTATCAACCACTTTGCCGCCTTTCTGCGCGGTTTCAGAGGCGCTCAGCGCAAGATGGCTCGCCTGACGGGCGTTTTCGGCGTTCTGCTTAACGGTCGCCGTCAGCTGCTCCATGCTGGCAGCGGTCTCTTCCAGGGAAGCGGCCTGCTGTTCAGTACGGGAAGAGAGGTCGTTGTTGCCCATCGCAATTTCGCTCGCGCCGCTGTAGATAGCGTTGGCGCCGTTACGCACGTCGCCAACGGTACGCACCAGTTCACCCTGCATATGGCGCAGCGAGTCGGCCAGTTCACCCATCTCGTTGGTGCCCTGAACTTCAATACGCTTCACCAGGTCGCCGCTGGCGATATGGCGAATGTTGTCGATCAGACGATTCAGCGGGGAGATCAGCGTCTGCTTGATGTTGAGCCAGACGGCCACGATCACTACCAGCACGGCAATCAGAACGCTAATCAGCACCCAGATAGCCTGGCTGTAGGAGCTGTTGCTGTCTTCGACCGCCGTCTGATACAGCTTGTCGTTCTGCTGCAGGTAGCTCACGTACTGCTTCTCAAAACCGTCCTGATAGCTCTGGGTCGGCTGGTCGAAGAAGGCGTTGATTTTGCCCGCGCCCAGCAGCTGAATCAGCTCCGCCAGCGCGCCGTGGTAAATATCATAGTTACGCTTGATCTCCATGGCATCCGCATCGCTTTGACGCGGATCGCGCGGCAGGGCTTCGTAGGCAGCCCAGTTTTTTTCCGCCTGTTTCAGAGACGTAGACGCGATTTGCATCAAATCGTTAACGGTCGCGCCGCTGCCGATATTGCTCTGATCCATCATGTAGCGGATACCCGCACGGTTCAGGGTATTACGGGTTTGCAGCAACGCGACCCAGCTGGCGTTCAGCGTGGATTGTTGCTGGCGAATGGTTTGCAGGACGGTGAAATTCTCTTTGTCATTCTTAAGGGCATTAAAGAAAAGACCACCGGACGTGAGTTGTAAAAGGCCAAATATCGCTAAAACCAGCATTAAGCTGGTGACAATCTTGATACGGTTTAACATGTTTTCTCTTTCCTCAGACAGATACAGAATTTTCGGCCTGGAAAGGGAAAACTTTACGAAAATCATCCTGGAATTTGTGGTTTTTACTCATCTTCCCGCGCTGCGTTATGCCGGTTTCCGAGTTCAATAAACTCTTCCAGCAGCGCCGTCAGCTGTTTCATCTTCTCCGGCGTGTATTCCGCCTCGATCTGCTGATACGCCTCTTCGACCTGCGCCTGGGCGTGTTCATACAGCGCATTCCCCTCTTTGGTCAGCGACACGTACAGCTTGCGCTGGTCGTTCACCGGCTTTAAGCGCAGCACCAGGCCGTCGCGCTCCATCCGCGTCAGAATGCCCGTCAGGCTCGGGCGCAGGATGCAGGTGCGAAACGCCAGATCGTGAAAATCCATCGACGGATGTTCAGCCAGCACGCGCACAATGCGCCACTGCTGCTCGGTCAGGTTATGCCGCTTCACGATCGGGCGGAAGTACGACATCGCCGCTTCCCGCGCCTGCAGCAGCGCGATGGTTAATGAATCATGCATAGCCTCTCCCCTTAACATCATTAACAAGTAAACAATCACTAAAAGATGCTTTTATAAACAACACGTTTTCCGTCAAAAAGTCTAACAGAAACTCAGCAATTTTATTAAGCCTTTGATTTAAATATAAACAAAACACGAAATGTAAATTTATTGTTATTCCCATCACAAATCTTTCACTTCTGATTGCGAAATAAACAGCAAAAGCATAAAACCAGATCATTAACATATTAATGAAATCACAACCCGGACCGCCGGGGTGAGGAGTATATGAATGAAAGGTACCGTTTTTGCCGTCGCCCTCAACCATCAAAGCCAGCGCGAAGCCTGGCGTGAGGCGTTTGAAAAAGCCCCCTACAACACGCCGCCGAAAACGGCGGTGTGGTTTATCAAACCGCATAACACGGTGATTCGCGCGGGCGAGCCGATCCCCTTCCCGCACGGGGAAACGGTGCTGAGCGGCGCGACGGTGGCGCTGGTGGTGGGCAAAACAGCCAGCAGGGTGCGCGCGGAGGACGCCGCGGCGTACATTGCAGGGTACGCGCTCGCCAACGAGGTGAGCCTGCCGGAAGAGAGCTTCTACCGCCCGGCCATCAAGGCCAAATGCCGGGACGGATTTTGCCCGCTCGGCGAATTGGTCGCCGTTGATAACGTGGATAACCTGACGATCATCACCGAGATCAACGGCCGCGAAGCGGACCACTGGAACACGGCCGATCTTCAGCGCAGCGCCGCCGAACTGCTGAGCGCCCTGAGCGAGTTCGCCACCCTCAATCCCGGCGATGCGATCCTGCTCGGCACCCCGCAAAGCCGCGTTGAGATCCGCCCGGGCGATCGCGTGCGCATTCTGGCAGAAGGCTTTGCGCCGCTGGAAAACCCAGTGGTAGATGAACGCGACGTCGCTCACACGCACCGCACGCCGCCACACGCCACGCTGTTTGCCCTCGGTCTGAACTATGCCGATCACGCCAGCGAGCTGGACTTCAAGCCGCCGACCGAGCCGCTGGTATTTATCAAAGCGCCAAACACCTTCAACGGCGACGGCCAGACGTCGGTGCGCCCGAACAATATCGAATACATGCATTACGAAGCGGAGCTGGTGGTGGTCATCGGTAAAACCGCCCGTAAGGTCAGCGAAGCCGAGGCGATGGACTATGTTGCGGGCTATACGGTCTGCAACGACTACGCCATCCGCGACTACCTGGAAAACTACTACCGCCCGAACCTGAGGGTGAAAAGCCGCGACGGGCTGACGCCCATTTCCCCCCACATCGTGCCGAAAGCGGCGATTCCCGACCCGCACAACCTCACCCTGCGCACCTTCGTCAACGGCGAGCTGCGCCAGGAAGGGACCACGGCGGATCTGATCTTCAGCATCCCGTACCTGATTGCGTACCTGAGCGATTTTATGACCCTGCAGCCGGGCGACATGATCGCCACCGGCACGCCGAAGGGGCTGTCCGACGTGGTGCCGGGCGATGAGGTGGTGGTGGAAGTGGAAGGTGTGGGACGCCTGGTGAACCGAATTGTCAGCGAGGAGACTGCAAAATGAAAAAGATTAACCACTGGATAAACGGTAAAAACGTCGCCGGAAGCGAGTACTTCCACACCACCAACCCGGCCTCCGGCGAGGTATTAGCGGAAGTCGCCTCCGGCGGTGAAGCTGAAGTTCACCAGGCCGTCGCCGCCGCCAAAGAGGCGTTTCCAAAGTGGGCTAACCTGCCGATGAAGGAGCGCGCGCGCCTGATGCGCCGTCTGGGGGATCTGATCGACCAGAACGTCCCGGAGATCGCCGCGATGGAAACCGCCGATACCGGGCTGCCGATCCACCAGACCAAAAACGTGCTCATTCCGCGCGCCTCGCACAACTTCGAGTTCTTCGCCGAGGTGTGCCAGCAGATGAACGGCAAGACCTATCCGGTTGACGACAAGATGCTCAACTATACCCTGGTGCAGCCGGTGGGCGTCTGCGCGCTGGTGTCGCCGTGGAACGTGCCGTTTATGACCGCTACCTGGAAGGTTGCGCCGTGCCTGGCACTCGGAAACACCGCAGTGTTGAAGATGTCTGAACTCTCCCCGCTGACCGCCGACCGTCTGGGCGAGCTGGCGCTGGAGGCGGGTATTCCGGCGGGCGTGCTCAACGTGGTGCAGGGCTACGGCGCAACGGTGGGCGACGCGCTGGTGCGCCATCACGACGTGCGCGCCGTCTCCTTCACCGGCGGCACCGCCACCGGGCGCAACATCATGAAAAACGCCGGGCTGAAGAAGTACTCCATGGAGCTGGGCGGCAAATCCCCGGTGCTGATTTTTGAAGATGCCGACATCGAGCGCGCGCTGGACGCCGCCCTGTTCACCATCTTCTCCATCAACGGCGAGCGCTGCACCGCCGGCTCGCGCATCTTTATCCAGCAGAGCATCTACCCGGAATTCGTGAAGCGCTTTGCCGAGCGCGCCAACCGCCTGCGCGTGGGCGACCCGACCGATCCGAACACCCAGATTGGCGCGCTCATCAGCCAACAGCACTGGGAAAAAGTCTCCGGCTACATCCGCCTCGGCATTGAAGAGGGCGCGACCCTGCTGGCGGGCGGCCCGGACAAACCGACCGACCTGCCTGCGCACCTGAAGGGCGGCAACTTCCTGCGCCCGACCGTGCTGGTGGACGTCGACAACCGCATGCGCGTGGCGCAGGAGGAGATCTTCGGGCCGGTGGCCTGCCTGCTGCCGTTTAAGGACGAAGCGGAAGGCCTGCGCCTGGCCAACGACGTGGAGTACGGCCTGGCGTCGTATATCTGGACCCAGGACGTCAGCAAGGTACTGCGCCTGGCGCGCAGCATCGAAGCGGGGATGGTGTTTGTGAACACCCAGAACGTGCGCGACCTGCGCCAGCCGTTTGGCGGCGTGAAGGCCTCCGGCACCGGCCGCGAGGGCGGCGAGTATAGCTTCGAGGTGTTCGCGGAGATGAAGAACGTCTGCATCTCCATGGGCGACCATCCGATTCCAAAGTGGGGGATCTGACCATGGGTAAATTAGCGTTAGCGGCAAAAATCACCCACGTTCCGTCAATGTATCTCTCCGAGCTGCCGGGCAAAAACCACGGCTGCCGCCAGGGCGCCATCGACGGGCATAAAGAAATTAGCAAGCGCTGCCGGGAGCTGGACGTCGATACCATTATCGTCTTCGACACCCACTGGCTGGTGAACAGCGCCTACCACATCAACTGTGCGGACCATTTTTCGGGCGTCTACACCAGCAACGAGCTGCCGCACTTTATCCGCGACATGACCTACGACTACGACGGCAATCCGGAACTCGGCCAGCTCATCGCCGACGAGGCGGTGAAGCTTGGCGTACGCGCCAAAGCGCACAACATCCCGAGCCTGAAGCTGGAGTACGGCACGCTGGTGCCGATGCGCTACATGAACGCGGATAAGCACTTCAAGGTGGTCTCTATTTCGGCGTTCTGCACGGTTCACGACTTCGCCGACAGCCGCAGGCTGGGCGAGGCCATCGTCAGCGCCATTGAGAAATACGACGGCACCGTGGCGGTGCTCGCCAGCGGCTCGCTGTCGCACCGCTTTATCGACGATCAGCGCGCGGAGGAAGGGATGAACAGCTACACCCGCGAGTTTGACCGTCAGATGGACGAGCGCGTGGTGAAGCTGTGGCGCGAGGGGCAGTTCAAAGAGTTTTGCAGCATGCTGCCGGAGTACGCCGACTACTGCTACGGCGAGGGCAACATGCACGACACGGTGATGCTGCTGGGGATGCTCGGCTGGGACCAGTACGACGGCAAGGTGGAGTTCCTCACCGAGCTGTTCGCCAGCTCCGGCACCGGCCAGGTCAACGCCGTTTTTCCCCTGCCTGCGTAAGGAGCCACCATGCCGCACTTTATTGCTGAATGTACCGACAACATCCGCGAGCAGGCCGACCTGCCGGGGCTGTTTGCCAAAGTGAACGAGGCGCTCGCCGCCACGGGCATCTTCCCCATCGGCGGCATCCGCAGCCGCGCCCACTGGCTGGACACCTGGCAGATGGCCGACGGCAGGCACGATTACGCCTTCGTGCATATGACGCTGAAGATTGGTTCCGGGCGCAGCCTGGAGAGCCGGGAAGAGGTCGGTGAAATGCTGTTTGCGCTGATCAAAACGCATTTTGCGGAGCTGATGGCGAGCCGCTATCTGGCGCTGTCGTTCGAGCTGGACGAGCTGCATCCGACGCTCAATTACAAACAAAACAACGTGCACGCGCTGTTTAAGTAATCCCGTCCCTTCTCCCAGGGGGAGAGGGAGAAAAATATAAAACAGGATATCGCCATGCTCGACAAACATACCCATACCCTGATCGCCCATCGTCTGCATCAGGCGGAACAGTCCCGGGAGCAGATCCGCCAGATCTCCCTTGACTACCCGACGATCACCATCGACGACGCCTACGCCGTCCAGCGCGAATGGGTCAGCCTGAAGATTGCCGAAGGCCGCGTGCTGAAGGGCCACAAGATCGGCCTGACCTCCAAAGCGATGCAGGCCAGCTCGCAGATTAGCGAGCCGGACTACGGCGCGCTGCTGGACGACATGTTCTTCCACGACGGCAGCGATATTCCCGTCGATCGCTTCATCGTCCCGCGCATCGAAGTGGAGCTGGCCTTCGTGCTGGCAAAACCGCTCCGCGGCCCGAACTGCACGATCTTCGACGTCTACAACGCTACGGACTACGTGATCCCCGCGCTGGAGCTGATCGACGCCCGCTGCCACAACGTTGACCCGGAGACCCAGCGCCCGCGCAAGGTGTTCGATACCATCTCCGATAACGCCGCCAACGCGGGCGTGATCCTCGGCGGTCGTCCGATTAAGCCCGACGAGCTGGATCTGCGCTGGATCTCCGCCCTGCTCTACCGCAACGGCGTGATCGAAGAGACCGGCGTTGCCGCAGGCGTGCTTAACCACCCGGCGAACGGCGTGGCGTGGCTGGCGAACAAGCTGGCACCGTACGACGTGCAGCTTGAGCCCGGCCAGATTATTCTCGGCGGCTCCTTTACCCGCCCGGTGCCCGCCAGCAGAGGCGACACCTTCCACGTTGACTACGGCAACATGGGCTCCATCAGCTGCCGCTTTGTGTAAGGAGGCAACCATGCAAAACGCATTCAAAGCGGCGCTGAAGGCGGGCCGTCCGCAAATCGGTTTATGGCTGGGGCTCACCAGTAGCTACAGCGCCGAGCTGCTGGCCGGAGCAGGCTTCGACTGGCTGCTCATCGACGGCGAGCACGCGCCGAATAATGTGCAAACCGTGTTAACCCAATTACAGGCCATCGCGCCTTATCCCAGCCAGCCGGTGGTGCGCCCGTCGTGGAACGATCCGGTGCAGATAAAACAGCTGCTGGACGTGGGCGCGCAAACCCTGCTGGTGCCGATGGTGCAAAACGCCGACGAAGCGCGGCTGGCGGTGCGTGCCACCCGCTACCCGCCTGCGGGCATTCGCGGCGTCGGCAGCGCCCTGGCGCGCGCGTCGCGCTGGAACCGCATTCCGGATTACCTGCAGCAGGCCAACGACGCCATGTGCGTGCTGGTGCAGATCGAAACCCGCGAGGCGCTGAAAAACCTGCCGCAGATCCTCGACGTGGAAGGCGTTGACGGCGTGTTTATCGGCCCGGCGGATCTGAGCGCCGACATGGGCTTTGCCGGCAATCCGCAGCATCCGGAGGTACAGGCCGCCATCGAGCAGGCGATCGCGCAGATACGCGCCGCTGGTAAAGCGCCCGGCATCCTGATGGCGAACGAGCCGCTGGCAAAACGCTACCTCGAGCTTGGCGCGCTGTTTGTCGCCGTCGGCGTCGACACCACCCTGCTCGCCCGCGGCGCCGAAGCGCTGGCGGCACGCTTTATCGAACAACCGGTTACGTCAGTTAATAACAATAAATCCGTCTACTAAACGTAAGATCTGGAGCGCACCATGACGACCTCTACCCTGCAAACCCATGATAATAAAGCTATTGAACATCGCGCCATTAACAAGCTGTTCCGACGCCTGATCGTCTTTCTCTTTATCCTGTTTGTCTTTTCGTTTCTCGATCGCATCAACATCGGCTTTGCCGGGCTGACGATGGGCAAAGATCTGGGCCTTACGTCGACCATGTTTGGCCTGGCCGCGACGCTGTTTTACGTCACCTACGTACTGTGCGGCATCCCGAGCAACATCATGCTGGCGAAGATCGGCGCACGCCGCTGGATCGCCGGGATCATGGTGGTGTGGGGCATCGCCTCCACCTGCACCATGTTCGCCACCAGCCCTGAAACCCTCTACGTTCTGCGCATGCTGGTGGGCATTGCCGAAGCCGGTTTCCTGCCGGGGATCCTGGTCTACCTCACCTGGTGGTTCCCGGCGTATCACCGCGCCCGCGCCAACGCGCTGTTTATGATCGCCATGCCGGTGACCATGATGCTCGGCTCGATCCTCTCCGGCTACATTCTGGCGATGGACGGGCTGTGGAACCTGAAGGGCTGGCAGTGGCTGTTCCTGCTGGAAGGTCTGCCGTCGGTGGTGCTCGGCGTGGTGACCTGGTTTTACCTCAACGACACGCCGGATCAGGCCACCTGGCTCGACGACGACGAAAAGCAGGCGCTGAAAACGATGATCGCCCGCGAGCAGGAGGTCGCCATTGCCCAATCCGTCACGCCGCGTTCGACGCTGCGCGAGGTGCTGACCCCGGCGGTGCTGCTCTACACGCTGGCCTACTTCTGCCTGACCAATACGCTCAGCGCCATCAACATCTGGACGCCGCAGATCCTGCAGAGCTTCAACACGGGGAGCAGCAATATCGTCATCGGCCTGCTGGCGGCGATCCCGCAGTTTTGCACCATTCTCGGGATGATCTGGTGGAGCCGACGCTCCGACAGGCTGAAAGAGCGAAAAAAGCACACCATCCTGCCGTACCTGTTCGCCGCGGCGGGATGGATGCTGGCCTCGGCCACCGATCACAGCCTGATCCAGCTGCTTGGCATCATTATGGCCTCAACCGGATCCTTCACCGCCATGGCCATATTCTGGACCACGCCGGATCGGGTGATTAGCCTGCAGTCCCGCGCGGTGGCGCTGGCGGTGATCAACGCCATCGGCAACGTCGGATCCGCCGTCAGCCCATTGCTGATTGGGATCCTGCGCGACGCCACCGGTAGCTTCAGCTCCGGGCTGTGGTTTGTGGCCGGGCTGCTGGTGGTCGGCGCGCTGGTGCTGACGCGCATCCCGATGACGCAGCGGGATCAACAGAGGAACGATCATGTGCCAGAGCCCTATCGCCAACATTGATATCAGCAAGGAGTACGACGAAAGTCTGGGCACCGACGATGTGCACTACCAGTCGTTCGCGCGCATGGCGGCCTTTTTTGGCCGCGACATGCAGGCGCACCGTCACGACCAGTATTTTCAGATGCACTTTCTCGATACCGGGCAGATTGAGCTCCAGCTCGACGATCACCGCTACTCGGTGCAGGCGCCGCTGTTCGTCCTCACGCCGCCGTCGGTACCGCACGCGTTTATCACCGAATCCGACAGCGATGGTCACGTGCTGACGGTACGCGAGGACCTGATCTGGCCGCTGCTGGAGGTGCTCTACCCCGGCACGCGGGAAGCGTTTGGCCTGCCGGGGATCTGCCTTTCGCTTTCCGACAGGCCGGACGAGCTGGCGGCGCTGAAGCACTACTGGCAGCTGATTGCCCGGGAATCCACGGAACAGCTGCCCGGGCGCGAGCACACTCTGGTCCTGCTGGCGCAGGCGGTGTTTACCCTGCTGCTGCGCAACGCGAAGCTCGACGACCACGCTTCAGGCGGCATGCGCGGCGAGCTGAAGCTGTTCCAGCGCTTTACCCAGCTGATAGATGCCCACTACCACCAGCACTGGACGGTGCCGGAATATGCCAGCGAGCTGCACCTGACCGAATCCCGCCTGACAGATATCTGCCGCCGCTTTGCCAACCGCCCACCAAAACGCCTGATCTTCGACCGCCAGCTGCGGGAGGCCAGACGCTTGCTGCTCTTCTCCGACAGCGCGGTCAGCGACATTGCCTGGCAGCTGGGGTTTAAGGATCCGGCCTACTTTGCCCGGTTTTTTAACCGCTTAGTGGGGTGTTCGCCGAGCGCGTATCGGGCGCAGAAAGTACCGGTATCGCCTGTTCCCCACACCCCGGCCCTCTCCCAAAGGGAGAGGGAGTAACCGTCCCCTCTCCCTTTGGGAGAGGGTTAGGGTGAGGGAAATCACACTCTGCGATCTCTCGCGAAAAGTACCCGTCGTTGTCCCAATCGTCCCTTCACGTTACGCCCCTCTCAGGCTTCAATTAAACAACAAAAACAAAACATAAATTTAACAACCCTATTCCGATACGAGGTCCCTATGAAGCCTGAAGAGTTCCGCGCTGATGCCAAACGCCCGTTAACCGGCGAAGAGTATTTAAAAAGCCTGCAGGACGGTCGTGAGATTTATATCTACGGCGAGCGCGTCAAAGACGTCACCACCCATCCGGCATTTCGCAACGCGGCGGCCTCCATCGCGCAGATGTACGACGCGCTGCACAAGCCTGACATGCAGGACGCGCTCTGCTGGGGCACCGACACCGGCAGCGGCGGCTATACCCACAAGTTTTTCCGCGTGGCGAAAAGTGCCGACGACCTGCGCCAGCAGCGCGACGCCATCGCCGAGTGGTCGCGCCTGAGCTACGGCTGGATGGGCCGCACGCCGGACTACAAAGCCGCGTTCGGCTGCGCGCTCGGCGCCAACCCGGCCTTCTACGGCCAGTTCGAACAGAACGCCCGTAACTGGTACACGCGCATTCAGGAAACCGGCCTGTACTTTAACCACGCCATCGTTAACCCGCCGATCGACCGTCACAAGCCGGCGGACGAGGTGAAAGACGTCTACATCAAGCTGGAGAAAGAGACCGACGCCGGGATTATCGTCAGCGGCGCGAAAGTGGTAGCCACCAACTCCGCCCTGACCCACTACAACATGATCGGCTTCGGCTCCGCGCAGGTGATGGGCGAAAACCCGGACTTCGCGCTGATGTTCGTCGCGCCGATGGATGCCGAAGGCGTGAAGCTGATCTCCCGCGCCTCTTACGAAATGGTGGCAGGCGCAACCGGATCCCCGTACGACTACCCGCTCTCCAGCCGCTTTGATGAGAACGACGCGATCCTGGTGATGGATCACGTGCTGATCCCGTGGGAAAATGTGCTGATCTACCGCGATTTCGACCGCTGCCGTCGCTGGACGATGGAAGGCGGTTTCGCGCGGATGTACCCGCTGCAGGCCTGCGTGCGTCTGGCGGTGAAGCTCGACTTCATCACCGCCCTGCTGAAGAAATCCCTGGAGTGCACCGGCACCCTGGAGTTCCGCGGCGTACAGGCGGATCTCGGCGAAGTGGTGGCCTGGCGTAACATGTTCTGGGCGCTGAGCGACTCCATGTGTTCCGAAGCCACCCCGTGGGTCAACGGCGCGTATCTGCCGGATCACGCCGCGCTGCAAACCTACCGCGTGATGGCGCCGATGGCCTACGCCAAGATCAAGAACATCATCGAGCGTAACGTGACGTCCGGTCTGATCTACCTGCCGTCCAGCGCCCGGGATCTGAACAACCCGCAGATCGACCAGTATCTGGCGAAATACGTGCGCGGCTCCAACGGGATGGATCACGTCGAACGCATCAAGATTTTGAAGCTGATGTGGGATGCCATCGGCAGCGAGTTTGGCGGTCGTCACGAGCTATACGAAATCAACTACTCCGGCAGCCAGGATGAGATCCGCCTGCAGTGTCTGCGCCAGGCGCAGAGCTCCGGCAACATGGACAAAATGATGGCGATGGTCGACCGCTGCATGTCCGAATACGACCAGCACGGCTGGACCGTACCGCACCTGCACAACAACAGCGATATCAACATGCTCGACAAGCTGCTGAAATAGCGCAGCGGGAGGTTGCAATGTATTCAGATGAACAACGCCTGCGTTTTCGCGACGCGATGAGCAGCCTGTCGGCTGCGGTTAATGTGGTCACCACCGAGGGCGAGGCGGGCCGCTGCGGTATCACCGCCACCGCCGTCTGTTCGGTGACGGACACGCCGCCGTCGGTCATGGTGTGCATCAACGCCAACAGCGCCATGAACCCGGTCTTTCAGAGCAACGGCAGGCTGTGCGTTAACGTGCTGAACCACGAGCAGGAGATCATGGCTCGCCATTTCGCCGGGATGACCGGTATGACGATGGAAGAACGCTTTGCCCTCTCCTGCTGGCAGAAAGGCCCGCTGGCGCAGCCTGTGCTCAAGGGCGCGCTCGCCAGCCTGGAAGGTGAGATTAGCCAGGTGCAAACCATCGGCACGCATCTTGTCTACCTTGTTGAAGTTAAGAACATCATCCTGAGTGATGCGGGCCACGGCCTGATCTACTTCAGGCGCCGTTTCCACCCGGTCATGCTGGAGGCAGAAGCCGCCGTGTGATCCCCCTCGCGCTGGCCTTTTTTCCGGCCAGCGCCGCTTTCTACAAAAACTCCTAAGGTTTCCGCTAAATCACGCCGTTATATAACCATAAGAGAAATTTTCTGTGACTGAATACTGGCACCCTTTGTCAGTGCATCCGCATCATTCAGCGCATACCTAAATATACAGGATGACCTTATGGCAAAAACGACGCGGAGCCGCTCGGCTGAACGTCTGGTCGATATTCTCCTTGAGCTACATTTAAACGGTGTGGTAAACCGCAGTGCGCTAATGGAAAAATTTAAAATTACCGAGCGTACCGTCTACCGGGATTTAAATGCCCTCTCCCCCATTGTTGAACATACCGGTAACGGGCTATATCGGCTGATCCACTCCGCACAGTCGCCCGGCGGACAAGGCTTACATCACACCCTTGCTAACTTCCTGAATGCTGACAGCTTTTTCCCTGAAAGAAATACGGAATTCTGGCAGAAGCTTGAAACGCGCGTTGACGAAAACCATATTCTTATTCTTGGCAATGAGGCCGAACATACGCTAGAACGCGATATTCGCCGCCATTTAACGAAAATCGAGAAATCGATTAAAAACCATAATGTTTGTCAGATCGTTTATAAGGGTAAAACCCGTCTGATTAACCCCTATAAACTCATTAACAAAAAAAATATATGGTATTTACAAGCCACCGAAAATAGTCGCCTGAAATCCTTCTCATTGAGCCAGATTAGCTGGTTTGATATTCAGAAAACGACCTTCACGCCCGAAGAAAATGTTCGTAAGCTGCTGGAGAAAAGCCTTGATCCCTGGGTGTCCGAAGATACTTTCGCGGTGAAAATATTCATTAAAGATAATATTTCACATTACTTCCTGCGCCGCGATCTTCTGCCGGAACAGGAGCTGCTGGAGGAGCAGTTGGGCGGCGTCACGCTGCGCTGCCAGGCGGCGCACGAGAACCAGATCCTGCCGCTGCTGTTCTACTGGCTTCCCCATATTCAGGTTCTGGAACCGAAATGGCTAAAGGAAAAACTGATCGGAACGCTGGAGAGCTATCTGGCCGTGGAGCGCAACCCGAATAATCAAGTGATCTCAATCACATAATTTCGTCCCCTGGCGGCGAGCCGGAACCGCTCGTCGTCCCCTTTGACCGCTCACCCGGCACTTTCAACCACTCATTCATTTACCATCCTTTACACGCGCGAGGATCTGGCACGATCGCTCCAGCATTAATCAATACCTCCTCACAACGAACCCTGACCCTTTTTTCTTTACATAAAAAACCAGGTCTTACTATGGATACTAAAAAACTACTGAAGCACGTGCCCTGGGCCTTACTCGGGATCCTCGGCGCTTTTTGTCTGGCGGTTGTCGCATTACGCCGGGGCGAACACGTAAGCGCCCTGTGGATCGTGGTTGCGTCCGTTTCCGTCTATCTTGTGGCTTATCGCTACTACAGCTTGTACATCGCGCAGAAGGTCATGAAGCTCGACCCGACGCGCGCCACTCCGGCGGTCATTAACAATGACGGCCTGAACTACGTGCCAACCAACCGCTACGTGCTGTTTGGTCACCACTTTGCCGCGATCGCCGGTGCGGGCCCGCTGGTCGGCCCGGTACTGGCCGCGCAGATGGGCTACCTGCCGGGTACGCTCTGGCTGCTCGCCGGCGTGGTGCTGGCGGGTGCGGTGCAGGACTTTATGGTGCTGTTTATCTCTTCTCGCCGTAACGGCGCCTCTCTGGGCGAGATGGTCAAAGAAGAGATGGGCCGCGTGCCGGGGACTATCGCCCTGTTCGGCTGCTTCCTGATCATGATCATCATCCTCGCGGTGCTGGCGCTGATCGTGGTGAAAGCGCTGGCGGAAAGCCCGTGGGGTGTCTTCACCGTCTGCTCAACCGTGCCGATTGCGCTGTTCATGGGTATCTACATGCGCTTCCTGAGACCGGGACGCGTAGGTGAAGTGTCGGTGATTGGTATCGTGCTGCTGGTGGCCTCCATCTACTTCGGCGGCGTGATTGCGCACGACCCGTACTGGGGCCCGGCGCTGACCTTCAAGGACACCACCATTACCTTCGCGCTGATTGGCTATGCGTTTATCTCCGCGCTGCTGCCGGTCTGGCTGATTCTGGCCCCGCGTGACTACCTCGCGACCTTCCTGAAAATCGGCGTTATCGTCGGTCTGGCGATCGGTATCCTGGTGATTAACCCGGACCTGAAAATGCCTGCGGTAACCCAGTACATCGACGGTACCGGCCCGCTGTGGAAAGGCGCCCTGTTCCCGTTCCTGTTCATCACCATCGCCTGCGGTGCGGTCTCCGGCTTCCACGCCCTGATTGCCTCCGGTACCACGCCTAAGCTGCTGGCGAACGAGAAAGACGCGCGTCTGATCGGCTACGGCGCGATGCTGATGGAGTCCTTCGTGGCGATCATGGCGCTGGTTGCAGCCTCCATTATCGAACCGGGTCTCTACTTCGCGATGAACACCCCGCCTGCGGGCCTCGGCATTACCATGCCAAACCTGCACGAGATGGGCGGCGACAACGCGGCGCTGATTATGGCGCAGCTGAAGGACGCCAGCGCACACGCGGCGGCGACCGTCAGCTCCTGGGGCTTTGTGATTTCGCCAGAGCAGATTATGCAGACGGCGAAGGACATCGGCGAACCGTCCGTGCTGAACCGCGCCGGTGGCGCGCCGACGCTGGCCGTGGGTATCGCACACGTATTCCACAAGGTGCTGCCGTGGGCGGACATGGGCTTCTGGTACCACTTCGGTATTCTGTTCGAAGCGCTGTTCATCCTGACCGCGCTGGACGCCGGTACCCGTGCGGGCCGCTTTATGCTGCAGGACCTGCTCGGTAACTTCGTGCCGTTCCTGAAGAAAACCGACTCTCTGGTAGCGGGCATTCTGGGTACGGCGGGCTGCGTAGGCCTGTGGGGCTACCTGCTGTATCAGGGCGTTGTCGACCCGCTCGGCGGCGTGAAGAGCCTGTGGCCGCTGTTCGGTATCTCTAACCAGATGCTCGCAGCCGTTGCTCTGGTGCTCGGTACCGTGGTCCTCGTGAAGATGAAGCGCACCAAATACATCTGGGTAACCGTTGTTCCTGCGCTGTGGCTGCTGCTCTGCACTACCTGGGCGCTTGGCCTGAAGCTGTTCAGCGCCAACCCGCAGCTGGAAGGCTTCTTCTTCATGGCTAACCAGTACAAAGAGAAGATTGCCGCAGGCGGCGCGGATCTTACCGCGCAGCAGATTGCCAACATGAACCATATCGTGGTGAACAACTACACCAACGCGGGTCTGAGCATTCTGTTCCTGGTGGTGGTGTACAGCATCATCTTCTACGGCATCAAAACCTGGCTGAACGTGCGCAACGCCGACGGCCGTACGGATAAAGAAACTCCGTACGTGCCGGTGCCGGAAGGCGGCGTGAAGACCTCTTCACACCATTAATCCGCAATCCTCCCCCTCTCCCTTTGGGAGAGGGCTGGGGTGAGGGGAACACAAGCCCAGCGGACTCACATCGCCGGGCTTTTTCTGTCTGGAACCCACAATGTTTGGTAACTTAGGCGAAGCAAAAAAATACCTCGGTCAGGCGGCGAAAATGCTGATTGGCATTCCGGACTATGACAACTACGTTGAGCATATGAAGACCAACCATCCGGATAAGCCGTACATGACTTACACCGAATTCTTCCGCGAGCGGCAGGAAGCGCGCTACGGCGGAAGTGGAGAAGGCGGCGTCCGCTGCTGCTAAAGGAGAGACCATGACCCCGATTGCCGTTACCCTGCTGACCGGTTTCCTCGGCGCCGGTAAAACCACCCTGCTGCGCCACATCCTGAACGAACAGCACGGCTTCAAAATCGCCGTCATCGAAAACGAATTTGGCGAAGTCTCCGTAGACGATCAGCTGATCGGCGATCGCGCCACCCAGATCAAAACCCTGACCAACGGCTGCATCTGCTGCACCCGCTCTAACGAGCTGGAAGATGCCCTGCTGGACCTGCTCGACAGCCGCGACCGTGGCGAGATCGACTTCGACCGTCTGGTGATCGAGTGCACCGGCATGGCCGACCCCGGCCCGATTATTCAGACCTTTTTCTCTCACGAGATCCTCTGCCAGCGCTACCTGCTGGACGGCGTGATTGCCCTGGTGGATGCGGTCCACGCCGACGAACAGATGAACCAGTTCACCATCGCCCAGTCTCAGGTGGGCTACGCCGACCGCATTCTGCTGACCAAAACCGACGTGGCGGGTGACAGCGAAAAACTGCGCGAGCGCCTGACGCGCATCAACTCCCGCGCGCCGGTTTACACGGTGACGCATGGCGACATCGATCTGTCTCAGCTGTTCAACACCAATGGCTTTATGCTGGAAGAGAACGTCACCGCGAAACCGCGCTTCCACTTTATGGGAGACAAGCAAAACGACGTGGCGTCGATTGTGGTCGAGCTGGACTACCCGGTGGACATCGGCGAGGTTTCGCGGGTGATGGAAAACCTGCTGCTGTCGTTTGCCGACAAGCTGCTGCGCTACAAAGGAATGCTGTGGATCGACGGCGAGCCTAACCGCCTGCTGTTCCAGGGCGTGCAGCGCCTGTACAGCGCCGACTGGGACAGACCCTGGGGCGATGAAGCGCCGCGCAGCGTGATGGTGTTTATTGGTATCCAGCTGCCGGAAGAAGAAATACGGGCGGCGTTTGCAGGGCTGAAGAAATAACCTCTATGCATACCCTCTGCCCAGTAATTTATTAACCTGAAGCGATGAACGTTTATTCAGTTAAATTAATGACTTACAGCGACACCCTGGTCCGGCTGTAAATCGCCGAAGCGTTTCCGTAAGGCCGGGGCGAGGCGCAGGGATGCGCCGAGAGGGCCTGGCCTGCAGGGATGCAGGCTCATGCCCGACCCGATAGCCTGAAGGAATAAGCTGAGGGCACCGCGAAGCGGCGATTTACCGCCGGGAGCCCGGGTCGCCAGGGTGGTGGCGATTGAGCCACCCTGGCACGTTCACCGGTCATGCCGTTACAGAGTAGCAAGGAACATGAAGTGAACGAAATGACCACCAGAGCCGTATGTTCCCCCTCACCCCAGCCCTCTCCCTCAAGGGAGAGGGGGCGTCTGTGCAGGCATTATTTTGTGGGGATACTTATTTCACCGCTTCCGGCAGCGTCACAATCCACAGCTCGCTGTCCGACTCCGGCTTCTTCAGCGGCTTCACGCTGAGCGTGGTTTCAACCGGTTTATCATCCAGCGTCAGCTTGCCTTCCGCGTTCACCCGATAATCCTTGAGCTTCTTGCCCTCGACCGGGTTTTGCATCGCCACCTTCACGCCAAAGTCATTATCGTTCGCCACCGCAAGCGTTTTGCTGTCGATCAGCGCCAGCCCTTCGGCCTTCTCCTGCTGCCAGCCCAGCGCGCGCAGGTCGACAACCTGCGTTTTTGCAGCAAGCGTTATGCCCCGCTGAGCCAGGGTTTTCTCATCATCAAACTCCGGGTACTCGCCCGGCTTGTCGAAGGCGGTCAGGTCGCTCGCCTTGCTGAGGTCCACCTTGTAAATCAGGTTACGCATGCCGTCGTTTTTATCGCTTCCCTGCTCAATCAGCAGGATGTGCTGGTCATCGAGCGCCACGATGTCGCCAATTTTGGCGTCGCTGTTTTTGCTGTAGGCCGCGCTGTCGATAGGGTAACCGTACATCGCCGTTTTCCCGGTCGCCGGGTCGAAGCTCACCAGACGGGTAAACAGCGCCTGCTTTTTGCTCTTACCGTCGATATCCAGCGTGCTTTGCACGGCGGCGATAATCCGCCCGTCCGGCATGCGGGTCAGGCCTTCAAAGCCCCGATTCGCCTGGCGCCATTTGATAATGTTTGGCAGACCGCCCGCGATGGATTTCTCCCCTTCCGCGGCCTGCGGCCCGTGGATCGCCAGGATCTTCCCTTTGCTGTCGACGTTAATCAGGAACGGGCCATACTCGTCGCACAGCCAGTAGCCGCCTTTGCCGTCCGGGGTGATGCCTTCTGTGTCCAGGCCACGGTTGTCACCCTTCAGGATCTTGAGGGTGTCGCTGAACGCCACTTCATTGGTGGAACCAATCACGCCGCTTTGCAGCGGCAGACCGTTAATCTCGCCTTTATCATCATGCAGCGGGCGGGCATCAACAGCCTCCGCTTTGCCGTTCTGAACGCGGATGGTCATCAGCAGCGGCGCGAAATCTGGCGTGACAAATATTTTAGCTTCGTTTTTACCCATTTTTGGCGCATCGGCGTTTGGACCGCGATCGGTCACGGTCGCAAAGGTCAGGGCGTCGCCCTGCTTGCCGGTAAACAGCAGGCCGGAGCCAATGCCCACGGGGAGTCCATTCAGAAACGCGCTGGCAAACGCGCCGCTATAGCTCACGTGGGAACCTTCAGGGAAGCTGACGACATAGCGCTCAGCAGTAGGCTGCGCCGCCAGGCCAGAGAAAGAGAGCGCACAGCCGATTAGCACAGGAATAATTTTTCTTTTCATATTGTTAGCATCCAGTTAGTGAAGCCAACAACGTAAAGAATAAACGTGTCAGAAAAATGACATGGAAGGGACTCTGACCAACGCAGCGGCACGTATATCCCTCTTCAGAAATGTAAACTTACGTCTTTATCTATGACAACTGAAACATTTTTGGAAATTATTAGAAACTTAATTAATTCATCTCAAAGGGCTTTTTTCCCCTCGTTCAAACCTCGTTTAGCAAACTCTTTAAACTTTTACTAAACGCGAATTTAATTGCTATTGACGGTTCGCCAAACAAACAATTCAGTAACAGATAAAAACTAAATAACTAACAAAATCAGCATAAAACCACGACATGCATCACATTTGCAGTCATAAACATCACTTGTTAAGGTGCCCTCAGATTAATTTAATGACGAGGAAAAACTCATGAAAAAGCTTAACGTTCTCATCCTTTCCGCTCTGACCGCTGTCTCTGGCTCCGCACTGGCGATGGGTGGCAGCATTGAGCAGGGTAAAAACTTTACCAACCTGAATGTGGAAATGGGTAAATCGACCTCCGGTCTTTACACCGAAGGTAACTGGCTTAAAAACACAGATGACGGCACCCAGACCGGCGGCGTGGGCGCAGGCTACAACCTGGAAGTGGGCCCGGTCATGCTGAATGCAGGTGCGAAAGCGATCTACATCGGCCCGAAAAAAGGCGATAACGGCGTGGCGTTCCCAATCGGCGGCGGCGTGAACGTGGCACTGACCGACAGCATCAACGTCTTCGGTGAAGGTTACGTTGCGCCAGACGGCCTGAACAACAGCGTGAAAAACTACGTGGAAGCTAATGGCGGCGTAAGCTGGACCCCAATCAAACCGGTTACGCTGAAAGTGGGTTACCGCCACGTGAGCGTTGACGGCAAAGACGGTCGTCCAAACCACACGCTGATCGACGGCGCATACGTGGGCGGCGGCGTGAGCTTCTAAGCCGACGAACAAACAAAAAAACCTGCCAGATGGCAGGTTTTTTTGTCTCGGGTATTACTTGTGTACCACCACCAGCTTCTGGTTCACAAACTCTTTGATCCCCAGGTCCGACAGCTCGCGTCCGTAGCCCGATCGCTTAACGCCGCCGAACGGCAGCTCTGGCGCGGTATCGGTAAGCCAGTTGATATACACCATCCCGGTTTCAATCCGTGACGCCATTTTCTTCGCGCGCTCGATATTCTGACTAAATACCGCGCCGCCCAGGCCGTAGTGGGAGTCGTTCGCCAGCGCGACCGCCTCGTCGTCGCTTTTCACCACGTACATCTGCGCCACAGGGCCGAAAAACTCCTCGAAGTACGCCGGGTTATCGCGCGAGATATTCGTCAGGATCGTTGGTTCGAAGAAGCTCCCGTCGCGCTGAACCGGTTTGCCGCCATAGTGCAGCGTGGCACCGTTTTTCACCGCCTCGTTAACCTGTTTGGTTAGCGTTTCCAGAGCATCTTTAGACGACAAAGGCCCCAGCGTGGTGCTTTCCTCCAGCGGATCGCCAATCTTCACCTGCTTAAATGCCTCGGTGAATTTGCTCAGGAAGGCATCCGCAATCTTTTCATGCAGGATAAAGCGCTTCGCCGCGGTGCAGACCTGCCCGGCGTTGTTGAGCCGCGCGTTAACGCCAATTTTCACGGCCTTCTCAAGGTCTGCGTCATCCAGCACCACGAAGACGTCGTTACCGCCCAGCTCCAGCGTAGATTTCTTGATGTGCTTCGCCGCCTGCGCGGCCACCACGCTGCCCGCCTTTTCGGAGCCGGTTAATGCGGCGCCCTGCACGCGATCGTCGGCAATGATGTTCGCCACCTGCTCGGACGAGATAAACAGGTTGGTCCACGCCCCTTCCGGCGCGCCCGCCTCGCGCACCAGATGCGCGAAGGTTTCGGCGCAGTGCGGCACGATGCTGGCATGTTTGGCGATGACAGGGTTACCCGCCGCCAGGTTTGGCGCCAGAACGCGCATCAGCTGGTAATACGGGAAGTTCCACGGCTCGACGGCCATCAGCACGCCGATGGGGTGATGCTCAACCCACGCTTCCCCGAGCTCAGAGTCGTACTTCACCGGGGCCAGAAACTGCTTCGCATGATCGGCGTAGTAGCGTGCTATTTGTGCGCACAGCTTCACCTCGCCGCGGCTCTGTTCGATGAGTTTCCCCATCTCCCGGCTGGCGATTTTAGCCAGATCCTCGGTGCGCTCGTCGATCAGATCGGCAAGCTTATGGAGCACCGGCAGGCGCTGGCTGATGTCGCCTTTCGCCCACTCCGAATGGTAAAGCGCATCGGCCGCCCTGAGCGCCGCTTCGATATCCGCGTCGGTATGTGAGGGGTATTCTTTGATGAGCTGGTTAGTGGCAGGATTTACTGTCTGATAAGCCATGTCGAATCTCCTTGTTTTACCGCTTAGGGTATTAAGGGTAGTCAACATGACTGGCCGTGGGCGTAAAGTTGGGTATATCCGGAAGGTTCTTAATGAAGCGCTGCCGGACGGTTCGCTGACGTGGTATAAAAAACCTTCAGAAGGAGCGCCCATGACCGATACCCGACACGTCCGTCAGACATTTCACCGCGCCTCAGGCCTTGAGCTGCGCAGTACCTGGCAGAGTACGCAGGCGTACAAACGCCACAGTCACCCTCAGCTTTCCATCGGCGCGATTGTGGAGGGCCAGACCTGCTGCGTGTGTCATGACAGAGAGTACATCCTTAGCCCCGGGGACCTCATCGTGATCCCGGCCTGCGCGCCGCACAGCTGTAACCCCGTCGCCGGGCAACCGCGCAGCTACCATATGCTCTACATCGACACCAGGCTTCCGCTGGCGCTACAGGTTATTCGTAGCCCAACCCTGTTTGCCCATTACCTGGACGTTGTTGAGAGCCTGTCTCCGGCGTCACTGGAGATGCTGCTTTCTGCCCTTCCCCGCGCCGCGGATAACGCTGACGCGCTTCGCGCAACCAGCCAGCAGATTCAGCAGGCGTTTCTTTCCGATCTCACCTGCCCGCCTTCCCTCGACGAGCTTGCTCAACGCTTCTCGCTGCGCAAGGAGACGCTGATTCGCACCTTCCGGCAGGACACCGGCCTGACGCCGGGCAGCTTTCTCAACATCTCCCGCGTGGAGTTCGCCAAAGCGCGGTTGCGCGCCGGGGATGATATTGCCGACGTTGGCTACCAGAGCGGTTTTGCCGACCAGAGCCATTTTCATAAGACCTTCGTCAGCTATACCGCCGCCACGCCGCGCCAGTACGCCACCGGCCGATCAATATCTGACAATAAATAGGTTCTGCAGCGCTGTAGCCTGACCTCGGATTATTAACCGAGGTCGCTATGGAACTGTTATTCCCTTCCGCTTTTCTCGCGCTGGCGCTGGCGCATTTTGTCGCCCTGTTAAGCCCGGGCCCGGATTTCTTCCAGCTGGTGGGCTACGCCGCGCGCTACCGACTGCGCGGCAGCGCCGGATTGTGCGTCGGCATCGCCGCGGGCAACGGGCTGTATATCTTACTGGTGATTATCGGCTGGAGCGCGCTGCGCCAGTTTACGTGGCTGTTTACGCTGATCGAGATTTGCGGGGCGCTGTACCTACTGTGGATCGGATCGCATCTGATTCGCAGCCGCCAGCAGGCGCTGGCGCTAAATGAAACCCATCAGCGCTGCCCTTCGCTGCGCAAGCAGATCCTGCTGGGGCTCGGTTCGGCGCTGCTAAACCCGAAGAACGCGCTGTTCTATCTGGCGCTGATGACTGCGCTACTGGGGCCGGACGTCACGCTGCTTGAGCAGGCGACCTGCGGCATCTGGATGGTGATGGTGGTGCTGGCGTGGGATTTAGCGCTGGTGTCGCTGTTGGGGCTGCCCGTGGTTCAACAGAAGCTCAGCCGTTCGCTGTGGCTGATTGAGCGCACTGCGGGAGTGGTGCTGATGGGGTTTGGCGGGTGGGTGCTGTGTCGGTTTTTGCACTTTCCCCCCGCTTGCCTCTATCCTTAACCCATGGAAAAAATAGCTGAACTCAAACGCGCCAAGATGCTGGCGCTGTCGCTGCTGCTGGTTGCCGCCGCGGCCTTTATCACCACCCTGTTCCTGCCGCAGACCTTCTGGGTGCGCGGCGTAAAGGCCATTGCCGAGGCGGCGATGGTCGGCGCGCTGGCAGACTGGTTTGCCGTGGTTGCGCTTTTCCGCCGGGTGCCCATTCCGTTTATCTCGCGCCATACGGCGATTATCCCGCGCAATAAAGACAGAATTGGCGACAATCTCGGCCAGTTTGTGCAGGAGAAGTTTCTGGATACCCAGTCGCTGGTTGCATTGATTCGCCGCTATGAACCTGCGCAGATGATCGGCGCCTGGTTCAGCAAACCGGACAACGCCCAGCGCGTCGGGCTGCACTTGATGCAGGTAATGAGCGGTTTTCTCGAACTCACCGACGACGGACGCATTCAGCGCCTGCTCAAACGGGCAGTGCATAAGGCCATCGACAAGGTCGACTTCACCGAAACCAGCGCCGTGATGCTGGAGAGCATGACCAAAAACAACCGCCACCAGGTGCTGCTGGATGCGATCATCAACCGCCTGATTACCCTGATTCAGCGGGAAAGCACGCGGGACTTTATCGCCGACCAGATCGTCCACTGGCTCAAGACCGAGCATCCGCGCAAGGCGATGGTGCTGCCCACCGAGTGGCTGGGCGATCAAAGCGCGGAGATGGTATCGAACGCGGTGAACACGCTGCTGGACGATATCAGCCACGACCGCACGCACCAGATCCGCCAGGCGTTTGACCGCGCCACGCTGAAGCTTATCGACAACCTGAAAAACGATCCGGAGATGGCGGCGAAAGCCGACAACATCAAGCACTACCTGAAAAACGATGAGGCGTTTAACCGCTATCTGGGCGAGATGTGGGCCGACCTGCGCCAGTGGCTGAAGGCGGATATGCAGAGTGAAGATTCGCGCGTGAAGCAGCGCATCGCCAACGCCGGGCTGTGGTTTGGCGAAACGCTGTCTAACGACGCCAGCCTGCGGGCCTCGCTGAACGAGCATCTGGAGCAGGCCGCGCACCGCCTCGCGCCGGATTTCGCCGCGTTCCTGACCCGCCACATCAGCGACACGGTCAAAAGCTGGGATGCCAAAGACATGTCCCGCCAGATTGAGCTCAATATCGGTAAAGATCTGCAGTTCATCCGCGTCAACGGCACGCTGGTGGGCGGAACGATTGGCCTGATTCTGTTTTTACTCTCGCAGCTGCCTGCCGTGCTGGGGCATTAATCCGCCCTGGGCGGCGCGATGACGTAGCGCGTCGCCTCGAAGCGGTTGAGGATCAGGTGCACCAGAAAGACCATCGTCAGCGTCGCCACCAGCGAAAAGGTGACGGAGGTGATGCGATAGAGATCGCTGAACACCAGGTCAGTGTCCGGGTGCATGTTCTGCCCGAACATAATGCCGATGGTGGTGATGCTGGAGAACCCCACGCCCGCGCCCACCTTTTCCATCACGTGCAGGCGCGCGCCAAACGCCAGCCCGAGGCCGATCAGCGGCATCATCAGCAGCATATGGCTGCTGTGATCGTAGAGGATCAGCTGCACCACCAGAATGTAGAGACAGCCCAGCACCACGCCGACCACGCGCCAGATCGAGCTCATCACCGAACCGCGGTAGTGCATGGGGAACAGAATCAAAATCCCCGCCATCAGCGCCGAAAGCGAATCGCTTAGGTCGCTAATCTGAAACACCACGAATATCAGCGTCGCGACGGTGCCGGAGAGCAGCGACTCGTGGCGCACCCGCGCATCGTCTTTCTCAATCAGCGGCGGCGGCCTGCGGGGCTCCACGTCCGGCAGGAGATAGTTCATCAGCGCGCTCAGGCACACCGCCATCACGCTCGCTTCGATGTTGGAAAACAGCAGCGTGTGCCAGTTGGTCGTGGGGTAGCTCATAAAATTGAGCATCACGCTCTGGCACACCACGCCCATTGAGCCAAACAGGAACAGCGGCCCTTTGCTCATAAAGCGAAAGCGCATCACGTACAGGGCAAACACCACCAGCGTCATGATGACCGGCCATTGCGACAGATAGCCGATGATGAAAATCATTTCGACGCAGTTTAGCGCGGCGCTGAAGATAAACTGCTTCGCCACGTGGCGGTTAAACACCGGTACCAGCGACAGCAGCATGATCGGATAGACCACAAAAAACACGCCGTAGCTGGTGTTGTAGAAGCTGGAGATGCTCAGCGCAATCATCCCGGCAAAGACGATGCGCAGGGTCTGGCGAAAGTCGTTTGCCGTATAGACGATGTTGCCGTGCGGGGTAAACACCCGCGCCAGGGTGCTAATAGACATAGTGAAGCAGGCTCACCAGGTGGATCTGCATCCCCGAGAAGAAGCGCGCAAACGGCCCTTCGCTGTTGTAGAGCTGCACGGTAGCGCGCGCGCCGGTCGGCAGATGCTTCGGCAGCGGCTCATCCAGCGTCACGTGAATGCGCATGCGCTGGGCGTCACGTACCCAGCGGTTGGAGGTTTCCGGCTCGGACAGCTGGCCGTTCACGGCCTCCTGACCCGCCAGTATCCCCGCGTCGCTGCTGGTCACGTGGGCGCGGAAAACGTGCCCCGGGAAGGCGTCAAACACCACGGCCGCATCGGTGCCCTGATGGGTATGGCGCAGGCTTTTTTCTCGAAAATCGGCCACGATATCGGTCTGGTTGTTCACCAGCGCCAGCGCGGCGGAACCGGAAGAAGCGTAGAAGCCGGGGCTCAACTGCAGGTTGCTGACCGTGCCGTCCGCCTGGGCGTAAACCTTCGTCCAGCCAAGGTTAAGCTCTGCCTCATCCAGCGCGTTGCGGTATTTTTGCAGCGTCACGTTGCGGTGCTCGTCCCGCTCGCCGCGCTGGATGTGCAGGTTCTGGATGTTGGCCTGAATTGAGCTGACGGACTGTTCACTGCTCTGCCAGGTCGTGCGCACCTTATCCAGATCGGCCTGCGAGACGTTCTGCAGCGTGCTCAGTTTCTGGTAGCGGTCAAAGGTCACTTTGTCGTTACGCGCGGTCAGCACGGCGGTTTTCAGGCTGGCCTGCGCGGCGGCGATCTGCGCGTCCAGCTGTTCATTGGACAAGCGTGCCTGCTCGAGCGCGATTTGCGCCGCTTCCACCTTATTGCGAAACGGCGTGTCGTCGAGCTCAAACAGCAGATCGCCTTTCTTCACCTGGCTGTTGTTGTGGACATGTACCGCCGCCACGTAGCCGGAGACGCGCGGAGAAACCGGCGTCACCACGCGCATCACGGTGGAGTCCGGCGTCAGCGGGATCCAGATATCCGCGACGATAAAATAGACAAACATCAGCAGGAAAGAGGCAATACTCACCCTTACCCAGCTGGCAAACTTTTGTTCAGGGGTCATTATTTTTCGGTCTTGTTATCTTCTTCGCGGATTGTCCGCAAATTGCAGGCGAATTGATTCAGGGTGGCGCTGAAAATGTCGATATGTTCCGGCGCGATGTTTTGCGATACGCGCGCCTGATAGGTCTCAATCACCTGAGTGAGCCGTTTTAATATGGCTTTTCCCTCAGGCGTCAGCGTCAGAAGCCGGATGCGCTTGTCATAAGGCGATACGGCGCGCAGCAGGTATCCCTGCTTTTCCAGCTGTGTCAGGGTGCGCATCAGCGGCGGCAGTTCAATGCCCTGCACCTCCGCCAGCTCACTCATCGAGACGTTATCCCCGAGCTGATGAAGCTGCATCATCACCGTCCAGCTCGACTGGGTTAACCCGGTATCGAGAATGGCGTCGTCGATCACCGCACGCCACTGGCGCACGATCATCGCCATCCGCATGCCCATCGGCCTGCGGCTAAACAGCTCTTCTTCGCTCATAGGGAAACCTCTCGTCACACGCGTGTCACAATAATAGTTATCAGGATAACTATCAAGAAACGAGAGGCGAAAGAGCAGGAATTGCGAAACGATGTCTCCCTCTTCCCGTGGGAGAGGGGCGGAGTGAGGGCACCAGTCCGCAGCGAATTTAACGGCTAAAAAGTCTCTTAACAGCGGCCCTTCCTGAAGCCGTCACCACCACCTCCCTGTACCCCGCTACCCGCTGGATCCAGCCTTTATTTTCAAGATGGTCGAGCAGCGCCGCGCCCGCCTCACCGCCAAGGTGAAACCGCCGTTCGCTCCAGTCCAGGCAGGCGCAGCTGGCCTTCCGGCGCGGATGAGCGCTTAACGAAATGCCGAGCTTCAGGAACTGCTCGCGGCCATACAGCGTGAGCGCTGAACCGTCAGCCTCCAGCCAGCCTTCCGCCTGCATGAAATCATAGATTTGCACCGCAATCCTTCCGGCAAGATGGTCGTAGCAGGTTCGGGCCTCGCGCATGGCTTTCGGCGCGGTAGTTTCCGGCGGGGTGATGCGGCTCCAGGAAAGCCCCATCATCTGCTCCACCAGCTCCGCCACGTCGTGCCCCGCCAGACGATAATAGCGGTGCCGTCCCTGCGAAAGACAGGCGATCAGTTGCCCCTCCACCAGCCGGGCGAGATGACCACTGGCGGTCGACGGCGCAACGTCTGCCGCCGCGCTCAGCTCGGTGGCGGTCCACGCCCGCCCGTCCATCAGCGCGCACAGCATCTTTACGCGCGACGGATCGGCCATTGCAGCAGCTACCGCGGCAATGGCCTGTTCCAGCGCCGCGCCGTTCTCAGGAGGTAGGCTCGTTTTTAACATGTGTCGCCCAGGGTTCGGTGATCTCTGCGGCCAGCTTATCATCATACATCTGCGTGCCCTCCGGTTTCGGAACTGTACTCCCGCACCAGCTGCGCCACCCGAATACGGTAGTACGCGAAAATCGACTCCCGCCCTTCGGCCTGCGCTGCCTGATGGAAAACGTTCTGCTTCCAGCGGCGGACGGCCTCTTCATCCCGCCACCAGGAAAGCGACAGGATTTTGCCGTCGGTCGTCAGGCTCTGGAACCGTTCGATATCAATAAAGCCGTCGATGTCCGCCAGCAAAGGTTTGAGTTCGGCAGCGAGCTGCAGATAGCGCGCCTGATGGGCTGGCGCGGCTTTGGCTTCGAAAATGACTGCAATCATGATGGTCTCTCCGTAGTAATGTTGAGGAGAGAATGCAGGATGGATAAGCACAATGCTTCGGTAAAGAGCGAAGTTTTAGCCCACAATCGACCTCGGCTCCATAAACGCCCGAATCCCCCACTCGCCCATCTCGCGCCCCACGCCGGAGTGCTTGAACCCGCCGAACGGCGCTTTCGGTTCATGGGCAAGCGTGTTCACCAGCACGCGACCGGAAACAATCTGCTGCGCCACGCGTCGCGCGCGGTCCACATCGCCGCCCAGCACCATCGCGCTCAGGCCGTAGTCGGTGTCGTTGGCAATGGCGATCGCCTCCGCCTCGTCACGATAAGGGATCACGCACAGCACCGGGCCGAAAATCTCGTCACGGGCGACCGTCATCCGGTTGTTCACATCGGCAAACAGCGTAGGGCGCACAAACCAGCCGTCCTGCGTGCCTTCCGGCCGCCCTTCGCCGCCCGCCAGCAGGCGTGCTCCCTCTTCGATCCCTTTGCGGATATAGCCCTGCACCCGCTGCCACTGCTTCTCGCTGACCATCGGGCCGACGTCCGTCGCGCTATCGCGCGGATCGCCGGATTTCACCACCGCCACGGCCTGCGCCAGCGCGGTTTCGATCTCCGCCTTGCGCGCCTGCGGCACCAGAATGCGCGTTCCGGCCACGCACGCCTGCCCGCTGTTCATAAATCCGGCCTGAATCACCAGAGGGATCGCCTGCGCCAGATCCACATCATCCAGCAGGATCGTCGGCGATTTACCGCCTAACTCCAGGGTCACGCGCTTAAAGCTCTCCGCCGCGTTGCGCAGGATCGCCTTGCCGGTATTCGTCGAGCCGGTAAACGAGATTTTTGCCACATCCGGATGGCGGCTGATGGTTTCACCGACGGTTTCGCCGCGCCCGGTGACGATGTTAAACACACCCGGCGGCAGCGCGGCATCGCGCAGCGCTTCGGTGATAATCCGGGTTTGCAGGGCGCTCATTTCGCTCGGCTTGATGACTGCCGTACAGCCCGCCGCCAGCGCGGCCGCCAGCTTGCCGCAGATAAACCCCGCGTCGCTGTTCCACGGCGTGATAAGTCCGGCCACGCCAAGCGGCGTCATCTGCACCGTCGCTGCGCCTGCGGGGATGACGAACTCAAACGCCTCCAGCGCCTCAATGGCCTGAGCAATCACCTCCGCCGGATAGCTGGCCATCCACGCCGAGCGCGAGGCGGGCGCGCCGTACTCTTCAACGATCGCTTCAAGCAGATCGTCGTGGCGTGCGGCTACGGCGGCGTGCATACGTTTTATCGCCGCGATGCGTTCCTGCTTTGTGGTCTGCGACCACGCCGGAAACGCCGCTTTCGCCGCCGCAACGGCGCGCGCCGCGTCAACTTCATCCGCCAGACGAACCTGGCCGATGACCCGCGCCGTCGCCGGGTTGTACAAATCAAACCACTCGGTGCCGTGCGGGGTAACAAATTCGCCGTTAATAAAGATCTGTTCGATGGTGTGCATATAAACCTCCTCAGGCTGTGTGAGCACAGTCTGGCACGGCTTCTCCGTTGCGATAATCCACGCTATGCTGCAAGGGTTGTTTCGATTTTCAGGATAATCTATGCATCGTTCAGGTCTGACAGAACTGGAAGTGGTGATGGCCGTCGTGCGGCGCGGCAGCTTTCGCGGCGCGGCGCAGGAGCTGGGCATGTCCGCCACGGCGGTCAGCAACGCCATCGCCGGGCTGGAGAGCCGCCTTGATACCCGACTCTTTAACCGCACCACCCGCAGCGTGGCGCTCACCGACGCCGGACAGCGCTACGTGGCGCGTATCGGCCCGGCCCTGCAGGAGATCCGTCTCGCCAGCGAAGAGATCCACAGCGACACCGGGGAACCCGCCGGCACGCTGCGTCTGAACGTGCCGAACCATATCGGCACCCTGTTTCTGGACCAGCTGCTGATCGACTTTATGATCCTCTATCCGAAGATGCGCGTAGAGACCGTCAGCGAAGCGCGGATGATCGACATTGTCGCGGAAGGCTACGACGCGGGGATCCGCCTTGAGGAGTCCGTGCCGCAGGACATGATCGCCGTGCCTCTGACCGGGGAGATCCGCCAGCTGGTCACCGCCACGCCGGACTATTTTGCCCGTCACGGTATTCCGCAAACGCCGGACGATCTGCTGCAGCATCAGGGGATCGGCATGCGCATGGCCCACGGTGGGATCTACCGCTGGGAGCTGGCGCGTCGGGGTGAAACGTATGCCCTTGCCGTGCCGCCGCGCTTTGCGACGTCCGATCTGTTTGCCTCGATCCGTGCGGTAAAAGCGGGATTAGGGGTGGGATTTTTGCCGGAACTGTATATCCGGGATGAGCTTGAGCGTGGAGAACTGGTGAGCGTCCTGAACGACTGGGCGCAGCCCTTTGCCGGACTGCGCCTGTACTACCCTGGCCATCGCCACGTTCCGCCAGGGCTACGGGCGCTGGTGGCAACGATCCGCGAGCGCGGGATTATTCCAGGTTAGCCTTGTTTAACCCATAAGCCGCGTCCAGCGAGCCCGGCGCCATGCGGGAGGTGATCCCCAGACGGTTCCAGGCGTTGATCGCCACGATAGCGAAGTTCAGCTCTGAAATCTCCACGTCCGAGAAGTGTTCCGCCACGCTGCGGTACAGCGCGTCGCTAACCCCGTGAACGCCAATCTGGGTCAGCGCTTCGGTGAAGGCCAGCGCGGCTTTCTCGCGGGCACTGAACAGGGGGGACTCGCGCCAGGCCGCCAGATGGTACAGGCGCAGCTCGCGCTCGCCGGCAATTTTGGCCTCTTTCGAGTGCATATCCAGGCAGAAGGTGCAGCCGTTCAGCTGCGATACGCGCATGTCGATCAGGTGCTTCAGCGCCGGATCGATGGAGGTTTTTGCCACCTCCATGCTCAGGGCAGACAGCGCGTTGGCGAGGGCGGGTGTGACTTTATGGTGGTTAACGCGAGTGCTCATTGTCTTTCCTCTTTTTTGTGCGGCATATGTCATGCGATGCGGCAAATCTACGCCGTTCATGACATAGTAAAAAGATACAAAAAGCGTGAAATGAGGTAGGACATGAAGCCGGGCTATCACGAGATTTATTCCCGCTATCGCGACAACATCACGCGCGGCGTGCTGAAGCCGGGCGACAGGGTGCCCGCCATCCGCGTGCTGGCGGAAGAGCTGAAGGTGGCGCGTAAAACCGTCGAAACTGCGTATGCCATTCTGACGGGGGAAGGGTATCTGGTGAGCCAGGGCGCTCGCGGCACGCGGGTGAATCCGGATCTTCTGCTGCCCGCGCAGAACGCCTCCGCGGAACAGCCCACCGGCACGCTCCCGGCATCGCTCATCAGCCAGCGGGAACGAGCTGGGTTTCTGCGTCCCGGCATCCCTGCCCTCGACAGCTTTCCGTATAAAAAATGGCTGCTGCTGGCAGGCCAGGCGACGCGCGCCATGCGTCAGGAGGAGATGCTCAACCCGCCGGTGCTGGGCTGGTATCCGCTGCGCCAGGCCATCGCCAGCTATCTCAACATCTCGCGCGGGCTCTCCTGCAGCGCCGAGCAGGTGCTGATCACCAGCGGCTACAGCGGCAGCCTGCGGTTGATCCTCGACACGCTTGCCAGCCGCAGCGACAAGGTGGTGTTTGAAGATCCGGGCTATTTTATGGGCCAGCAGCTGCTCAAGCGGATCGTGTCGCGCCTGCACACGGTACCGGTCGATCGCTGCGGTATCGACACGGAATACCTGCTCCGTTACCACCGCGATGCGCGTTTTGCCATCGTCACCCCGTCGCACCAGAGCCCGCTGGCGGTCACCCTCTCGCTGCCGCGCAAGCAGCAGCTGCTCGACTGGGCCAGCCAGAACGAGGCATGGATCATTGAAGACGATTACGACGGGGAGTTTCACTACACCCGCAAGGTGCTGCCGTCGCTGAAAAGCCTGGACCAGCACGACCGGGTGATTTTTATGGGCACCTTCAGTAAAACCATCATGCCGTCGCTGCGCATGGGCTACGTGGTGTTGCCCGCCAGCACCGTCGGGGCCTTTACCGACTGCGCGGACATTACCACCAGCGGCCAGCCGGTGCTGACGCAAAAGATCCTCACCGCGTTTCTCAACGAAGGGCATTTTTTCCGTCACCTGAAAAAGATGCGCGCGCTGTATCAGACCCGCCGCGACTGGATGATTGCCGCCCTGCGCGAGGTGTATGGCGATCTGTTTTTCACCGAGCAAAACGACGGCGGGATGCATATCGTGGCGTTCCTGACCAAAAGCAGCGGTGACCGGGAAGTGGCGCGCTGCTGGCAGGAACAGCAGCTGCAGGTCAATGCGCTTTCGGAGTGGTATCGTGGTTCGGGCAAACGCTACGGGCTGGTGATGGGTTATAACAACGTGCGGTCGTATGAAGAGGCGGTGGAGTTGCTGGAAAGGCCGAAGCGGCAGACGCTTGCGCTGTTGAGCTGAAATCGCCGGGTGCGCTACGCTCGCCCGGCGATGACGTGGCTCATACATCATTCCGCGACAACCCAACGTCCTTGAGCTGCTCGTCGCTCATCCGGCTCAGGATGCGGCGGGTGCGGTTGATGCGATACCAGTTGCAGATCGTTTTGCCGATCCAGACAAACACGACAAACGGACGTTTTGAACGATTTTCGTAGAATTCCATGATGCTCTCCTCGCTGTGCCAGTGGGGTTATCATCCTGGAAATCGACCTGTGCAATACAGACTCAAAAACACCTTTTGTTTAACATACAGATCCGCTAAAACAGTATCTGCATGCCAATTTTTACGGCAATCTGTACTGGTTTTACAATCTGTATGGTGAAAACAAAGGATACAGCATGACGCGCTACCAACATCTGGCCAATCTTCTGGCGGAACGCATTCAACAAGGTCTGTATCGCAGCGGCGAACGTCTGCCGTCGGTGCGCACGCTGAGCCAGGAGCACGGCGTGAGCATCAGCACCATACAGCAGGCCTATCAGATCCTTGAAAATCTCCAGCTGATCACCCCTCAGCCACGCTCCGGCTATTTTGTCTCACAGCGCAAGGCCCAGCCGCCGGTTCCGGCCATGACGCGCCCGGTGCAGCGCCCCGTGGACGTTACCCAGTGGGATGAGGTGATGATGCTGCTGGACGCTCGTGCCGACAAAGAGATGATCTCCTTTGGCGGCGGTTCGCCGGATATTAACCAGCCGAGCCTGAAGCCCCTGTGGCGCGAGATGAGCCGCATCGCGCAGCATAACCCTGGCGAAATGCTGAGCTATGACGTGCTCGACGGCCGCCTGGAGCTGCGCGAGCAGATCGCCCGCCTGATGCTGGACGGCGGCTCGACCGTGGCAGCGAACGAGATTGTCATCACCAACGGCTGCCATGGCGCGCTGTCGATTGCCCTGCTCTCGGTGTGCAAGCCGGGAGATATCGTGGCGGTGGAGTCGCCGTCGTTTCACGGCACCATGCAGATGCTGCGCGGGTTTGACATCAAGGCGATTGAAATTCCTACCGATCCCGAGACCGGGATCAGCATCGAGGCGTTAGAGCTGGCGCTGGAGCAGTGGCCGATCAAGGCCGTTATCCTGGTGCCCAACTGCAATAACCCGCTCGGGTTTATCATGCCGGAAGCGCGGAAAAAGCAGGTGCTGGCCCTCGCCCAGCGGCACGATATCGTGATTGTTGAGGATGATATTTACGGCGAGCTGGCGGCGGAGTATCCGCGCCCGCGCACCATTCATTCGATGGATATCGACGGACGCGTGATCCTCTGCAGCTCGTTTACCAAAACCGTGGCGCCGGGCCTGCGCGTCGGCTGGATTGTGCCAGGACGCTACTACGACCGGGTGATGCACATGAAATACGCCGCCGGTGGGTTTAACGTGCCGGGCACGCAGATGGCGGTGGCGGCGTTTATTCGCGACGGCCATTACCATCGCCACGTGCGTCGTATGCGTCAGATTTATCAGCAGAATATGGAAACCTACACCTGCTGGGTGCGGCAGTATTTTCCGGCAGAGATTTGCGTCACGCGCCCGCAGGGCAGCTTCCTGCTATGGATTGAGCTGCCGGAAAACGTGGATATGGTGTGCGTCAGCAAGCAGCTGTGTCGGCTGAAGATTCAGGCCGCGGCCGGGTCGCTGTTTTCCGCCTCCGGGAAGTACCGCAACTGTCTGCGGATCAACGTGGCGCTGCCGCCAACGGACAAAAATCGCGAGGCGCTGAAGAAGATGGGTGAAGCGATTGTGATTGCGATGGAGGAGTAGTGCGTTTTTTTGCCGGGTGGCGGCTTCGCCTTACCCGGCCTACATCTTATCGCCCGTAGGCCCGGTAAGCGAAGCGCCACCGGGCGCTGGCTAACGGCTCAGAACTTCCACGAAACGCTGCCCAAGATGCTGCGTTCTGCGCCAAAGTAGCAGTAGGAAAGCGAGTTACACGCCGCCACGTACCGCTTGTCCGTCAGGTTGTTGACGTTCAGCTGCGCGCTGACCCCCATCAGCCCAATCTTTGACAGGTCGTACCCCACCACCATATCAATCAGCGTATACGACGGCAGCGTATGGGTGTTCTGACGATCGCTGGTGACGCCGTTCACATAGCGTACGCCCGAACCCACGGTCAGGCCGTCAAGCGGACCCGTTTTGACGTCGTAGCTCAACCAGGCGCTGGCCATGTTACGCGGGGCATAAACCGCGCGTTTTCCCTGCTCTTCCGGGCTACTTTTCTTATAGCGAATGTCGGTATAGGTATACGCGGCCTGCATGCGCAGGCTGTCCGTCAACTGTCCAATCGCTTCCAGCTCAACCCCTTCGGACTCAATTTCGCCGATCGAACGGTACGGATCGGTTGGCTCCTCCTTGGTGGCGATGTTCTTCTGATTGATACGGAACACCGAGGCGCTGAACTGGCTGTTCATCCCCTCAGGCTCATATTTCACCCCGGCTTCCCACTGCTTGCCCTTCATCGGCTCCAGGATATTGCCCTGCTCGTCTGCAAAGCTGGTCGGCGTAAAGGCGGTTGAGTAGCTCACGTAGGGTGCCACGCCGTTATCAAACAGATACAGCAGCGCCGCGCGACTGCTGACGTTGTGCTTATCCAGATCGCTGCGGGTATGGTTAAAGCTGTCGATATTCGACACGCTGACCCGGTCGTAACGCCCGCCTAGCGTCAGACGCCAGCGATCCAGGGACATCTGATCCTGCAGGTAATACCCCGTCTGGCGCAGCTTGTGCTTTTCCTGGCTGTACTGCGTAATGTAATCCGGCTTCGCGCCGTAGACCGGATTGAAGGCGTCGATCGGCGGAAATCCGCCGTAATAACCCGTCACGTTATTCGTGCGATCCTGGTAATCCATCCCGATCAGCACGCGGTGGTTCACCGCCCAGGTGTCAAAGCTGCCGTCGATCTGGTTATCCAGCGTGATGGCATTCATCTTCTCGTCGGATCCCGAATAGCCGCGGTTAAGCTCGGTTTCATTCAGCCAGCCTGCGGCATAAACCTGGTTCAATTCCACTTTGGTATGCGCATAGCGCAGCTTCTGACGCACCGACCAGCCGCTGTCAAACATGTGCTCAATGTTGTAGCCCACCATGTTTTCACGACGATCGTATTTGTCATAATCATCCTCGCCCTCAAAGAAGGTGTTGGAGATTTTCTTGCCGTAGTGCGGTACGACAGTCCCTTCATACGGCAGGCCCGAGTGGCTGCCGCCTTCCGGATCGCGGTGCAGATAGGCCATCAGTTCCAGACGGGTATTGTCAGTGATGCGCCAGGTCAGGCTCGGCATCAGCGCGTAACGCTCTTCCTTCAGCGGATCGAATTGGGAATCGGCGTAGCGGGTCATCCCGCTGAGGCGCACCGCCACGCGGTCGTTATCGTCAACCGCACCGGTGACGTCGAACATCGCCCCGCGCTGGTTATTGTTCCCGGCGAACAGCTTGATCTCCCCGCCCGGATCGAACGACGGTTTACGGGACGTAAGAGCCACAATCCCACCCGGCGATGAGCGCCCGTACAGCACGGAGGCCGGGCCGCGCACCACTTCTACGCTCTCAAGGAACCAAGGATCGATCACCAGCGAGCTGTGGGAGTTGGTGTCTCCCATCATCTTCAGGCCATCGAGATAGATGTTATCCAGGCTGCCGTCGGAGAAGCCGCGCAGCACGATATAGTCGAAGCGGTTTGAGGCACCGATCTGATTACTGTAGACCCCCGGCATGTAGCTCACCGCCTGACGCACGCTGGTTGCGCCCTGCTCCTCGAACTGCTCGCGCGTGACGATAGAGACCGACTGCGGGGTTTCGATATCAGGGGTTTCAAGCTTAGTGGCCGCAGACTGCATTTGCGACGTCACCACCACGGTATCCGTTTTTTGGGCATCCTGCGCCAGCGCAGGAAAAACGACACTTCCGGTAACCCATCCCACCAGCAGTGCCAGACGCGTTTTAGCAAACATAACTCTCTCCAGAGATAATTCTTATTGTTAATAAGAATTATTACCTTTTTGAGAGAGCAAACGGCTATGCGTGCCGCCAGGTTACCTATGCGCGATGACAAACCGCACGGGAAGCGTTAGCAGGAAAGGGAAAAGTGCATTACTGCGTTTTACGTACCTCACCGGGCGAAATACCGTAGCGGCGACGATATGCGGTAGAGAAATTTGTGGCATGCTGGTAGCCGCACATCCACGCCGCCTGCTGTACGCTATAGCCTTCCAGCAGATAGCGCCGGGCCAGCGCGAGACGACAGTCGCGGAGATAATCAAACAGCGTGCAGCCATAGCGCTGGCGGAACTTGCTGCGCAGGCTGCTTTGGCTCATTGCCGCGAGGGCGGCTAGCTCGGCAAGGGAGTGATTCTGTTCAGGCGACTGTTCCAGCATGCACCGTACGCGTTCCAGACGCGCATGCTCCGGTCGACAGGGACGGTGTTGCTGGTACTGATTCAGGCCATGGCCAAGCAGCTGATACATCAGCCCCTCTAGCAGCAGTCTGCGTGATAACGCGCATACGCCCTGCTGCTGTGCATGCTGAATGCCGGAGAGCACGAATCCGGGAACGTGCCAGACAACGGCAGGCGCATTCCGGCTTTGCCACTCCAGCAGCAATGTTTCCAGCAGGCTTTCACGCCTGGCGTCATTGGGGTACACGCCAAACGAGAGCGTCTTCAGGGTACTGTCCGCATCGTGCCGCGCGCTCATAATCTGCTCTTCACTGAGGCAGGCGCTGAAGGCCATACCCGACCCGCACGACATACTCGTTACCGCGGAGCGTTAGCGTGACGCACCCTTCCAGCACGACCAGCATATAGAGCGGGCTGCTGTGGCGAGAGGTCGTTTCGTAAGGTTGTAACACGCGAACGTCGGAGTGGGTCAGGGAAACGCCCGAGGAGAGCGTCATCTCTTCCACGTCCCCCTGGAGAACGGGACTGCGGGTGGCTACTGCATCTTTTAGCTGGGGAAAACGATAGTCGATGCCATAGCGCTCGCCGAATAGCTGAAAATCCTCAACAAAAAACAGGCGTTTCGCTGATGTATTTTCACTCTGGAGCATAATGCCACGCCTGCATGGGGAAAAGGACAGGTCAAACAGTACCATTCACAGGGGATGGCGGCAATCTCTGGGCTTAACGGGATTATGCACCCGTATAAGTCGAAAGATTATTACTGCCCATAAGGAAGAAAATATCCCCTTTTCATTTTCGTACCCGTTGAAAATGAGAGAAATAAAAAATTAAGAATGAGATGAATTATTACCGGATGGTTATTTCTCTTTCATAATTAAATTAACGCAACCAACGAGGAGGTATTTATGACGATTCGCAATAATCGGACAGAAATTTCACTGGCTCTTGGTGAAGCGGTATTAGACATCGTCCAGAAAGGCCATGAAGTGTCGCGAGCAAATCTGGCGCAGGCGATGAAAATAAAAGCTGAAAAAGAGCGCGATGACGAACGACTTCTGAACTACTGGAAGGCGTGTAATATGCTGGTCTAAACGAGGCGGCGTTGAGCCTCACTCAACGCCGCCCTCCACTACTCGTCGAAGTACCAGTATCCCTGGTTAATCAGCCCGGTGAGCTCCTCAACAAACGCCGGGTTATTCAGCGCATCGCCCAGCTCAGCCTGGCCGAGTTCGGTGTAGCGGCACAGCGCATCCGCCGCCTTCGCGTCTATCGTCTCCAGCTGTTCGCTGTTGATGAAGAAGCTGCCGTTAACGTTCAGCACGCGCAGGCCGCTCAGGCGAGACAACGTTTCGCCGCCCTGCAGCGCGTCCAGCACCTCTTCCGGCGCGTACGGCGGCTCGGCGGCGGCGATATCCAGCTCGTGGCGCGGCGTCGAAACAAAGCTGCCGAACCACTTCGTGAAATCATCAGGCTTGCCGATCATGTCGATCATCATCTGACGAATGCGATCGAGCTCGTACTGCTCCACGCGGCCCGGGTGTTCGCGACAGGTCAGATCCGGATCGCTGTAGTGCTCGCCGCCTAGATCGTTTTCCAGCGCGTAATCGGCGAAGCTGCTGATCAGATCGCGACCGTTCGGCCCGCGGAAACCGACGGAGTAGTTGAGCGCCGTCTCATGGGTAAAGCCGTCGTGCGGGAATCCAGGCGGGATGTAGAGGATATCGCCCGGGGCCAGATCTTCGTCGATGATCGGATCAAACGGATCGACATGCAGCAGCGCCGGATGCGGGCAGAACTGACGCATCGGCAGCTTGTCGCCCACGCGCCAGCGGCGGCTGCCCATCCCCTGAATGATAAACACGTCGTACTGGTCGATATGCGGACCCACGCCGCCGCCCGGCACGGAGAAGGAGATCATCAGGTCATCCAGACGCCAGTCCGGCAGAACGCGGAACGGACGCACCAGCTCCGCCGCGGGCATATGCCAGTGGTTCACCGCCTGCGCCAGCAGCGACCAGCCGGTTTCGCCCAGATCGTCAAAGTGCTCAAACGGCCCGTTGCTGGCCTGCCATTTGCCGTTGAAATGGCTCACCAGACGGCTATCGACTTCCGGCTCCATCGCCAGCCCTGCCAGCTCGTCCGGGGTAATCGGGTCGACAAAGTTCGGGAAGGCATTTTTCAGCACTACGGGTTGTTTTTGCCAGTATTTCTCAAGAAATTCCGGCCAGTTCAGGTTCAGTTGATACGCCATGGGTAGCACCAGTGAGAGGGGAAACAGGCGCGATTATAGGCAAGAAGGCGGAGGGGGAACTTGTCATGGGTCAAACGAGGGCGTGTAGGTCGGGTAAGGCGAAGCCGCCACCCGACTCAAACACGCCGCGAAAACTTAATCCAGCTTCAGCTCGTCATAATGGGTAATCAGTTTGCCCACGATGCCGTAGTCCAGCGCTTCTGCCGGAGACATCCAGAAGTTGCGATCGGTGTCTTTTTTCACTTTTTCCAGCGGCTGGCCGGTCGCGTCGGCGATCAGCTTGTTCACGCGATCCAGCATGCGGATGATCTCGCGCGCTTCGATCTCAATATCCGTCGCCTGACCGCGCACGCCGCCCAGCGGCTGGTGGATCATAAAGCGGGTATTTGGCAGCGAGTAGCGGTGCTCTTTCTTCGCCGCCAGGAAGATGGTGATCCCGGCGCTCGCCACCCAGCCGGTGCCGATGACGTGCACTTCCGGGCGAATGAACTTGATGAAGTCGTGGATGGTATCGCCCGCTTCCACGTGGCCGCCCTGGCTGTTGATGTACAGCTTGATCGGATCGTTGCTGACGCTTTGCAGCAGGATCATCTGGGTGATGACCTTCTGCGCCAGCTCCTGGTTGATCTCACCGGAGATCACAATCGAACGGGACTCCAGCAGTTTTTGCTGCAGAGCGCCCGCGCCGTTTGACCCTTCCGCTTTATCCTTGTCGCTTTCTTTCAGTGTGTAGTGCATTGTTATGTCCTCAGCTTGTAGCGCTCAAAACCAGAGTGTAGCCTGTTTTACCGGTGAAAGTCCTCACAGACAAATAACGAGAGAGCTTATGAATATTGCCCATGTCGCACTCTGGACCCGCAGCCTGAACGCGCAGGTTCAGTTCTGGGAAACGGTGTTTGGTGGCCGCAGTAACGAACGCTACGTCAGTAAAAATCGTCCCGGTTTCGAATCACACTTTATTACGCTGGATAACGGGCCGACCATCGAGCTGATGACGCTGCCGGATCTGCCGGATGCTCCTGCCCACCCGGAGTTTATCGGCTGGGCGCATATCGCCATAAATGTGGGCAGCAAAGCAACGGTGGACAGCATGGCGGAGCAGGCTCGCTCAGCGGGTACGTTACTCGGCGCACCGCGCATGACCGGAGATGGATTTTATGAAGCGGTCATTGCAGATCCGGACGGAAACCGGATTGAGCTTGTGGGTGAGTCCACCGGTTAAGCGATCGTCACTGTTCTGTACAGCGCAGAAAGGAAACGCCCTCGATTTTTATCACATATTTTGGGGGCTGGAAATTAAGGCTTATCACGTCTTATGATGCCCCTAAACAAAGGGGGCATCCAGGATGAAGGCCGATTTTCTAAAAATCATTAACCGTAAATTTTTCATTGCCATTATAACCTCGTCCACTTTCGTGACAGGGTGTACATTTAGCGTCATATGGTTCTATCTCGCTAACATTGATCGGCTGGATATACTTTATGATGCGCTGAGCGTGACTAGCGCCCTCGGCATTATATTTGGTTTCACTCTGCTTTCCCTGTTCGGCTTTAGTATCGTTATATTTATTTCGTCTTTCTTACTGTATTTAATCTTCTTATCGAATGAACAATCCTTAAAGCATTATGAAGGTTTACCCTCACGACTCGCGAATGTGAGTCTGGTAAATAGCATCATGATTTGCATCGTGTTTATCAGTAGCATGAGTGTTTATTATTTTCTTAACTGGAACGGACCTGGCGTTACAATAGTGGCAATCGGTCTGCTTCTGTTAACGACATGGAGTATGTCGAGATGGCAAATTTTCACCCCTGCGTATGTTAAAATTGATGACACGCTGGAAAAGAAATACCTTAAAACATGGCCGATTAAGTTCGGGTTACCTGCGTTATTGCTCATTCCTGCGTGTGTTCAAGTCCTCCCTCTTCTGTTCGTGACCAACCAGCTTGATTTTAACAGTGAAACGAGCATGCTCGCGCAATTAGCCATTTTCACCGGACTGTCAGTGGTCCTGGCCGTGGTCGGCATTTTCCCTGGGATGATCCTCGTAAGTGAACAGAAAAACATCATCCAGATGATAACGACAATAGTGATTGTCATTCCGGCCCTGGTGTTTCTGATGACGATTTTCTTTAGACCCACTCCGAACTTGATTATCAACATGACCCTCAATCTTTCAGGCATCAGTGACTGGCGTACTCACCAGTATTACATCGAGACACAGACGCATCCACACGCCATGTTTGACGGAGCAACGTGGAACACCCGTTACTATAAAGATATCCCGTCAAGATTTTTTATCACTGGGGTAAATATCTTTTCACTGGGTAATATACAGCTCATATGCCCAGACCAGATTAACGCAGCAAGATCGGCAAGTCTGAAAACAACGGCGGATGATTTCGAGGCTTATGATCTCCGTATTAAAGCGCTGAAGCGAACAGCCATGAAATGTATCCCATTCAAAAAAGAACAGATCCATCAATGGGATTCACCGATCTCCGAACCTGTATTTTATCAAAAAGTAAAATCGACAAGCAGTAATAGCATTCTGGATCTCCTGAAGGAGATTAAACCGCCGCACGCATCGTAATGTCAGAGGCCAGACACCTGCCAGGCCGGTGTCTGGCAGCATTAATTTACCTGCATAGGACGAAGGCCCTGCTCTTCGCTACCCCGCTCCCCTTCCGTAATCAACCTGCGCGCCGCCAGCAGCCGACAAATCTCCGCGTGCTTCTCCTCGGTAAAGGTAAAGCGCGACATAAAGCCCATTCGGATCAGCGACCCTATCGCTGGCAGCAGACAAATCCCGAAGAACAGCCCCGACAGCACGCCTTCGCTCTGGATTTGCGCCTGCGGCACGTAGCCGATCATCGTCAGAAACACGCCGATTAACCCGCCGCCCACCGCCACCGACATCTTGCCGGTAAAGGTCTGCCCGGAGAAGGTGATCGCCGCGCAGCGCTTGTGGGTGTGGTACTCCGCGTACTCGATGGTGTCGGCAATCATCGACGAGGTGAGGATGTTGGTCATCATCACGAACAGCGTGCTCAGGCCGAGCAGAATAAACAGCATCGTCACCTGCTGATACCCGACAAACCACATCACCACGCGCACCGCCACGTCCAGCCCGCAGAGGATCATAAACAGCTTCCGCTTCTGCATCCGCCTCGTCAGCATCGGGGCGACCAGGCACAGCACCGCCGCCACAATCCCCATCACGCCAATCGCCATCTGCAGGCTGCCGTCGCCCAGATTGTTGATAAAGAAGTAGATATAGAGCCCGCCCGCCACGTTGTGAAACACGCAGAAGAAGAACGACAGCAGGACGATAAACAGCGGCTTGTTCTGGCGCAGGTTGTGGAAGGTATCGCGAATGGTCACCTTTTCCGGACTCGGCGGCACGCGCTCTTTGATCTGCATAAAGCCGTTTAGCATCAGCGGCAGGCCCACCAGCATCATCACCAGCGCCGCCATAAAGTAGCCTTTGTCATTGCTGTACTGGGCGAAGTAGGCCGCCAGCTTCGGGAAGAAGATGTTGGCGCAGGCAATCCCGGCGTTCACCCCGAGCATCGCCGCCGTCACCGCGCGGGTGCGCTGCCCGGAGTCGTTGGTCATCACCGACGACATCGACCAGAACGGGATATCGGAGATGGCGTACAGCGTCCCCCACAGGATGTAGGTCACCCCGGCGTAGAGGATTTTGGTGGTCATATCCGCTTCAATTTTATAGAACGACAGCAGCGTGACGCCGGTGATCAACAGCGGTGCGATCAGCAAAAAGTGGCGAAATTTGCCGAACCGGCTGTTAATGGTGTCCATAATGCTGGCAAACAGCGGATCGTGAACCGCGTCCCACGCGCGGGCAATCAGGAAGATGGTGCTCGCCGCCAGCGCCGAGATCCCCAGCACGTCGGTGTAAAAATAGTTAATAAACGAACCCACTAAACCAAAGCTAAAACACTGACCTAAACCATAGCCAAAGTAAGACCACAACTCGCGAGACGGTATTTTCATTGTCGTTGCCATTGTTATATGCCTGCCTGGTTGCCCGGCGGTGGTCCGCCGGGTCGATATTATTAGCCCTTAACTTTCGGGGCGATCTTGCGCAGCTGCTGCATTAATGCGATTTCACGGCGCGAGAACGGAATGCCGTTCTCCTCGAACACGTCGTGGAACCAGAGGCGGCAGTAGTCCGTGGACTCTTTCATCACCACCGGCCACGGCAGCCACGTCTGGGTTTTGCCGCGCACCAGTCCCCACTGGTACGGCGCGACCTTCGCCGCGTACATCAGCGGAAGCTGCTCTTCGATGGTGCTGCCCACGTGGCGCGCCAGCCATTCGGTGCAGAATAGCGGGCGACCGAGCTTTTGCAGCTGCTGGATAATCGCCGTCATGCGGCCGGTGTGGGTGTAGGCGTGGAAGCTCACCACGTCCGAGAGCGCCAGCGCGGTCTGGTCCAGCGGATGCTGGAAGAACGTCTCGCCCTCCTCTTCCGGCGGCAGGCGCCACGCGCAGACGGTGAGCGGCTGGGTTGGATCTTCTTCTCGCACCCACTGGAATGCGAGCTTCATCAGCGCGTGGGCGCAGGTCTCCAGCTTCGCGTCGTACTGCACCTCCTGCGTGCCGGTCGCGAAAATGCCGCGGTTACCCGGCTCGTTATAGAGATCCCACAGCAGCACGCGCTTATCGTCGCGGAACTGACGGACAACGTCGCGGATATAGCGTTCAATGTCTGCCCAGCAGTCGGGATCGCACACCCTGTCGCGCCCCGGGCTCGCCGCCGCCTGGCTGTTGTGCTTGCCCGGCACGGGTGGCTTTTGCGGGCCGAGATACGGCTCGTCGCCGGAGAAGCCGCAGTCGTCCATCAGGGTCAGCATGGTGCTGAACCCGCGATCGTCGGCAATCGTCAAAAAGCGGTCGATGCGCGCCATCAGCCCGTCGCGGTCGTGCTCCCAGACGATAAACGGCAGGTTGATGCGCAGGGTGTTGTAGCCCGCCTCCGCCGCCCAGCCCAGCTCGCGCTCGATGGTGGCGGCATCGAAGGTCTCTTCCTGCCAGATATCGGTCCAGTTCACCGCCGTCGACGGCAGATAGTTAAACCCGCACAGCCAGCCCTTTTGCTCGTACCACGCCTGTGCCTGCTCCCTGCTCCACTGCTCTTTCATTACGCGTCCTCTTACTGATAATATTTAGCTAATAAATATTAGTTGCAGGATAAATGCGCAAATCACGGCGTTGAGAAAAGCGATGCCCCTCACAAAGTTCACGCTTCGATGAATGAGAAACGTGATCGACGGCGCTAAAGCGTGCGGTTAGGGTATGATGCGAAGTCGCGAAAGGGAGAGGACGGATGAAGCGAAAAACGAAAGTGACGATGAACGATATTGCGCGGGCGGCAGGGGTGTCGCAGGCGACGGTATCGCTGGTGCTTAACCAGTCCCGCAACATCAAGCTCAGCGACGACACCCGCCAGCGGGTGATTAATGTGGCCACCGAGCTCGGCTACGACCGCCTCCCCGCCGTTCACGCCCCGCGCAACCAGGAAGAGATCGCCCTGCTGGTGAGCTCCATTCAGAGCTTCGACCCGTTTATCGACGCCATCAGCCAGGCGCGGGAGGCCGCGTGGCGCAATGAGACGTTGCTCACCGTCTACGACTACGGCGACGACATCGAGCTGGCGCTAAACATCATCCGCCAGCTGGAGAAGCGCAACTGCATCGGGATTATCCTCGCCTCCCCGGTCACCACGCTGGTGGACCTGACGGCGTTTCAGGACTGCACCCGCATCCCGCTGGTGCTGCTCAACCAGCGCGACCCCGGCTCGCCGCTGCTGCCGTCGTTTATCCCGGACGACTACGCCAACGCCTTCCAGGTGACTAAACACCTCATCGCCTGCGGGGCCACGCGCATCGCCCACATCACCGGCGAGAGCTGGATGGAGGCCTCGCGCCAGCGTCTGGCGGGCTACCAGGCCGCGCTGCAGCAGGCCGGACTCGCGTGCGACGACGACCTGGTGCGGCAGACCAACTGGCAGTTCAGCGAGTCCTTTACCGCAACCACGTCCCTGCTGGAACTGGCCGAGCGCCCGGACGCCATCTTCTGCGCCAGCGACTGGCTGGCGATTGGCTGCTATCAGGCTCTGGCGGTGAACGGCGTGCGCATCCCGCATGACATGCTGCTGGCGGGCTACGACGACCAGAAGATCTCCGAGCAGCTCACCCCGCCGCTGACCAGCATCCAGCTGCCCTACAGCGAGCTGGGACGGCTGGCGGTGGAGTACCTGTGCAATCAGGAAGATGCCGCCACGCACGTGACGCTGGCGGGCAGGCTGAAGGTGCGCGCCTCAAGCCTCGTCTGAGCTAAACACCATGCCCGCATAGGGCTTCTCGCGACACGCCGCCAGCCGCGCGGCGAGGCTGCCCACGTGCAGCTCCAGCTTGTGCCCGTCCGGGTCGAGAAAATAGAACGACGCTCCCTCGCTTTTGTTCTGCTTCCAGACGGTGACGCCCGCCTGCTCAAGCCTTTGCGAGAACGGTTCAAAATCCGCTTCCGCCACGGTAAAGGCGTAGTGGGTATAGTCGCTCTCCTGCGGCGGCACGTACCGGCGCGCCTCGTCGTAAGACAGGCAGACCCACAGATCGCCGCAGGTGAGATAGGCCCCGGTATTCCAGCGGGCGTGCAGGGTCAGCCCCAGCAGCTCGTGCCAGAAGGTGACGCTTTTTTGCAGGTCGCTGACCGCGAGGGTCAGATGGTTGAGAGATTGCAGCATGACGTGCCCTTTTGTTTTTCGCGCCGGACGTGATACGGTAAAGAGATGAACATAAACCACGCCGTGCTCACCGTAAACCGCTGGTGGCTGCCTTCTTAAAGGCGGCACGGAGTAGTTTTCCCCATTTTCAGATAGCCGCCGAAAGGCGGCTTTCACATTTCTAAGACCCCTTTCGGCAACTGCCCATTAAGGAGTCTTTATGAACGCACCCACCATCCTCACCGGCGATCGCCCAACCGGCCCGCTGCACCTCGGTCACTTCGTCGGATCGCTGCGCCAGCGCGTGGCACTGCAGCAGACGCACAGCCAGTTTGTGCTGATTGCCGACCTGCAGGGGCTGACCGACAACGGCAGCAACCCGCAAAAAATTCGCGACAACATCCCCGAAGTGCTGGCCGACTACCTCGCCGCGGGCATCGACCCGAACCTGACCACCATCTGCCTGCAGTCCGCCCTGCCCGCCCTCGCCGAGCTGACGATGCTGTATATGAACATCGTGACCGTCGCCCGCGTGGAGCGTAACCCGACGGTGAAAAACGAGATTGCGCAGAAGGGCTTCGCCCGCTCGCTGCCGGTCGGGTTTATGGCCTACCCCATCAGCCAGGCGGCGGACATCACCGCGTTTAAGGCCGAGTGCGTGCCCGTCGGCGACGACCAGCTGCCGATGATTGAGCAGACCAACGAGATTGTGCACAAGATGAACAGCCTGCTGCCCGCCCCGGTGCTGCGCCACTGCAAGGCGATGCTGAGCGACACCAGCCGCCTGCCCGGCATCGACGGCAGCGCCAAGATGTCGAAATCGCTGGGCAACACGCTGCACCTTTCTGCCAGCGAAGAGACCATTCACCGTGCGGTCAGCGCCATGTACACCGACCCGAACCACCTGAAGGTGAGCGACCCGGGGCAGATTGAGGGGAACGTGGTGTTTACGTACCTCGACGCGTTTCATCCGGACAAGGAGAAAGTGGCGGCGATGAAGGCGCACTATCAGGCGGGCGGGCTGGGTGACCGGGCGTGCAAGAACGAGCTGGAGGCGTGCCTGCAGGAGCTGATTGCGCCGATGCGGGAGCGGAGGGCGATGTACATGCGGGATAAGAGTGAGCTGATGGCGATGCTGAAGCGCGGGACCGAACGGGCCCAGGGGGTGACGCAAGAGACGTTGAGGGAGGTGAAGGTTGGGCTGGGGGTGCCGGTGTTTTGATGAAGTGAGTTGATTGAGATTGAGCGGTGGAGTGCGTGGGATAGGCACGAAGCCGCGTATTATCTCATTTAGAAAATATTAATGCCGTTAATAATTCTTAATCTATCGTTTAGATAAAATAAATTGCTTTAATCGCATAAATATCACATTGATATTATCCTTTATAATACAATTAAAGGGATACTATGGCTGATGTAGAAGATATAGCCCGAAGGCTATGCAACATAATCGCTTCTCCTGATACAGTTACTGGGCTTATAAATGGAGGGCTATCTGTACCGTTAGATTATGGATATCTGGTTTATGGTATCTTTGACACGGATACCAGGTATGCTCGTGAAACTCAAAGAATACGAATGTTCACTGCCATAAAAAACGACATCTTGAATTATGAGAATATATTCAACGCTGTAAAAATTATATTTAAAGAATTTAATAGGTATTTAACTGAAGCGGAGCAAGATAAATTATACAGAACTGTAACAACTTCAATTGCAGGTAGAATATCAACAAATATTATTGCATCAACTATCGCGAAGCATGTCATTGAAAGAACGTCTTTTACGTTTGTTGTTTTTAAAGGGAAAGACAACCCAATCACGGCACTGAGCACACTCCTTTTGTTTGGGGGAATGGCTGAACGATCAATTAGAACATCTAACAAACTCAAATCAGATGCACCGGAGGTATATGAACTTCTGAGACACAGAGACTATGACCTACTTTATTTTCTGTTCGCTGATGCCGTCCAACCCTTTGTAGATGCTATCCATGCAGGTTATTCCGAAGGAAAGCCTGTATTTAATCAAATCATAAAAAAAGTTAATGAAAAACTAAATACACACACTACGGCAGGTGTGTATGAATAAGTTTATCATCCCAATTATAAACCTGCTTCTTTGCTCATATTTAGTTTTAGCCTATACCCTTAGCTGGGTTGAATTCGAAACCTGGCATGATAAAACAATCGCCTTTTGCATCATTACCATAAGCGCTTACATTATTTCATTAGTAATGAATAAATTACTGCCAGGAAAGATATATATTTTTGGCGGGTTCCTGGATGTGTTATCAGGCCCCTTACTGATCATCGGTGCATTTGCTTGTATAGCTGTCCTTGAACCATGGCCTCTGAAACTTATTGGCTTATTCATATGGGTCGTGGCGATGTTGCGCCTACCTTCTTTTGTAAACATAGATAAGGAATAATCATGTCAAATCCAGCATATCTTTGGTTAACCGATGTTAATGGATCACCAGTCGTAGGAGGTTCGATGGTGTTCGGTCGGTTAGGCGCTATTGAATTAAAGGCGGTCGCTCATCACCTCACCATTCCTGTGAGTGGAAATACAGGCCGACTGACAGGCACCCGTGTACATACACCGATTGCCGTTCAGAAAGAGTTTGATAAAACAACACCGGTTCTCATTAGGGCACTGTGTGAAAACCAAACACTAAAATCGGCTACGATAAAAATGTATCAAATTGATGATGCAGGAATCGAGAGAGAATATTTCAACATTATCCTGGAAAATGTAAAAATCACGGGTATTACGCCAAATCTGTTCCCGGGTTCTGGAACAGGAACGCATACAGAGACGATCGAATTAAGATATGAGGCAATCACCTGGAAACACTGTGACGGAAATATAGTTTACAGAGATGCATGGAATCATATGGCAATAGCATGAACTGACTTTAAAATTTCTCGGGCCGAGGTAACGTTGTGCTGGTCGGTCCGACCAAGCGGAGCACCACCGGAAAGCGCTGACGATTATTTCCACCGCTTTAAAGGAGAGGATCATGATGGAACCCACTCTCTCTCAAGTCATTGAGGTTGTTCGAAACTCCTCAGGTGAACATCGTAAACCTATCGATAGCAATACGTTGATTGAGGCCGATTTGCATATTTGCGGTATCGACGGCGAAGACCTACTAGAAGACTGCGAAGAAGCGTTTGGCGTTAAACTTGCTACGGAAGAAGATGGCTACAGGAAAACGTTCTCTCTCGCGGAGAACGAGTATCTGTTTACGGGTGAAGGCATAGACTTTTTTGGCATCTGTCGATTTATCCGCTGGGTACGTGGCATACCCGAACCTGTTATATGTGATTTAACCGTCGGCGAACTTCACGCTGCGCTGGTTAACGCGGTGAAAGAGCAAGGTTAAGCACGATTGATTTTTACTTAAAACGGGCATGGGATGACATGCCCGTATCGTTTTATTGCTTCAAGGATTACATAAGGTGGGAAGCACGGTTACTCCGACATCGCCTGGCCTGTTCCACGCTTAACAGCCGGTATATCGCCTGTATCATTTAGCGCTCCCGGAAACGTCTTCAGCCACAGCGCGACTTTCTGCTTATTAATATTCACCACGCTCATACCCTCCAGGCATCCCCATAGCTCTCTTGTATGCTGCGGCGTAATCACAATGCAGTCTTTCATGGCGCGGATTTTTACGGGCATACCGTTGATAAAGCCCGCGCGGGTTAACCAATCGCCGCCCAGCAGAAGGTATTTCATGTCTATGCGCGCATACAGTTCGCAGCAGGCTGCACTGTCCTGCGGCGTTTCCGCGCGGGGATGGACGGGCGCCGTGTTGGGCTGGTTGCCGTGCAGTCGGCGGGCGCTGTTTTTGCGTACCAGCTCGCGGTTTTCAATCATGCCGGTGAAAGCGTCTGATTCTGTTTTGCAAACAGTAAACTCTGGCTTAAAATTCGTCGCAGCCATTTTCAACTCCTTGTAAGTTGTTTGTGGTTAGCGGTATGGGGGTGTTGCAGCACCTTCATATCGCGAATTCTCTCTTTAAATATTCCTTTGCCGTTCGGCGTAATTTCTGGTGCCCATTATACAGGGCTGAATATAAATACAGCGGTTTTAGGTGGGGGAAATTTGGAATTTGCGAGGGGGATTCAGGAAATAGAGCTCTGTGCGGTAAGGTCATATTTTTGTTGATTGCGGATTGATTGGTCTGGGTTTTGCGAGCATCATCGCAATTATTTTGGACTGACCCCGCCCCGGTAGACGATCCTGCCCTATAGTTGGACTGACCCCGCCCCGGTAGACGATCCTGCCCTATAGTTTGAGCATAGGAGGAGCGTATGGGCACACCACGATTTACACCTGAATTTAAGGAAGAAGCCGTCCGTCAGATAACAGAACGCGGTTATTCCGTTGCCGAAGTATCCGACCGTCTGGGCGTTTCTGCACACAGCCTCTACAAGTGGCTACGGGCTATCAAACCTGATA